>JAEXDQ010000018.1 GCA_023401595.1 Spirochaetota bacterium
CTGCCTTCAGGGGGTATTATTCTATTCCTGTTGGACAAAGCAGGCTGTCAGCCTCACCAGCAGCATTACAATCGCTGAGTATTGTGCTGCCAAGGTTCAAATGTCCACAAAAGTATTTACACTACCTCACCATCCGGTTGATTATCCCCCATTTGAGGGGAGACCTTCGCATCCATTCGCCCGCCCCCTCTTTTGACAAACACCGGTAGCCGCCGCCATCCATCAGTTCCGGTTGTTCTCCGGTTGTTCTTAGGTTGTTCTTAGGTTGTTCTTAGGTTGTTCTTAGGTCGTTCTTAGGTCGTCCTTAGGTCGTCCTTAGGTCGTTCTTAGGTCGTTCTTAGGTCGTCCGTGGGTTGCCCGTGGGTTGGCCGTGGGTTGGCCGTGGGTTGGCCCCCGCCGAGTGAACACAATTTCCACAAGAGGCTGACACTTGCCGTTTTATGCTACGTTCACGATATTTGATACATAAGAGGGTGAGGGTCGTCCCATCAGAAAGGACAGGAGACCGCATCACGAGGAGTAAATTCATGAAAAAACATTGTATCGTGCTATTAATCGTTTTACTGGCAGGATGTTCCGGCCTTTTGTTCGCAAACGGCATCGACGCCGACGACCTGATCGACCATTACGCGACACTGGACAGCTTCAAAACGACGAGCATTCCGGCGAACCTTGTTCCCGCGACCTTGCAGAAGGCGCTACAGGATGGGTCGAACTGGGGAGGTTCGGCTCTGGTAACGGTGAACAAGGACGGTTCTCCCGCCATAGCCTTCTATGACCTCAAGTCACTTCCCGGGAGAAACCAAGTGCTGTATATCACTGAAAAGCTTGATAAGACCACGTTCGACAACCTTCGCAAGAGAGAAGACGCATTGTATGTGAACCTAGTTCTGGACAACGGACTTCTCAGACTTGACGGCCCCAGAACGCTGGTCGAATATGTCGATGACAAGGACGATATACGTTGGTTGGACAAGATGAGCGGAGGCAAATACGTCTATCTTGAAGTTGAACATATTTACTCTGGACGAATGACCATACGATAATCTGTGGAAAGCCATTGCCAATCCAATATCGTCGGTATTGTTGATTTTGAAGATTTTGATGGACAACCATGACGACAAGGCCGACGCCACGAAGGTGTCGGCCTTGTCGTTTTCCTGTACCGGTCATGCGAGTCCCGGTATATCATTGCCGATGTTCCTATAGAATCTGTATACGGATTTCCTATAACTGCGGTACAGACGCCATCTCGGCATTCTGATAGAAGGCTATCGCAATTTCACCATTGTCGTAGCCGACCACCACGGCGCCGCCCTCTCGGACACCGTAGAAACCATATTCCAACTCCGATCCACCGGATTCCTTGGCAAGCCGGTCATAGTCCATATCGATGAATCCCGCCGATTTCAGTTTATTCGCATAGGACGACGCATCGCCCTTCTTGGCCCCATCAATTGCGAAAGTCACAAAAGACGGCATCTCGATGGTTCCGACAGGATTGCCCATCGTGGGCTTGGGAATATCCTTGAGCCAGGAAGGAATCACTATTTCGTTTTCATAAACCTTGATATTGGCATCCAACCAGCCGGCGGTGGCATTCGCCTTTTCTTCGACTTTCGGCATCAATGATTTCATCAGACGTTGTTCGGCGGAATTCATCGCATTGTCGATTGAACTGTCGACGGTATTGTACAGACGGTTCTCAAGCTTCGATGTCTGGCTGTCGACGACCTTGTCGAATACAGACGCACAGGACGTGCAGACGAACCCGACGGCGAGAATCAACGCAAGGCCAACATACATTTTCTTAGTGTTTTTCATGGGCTTCCTCCTCATCCCTGTGGAAGGGACATATGTAGTTTCATTGTAAAAGCGGGACGTACAAGAAAGCCATGTACCTTAAAGGTAGAATTTGGTCGCGAGGCGCGTCTGCCGGCCCCATGCCTGCCCGCCCCGAGGACGCTATTCCTCCAATACCCGCAGAATCTCCGGCAACAACTGCTTCTTCCTCGACAGAACTCCCGGCAACAGATATTTGCCGTCGGATTCGCAGGTATAGGCTAGCTTGCCCTCGCTACGCGGATATGGGGTGCATAACAGAACGCTCCCCTCCTTCACCACATCGGTAATCAGGAACAACGCCCAATCCAACGCATACGAGACACAAATCTCCTGAAGCGTCTTGATGAACACCTCCTTGACCTCGTCAACGTCGGCGAGCGTAGTGACCTCGCACTGGCCGATTCCGAATTTCACCCCGAATTCCTTGTATTGCTTGAAATCGCATTCAATCAGCTTGCGGGGATCCTGATCGCACAACGACGCTCCAGCTCGGAACAGCTCCTCGCCAAAGGCTTGCAGGTCGGGGATACCCGCCAGTTCACATAATTCCTGCGCCACGGTGCAATCATCAAACGTCGTCGTCGGACTTTTGAGAATCACCGTGTCGCTGAGAATTCCTGACAGCAGCAGGCGGGCGGTCTGTTCATCGACAGGAACCTGCCAGCGCTGATACAGATGGTAGACAATCGTGCAGGTCGACCCCAACGGCTCGCTGGCTATGAATATTGGGTCGCGGGTCTTCACCGTCCCCAACCGGTGGTGGTCGATGATCTCCACGATATCGGCATCCTCAAGACCGGGAATGCTCTGGGCAAGTTCGTTGTGGTCGACCATGATCACTTTGGTTCTGGGACGTTCCAGAAAACAACGCCTAGTAACGAAGCCAACCCATTTCTCACCTTCATAGACCGGCAGGCCACGGAACTCAGAATCCGCGAGCAGACGCTTCGCATCGTCGAACAACATGTCCAGCTGAACCTGAGGAGGAACGGCGCCCAACAGATGCCGGAGGGGAAGCGTCATGCGCAGCAGCCGGAGCGTCTCAGCGGTATCTTCTTCGCTCATGAACACCGTGCCATGGAATTGAGAAAAATCCACCTCCGGCATGGCGCCGGGCTTCAAACCAGTCAGAATGATAGCGGGGAACTGATTCTCAACGGCAAATTTGATATGATCCTTGCGATTTCCGACCACCAGCAAAGGCTTATTCTCCCCCAACCCTTCAATATGCTCCTTGAACACGGGAAACGGCATGGCACCGACCATCAGAGCGGCGGTGAAGTCATCAGCAAGCCCCCGTTTGAGAAACCGCCCTCGAAGGACCTTGGGAAAATTCTCCACAAGGAAATGGTATACCGGTCGATTCTCCGCATTCTCCTTGAGGAAATAGCCGTTGATGTCGTCGACCGACAGCAACCCCTGATAGACGCCATGTTCCACGATCGGTACTACGGATGGACGATGTTGGCTGTACAGCGTCACCAGCTCATATACGGGATCGTCGGGAGCCATCTCCCACGTGGCGTGGCTGACGACGGAGGAGACACGGGGACGGACGTCCTTCATGAATGGAGGAGGAACGATTCCAAGCTGGGCGAACTGCGCCTTCGTATTCTCGTTCATGTGGCCGCACCGGACCGGCAGATAGGTATTGGAAGGATCAACGGCGTTCTTCAGACGCGCATAGCACCATGCTGAACAGACCGAATCCATATCAGGATTCCGGTGTCCTGTGATATATACTTCCCCCATTGATGTTCAACTCCTCTTTTCCCTACAAATCAAGGCAGATATATGATATCATAGCCGACGATGGCTACCTAGTGCTATATTTAATATTGTTTACAGGAATAAAGCTAGTACGGCCACCAGAAATCATAAGGATGGAGTACATCGAATCCCGGATTTCGGACAATAGGACATCAGGGCCCCGACAGGGCCCAAAGGCAGGTGATAGATGAAAGTGGTAGTAGCGAACGACCATGGGGCGGTAGCCCTGACACAGCGGATCGTCGACCATCTCAAACAGAGGGGGATCGACGTCGATTACCTCGGAGTCGCCACGGAGGATTCCGTCGACTATCCCGACATGGCGAAACTCGCTTGTGACAAGTACCTCCGCGGCGGTTATGACTTCGGCATCCTCTGCTGCGGCACCGGCATCGGCATATCCATCAGCGCAAACAAAATCCATGGCATCCGCTGCGCCCTCCCCCAGAACATCTTCGCCGCCACAATGGCCAAGGAACACAACAACGCGAACTTCATCGCCTTCGGTGGCCGTATCGATTATCCAGAGCCTGTATTGGCGATGGTCGACGCCTTCATTGATACCGAGTTCGCCGGCGGCAGACACCAGCGCAGGGTCGACAAGATCATGAATCTGGAATGCTAGCGCAAGACTAAAGACCAACAGTGTTTTCAATGAAATTCCCGGTTGTGGTCCGTTAGAGGTCAGGGGCCACGCAGGGAATTTTTTTGTGTAGAAAATATCCAGTCCATGATGTAAAATGTTAGAATAAGAAAAAAAATTGTGGACAAAAGAAAATTTCTGGATATACAGTAGTATAATCACAAATTCCGGAGAAAAATACATGGCATCCAACAAACTGCAGGTTCGGCTGGACAATATCATCATGCTGCTCAAGAAACAGAACGGCGCATCTATCAAACAGCTGGCGAGTATTCTTGATGTCACGGAAATGACAGTCAGACGGGATCTCCGGACCCTCCAGGACAGCGGAATCATCACGATCATCCATGGCGCGGCAATCTACAACCCTCCGACGGAGGACGATGAAGAACTTTCCTACAACATAGAAAAATGCACGACGGTTATGAGCGAGGAAAAAACACGGATTGGACAGGCCGCCGCAGCACTGGTCCAACCGGAAGACATCCTGTTCATCGATACCGGCACGACCTCAATCCAACTGATTAGACATTTGAAGCAAGACATGGACATTACGCTGGCCTGCTTCGCCTTCAACTCATTCGCTGAAGCGAAAAAAAAGAACCTTGGCAAGATACTGCTTGGCGGCGGTGTATTCCATTCAGATACTGAATCTTTCGAAAGTCCGGAGACATTGGCGATGGTTTCAAATATCAGGGCGACAAAGGCGTTCATCGTCCCGAACGCTATTGAAAAGCAGATGGGCTTCATGTGCGTCCAGGAGTATGAAATGAACCTCAAGAAATCATTCATCTCCAATTCAATACAACGAATCGTCCTCGCCGATTCATCGAAATTCGGACGTGTGACCCAGTGCTTTTTCAGCGATTTCAAGGACATAGACATTCTGATCTCCGACTCAGCGCTTTCTGAGGACTGGCGGAAGTTCCTAGAAGAAAAAAGCATCAGGCTCATACTTGTCTGATTCACCGTCCTAGCTGATATTCCACATACCGCCTCCACGCTCCCAAAATATACATCTCCAAGAAGACCTTATTTTCGACAGAATCGAACTTCAATTCAAAAATATTATGTAAAATTTTAGATTTTTGTTAAAATTACATTTTTTGATTGACAGATGCCATATTCACCCTTATAAAATGTTTATAAAACAAAAAAAGTTTTAAAAAGAAAATATTTTATACCAGTGTGTATCAGTTTCGTAGACGCTTGGATTGAAGAAAAGGGGAATGCATGCAACGAGGAATTGCGATATTCGATATGGACGAAACCCTTATCAGCTCGGATTTCGCATGGGCGGAAGCCCCGGAACGCTTATTGCATTCGATGGGAATTATTCCGAAAGAAGATCTTCGTTCCATTTTCTACAACCTGGGTTGTACCAAGCTGATTGTACATCTCCAGAACCATTATCAACTGAAATGGTCAGAAAACGAGCTATTCGCGATGCTCAGCGAATACGCGGCACAGGATTACAGTACAAAGGTGACACTCAAGACCGGTGCGGCAGATTGCGTCAGGAAAATGAGACGGGCTGGCTATTTTACCTGTTTGTTGACTGCAAATAGTCCTGCTTTGGTCGACATCATCCGTTTTCGTTTCGGCGACCAGCTCCCAATGGACGCTTGGTTCTCTACAAAACTGATTGGACATCCAAAATCAGACAGCAGGATATACGATCTGGTCTCGGGATACTTCGGGATGACACCTTCGGACTGTATTCTATTTGATGATGCACGATATGCGACGGATGCAGCTCATAAAGCGGGAATCAAGGTCGTCCGAATCATAGGCCGAGCGATGGAACCGGAGGATATGCATCCATACACATGCGTACAGACCCTTCAGGATTATTCCGCAACATACAACGAGGCGCAGAAATGAAGATATTCCTTACCAACGATGATGGCTTCAACGCCAAGGGGATACGCATCCTTGATAACGTATTGACCACGGCAGGCCATGAAGTATGGGTTTGTGCGCCGAATTCCCAGAAAAGCTCGACAAGCCACTCATTATCCGATACCAGAGGAAAATCATTGCAAGAAATCGTTGCCCGTCGATATTCCTTCGACGGGCAACCCGCCGACTGCGTCATGCAGGCGTTGGGAATGAAACGACTTCCCGTGGAACCCAACCTTGTAGTCTCAGGAATCAACGCAGGCTTCAATCTCTCCATCGACATACTCTATAGCGGAACCTGCGGCGCCGCATCAGAAGCCGCGACATGGGGCTACAAGGCTATAGCGCTTTCAGTGGAGAAATCCCAAGACGGAGACGAGATGGACTTTCAGCAGGCGGCTCATTTTCTCCTGCGGCATCTCGAAGTGTTCCATACCATGCTCACACCGAAGTTCTACTTGAATATCAATGTTCCTCACGGCAGCGACGGAAAAACATGGCGGCCAGGCTCCAAGCTGAAGCTCGTCCACAGGAATCCTGCCCTCCCTGATGATTCAGGTGTCATGGCAAACGGACGGGAGGCGCTTCGAAATGAAGCGTTTGATACCGACCTGGCAATCTGTGCGACCGGAAGCATCTGCGTCTCTCCCATAATGACCGCACCAGGGCTCTATGGTGTAGCCGTGCAGGAACTTGTAGAATTGTCAGCTCAAGAAACTGATTGAATATTTTTCCAAAGGGGGTAGAACATGAAAGTTCTCCTGCAACACGTTTCCAAGCATTTTGGAACAGCGAAGGCGGTCGATGACGTCACGATTGAAATCAAGGACGGTATGCTCACAGGTCTTCTCGGCCCCTCTGGTTGTGGAAAATCGACGACACTATATTTGATAAGCGGGTTGGAGAAACCTACCTCCGGAAAAATTTTCTTTGATGATGAAGACGTTACGGAACTTGAGCCGGAGGAACGAGGCATTGGCCTGGTATTCCAGAACTACGCCCTCTACCCCCATATGAGCGTATTGCAGAATATCATGTTCCCGTTGGAGAATCTCAAGGTTCCCAAAAAGGAAGCGAAGGAACGGGCTCTGGAAATGGCAAAGCTCACCCGCGTCGATACCTTGGTGGAAAGAAGACCATCACAACTGTCCGGTGGACAGCAGCAGAGGGTCGCGATAGCCAGAGCCTTGGTCAAGAAACCGAAGGTCCTACTGCTGGACGAACCGCTGTCGAATCTCGACGCCAGGCTTCGGATTGAAATGAGGGAAGAGATACGTCGCATTCAGCAGGAAACCGGCGTAACGACGATTTTCGTCACCCATGATCAGGAAGAGGCGTTGAACATCACCGATGAAATTGTCCTCATGAAAGATGGACGATTCCTCCAGCAGTGTCCGCCCCAGGAGATGTACGTCAAGCCAAAAACCTTGTTCGTAGCCTCCTTCCTAGGAAATCCCCCGATCAACATCGTTCCCGTGATAATCCGGAACAACAGCATTCTATTCGAGGATCAGAAGCCATATGAAATCGACTCAATCGGGGATGGAGAATATAATCTCGGCCTTCGGGCGGAATGGTTCATAGATGGTAATGACATCATCGCGACTATCAATGACGTAGGAATACATGGCAGAGACCAGATAATTACGTTCATGCTGAACGGACGCCCCATCCAGGCCGTCACAGACAGCATGCGGCATCTCCAGAAAGGCATGCGCATCGGACTTGGAATCCGCAACAGGATGGTCTATGTATTCGACAAGACGAGCGGAGAACAGCTCAGAAGGATCGACTGACATGACGGACAAGCAGATAAAACCCATGTTGAACAGGCGTACACTGGCCTATGAAGCGAAGGGATGGCTGTATGTATTCCCCGCGTTCCTAGTCAAACTGCTGTTCGTCGTATATCCATTAGTCAAAGCCTTCCGCATGGCCTTCTATACGAAATACAACTATCTGACGGAAACCGGCAGCGGTTTCGGACTTAAGGCGTTCCAACATGTACTGACAGACCCGAAGTTTATGGACGCCATGAAGAATACATTGATGATCTTCGGTATCGGCATGCCAATCGCGATGATCCTGTCCCTAGGTATCGCCCTGCTGATCGATAAGAGAACTAAAACCTACGGTCTTTTTCAGACCATTTACTTTTTGCCGTATGTAACCAGCACTATCGCGATAGGTGTCGTATTCAGGGCCATGTTCCATGGAGAATACGGATACATCAACTACGTGCTGAGCTGGTTTGGCGCAAGTCCTGTCAAATGGCTTTCCGATCCGAAAGTCGTCATCTGGAGCATCATCATCTTCTATGTCTGGTCCGGCCTAGCCTTCAAAATCATAGTACTGCTGGTAGGGCTGAAACGCATAGATCCGCAGGTCTACCGTGTAGCGAAAATCGATGGAGCGCCACCTCGACGGATTTTCTGGAAAATCACGCTGCCGTTGCTTTCCCCCACGTTCTGGATGCTGTTGATCGTCTCGGCCATCTACGTCCTCAAGATATACAATGAAGTATTCTCGCTGTTCAATGGCAACACTGGTCCGGCGGACAGCGGTATGACGGTCTCCTACTACATTTACAACATGTTCTACGTCAGAAACCAAGTGAACTATGCCGCTGCCGCGGCGGTGATCATGTTCATACTGATACTGGTCATCACCCTGGTCCAAAAGCGTGTGGCGAAAAAACTCACTTACTATTGAGGAGAAGATGATGAAAATCATATCCACCAAAAAAACACTTAAACAGGTTGGAAACGTATTCGGGCTCATTCTTCTCATATTCGGCGCGGTCATCATGCTGTTTCCCTTTTCATGGATGATACTCACATCGTTCAAGACGGGGCCTGAATCGGTGGCATCCCCTCCGACATGGATTCCCCATGACGGCTGGTATCCTTCAAATTTTCCCGAAGTATTCGCTGCGGCGCCCTTCGGCAGGTATTTTCTCAATACGTTCATCGTCTCCATCTCAGCGACTGTACTGACGCTCCTGCTCACTATCTTCGCAGCCTATGCGCTGTCGCTCCATCCCTTCAAAGGGAGCAAGGTGGTCCTCACGTTCTTCATCGCGACAATGATGATTCCTGAAGAAATCCTGATCATCCAGAACTATGTCACGATCGCCAGAATGGGACTGATGGACACGTTCCTCGGAATCATCCTGCCAGGCATTGCAAGTGGAATGTACATCTATATGCTCAGGGAAACGTTCATGCAGTTCCCGACGGCATTGGTCAAAGCCGCAAAGGTCGACGGTTGTACGGAACGAAAATTCCTCTGGCGGATATTGCTACCGAACTGCGTCTCAACATTGTCGACGATCGGCATCCTGACGTTCATCGGTTCCTGGAATAACTTTCTCTGGCCTTTGATGGTCACGAACTACGATTCACACCGGGTACTGACAATTGGCTTGATGCAATTCAACACCGGGGCGTCATCCAGAATCAACTTGCAGATGGCGGGCGCTACAGTCATAGTGCTTCCGATCATAGCACTCTATCTGGTATTCAGAAAACAGATCATCAAAGGTGTCGCCAGTGGCGGCGTGAAGGGCTAGTAAGACTTTGACGACGCGATTCGCGTAGCCAAATATATATCATCGCACGAAGGAGAGAACGAACATGAAGAAATTCGCTCTTACGGTAGGCGCATTGCTTCTGGTTGGTACCATGGTATTCGCCGGAGGCTCAAGTGAAGCAGGTTCCACGAAAAACACGGGCTCGCTTCACACCACCATCGACAAACCTGTCACGATTGAATTCTGGCACAGTTTTTCCGGCACACAGGTACCTGTACTTGAAGGTCTTGTCACACAGTTCAACGAAACTGTCGGCAAGGAAAAAGGCATCACTGTCACACCGGTCGCACAGGGTTCAGGTCCCCAGCTGTATTCTAAAGTAATTGGCGCAATCAAAGCCGGCAACGCTCCTGCGGTCACTGCCTCGAAACCGCCGTATGTGCAGGATTTCATCATGGCCGATTATGTCATCGACCTAAAACCATATATTGAGGATCCTACCGTCGGAATGAAAGATTATGACGACTTTTTCAAAGTCTTCCGCGAAGAATCTGAAGCATATTCCGTTCCAGGTATCTATTCACTACCTTTTGCGAAGAATGCCGACGTCCTGTATTACAACGCCGATTTCTTCCAGGAGCATGGGCTCATCCCGCCAAAAACTTGGGAGGACATGGAAGTACTCGGACAGAAAATCCATGATATCACCGGCAAAGGAGCCTTCGGCTACGACAACGTCCAGTATTTGTTTGAAAACCTTGTGAAACAATATGGCGGGGAGTATACGGACAAGGAAGGGAACCTGCTGTTCGCTCAATCCGACGCTGCGCTGGAAGGTCTGGATATGTACGCCGAGAATGTTTGGAAAGGAATCTGGAGGACCGTCGGCGAGGATGGCTTCTTCTCCGGCCCGTTCGCAAGGGGAACGATACAGATGTATATCGGCGGTACGGTCGAAAGTCAGTACATCAACATGAAGAATCCGGAATTTACATGGAGCGCCGTTCCCATCCCGCAAAAGGATCTCAACAACAGGTTCACGTTGTCCTATGACCATGTTATCTGCGCTCTGAATCCCAAGGCTTCCCCCGACGTACAATACGCAGCGTATGAGTTCATCAAGTTCATCACGTCGACCGAGGCAAGCAAGGCGATTACTCTTGGAACCAGCTACATGACGGTCAGGGAAAGCGTCCTCTCTGATGCTGAATACAAGGCTTATACGGAAAGCGGTAAGAACGATGCGCTCAAGGCGGCGACCGCCCAAAAGGATTTCCTCTACTTCCAGCCGGTATTCATCGCGGATACGTATACGTCTTCTACCGTGGATAATGAAATCACGTCCATGATGAAGAGAGTTCTTGATAACAAGGAAGATCCGAAGGCGGCTATCGCCTCCGTCATCTCGACACTGAAATAAACAAAACCTCTGAATCCCGGGACGCCGTTTCTGATCGACGTCCCGGTATTCTCCCAAAAGGACCATTCATGCTATCAATCGATGTTTTCACAGAAAAAAGCCTCCATGGCTATCCATTGGATATATTGGTCAGTGCATTGCAGAAATCCATTCGTCGAGGAGATTTCGATACCGCGATTCAAGTCGCTTGTGAACTGATGGTCACAAGTGAAGAGCTGGAACACCATGTCTGGCATCGTCTTCTTGTTATCAGCGTAGAAGACATAGGAAGTGGGAACTGGATGGCCAACACAGTGGTAAAGTCCTTGTACGATACAATATGTCTCCTTTCTGACGAAGAAAGCTCAGGAGACCGTCGTATTCTGATGGTTCATGCGATACGATTTCTCTGCAAACAGGAGAAGGATCGGGTCAGCTGTCTCTATTCCGATATCATAAAACGTGAAAACTGCATGAACAAGCCGATTGACATCCCAGACTATGCCTATGATATGCATACCTTGCAGGGGAAAAAGGCAGGCAGAGGCTTTGAACACTTCCTCCATGAAGCGGCGAAGGTTGTTCCAGACTGCAATGCAGAAGAAGAACAACGTCTTACCGACCGGCTCATGCAGCTCCTCAGACCTGACGAACTATGACTAAGGAACAAGCAAAACGTCATGTCATCGTCATTTCGCTTGATGCGATGATTACCACGGATCTGGCGGTACTCAAGACATTATCTCGATGCAAAGAGCTATTCTCCCGGTATTCCCAAGTTGATGAGGTGCTTTGCACGTTCCCGACGCTCACCTACCCGTGTCATGCTACCATCATGACCGGCTGTGTGCCAGCGAAACACGGCATTATACACAATGAAGTCTTCGCTCCGGAGGCCAAAACCGTCGCCTGGAATCTTGAAGAACGCAATATCCACGTTCCCACAATGCCCAGGATAGCCCATGAAAACGGATTGCGAACGGCGAGTATCTCCTGGCCGACAATGATGGGCGCTCCCATCGATTTTCTGATTCCAGAAATCTGGCCGCCAAAAGAACGACAGGAACAGGAAGATGCATATCAAAAAAACGTCTCTCTATCGGCCCAACCCTTTTTTCAACGACATAGGCATTTGCTTCATACCTATGCAGGGAGAGACTTGGACGCTTTCTCAACCGCATGCGCAGTGGATATCATCAATACCGATTTCCCGGACTTGATGTTCCTTCATTTGGCGGCCTTGGACTGTAGCAGACACAACCGAGGAGTCGCAACTGAAAAAAATCTGGACGCATTGAACTTCCTTGACCAACAGATCGGAGAAATTCTAGATGCGGTACGTTCGACAGGACATCGCCAAGACACTGATGTCGTCATTCTATCGGATCATGGACAACTTGATTGTCGTAGAGTCTTCAATATCAATCGAGTATTGAAGGATTCGGGTTATATCACCGTAGATGACAGGGGGCTCATCGACAGCTGGCGTATCTATTGTCATACAGGAGCCCTGTCGGCATTTGTCTATGTCCAGGATATCCCCTTGAATGAAGTAAAAAGGGTACTGTCAGAAATCAAGACCGATTTCCCAGGAACTATCGACAGAATTTTCACTCAGTTTGAACTCGAGAAGCTATACGACTGTACAGGGCCGTTTTCTTTCGCCGTCGAAGCAATGGAAGGCACATACCTGAACGGCAACGTATCGGCGACGGCGGCCATTACAGAAATCACGCCGGGAAGTTTCTCGGACGCAAGCCATGGACATGCGCCGGAACGGGGTCCAAAGCCGCCGTTCGTCATTTGCTCACCTCGATCCACCGGTATCATGATTCCACAGGCTAATCTGGTCGATGAAGCCCCCACGATCATGAATTTGCTCGGATTGGAGATGCCGTCATGCGATGGCAGAATCCTGCCGATGTGTCAATAGAAGGATATAGCATGAACAAACAGAAAATAGTCGTCATCTCCATCGACGCCATGATCACAAGCGACCTCAAGGTCTTGAAGGCTATGCCGGAATGCCAGGATTTCTTTCGCCATACGGCGCAAGTCAATGAAATGCTCTGCGTGCTTCCAGCGCTGACCTACCCTTGCCATGTCACGATGCTCACCGGTTGCTACCCTGGACGTCACGGTGTATACCACAACGAACAGTTTCGTCCGGCAGAGGCCCATCCCGACTGGTACTGGTATTCCAACTACACCAAGACCCCTTCAATCTTTACCTATGCGAAGCGACGGGGATTGACCACGGCCAGCGTCGCATGGCCGTCTACATCGGGCAATCCAGACGTAGACTATCTTGTATCGAAGATATGGACGCCGGAAGCCGAAGATGAAGACTCAGTCAACTCCCCTGCAGTGAAAGAAATATACCACAGGCACAAGCATTTGATCGAAGGACACAGGACGGAAGACCTTGACCAGTTTTCGCTGGAATGCACCTGCGATATCATCAGGACCTTCAAGCCGGACCTTCTGTGTACGTATTATGCCCTGATCGACAGCGTCAGGCACAAGCAGGGATATGAGACGGAACGGCATGAACAGTCACTCAGAAAAATCGGACTGAAGCTCGCCGCGCTCCGTGATGCCTGCGAACAGGCGGGCGTCCTTGAGGACACGACCTTCGTCCTCATGGCGGACCATGGGCAGATTAATACGAAGGCGGTGTTCAACCTCAATGTCGAGCTGGCGAAACGGGGATATATCACCCTGGACGACGAGGGACTGGTCACGGACTGGCGAATATTCTCCCATAGCTGCGCCTTCTCTGCACAGATATACTGCAAGGATATTCCTGAATCTGAAGCCCGACGGGTATTGCAGGAAATAGCGAATCAGTACCCGGGTTATCTCGACCGGATACTGAACACCTTTGAATGCGACGCTACATACCATATCACCGGACCGTTCAGCTTCATGGTGGAGGGGCCTCAGGGAATCGCCTTCGGCAAAGAATGTACGGGAAATGTCGTCTCTCCGGTTCTTCAAGGGGACTACAAAACGGCACAGGCCACCCATGGGCATAGCCCTGAACGAGGTCCAAAACCACCGTTCTTGATCTGCGGCCCATTAGCGAACAGGGGAATGATTCTTTCCGAAGCGAGACTTGTCGACGCTGCGCCGACGATACTCGCGCTCTGCGGAATCGAAATGCCATCGGCCGACGGCATCCCCTTGAATCAACTGATCCACAAAGGAGACCAGAAACAATGACCACCACATCAAAGCATGTGATCGTCGTATCAGTGGATGCGATGATTGCCACAGATATCGCCGAATTCGCCAAACGTCCCAACATGAAGAAGCTACTTGAACATAGCGCGAGGATAGACGGAGCGCATTGCATCTACCCCACCTACACCTACCCGTGCCATACATCGATCATGACCGGTTGCTATCCCGACAAGCACGGCATCTATCACAATGACCTTTTCGACCTGAAGTCTTCATACGCCCAGTGGTTCTGGTATGCCAAGGATATCAGACGGCCGACGATGGTCGACGTTGCGAAAGCCGCCGGACTAAGTACCGGTAGCGTCGTTTTTCCAGTACAGGGAGCGGGCGCCGCCGATTATCTGATCGCGGAAATCTGGGCACCGAAACAAGCGGACGATCCTACCGAAGTATTCCGCGGAGCGAATTCCCAGGCGGCGGAACCAATTTTCGAGAAACACAAGCATATGCTGAACTGGCTGAAGACACCTGAATTCGACCTGTTCGCTTCGGCATGCGCCTGCGACATCATCAGCGAACACAGGCCGAATCTCCTGTTCGTCCATTTCTCCTACCTTGACCATCAGCGCCATAGATGCGGGGCCGAAACGGAACACGTCCTGCATGCGATCGATTTCATCGATGAACGCATCGGAGAGCTGATGGACGCGGTGGAAGGTGCGGACATCAAGGACGACACGGACTTCATTATCCTTGGCGACCACGGGCAGATCAATGTCGAGACGGTGTTCCATATCAACAGGTTGTTGGTCGACAGGGGGTTGATCACGCTGGACGGTCAGGGCACAGTCAAAGATTGGAGAATGTTCGTCCACAGCGCGTCATTTTCCGGACATGTCTACATCAAGGACATGGACATGGACGAAGCCCGGCGTGTCCTGACGGAACTTCGAGAGCTGTATCCACAATATATCGAACGAGTCATGAATACGTTCGAGGCCAAGGAGATATACCATCTCGACGGTCCGTTCGACTTCGTGCTGGAAGCACAGACCCACGTCATCTTCGGACAAGAGCTGACAGGGCCGCTCACCGATACGCCGAAGCCGGGCAACTACAAGTTCTCCGTATCGACCCATGGCTATGCGCCGGAAAAGGGACCGAACCCACCGTTCATCCTCTGCGGACCTGATGCGAACGCAGGGGCGGTAGTCCCGCAGGCGAGACTTGTCGATGAAGCACCGACGATCATGGCGTTGTTCGGCCTGGCGATGCCGGAGGATATCGACGGAAAACCAGTGCTGGAATTGATCGGGAAGCGGTCATAATACGAAGGGGCCGGTTTTGTCATAGCCAACGATCTTACGTGAGGCGGTATCGAGGGGCTTTCTAGCCAGTTTGCGGGAACGGCCGGACGGGTACGGTCATACGGGCCCGATTGTAGATACGATCAAAGTATTTCGGAATTGAAATGGGGATGAAGGCGATATCGCCTCATTGGTCACCACAGGTGAAGCTATAATAGTTCCGTGGCGGATAAGGAGAAGGACATATGGGAAAAGTCGGTGTAGTGGGTAGTTTCGTGGTCGATCTCATGGCGCGCACACCTCGGCTGCCCATTCCAGGTGAAACGGTGAAGGGGTCTTTCTTTAAAATGGGTCCCGGCGGAAAAGGGTTCAACCAAGCTATCGCAGCGGCGAGGGCCGGCGCACAGGTTTTGTTTTCGACAAAACTGGGTCGAGATGACTTCGCCCATATCGCGACCGACCTGCTTGAGAAAGAACCGAATATCGATGGAGCCTGGGTATTCGTCACAGAGAAGGCGTCAACCGGCATCGCGCTTATTTCCGTGGAAGAAGCGACGAGCCAGAATGAAATCGTTGTCGTTCCCGGAGCTTGCGACACTTATACGGACGAGAACACCGCCAGTTTGGAGGGCTTGTTGTCACAGGTCGAGCATCTCTTGCTGCAACTGGAACTCAATCAGGAGGCAGTTGAAAAGATTATCCGTATCGCCGCCGACAAGGGAATCAAAGTCATCCTGAACCCTGCACCGGCGGCACACCTCTCCCCCGCCCTGTATCCATTGCTGTTCGCAGTCACCCCGAACGAAACGGAAGCGACCTTCCTGTCGGGATTGCCTTGCGACACCGATGAGGACTATCGGTCGGTAGCCTCCTGGTTCCACGGCAAAGGAGTCGAAAACGTCATCATCACCATCGGTAAGCGAGGGGTCTTTTTTAGCGACGGTACAGAACAGCGAGTTATCCCGAACTACGATGTCAAGGTCGTGGACACCACCGGAGCCGGAGATGCGTTCAGCGGCGGTCTGCTGGCGGCGCTGGGAAACGGAGCTTCGTTGAGGGATGCATGTGTCTTCGGCAACGTCGTGGCGAACCTTTCCGTTACAAAAAGAGGTACCAGCGTGGCGATGCCAAGGGAACAGGAGATCCAAACCTTTATGAACCAGCGCTAGGAATCTTCTACCGATAGTCCCGCCACGTCCCAACCAGGTAGAGATCGTACAGTGCGATACTCCAGTACATGCTCACGGAATTGTTCTGGAAGTTCCAGGCGACGCCCATCTTGGCCAGCCGTTCACGCTTGCCGCTGTACGGGGAACCGACGACAATGGGCGTAATGGAACATGTCAGATAGGTCGGCGCATAACGGCCGTCCGGGGTATGGTCGGAAAACAGCAACCCCGCGGACAGATAGGTATTGATTCCGATTCCCGCCCGGTTGTCGGCGAAAGCCCGCTCCCCGAGCAAGGCGAAAGCCAGCTCCGCCCCTACGACCACATCGCCGAACGGATGCGGCACCAGTTCTATCAACGACACCAGATCGATCTCCATCCGTTGCGTCACCCCCATGGTCAATCCAAGGGTCATGGACAATCCTGGACCAGTGAACGCATTGAACGACAACGCCCCGTGGCCGAATGTAACGCCAAGGTCAAATACAGTTTCCGCCGTATCGTCGGTGACCACCGCATTGGAGATAGCCCCGCTGGAAGATGATGAACTGTCGGAGGGTGCGCCGTCTACAGGAACTGAAGCAAGTCCCATATCTACGGCGAACAACGGAAATACGAACAGACAGAGGAGCAAGACAATACCGCATATATGTTTTCGCATCGTTTTCTCCTCCATCATACGAACAGGAACGTGAACCGGAACAGCACAAGCCCCCAGCTGTCGACGACGGTCCTGCCGTCTGAAAAATCGAGCGTCATATACGGCGCGCACCATTCATACCAGAAATCCTTATCCTTCAGCTTGACCAGAGTACAGGAAAGATACAACTTCGGGGCGTCGTTGATCCGGTCGAATTCAAACTGAGCGCCTGCCGCAAGGGCGATGGACCACATGCTGGGATTGGCCGTCATGACCTGGAACGGGTGATGAAGCGTCCTGAATATATCGAAGTTCAGACCGACCCTTACCGATCGAAAGGAAAAACCTGTTTCCGTTACTCCGGCAGTCACCTCGGACTGCAAGGACGGCTCAAGCCAAGCCAGGCTGAACGGAGCATAGGACAGGGAGACGCCCAGACCTCCCATCGTCTCCTGTGGATGGACAAGCCCGGCCTGACCTGCGGCGGATAGGCCGAATCCGAAGGACCGTGTCGAGACGGCGGCATGGAGGGACGGGATCGTCAGAACCAGCGACGATAGAAGGAAAAACATGGGGAGGCTTCGCCTCAACGATCTGCATATGGGATGTCCGTCCATCATATCAACCTCCGAAAAAACCGCCGAGGAAAGCGATGAACGCCCCGACATTCCGCCAGGAATCAGCCTCTTCCTCTGAAATAGATCTGGTATTGTCCCTGAGTTCTTCAAAATGGTCGGACATCTGAACCGCGAACGACTCATCTTTCACTACCATGACGACTTCAGAAGAAAGATTCATGGACCGGTAATTGAAATTGGAAGAACCGACCACAGTATACAGGCCGTCCACCACCATCAGCTTCTCATGGAGCAATGGCAGGAATTCTTCGGATTCATTCTCCCTACGGACATCGACTCCGGTCTCCAGAATGTCCTTCACCATGTACTGGCTCGCCTTGCGGTTGCTGGGACGAGAATCGAACGGCATGATCATAGTGACCTCAACTCCACGGTCGACGGCGTTTTCCAGGGCCTGCAACATGAATTTGTCGCAATATGGCAGGAACGGAAGCAGAGCAATGGATGTTTCGGCGGAATTGATGAGCGCTCCGTACAACGAGGACATTGTATGATCGCGTCCGGATTGATCCACATACCATGCCGCGAGGGGTTTTTCGATTGCCGCGGAGGAAGGTCTGGCATTGGAGAACCTCCCCTCCGGGATTTCCTCCCAGCTCAAGGTATTCCATACGGTAATGAAATCATCGGCTAGACGGGAACTGAGATCGGGGGAAAAGACCTCGAACATCATATCCCGTTGCCCTTTTGCGGCGGAAGTCGAATCTCCCATGGAGATATAGTTGATGTTCATCCCGCCCAGGACCGCGGTCTCGCCATCGACCACGACAATTTTCCGGTGTTCCCGGTACAGCAGATTGACCGTTCCGACCAAACGGTCTATGGAGATGGGGTTGTATTCAAACAAGTGTACGCCATGTTCACGCAACCGCCCCAAGGTCCTCATGTGGTAACGAGATTCGGTCATATCGAAGGAAGATGTTCCGTCTATCAGCAACCATATGTCGACGCCTTCGTCGGCCTTGCGACAGATGGCGTCATATACGGCCTGGTTTTCATCACATTCGGAGGCGAGAAACGCCACGAGGATAATATAGTCCTCAGCACCTTCCACAAGCTCTGTCAGACGATCCCTCCATTCCGGGCCGTCATAATAGACGGTCGGATAACTGATGGTCACTTCCGGGAATCCTAGCGCCGCGAATTTCTCCTCCACGTTAAGGGTGGTATCCACGGCGACGCCGGAGACCATGGCCTGGGTAGTCGTGCATCCTGTCGCCAACAGACAGCAGAGAATACAGAGAAGAGTCGATATGTTGCGCAGAAAACGGGTATGCGACCGTATGATGGGTCGTCCAGCGGGGGAATATGTCGGCATGTCTGACCTCAACGCATCGATGGAAAGATAAACGGATACGGAAGCAACTGGTCGAACCGATACTGGTAATCGTCACCTGCGAGATTCACCAGATGTATCTCGGTTTCCGGTCGGGAAAACTCCGCCAGCACCTGTAAGCACAGGGCGCAGGGGGGAGCGGGGGGAGCGTCGTCCGATACGACTACCAGCATGTCGATGCCGATCCGTCCCTCGTTAGCTATGGCGTTCAGGATGGCGTTGCGTTCAGCGCAGATCGTAGCGCCATAGCTTGAATTCTCGACATTGCAACCGCTATAGATGCGGCCGGTCGCGGCGCTGACCACCGCGGCTCCGACTTTGAACATCGAATATGGAGCATACGCGTTCTCCCGGGCCTTCATCGCGGATTCCCGTGCTTGCGCCAAGACGACTTCAGACGGGAAGCGATTCGGCTTCGCATGAATCTTCCCCGCGCCATAGACGGTGCCGGTATCTTCCATTTGCGTCAGGGCGTCGAGTTGCCCGTTCAGTTCCCCGGCGGTTGAGAAATCCGTGAACGCATCAAGACTCGACACCACCATATCTGCGCCCGTCCGCGCCAGGGTTTCGGCGTCGAACGTTCCGGTCACGCCGCAACACATGCACCCCGCCGCCTTGGCCGCCTGAACGCCATTTACAGCGTCTTCAACAACGAGGCAATCCTCACAGGCAAGTTTGAGGGAAAGGGCCGCAAACTGATAGATGTCGGGAAATGGTTTCTTTCGTTTGACCTGGCTACCGGAGAGGACCACATCGAACCAGTTCGCGTCGGCTCCGATAGCCCGTAGGTTGATCTCGACCTTCGTCCGGTCGGCGCTGGAAGCGACCGCCATTTTCAGGCCGGACTTGCGGGCGTTGCCAAGGAACCGCACGACTCCCGGCATGGCGCCGACGTGTCCGAGTACCAGTTGCTCATATTTCTGATAGACCTTGTCCTTCGCATCCTCAATGTCGAGAACCAACCCGTATTTCTCGGCTACACCGCCGATATACCGGTCTTCTCCTGCACCGACGAACGGCTGGAAATCCTCCGTCTTGGCTTTGATACCATGGTCGGCGAAAAAAAGAATAGCGGCTTGGGCGATATAGGCTTCAGAGTCGATAAGGACGCCATCCATGTCAAACAGAATTCCACTGATCATTTTCCCTCCAGCCCTGATGTGTGCGCAGGACGATTTCATCCGCCGCCGGGCAACGGCAACCACTATGCCGGATAATGACATAGTAGCTGTTTTTTTCATGCCTCACAAGGCTCATGAACAAGAAAAATGCAGGTGGCAATCAAAGGAAAATACAGTCGTTTCTCATCGGAACGTCTACCAGAAGAAGGAACGCAGAAGGGCCTTCGATTGGCCTTCGCGAGCAAAAGCCATCCGCTTCCGACCATTTTTTCCATATTTCCAATGCCGGGGACGTAGTTCTTTCATGTCCGTTTTTCCATGTGGTTTCAAATCCGGAGCTTCATTTTCGGCGAACATCAACTCTCCAAAATCATTCAATGGAACAGAACTTTTTTCGCCTGAAACCCAACCGGTATCCGACAGCACTTCCGCGCCGTTCATACACAGGGGAAATTCCTGCACCCTATACTCCATGTTAGTTGTTCGCATCATACACGACCTCCCCACATTTGACTGTCCTCAGAACTTTGATACTCTTTATTTCCATCGGCAAGACTGTCATCGGGTTCCTGTCGAGGACAATCATATCGGCCTGTTTGCCTTTTTCAAAGCTCCCCTTCTCATCTTCTTCATGATATTGTCTCGCGGCATTGATGGTGACCGCTTTCAGCGCCTCCAACGGCGTGATCCGTTCTTCCGCGCCCAACAGCACGCCAGCTTTCGTAATACGGTTCACCGCGCACCAGACGGTCTGCAACATGTCCGGCGGAATCACCGGGGTGTCCTGATGGAACGTCACCAGTACGCCGTCATCCACCGCAGTACGGGCCGGACTTATATGCATGGCCCGGTCGTCGCCGAAGTTCTTCCTGTGGACATCGCCCCAATACCAGACGTGGGCGATGAACATCGAAGCCACCATATGGAGTTTCGCCAGTTCCGCAAGTTGGTCGCGCCGTACCAGTTGGGCGTGAATCATGACGGGCTGAACCTGCTTCAGGATATCGTCATTCGTCCGGCCCTTGCGCTGCTGCATGGTCAGACCGTCCAGCGCTTTTCCGCAGCAGGCAATAAATTGCGCGGCGGCTGCGTCTCCATTGCAATGAGCCAGTATTTGCCGTCCTTCCGCAAACGCACGGGACAGGTAGGCGGTCACCTCGGCGTCGGTGTAGACCGGATATCCTCTGTAGCCGTCTTCAGAGTCTTCATATGGTTCCGTCATCCATGCCGTTCGGCCCTGGGGCGAACCATCGAGAAATATTTTATATCCACCGATGCGCAGGCGATTCCTGTAGGCTCCGGCATAGTCGGGATGATCGGCCAGCAGCCGGCTGTTGTCCCGTTGGTCAATGTAGCTGACTACATCGATCTTCAGCTTTTTCGCTTCCGCGGCGGCTTGCAACAACTCCCAGTCGGGACGTTTCGTAATACCGTCCTGAGCGGTCGTAATCCCATAGCTGAAATAGACGTCCTGCGCAGCCACCAGATTATCAATCCGCTGGTCCAAGCCGGCTTTCGGCATATTCGAGGACAGGGCGATGAAGGCTGTTTCTTCCAAGTATCCGTTCGGGGTCTTGCCGTCGGAGTCCCGGCCGATCCGTCCTCCTTCAGGGTCAGGGGTCGATGCTGAGATTCCCAACGTCTCCAGCGCCAATGTGTTCATTACCCCCATATGTCCGCTCTTGCTCGCGATTACGATAGGGTTTTCCGGCACGGCGGCGTCAAGTACATGCCTATCAGGATGTTTCCGGCCGGGCAATTCATTGTTATCGTAACCGAATCCACTGATCCACCGCCCCGCGGGGATATGTCTTTCCTCTCTAAAGGCTCTGATGCGTTCCTGCAATTCCTCCATTGAGGACACACCATCCAGCTGCACGAGTCCGACTGTGTCGGAAAAACTGGTGATATGGCTGTGGGCGTCAATGAAAGCCGGCATCAGAACGTTGCCCTTCAGATCGATTTTCTCATCTTCGGGGTCGAGTTTCCGTTCCAATTCCTCGATAGAACCGACCGCAACGATCCGTCCTTCGTCTATCAGAAGCGCCTCAGCATACAGAGGCTCCGCCATTGTGATGATTTCACCACCGAAATACAACGTCTTGGCCATGATACGAACGTTCTCCTTCTGAGGCTTGCAGCCAGTCTTTTGCCAGGCTAAACCAGCCTACCCGACAACCCCTATTCATAAAAACGTAAATTCCTCTTCAATCGTCAAGGGTCGCTCTGGGGTCACTTTAGGCTCACTCTAGGGTCACTTTAGGCTCACTCTAGGGTCAATCTAGGGTCAATCTAGGGTCAATCGGTGGTCAATTTCCGTATAAATGATCAAATTTCAGACAAATCCCGGAGACAGTCAAAATATTCACGATGATAACCGAATCCTTGTCATATCCTTACAAAGCTTCGGACGGTTCATACGGTGATTTATGGATATCAGACATCATATGGATAGAGCCTATGGAGGGACACATGCTGAGCATAGGAATATAGGAACAGGAAGATTTCAGCGCTCCGGCAAAAATCTATGAGCGATGCCCGCATGTCAGCGGTAGTTCCGACGATAGAATGTTTTCGGAACAAGCGGAAGCCGTCGGAGATATCGAACCGCCCGCTCGGGTCGGTTTCATTCCAACCGTAGGGGGCGGTCCGTGTCCTTGGGTTCTGTTTGCAAAAACCTGACGGGCCGCCCATAGTTTATCCGTAGGCGACACAAGAGCGGGTGGTCAGGACATCATCCGGCATATCCGGCTATTCAATATATGAGTCCGGCATCCCTTCAGAAACGAATCTGCCATCGCCAGGAATACCAAGGTAGACATGGTCGCCCATGACCAGACGGCCCCTTAGATACGTCATGACGACACGGCCAGCGACCTCCATCCCCTCATACGGCGTATATCCCGCGGCGGAATGGACGGAATGAGCATCAAGGACCCAACTTTCATCGGGATAGAACAACACGAGGTCGGCGTCGGAACCGACATGGATCGCACCTTTGCGTGGATAGATACCGAAAGCTTTCGCCGGACCTGTGGAAAGCAGGTTCACGACATGCTGGATTGAAAGCTTGCCGCTACTGGCGATGAACGTATGAATCAACGGAAGCAACTCTTCCGTACCGGGAATACCGGGATAGATGGTACGACAATCACCGGAAGAGAGTTTCTGGTCGCGCGTAAAAGAACAATGATCGGTGGCCACGACTTGAATTTCCCCATTGAGCAGGGCTTCCTGCAACGCCAGGTTGTCGGACTCTTCCCGTAATGGAGGAGTCATGACATACAGCGCGCCATCAGGCCCTTCCAGCCTGCTTCTGTTCAAGAACAGGTAGTGGGGGGTGGTTTCTACGGTCAGCTCAACACCTTCGGCACGGAGTTCACGAACCGCATCCAACCCTCTCTTGGAGGAAAGATGCACGATATACAGCGGCATACCGACAGAACCGGCGATCTTGCCTACGAACATGATTCCACGGTACTCGACCTCGCTGGGACGAAGGTCGGCATGGTCCTTCGGAGAGTAGCCTCCCTTCCAAGAATCGTTGATCTTCTGGATCGATGCGTCATCTTCACAGTGGACGCTCACCTGCATGCGCAGTTCCTTACAAGCGACGAACAACTTGCGGATATCCGCCTCCCGGTCGATCATATAGCCGACGTTCTTGTACGTAGTGAACAACTTGATCGTCGTAATACCGTTTTTTTTCAGCTCTTCCAGCTGTGCGGGAATATCATCGTTCCAACGGTAGACACCCTGATGCAGGGCGAAATCCACAGCCATTTCCTTGCTCATGGCGGAAATGCGTCGGTCAGAAGAATCCTCCAACGTACCGTCCTTCTCATGGTCGGCGAAGTCGATCACGGTGGTCACGCCGCCAAACGCGGCGCATTTGCTGCCTTCCGCGAAGCTGTCGGCGGTGACCGTCCCCCGACTGATCAGATGGTAGTGGGTATGAGCGTCGATCAGACCAGGCAGAACGCACAAACCGTCCGCATGAACAACTTCAGTATCAGGAGGAAGTTCCTCGACTTTGATGGTCGGAGCGATACGAGTGATCTTGGATCCCTCGACCAAAATGTCCGCATGGCGGGTCCACTCAGTGTCCACGAGCAACCCGTTTTGAATTAATAATGTACTCATATAAAAAGGATACCCTCAGTTTTTGGCCTTTGCAACTCAGATTTTGTTAATTTCAATTTTACAAATCACATCGGGAAGCCGACATCCCATATCGTACCTAGTTTCTGCGGCAAACAAGGACTCCACCGTCCAGATCGCGACGACGCATCTTTTTACGGCAGCCCCGCCATCAGATAGGGAAATACCAAGCAAAGGCCGCCAAATTGCCGCCCCACGTGTCTTCAATCCCCTACTCGCAACCTCAGCGCCCCGCCCCCTCGTGATGGCCGTCTGACTAGCAACTAGCAACTAGCAACTAGCAACTAGCAACTAGCGGCAAGCAACTAACGGTAAATAGCTAGCGGCTAACAGCTAACGATGACTGGCCAACCATTGCCAACCGCTGCCAACCACCACCGACTGGCGGACTGGCGGCTACAGGACCGATAGCCGACGCATAACGGCCACAGGCGCTCCGACCAGCGACCATAGGGAAAGTCAGTTTACGGCTGTCATGCGTCAGGCACGAAGAATCGGATTCTTCGCCGCGGTCACCTCATCGATGCGCCGCACCGCGGTATGGCAGGGTGAACACTTGATCTTCTCAGGCTCGGTGGCGGCGATACGGACCAGCTCGATCAACGTATCGGCCAAGGCGTCAAGCGTTTCGGGAGACTCGCTTTCCGTCGGCTCGAACATCAAAGCCTCGTGGACGATCAACGGGAAATACATCGTTGGAGGATGATATCCGCAATCGAGCAGAGCCTTGGCGATATCCAGCGCCGATACTCCGGTCCGCTCCTTCAACTTCTCAAGCGACACGACGAACTCATGCTTGCAACGGTCGCCGTAGGGCACCTTGAACGTCCCCTTCAGCCGGGAAAGCAGATAGTTGGCGTTCAGCACCGCATGGGCGGCCGCCGCCCGGATACCTTCCGCACCCATGCGAAGGATGTAGGTATAAGCCTTGACCAGCACCAGGAAATTGCCCCAGAAACCGCTGACCTTGCCGATAGACAAGTCGCTACCCCAGTCGAACACGTACCCGCTGTCAACCAATTTGATATCGGGTCGCGGCAAGTACGGAACAAGAGCATGATTCACAAGTACAGGACCAGCTCCGGGACCGCCCCCTCCATGAGGCGTGCCAAACGTCTTGTGGAGGTTCAGATGAACCACGTCGAACCCCATGTCGCCGGGGGTACACATGCCCATCACCGCATTGAGGTTGGCGCCGTCGTAATAGAGCAGACCGCCCGCGGCATGGACCAGGTCGGCGATTTCAAGAATATCCTTCTCGAACAGACCAAGGGTATTCGGATTGGTCAGCATGATACCGGCGACGGTATCGTCGAGCTGGGCCTTCAAAGCATCGATATCGACAAGACC
Organism: Spirochaetota bacterium; assembly: GCA_023401595.1. Classification (GTDB taxonomy): domain Bacteria; phylum Spirochaetota; class Spirochaetia; order Sphaerochaetales; family Sphaerochaetaceae; genus Spiro-02. The sequence goes on from JAEXDQ010000018.1 coordinate 26,000, forward strand.
ACGGACGTCGGCGGGGATCGTCGTCACGGTGAAACCATTCATCGCCGCCGAGGCGGGGTTCGTACCATGGGCTGACTCAGGAACCAGTATCCGTTGCCGGCCTTTTTCCCCACGATGCTCGAACCAGGCGCGAATCAGCTTCAGACCGGTATACTCCCCATGGGCGCCGGCGCAAGGCTGCAACGTCCCCCAGGACATACCGGTAATGGCGCTCAGGTCCTCCAGCAAATTGTACATCAGCGACAGACATCCCTGAATCGTCGAAACATCCTGCAACGGATGAATCGAAGTAAAGTCCTCCAACGAGGCGAGCTGCTCGCTGACTCGTGGATTGTATTTCATCGTGCATGAACCAAGCGGATAGCAACCGTAATCCACCCCGAACGTCATGGTCGACAGCCGTGTGAAATGGCGCACCACCTCCAGCTCGGAAACTTCCGGCAGACGGGGTTTGCTGGAACGGAGCAACGGCTCAGGCAGGTTCGGCAGGACCGTATCAAAACCACGAGGCAGATCAAGCTGGGGAAACTGATACCCACCACGGCCAGGACGGGAAAGCTCCAGTAACAATGGTTCTCTCATTTCAGCACCCTCCTCGCGGCGGCCAGATACAGCTCCAATTCTTCACGGGTCCGTTTTTCGGTCACCGCGACCAATAGCATCAGCTCATCTTCGTCCTTACGTGTCAACGCGGAAAGACGGACACCTGCGAAGATGCCCTCGTTGCGCAGCTCCTGGATGAACTTACGCATCTTCTTCGCATCGTTGAAGATCAACGGAAACTCACACCAGAACGGAGCGTCCCAGACAAGACGCACCCCTGGCAGTTGAGCCAGGTGGTATGCGAGATAATGAGCCTTGACATAGCTCTGGCGGGCCGCTTCCACGATACCGGCCCAGCCCAACGTAGAGACATGGACAGTCGTCATCAGCGCCGCAAGCGCCTGATTGGAGCAGATGTTGCTGGTCGCCCGTTCCCGTTTGATATGTTGTTCACGGGCTTGCAGAGTCAGGACGAACGCCCGCTCCCCCTCGGAATCGACGGTTTGCCCGACGATCCTACCCGGTATCTTACGCATCAAATCCTTTCGGACCGCCATATATCCGCAGGAAGGCCCGCCGAACGCGCAGGGAATCCCCAACGGCTGGGTGTCGCCCACCGCGATGTCGGCGCCCCACTCCCCCGGCGTCTTCTGCATTCCCAACGACAACGGATCGCAGCTGATCGCAAGCAGTCCGCCATGCTCATGCACTACATCGGCTACCGAGGTATAGTCCTCTACGAACCCGTACCGGTTTGGACTTTGTACAAGCAATCCACCAACCTGGGGCCCCAGGACCTCCTTCAACGAAGAAAAATCGCATACGCCATTTTTCTCCGGGAGCAACACGATTTTGCGGTCCGTCCCTTTCGCCCAAGTCTCCAGCACCTGCAAGGCGAATGGATGGATGGTCGAGGATACAAGGATCTCATTGCTCTTGCGCTTGTTCGAAACCATCAGCGCGGCGGCCTCCGCCGCGGCCGTGGCGCCATCATACAGGGAGGCGTTGGAGACGTCCATGTCAGTAAGCTCGCAGATGATCGTCTGGAACTCAAAGATAGCCTCGAGCAGACCTTGGGAAATCTCCGCCTGATATGGCGTATAGGCCGTAACGAACGCAGGGAGCGATGTCAGGGCCTTCACCGTCGAAGGAATGATATGGTCATAGCTTCCACAGCCGAGGAACGGAATTCCCTTGACATTCCGCGCGGCCATGGCGGTAATCTGACGGAGGACTTCATCCTCGCTTCTTGATTTCGCAATCGGAATCGATTCGCTGAGCAGGACCTCAGGAGAGACGTCATCGAACAATTCTTCCAGAGACGAAATGCCGATGGCCTTGAACATACGTTGGCGATCTTCGTTCGTGTGGGGGATATAGGAATACACGCAAGCCTCCTAAACAATAACGCACCCGCGCTCCCGGCATAGGAACACCTCGGCCGGGGAACGCCAGGAGGGAAGAGGAAAAACCTTCTCCACAGCCATTGGTTTCAGTGTAGCCCAGATGCCAATGCGTAGCAATGAGAAAAATCAACTTTCCCATATCAGGGGGATGATGATGTATGATGACGGAAACCCTCATGACTGCGCCGGACATATAGCGGACGCAACTTAATGATGGCGCAGCGAAGCCCATGGGCGCGAAGCCCTTGCCGCGGCGTTCAAGCTCATCGTGCCGCAACCGCACGCCTTGACGACAGGCAAGACGAGCGTGTGAAAAACGGACTACGCTCCAGTCAGGCACAAACGAAAGGACCGCCGGCCAGAGGTACCGGACGCCCTCCGCTCCGGCAGGGGCCGGAACATGAGGACGGGCCGCGGCGACAGTCCTTCATCACCGATATCACAAGAAGAGACTGGAAAAGCTACCGGTCACAGAGTCTTGAGGTACTCCTCGTACGCACCGGCGTCCAACAGAGCATCGACATCCGCCTGGGAAATTTCCGACAGTACATACAGATAGTTCGCATAGCAATCGGCGTTGACCAGTTCCGGCGAACCGTCCAGTTCTTCATTCACCTCCGCCACAGTGCCTGCCGCAGGATTGTAGATCGCGGAAGCGGCCTTGACGGATTCTATGTTGGCGATCTCCTCATTGGCGTCGTACCGCTCGCCCACCGGCGGCAGTTCGACATAGACGATTTCCCCCAAAGCGTCCTGCGCATGGTCGGTGATGCCGACATAGGCCTTGTCTCCGTCGATCCTGATCCATTCATGATCCTTTGAATAACGCAAATCAGCGGGAATCTTGCTCATCAGTACCTCCATAAGACGCCGACCGCAGAGCTTTCGCGGAACCTGCGGGCGACTATTGCCATGCTACCATCACTATCTATCGCTGTCGAGAGGAAAATATTCCTGCAAGAACGGCAGATCCAACTCAGGATAGAGCAGGAACCTGTCCAGCAGGCTCTTTACCCGATCGGTCGCCTCAGCGACGACGGCCTTGTCAGTCACATGCTTGGCTTTGCTCAGCTGTCCAGCCTTCTCCCCCTTGGTGATCTTGGCGGGACGTGTATTCCGCAACACCAAAGCGATAATAGAGGCGATCTCCTTCATTTCAGGTTCGCCCATACCGAGCGTCGTCACCGCAGGGGTGCCGATGCGAAGTCCGCTTGTATACCACGGTCCGTTCGGATCGAACGGAAGGGCGTTGCGGTTGAGCGTGACACCGCACTCGCGAAGGGCGGCTTCCGCCTGCCGGCCATTCAGACCAAAGCCGCGGACATCCAACAGCATCAGATGATTGTCGGTACCGCCGGTGGCAACGGGAATTCCCGCTTCAATGCAAGCGGCGGCGAGCGCTCTGGCGTTCCGGACGATCCTGGTGGCGTAATCATGGTAAGAAGGAGAACAGGCTTCCGTCAATGCGACGGCTTTGGCGGCCATGACATGAGGAAGCGGACCTCCGATCACCAACGGGCAGCCTTTGTCCACGGAATCGGCGAACTCAGCTTTACAAAGGATCATGCCGCCGCGAGGACCGCGGAGAGTCTTGTGCGTCGTGGTGGTCACGACGTCGGCCCAAGCCACCGGGTCGTAGTCTCCGGTCAGCACCTTGCCCGCCACCAAGCCGGCGAAGTGGGCCATGTCAACCATGAACACAGCGCCGACCTTATGGGCGATATCGGCCATACGATGGAAATCGACCAATCGGGGATATGCGCTATAGCCGGCGAGCAGGATCAACGGCTTGACTTCCTCGGCCTGCTTCTCGATCGCAGCATAGTCGAGCAAGCCAGTCTCCTTGTCTACGGTATAACTGTAGGCATCGAACATCTGCGCCGACACATTCTGACGGTATCCATGGGTCAGATGTCCGCCGCTATAGTAATCGAGGCCGAGGATACGCTGGTTACCCGTCCGGCGGCGAATCTCATTCCACTGTTCCCGGCTCATCTCGCTTGGATTGGTGATGCCGACCTCCTCCATGGCGGGGGTCTGGACGCGAGTATTGAGGATGGCCCAGTAAGCGCAGAGGTTGGCGTCGGCTCCGCTGTGGGGCTGCACATAAGCATGCTCGGCGCCGAACAGCTCGCAGGCCTTTTCACAGGCGTAGGCTTCAATCGCGTCTACATTGTCGCAGCCCGCGTAGAACCTGTGGAACGGAAAGCCTTCGCTGTACTTGTCCGTAAGCAGGTTCCCCATCGACAGCTGCGTGCTGAGACTGCTGAAGTTCTCGCTGGCGATCAGCTTGAGATGCGCCCGCTGGTCAGCCAGCTCCTGTACGATATGTCCGGCCACCACAGGAGCGACTTCCGCCACCTTCTCCAATGCGGCGACATACGCGACCATTCCGACATCGGCCCTGCCTGTTGCCAAATATGCTTTCAAAGCCTCTTTGCCTGCCATACACACCCTCCTGCGCAATCATCGAACTGTGCTTCCATCTTGCCTGCAATACGAATCGTTGTCAACGAGCGCAGAAAGAAAAAGGGGCGTTCTGCAACAACCGCCCCTCCGCTTTGCAACAAAAAATATACACACGAGCCGTTTCAGGCTCTTTTAACGTTTCGTTCCGCTGGTACGCAGCCTCGCCGAACATATATACAACGGTATCGCCGCGAGCTGGGCGATGACGGAAACGGCGACCATCACCGGAATGCTCACATCGTACAGCACTCCCAACAACCAGCTCCCCAGGAACCAGAAAACGCCGAAAGAACACTCGAAGATTCCATAACCTGTGGCGCGGTTCGCTTTCGGCACCATATTCGTCACCGCGGCCTTGAGGATCGATTCCTGCGCCCCCATGCCGACGCCCCAAAGCGCGATGCCGACAAGCACCATGGGAATGGAATGGAATGAAAAGACGAAAACCGCGAAGGGAGCCGATACGACGGTTGACCAGACAAGGGCCTTGACGCCCTTTTTGTCATACATGAGCCCGAAGAACAGCGCGGCCACGGCGTCCACCAGCATCGCCCCGGCATAGAACAAGGGCAACGTCCCGCTGCTCACCAGGGAAGTCGTCTCAGCCAGACCGGAAGCGAGGTCCACATAGGTCCGGGAAACATGCATGATGACGAGGGAATAGTCTATGAAGCCGAATGCGAAGAGGCTGATTCCGGCGATGTACAGCAAAAACTCCTTCTTCATCTTGAACGGGACATACTCCTTGGGCTCCGGCTCAAAATGCTCCGGATTTGGGAATTTGTGCTTTGTCACGAGAAGCAGGATGATGGTGATCGCCCCGGGAATCGCCAGAACGGCGAAACAGGTCGAATAGACCTGGAACGTAGTGCCGTCCGTTTTGAAAAGCATCACCAGGTACAGCAGCACCGGACCGAGGAACGCGCCGATCTGGTCAAGCACCTCCTGGATGCCGAAGCTCTTGCCCGCGCCTTCCTGCGAGGCGGCGAAGGACATGATCGTATCCTTGGCCGGTTTCTTGATCGCCTTGCCCATGCGCTGTACCACGAGCAGGGCGCAGGCCCAGACCCAGCCATGCTCGCCGACGAGGGCGAGCGCGGGTACAGCCAGAACGTCCAGCACATATCCTATGATCGTCATGGGCCAATATCGTTTCAACTTGTCAGTCAGCTTGCCGAATACATAGCGCATCGAATACCCGATCAGCTCCCCCAGGCCGGAGATGAAGCCTATCGTACCGGCCGACGCCCCCAGCAACGACAGATACGCCCCGCGAACGCTGGATGCGCCCTCATGGGTCATGTCCGAAAACAGGCTGACGATACCGAACAGCAAGATGAACGACATCGCCTGTGAAACCTTTTTCTTCTTGTCATTTCCCATTTTCATCACCACCCTTCACTCTTGCATTCATCTCGGTAAAATCCGCCTTGCTCTCGGCCTTGCATCGTTGATAGAGGAAGTCCAGAATCTGTGCGAAGTCCTGTCTGTCGGACTCCTCCAATGGTTCCAGAAGCCATTCGTAGAACAGTTCTTCGATATGGGTCTTGGAATTCTTCAACCCCTCCGCCTTTTCCGTGGCGTAGAGAAGCCGACTCCGACCGTCGGTGGAATTCATTTTCCGTACCAGGTATCCCTTCTTCTCGAGATTGGCCGTCTGCCGAGCAACCGCGCCCTTGTCGATTCCGACGATCTTGCACACATCGGCCTGCGTAATACCGGGATTCTTGCGAATCGCATGGAGTACGTCGAACTCCGCGGTACCGATCCCGTCGGCCCTGAGCGTGCGGACGGTGAACTTGCCCACTTCCCGCGCTATCTTGGTGATTTTCCGCTTTGTGATATCCATCATTGCCTCCCGATGGAATAAAGATGTAGCATCAACCAAATAGTTGATGCTACATCTATCTTTTTGTCAATGGGGTCAGCCCCATCCGGAATATACATCAAGGTCTGGTACGGCTTATTTCTCTTTGGTTTCGGCACCGCCGTTCAAGCTCGTGCCACAATCAGGGCAGTAGCGGTCCGTCCCGGCGCAGTCATGAACGCACCCGCTCAGGATCGATGAAACCATAACGTTCCCGCACGATATCGTATGAGATGGGGTGTACGACACCTGGCGCCTCGCCGGATACCCAAGTACCGCCCTTTGGATGATGGCATCGAGACGACATCGGGGGCCGACATATGAAATTCGCCCTTGCAATCTCTTTGAAAGCACTTTAGACTGCTTTCTTAGTATCATATCCCACCCAAAGACTGGTTTTTCTCGATTTCTACGTAAAAGCGACGGAAACAGTGAACGCCAACCGAAAAACAGGCGGGCATACGGTACACCTTGGCGGAACAGTACCAGGAACCACACATCAGGAGTCGCTTCAATGGCAGACAACAACTCACGAGAGACACTCGGCACCAGACTTGGGTTTATCCTGCTTTCAGCGGGATGCGCGATCGGACTGGGGAACGTATGGCGCTTCCCCTATATCACCGGCAAATATGGCGGAGCCGCGTTCGTCCTGATATATCTTGTATTCCTCGTCATCATCGGACTGCCGGTCATGGTGATGGAATTCTCCATAGGCAGGGCGTCAAGGCAGAACATTGGGCTCGCCCTCAAGACCCTGGAGCCGCAGGGAACCAAGTGGCATGTCTATGGGCCGATCGCCATCGCGGGAAATTATCTGCTGATGATGTTCTACACCACGATCACGGGGTGGCTCCTCGCCTATTTCTTCGCCACGCTCTCCGGCAAGTTCGTCGGAATGGGCAATGCGCAGATCGAGGGCTACTTCACAAATCTCCAAGCCATGCCCGCCACCCAGATCATGTGGATGGCGATCGGAATCATCCTCGGTTTCGTCATTTGCGGCGGGGGTCTGCAAAAGGGCGTCGAGAAAATCACCAAGATCATGATGCTGTGCCTGCTGGCGATCATGGTGGTGCTGGCGGCCAATTCCATACTCATCCCAGGTTCTTCGGAGGGACTGAAGTTCTACCTGCTGCCAGACTTCGGCAAGATGGTGGAGAACGGCGTCGGGGAAGTGGTGTTCGCCGCGATGAGCCAGGCGTTCTTCACGCTGAGCATAGGCATGGGCGGCATGGCGATCTTCGGCTCCTACATCGGTAAGGAACAGTCGCTGACGGGAGAATCGGCGCGGGTCATCGGCCTTGACACCTTCGTGGCGATCATGAGCGGCCTGATTATCTTCCCCGCCTGTTTCGCCTATGGAGTCAATCCGGGGGCGGGCCCGGGTCTGCTGTTCGTCACGTTGCCGAACATCTTCAACCAGATGCCCGGGGGTCGGATATGGGGAAGCCTGTTCTTCCTGTTCATGGGTTTTGCCGCCATGACCACGCTGGTCGCGGTATTCGAGAACATCATCGCCTATTGGATCGACGCCCACGGGTGGAGCCGGCGCAAAGCCTGCCTCGTCAATTGCGTCGCGCTCATCCTGCTGTCGATCCCATGTGTACTTGGGTTCAACGTCCTCTCGGGATTCCAGCCGTTCGGCCCTGGGTCGGCGGTACTTGATCTGGAAGATTTCCTGATCAGCAGCACCATCATGCCGTTGGGCTCATTGCTGTTCGTCATCTTCTGCTCCCACAAAATAGGATGGGGCTGGAAGAACTTCATCAAGGAATCGGATGAAGGCAAGGGTCTCAAATTTCCGACGTGGATGAGGGTCTACGTGCAGTGGATACTGCCGATCATCATCGTCGTCATCTTCATCAAGGGATACTGGGACATTTTCGCGAAATAGATATGCCGGTACGGAAAGAGACCGGACCGCCGGACAGGCTTCTCCCGGCAAGGAGACACACGCCATGGACGTGCAAAACGTCATGTCGCCGACCTAGGGATACCGTTCAGGGGTATTGGTCGAATAACCCGATGAAGCCGGTCTGGCGATACACCGATACCGAGGGATCATCGGTATCGGTCTGGACTTGGAACAGGAGCATGGCATGGAACGGCAGGAAAAACGTTACGTTGAAGAAACGGTACACAGACTATACTGGGAACAGGACGTAAACTGTGCGAGAACCATGCTGACCTGCCTCGGCGAACTGTTCTCTGTTCCGATCGAACCGCAGACCCTGCATGCCGCCATAGGCATGCATGGCGCAGGCGGGTTCAGGGCCCAATGCGGTCTGGTAGAGGGTGCGTTGATGTTCATCGGCATCTACCTCAGCATCCGGGGTCGCTCCGACGCAAACATTGCGAGCGAATGCTATCGGTTCGCACAACTCTTTACGACGCAGTTCAAAACCCTGACCTGCGAAGGCCTGCGGCCGGCAGGTTTCACCGACCACGACCCACCCCATGCATGTGAACGCCTGACCAATGAGGCGATCATGTTCACAATTGGGTTCCTGCGGTCGACGGACTCCTGACGCTTCATTGGTTTTCGATATCACGGACAAGGTCGGCCAGCAACAGGACAGGCCTCCGGGCAAAGAACAAAATACCCTGTGTACATCAGGTTTTGGTTGTGTTCAGCAGCATTCTCATGCTAGACTGTCGGCTAGTCTACAGATACGGGTGGGCATGCTTCGTATATGGACGGCCGAAAATACTATGCCGCTTTCATTGGTTCTTTTCGGTGTATACGCTAAGGTGGTTTCTCAATCATGGAAAACAAACAGGAACGTGAGACCCTTGCCAGCAGGTTCGGGTTCATCCTACTTTCAGCCGGATGTGCGATTGGACTCGGGAACGTATGGAGGTTCCCATATATCACAGGCAAGTATGGCGGAGCCGCGTTCGTCCTCGTCTACCTGGTATTCCTTATCGTCCTCGGCCTACCGATCATGGTCATGGAATTCTCCATCGGCCGCGCCGCGAAACAGAATATCGGGCTGGCGCTCAAGACCCTGGAGCCAAAAGATACGAAATGGCATACATACGGGCCCATCGCCATCATCGGCAATTATTTTTTGATGATGTTCTATACAACCGTCACCGGTTGGCTCCTCGCATATTTCGTATATACGATCAAAGGCGATTTCGCCGGGCTTGACGCCGCCGGTGTCGGCGGCTTCTTCAATGGCGTCCTCAGCGACACTCTCGGACAGACGCTGTGGATGATTCTGGCGGTCGCGTTGGGTTTCGCGGTCGTAGGCCGCGGACTTCGTGGAGGCGTAGAGAAAATCACAAAGATCATGATGCTCTGCCTATTGGGTATCATGGTGATACTTGCCATCCATTCTATTTTGATTCCCGGTTCATCCGAAGGGTTGAAGTTCTATCTCCTGCCGGATTTCGGTAAAATGGCCGAATCCGGTATCGGTGAGGTAATCTTCGCAGCGATGGGGCAGGCGTTCTTCACGCTGAGCCTCGGCATCGGCGCCATGACCATCTTTGGTTCGTACATCGACAAAAAGCAATCATTGACAGGAGAATCGGTCCGCATCATAGCCTTGGACACCTTTGTCGCGATCATGAGCGGCCTGATTATTTTCCCCGCATGCTTCGCCTATGGAGTCAATCCAGGAGCGGGTCCAAGTCTGTTGTTCGTCACCCTCCCCAACATCTTCAACCAGATGTCCGGCGGACGTATCTGGGGAGCCCTGTTCTTCGTGTTCATGAGCTTCGCGGCCCTGTCCACGTTGATCGCGGTATTCGAGAACATCACCAGCTATTGGATGGATGTCCACGGGTGGAGCCGCAAGAAGGCCTGTTGGATAAACCTCGCCGCCATCATCATCCTCTCCATCCCCTGCGTCCTGGGTTTCAACCTGTGGGCGGGCTTCCAGCCGCTTGGGCCGGGTACCGGCGTACTGGACCTTGAGGATTTCGTGGTCAGCACCACCCTGCTCCCGCTTGGTTCGCTGATTTTCCTGTTCTTCTGCTGTAGCAAACGCGCCTGGGGCTGGAAGAACTTCATCAAAGAAGCCGACGAAGGACAGGGCCTCAAGTTTCCCCAATGGGCTCGTGTCTATGTGACATGGATACTTCCGGTAATCGTCCTGGTGATCTTTGTGAAAGGGTACTGGGACATTTTCAGCAAACTGCTATAGGTCGCCGCAAGTTGCCGCCCCGAGCTTCGGAGCGGTATCTGTATCTAGAAGGAAGACCCCACACATGTTGAAGCATTGCGAAGAAGGTCGCGCCGATCCTTCAGCCAACGCCTTGTTGCCCTAAATCCGCCGTTTGTATTTGTTTATCCCCCTTCTTGTTGACAGAGATATGGACAACCCATATACTTTCAATGCTTAAAATATTCAGGAGGAATCGTGGCTAAAGAAGAAGCGATTGAAGTGGAAGGTATTGTAAAGGAAGCCCTTCCGAATACTATGTTCCGCGTAGAGTTGCAGAACAATCATGTCATCCTTGCCCATCTGTCCGGCAAGATGCGCAAGCACTATATCAGAATAGTGCCCGGTGATACCGTGCGTGTCGCACTTTCACCCTATGACCTCACCAGAGGCAGAATCATCTACCGCGAGCGCTAGACCGTCAGAACTCTTTACTCAGCCAAAAATCATGTTACTATAGATCGTTGTAATTTGAGCCGTCCGCATGTCGGACGGTTTTGGTGTACGCATCGGAAGGTGCGGAAGATGTCAGTGACCGAATGAACGACCCACGTGTACCGATATGGACGCGAATCGGGTCGGATACGTGTATCAGGAGGATAGGATGATGCAGATTCACCATGGAAACGTCAATGAGGAGCAAGGACGGCAATTGCAGGAATTGGCCGCGCGACTGACGGCGCCTCCGACTTTGGAAGGAATTCAACGGGCGCTGTTCATCCAACCCCACCCCGACGACAACCAGATCGGTGCGGGAGGTATCATGGCCGCCCTCGCCGCTGACGGAGTCGAGGTATACGAACTGACAGTCTGCGACGACCGGTTCGCCGACCCTCGGTACATTGGCAAGGAGCATGAAACCCAGACGATACGGCAACAGGAAGCGCTTGCGGCTCAGAAGGTGTTGGGGGCGAAAAACGCCGGGTTCCTCGGCTTCGCTGACAAGACATGCGCCACGGTCGACGAAATAGCCGACGCGATCGTACCCGTGATCCGCCGGATACGCCCGCAAGCGATATTCACCATCGATTCCGCACTGGAAAACGAATGCCACAGCGACCATATCAAGGTCGGCCAAGCGGTCAAAAAAAGCATCATGGACGCGCCGTTCAGCTTCTATCCCTCCTTCATAGACGGCGAACCCCATGAAGATGTCTGGCAGGTATCCATCCTGGGGCTCTATTTCACAGACCGGCCGAACACGACCATAGACATCAGCGAAATGTATTCGAAGAAACAGGAGGCGATTCTCTGCCATCGTTCACAGATGAGCGAGGAACTGTTGATGATGCTGAAAGCGCAGGATCAAATCCTGGCCCGACGCTGTGGTTGCCTCGCAGCGGAAAAGGTGAAGCTTCTGGCCGCGCACCAGCTCCATTGTTTCACATTCCCGGTGGAGTGAGGCGACCGGTAGACGATATGGTCGGAACATGGAACAATGGCGATGTTTTTCTATCGTCGCCTTGCGTCTTTGCGTTCAGCCTTGCAGGCGTACATCGCCTTGTCGGCTTTCGCAAGAAGCTCCTTGGTCGTCATGGCGTCTTGCGGATAGGAGACGGTTCCATAGCTTACGCCAAGGAATTCTTGCTGCGGAATCAATAACGTGCCTTTCAGCTTCTCCAGATCATCGTACAAGGCGGCCTGGTCGCCGCTCCGCTTGCAAAGATAGATAAATTCATCGCCTGCCATCCTGTAGAACAGGCCTTTGGGATATAACGATTTCAATCGTTGCGCGAAAGTCCGCAGATAGTCGTCTCCTGCAAGATGTCCATGCCGGTCGTTGACCTGTTTGAAATCATTGAGATCCAGAAACGTAAGTTTGAAAGGTCTGTGGGAAGATATCATTGCGTCGATATCCTCGAACAGCTTGTATCTGTTCGGCAGACCGGTCAAGTCGTCCTTGACCAAGGAAGCTTCAAGCCGCCTGATGTCATTGCTGGACTCCACGACTATATGCAGAAAGGAGTAGCTGGTATAAGCGTCATAGAGGAGAAACACGAAGATCAACGGATTCAACCATGGAAGCTCCAGCACCAATGAAGCGTTTATCATCAAGATCGTCAGGAACCAGACGATACCCATGGACACGAACAGGTACTGGCGTTCCTGGGGAAGATTGTCCAAAAGGTACATCAACCTGTTCTTGGCGAATTTGAAGAACCATGACGATGTACAGAGATACAGCACCGTTTGAAGGAGGCATACCGCAAGCGCGAACTGTTCAGGAAACAGCCATCTCGCGCCTTGCACGGACAAGGAGAAAATCGACATGGTGAATGTCCAGGAAGCGCAGACGATACCCGCCGACGTCCGCACCGGCTGGTCATAGAGGAACTTGAACGGTATGAGATAAAACATCCCTATCAATGCGAACAGTCCGTTGCCGTTCCCATAACCGGCGCCTTTTCGCAACAACGGCAAAGAGAGTCCGATGATACAGACAGTGAACAGAAACAGGACCATCCACGTCTTGAAGGCTGAAAAGCGTCGTTTGGAAAACCTGTAGCAGACGAAGCAATTCACAAAAATCATTTCAAGGACGATGACGATATGCAGTAGGATGTCCATTGCGTACTACTCCTCGCACCACTAGTAGCGATATGCTGCTCAAGCCTTGAGAATCAGCCACAGGACGCCGCTTCCACCATACCTGGCCGACGGTGTAGCGAACTCCCTGACAAGCTTGGAGCGGTCGATTTCCTGCAGCACGACATCCTTCAGCACACCCTGTCCCTGCGGCGCATGGAGCCCCTTTCCATGGATGACACAGACCTTCCTCAACCCATTGCGGTGGCTATCCTGGAGAAAATCCCTTACCCTGCGGCTTGCTTCTTCAGCGGTCAGCCCGTGGAGATCTAGCGTGACCTGAGGAAGCATCTGCCGGAGCTTTGAAAGCTCGATCTGAGGAAAAGCCTTTGTTTCCGGTTCCTTTTCGGCGACGGCCTGCTCCAACCGGGACTCTTCCTCCTGACGCTGCTCCGCGGCCCATCTGTCATAGATATCGGCGAACCCGCCGCCGCCAGAGATACGGTCCGAACCGAACCGGGTCGGCTTTCCCGCCGACCAGACCGGTTTCGGACGGCCATCGTCGACAACAGGAGCTTCATAGGAAGATCCATCCGCCATATCCGCCATATCCGCCGAAGGCGCGACGGACGCCTCGTTTTTCCCGGCAGAGGCCTTCGTATCCCCGACTGCTTGCCGAACAGGATTTCCGGCGGTTTCCTTCGGAACATTCGACGAAACGACATTCTTGCCGGCTTGCGATGCCTCCCACTCCGCAAGAATTTCCGCGAAATCCTTCCGCGGCCCCGTAGAAACTACCTTGCTTTGTGAAACAACACCCGGAGCCTTGCCCGAAACGCCTTTGGCGTCCCCGCAGGCTTTTTTTGATCCGGCGCCGGCCTTGTCGGCTTCCCATTGAGCGAAAATCTGCGCAAAGTCCATCGACCGCACCGCCTTGCGGGCGGCTTGGGTCGTATCTTCCAATTTCCGTACGGCCTCGGTTTCCTTGCCTTTCTTCAGCCGACGGCCGACGCCGGGACCGTTGCCCGCATGTCTGCCCGGCATCGCATACGGGTCGCCGGTAGCCTCCCACTGACGGAGGATATCGCCGAAATCGACCGCGGGGTCATAGCCGCCCACGACGTTCTTCCGAGAAGACTTTGAGGATGCCGGAGTGGAGGACGTCGCCCCCCTGTCGCTACCACCGCGTTTCGTTTGACCGGAAGAGGAAGTCTTCAAAACGGCATTCGAGGACGGTACAGCCTTTGCGGGGATGGCACGGGGCTTCAGCTCCTTCATTTCGGCGAAGGGCTTGTAGCTATCCTCGCCATCCACAAAATGGGAAAAGCGGCTTTCAGCAGCCGCTTCCCCTCCATTGTGCGAGCGATCATTCAATCCATTCTCTTTGTTTTTCTTGGAATGCCGGGACACCTGCGCTATACCTCCCGGACGTCAAGCAGCTGCATCACGAACGGCTTCACGATTTCAACGACCTTCGACATCGGCGCTCCCTGCGCCTTAAGGGAGCAAATGGCGTTGGTGGGCTCGGTTCCCATGAACGTACCGAAAGAGATGATATCGATCCCCTGCTCGGCCAGAGCGCTGGAAATCCGGGCGATCGTCCCGGGGTGGTCCTCCACCAAAAAGGAGAGGCGAACCCCGAAATGACGGGCGCCGAACAGTTCCAGCAGAATCTTGAACATATCGGACTTGGAGACGATGCCGACAAGCTTGCCGTCTTCCAATACAGGCAGACAGGACAGATCCTGGTCGACCATCAGGCGGGCCGCCTCCTCTACCGTAGTATCCTTGGAAATGGTGACGACATCCTTGGTCATGAGCTTCTTGACCGTCAGCTTGGAAAGCAGGTACGCCATCTCATGGATGGAAAGGCTGCTGGCCGGAGAGGGAGACGCATACAGGATATCCTTTTCAGAAATGACTCCGACGAGCTTCTTGTCCTTATCCAGAACGGGCAACCGGTGTACTTTCTCCTGCTTCATGAGGGCGGACGCTTCCGCGACCGACATGTCAGGGGTGGCGGTAACGGGATTCCGGGTCATTCTGCGTTCAATAATCATGTTGAAGACCTCCTCTCAGCGCGAACAACATTCCTTCTTGCATTTCTGCGGACATTGTACCGCAGATACAGATGAATTTCCAGCGGTTTTTATTCTCCCAGGTACGCGGCGCGGACTTGTTCGTTGTCAAGCAACGCGGCGGAGGTATCGGAGAGGACAATCCGGCCGTTTTCCATGACATAGCCTTCGCTTGACGCCTTGAGCGCCATACGGGCATTCTGCTCCACCAAAAATACAGTGACCTTGTCCTCCCGGTTGATGATCGCGATCTTCTGGAAGATGTCCAGGATCACCAGCGGAGCCAGCCCGAGACCGGGCTCGTCAAGCAACAGCAGCTTCGGGGAACTCATCAGCGCGCGGGCTATGGCCATCATCTGCTGTTCGCCCCCGGAGAGGGAACGTGTCTTCTGCCTACGCCGTGCGCCGAGGATCGGGAAGAAATCGAACATTTCCTCCTTCTTTCGTGCGACCAGGGCATCGTCCTTGACCATGAAGGCCCCCATGTCGAGGTTTTCCTCCACCGTCATATCAGCGAACACCCGGCGTCCTTCCGGCACCAGCGCGATTCCCTTTCGGGCGATCAGGTCGGTCGTCAACACAGGACTATGGGACTTATGCCCCTTGCCAGCGTCGGCCCCCGCGTCCTGGACAAGCCTGGCATGGCAGATCAGTTCCCCGTCATAGGTGATGGTTCCGGTCACCAACGGTTCCTGACCGACGATCGCCTTCAACAAGGTACTTTTACCGGCCCCGTTCGCACCGATCAGACATACGATCTCACCCTCTTTCACATGCATGGAGACATGCTTCAGCGCCTGGATGTTCCCATAGGAGACGCTGATATCGTCGATGGTCAGCAGCTCTTTCATTCTTCTTCCTTTCCGAGATACGCCTCGATGACGGCAGGATCATGCTTGATCTCCGCGGGAGTTCCCTGCGCGATCTTCTGGCCATAGTTCAACACCGTGATGGAATCACAGATGCTCATGACCAGCTTCATGTCATGCTCGATCAGGACGACGGTGATACCGAGGTCGCGAATCTTGCCGATCGTTTCCATCAGATGTTCCGTCTCCTGTGGGTTCATTCCCGCGGCGGGTTCGTCCAAGAACAACAATTGAGGATCGGTGGCCAAGGCTCTGGCGATCTCCAGCTCACGCTGATGTCCATAGGGCAGATTCTTCGCAAGCTCGTTGCGCAGATGTCCCATTTCAAAGAAATCGAGCCATTGGGAAGCATTGGCGAACATCTGCTCCTCTTCCCTCCCCATGCGGAAATAACTGTCCAGGGCATTGCTGAAACGCCCCTGTACAGGAGACTTGCCCGTCTTGAAATGACGACCGATCATTACGTTCTCCGCCACGGTCAGTTCTTTGAACAACCTGATGTTCTGGAACGTGCGGGCGATACCCATCCTACAAATCCTATGGGCCGGTTTGCCGGTGATATCCTTGCCGTTGAAGAACACCTTGCCCCTCGTCGGGACGTCCAGACCGGTCATATTGTTGAACAACGTCGTCTTACCGGCTCCGTTCGGGCCGATCAAGCCGGTGATCAGCCCCTTGCTCACCTGGAAATCGACATTCGACACGGCTATGACGCCACCGTATTCCCTGGTCAGCCCTTTGGTCTCAAGCAAGATCATCGCTCACCTCCATCGGCGGAGACCGCCTTGCCGCCGCCTTTCAACCTAGAGAACACCGAACGTTTCTTCTCTCCGGTAAGCCGGCTATAGCTGCGCGTCTCACGACCAAGCAATCCCTGCGGACGCCAGATCATCATCACGACAAGAATCAAGCCGAAAAGAATCTGCTTGAACTGCGGGGGGATAATCGAAGAAAGGCCGACCAGCTGGGGAAAATACGAAATCAACTGGATGATGAACGCACCAAGGATAACGGCCTTGAAGTTTCCCATACCTCCGAGAACGACCATGCACAGGACCATGATCGATACCATGAACGTATATGTGCCGGGAGTTACGGAGAGGGAGAATACCGCCTGGAGGCTGCCGGCGACACCGGCGACGGAAGCGCCTATGGCGAAGGCCCAGACCTTGTATTTCGTCACATTGATACCCATCGACTCCGCGGCGATCTCATCTTCGCGGATCGCTTCCAGCGCACGTCCCATGCGGGAACGGGCAAGTCTCTGAAACAAGACATAGGCGACAAGCACGAAGATCGCCGTCATAAGAAGGAAACCCCATTTCTTGTAGGGGTTGATGGTAATGCCGAAAATGGCCGGCATGGGGATCTTCTGGATACCCATCGGCCCGCGGGTCAGGGAATCCCAGTTGTTCAGCACGTTGCGGACGATCTCCGCGAACCCCAACGTGGCGATCGCCAGATAGTCTCCTTTCAGGCGCAATGTCGGCAAGCCGATCAGTACGCCGAACAAGGCGCTGAGCAACGCAGCCACCGGCAACGTCGCCCAGAAGCTCCATCCGCAGGTGGTCGCCAGGATCGCCGTAGCATAGCTACCGATCGCGAAGAAACCGGCCTGGCAAAGGGAAAGCATCCCGGCATAACCGGTAATGACGTTCTGCCCCATCGCCATCAGGGCGTAGATACCGGTATAGATCAGAATGAGGAGGAAGAAATTAAGCATCAGACCTTCTCCTTCTCAACCTTGCCCAGCAAGCCTTCCGGTTTGACGAGCAGGATGATGATGAGGATACCGAAAGCGATGGTGTCCTTGAGTCCCTGGGGGATACCGAAGACAGCCACGCCGAAGGTTTCCAGGATGCCAAGGAGAATACCGCCGACCATCGCGCCGGTGATATTGCCGATACCGCCGACTACCGCGGCGACGAACGCCTTCAACCCAGTCATGGTCCCCATCGTCGGATATACCTTGAAATCGAGGGCGATCAGCATGCCGCCTACCGCGGCGAGCGCGGAACCGATAGCGAAGGTCAGGCTGATCACATGGTTCACGTTGATACCCATCAGCCTGGCGGTATCCTGGTCGAGCGAAGTGGCGCGCATCGCCTTGCCCATCCTGGTTTTGTCGACGAACAGCTTCAGCACGATCATCATGACGAAGGAGACGACCAGTATCATGATCTGGTGGGGAGTGATCACCACTCCGCCGAAAACAAGGGATTCGTTGTTGAACGGATAGGCGAGCTTACGGGACTGGGTACCGAACATCCAGGCGGCGCCGTTGGACAGGATGAAGGAGACGCCGATAGCACTCAATAGCGGAGCCAGCCGGGTCGCCTTGCGAAGCGGCTTGTAGGCGATTCGTTCAATCACCATGCCGAGGACCGCGCAACCGATCATGCTTACCAGCATGGCGATCAGAAACGCAGTGAAGGTCCACACTCCGAGCGGGGCGTCACCCCTGAGCCCATCGAAGACGAAGAGCCCTATGTAGGCTCCTACCATCAGGATATCGCCATGAGCGAAGTTGATGAATTTCAATATGCCGTAGACCATGGTGTACCCCAATGCGATCAATGCATAGATACCTCCCAAGGTCAGGCCGTTCATGAGATGTTGAAAAAATTCAGCGACTGATCCCACGATATGGCTCTCCTTGCAAACAAGCTTGCCCCTCCTCATGGAGAAGCCCAGGTCCGGCCGCAGGCGATTCTCCAAGGACGGAGCCTATTTCATGTCACCTACGATAACACGGAAAGACCGGTGTATGCCACCGGTCCTTCCTCTGTAATTTCCGGAAAAATTTCGACTACTCGACCTTGGTCAGCTTACCGTTGATCACGGTATAGGCTCCGAGGTATTTCGGAGTGGTCCCTTCGACCTCGTACAACCCCTGGTACGCTACCAGGTCGCCGTTGTCGGCGAAGTTCACCAAACCGGTCACTCCAGCGTAATCCTTTGTAGCCGCTACCGCGTCGCGGATGGCCTTGCGGTCGAACTTACCGGTCTCACGATAGACCTTCGTCATGGCGGCGAGCAGCAGGTTGGTGCCGTCGTACGCATTGGTGGCGAAGGAATCAGGCCCGACGCCGAACGCCTTGGTATAGTCGGCTACGAACGTCTTGTAGGCGTTGCTTTCCGCGACCTGCGCAGGGCCGACGTATACCACGCCGTCGGTGAAATCCCCGGCGAGGTTGTAGATGTCAGGATTGGAGAAACCGTCGCAGGAAACAAACGGGATCTTGATTCCGAGCTGGGCGGCCTGCTCAAGGATCTGAGCCATTTCCGCGGTATAGTCGGGGATATAGATGGCGTCAGGGTTGGCGGCCTTGATCTTGGTCAGCTGGGTCTTGAAGTCCTTGTCGCCGACCTGGCAGGTCTCGGCAATGACGACCTTCCCGCCCGCGGCTTCGAAATTGGCGGTCATGCCCTCGTACAGCCCCTGGCTGTAGTCGTTCTTGGCATAAAGGACGGCCATCGTCTTGTAGCCGAGTACTTCGGCGAAATAATGACCGGCGACCTCGCCCTGCAAACCATCGGAAACGACGGTACGGAACACATAGTCGCCAATGGCGGTGATATCCTTATGAGTAGCGGAGGGGCTGATCATGACCAGGCCTTCGTTCTGACAACGTTCGCCGACGGCGAAGGAGACGCCGGTGAACACCGGGCCGACCAAAGCGACGATCTTGTCGGAACTTGAAAGCTTCTCAATAGCGGAAAGGCCCTTTTCAACATTACCTTCGGAATCCTCGATGACCAGCGTCACAGGAATACCGTCGATACCGCCCTTGGCGTTGAACTGGTCAACGGCAAGTTTGACGGATTGGGAACAAAGAACGCCATAGTTGGCGTTGTCGCCCGTCATCGGGCCCATGAATCCAATCTTCGGGCTAGCTACGCTGCCGCTTTCCTTGTCGCCGGTAGCGAAAACCGCAGTGGAACAGACCAGAGCGATGACCAACAGAAGCATCATGCCTTTCTTCATACTACATACCTCCTGGTATCAGTTTCATCTTTCATGACCTGCCTCCCCAGGCAAGTCGGAGCATTCTGAAAAAGTTACAAAATTATATACATTATTCGGTATATTTATGCAATGCATATTAGTAATAAAAGAGATACATTTCCAATGCGTATTGCAAAAAGCCACGCAAAACGCTCCGTGCCATTATCATCGTTCCCACGAAGTCATTGTGTCCGCGTCTTTCGAACATATCCGCAGGCATGACGGTTTCATGTCTGTCCAAACCATTGCTTTCGCTGATTTCCACAAGTCTTGAGAACGATACCTGTACCCTGCTAGAGAGACATCGAGCAATGCGCAATAGCTACAGGACAAGCCGTCCGTCAGCCTTTCTTCGTTCTCTTCGCATATTTTTTCGAGAAAGCCGCAAGCGTCGCCTTGACCTTGGGATCGATTTCGGTCAACTCCAGGCTCGGACGTTGCAGATAATAGCCTTGCATATAATCGACACCAAGCTTGATCAGGATTTCAGCCTCTTCCTCACGCTCGACGCCCTCGGCGATCAGCAGCCACCCCTGGGTCTTTGCATAACTGACGATGTTGCGGACCAAGGTCAGCTTGCTCATATCCATGTCCAGCCCGGAAATAAGCTGAATATCGATTTTGATATAATCCGGCTGCGTGATCAACAACAGCAGTTCATTTGAATAGCCTGAGCCGAAATCGTCTATCGCGATCCGACCTCCATGCTCCCGGACAAAATTGCATTTCCGATCGAGTATTCTACGCTGATAGCGCTCACCCTCAGTGATCTCGGCCACCACATGCGGGAACAGCGAGCCGAATTCCCGTCGAAGGTACTCGAAATCGTCATCGATGAGAATCTGATCGGCGATGGAATTGAAGAAAATCTTACGATCCTTCAATTCATCCGTATGTTCCTTGACCCATCGAAATACGTTCATATAGGTCATTTTTTCAATCTGGTACATCTTCGCTTGCGCCTTGGCCATATCCAGGACCTGGGTCGGGGATTTGAACACCGCGCTCAAAGGACGCATCAACGCCTCATAGGCGAACACTTCTCCGGTATTCGCCTCCACAATCGGCTGGAACGCATAGGAGACCTCGTTCCTGTCGATGAACTGGTTGAAAGCCGCGCTGGATTCAACCAGGAAGGCGTTCTTGCTGTACTGTTCGAGATCAAAATACCTGATAGTCCCCTTGTTCGTGCGCTTTACCTCGTACATGGAGAAATCGGCGAACTTGATGAGCTGCTCGATATCCGACGAATCATCAGGATATAGGGCTACGCCGATGGAACATCTGGTACGGACCTCGATGTCGTCGCGAGTCAAGCTCATGCCGTCCAGCCCTTTCTGAAAATCGGAAACATGGGCGATGACATTATCGCGGGTATCAAAACCATATAGGAATACAGCGAACTCATCGCCAGAGAAACGGGAGACTATCTGCCCGGCCCCGACGAGCGAACGGAAAGCGATCGCGGCATCTCGAATATATCGGTCTCCGTATTCATGTCCATATGTATCGTTGATGGACTTGAGGTTGTCCAGATCCATGAACAGCACAGCGCCTTTCTTGTACGGCTGGCCTGCGAGCTGCCGTTCGACGTGCGCCAGGAACGCGCGACGGTTCAACAAGCCGGTAAGCGAATCGAAATCCCGTTGATATTCGAAATCCTTACGCTCCATGATTTCCTGCGTTACATCGGTCAGTATATAGAAGGTCTTGCCCTGATGCCCTGCATGCTTGACGCGGAGCCAACGCAATGGCGATTCATCGATGAAGTCAAGCGGATGGACCAACGGATCGTCATCGCTGGTCCGTTCCATCAACCGGTTGAACAACGGCACCCACACATTCATTGAAACGAACGCGGAATCCCCCTCTCGCCGACCGGTTCCCAAGCTTGAATCTTCGATGCAGAACCATTTGAAAATCAGATCGCTGACGAACACCTTGCCCTTGGCGGGATCCAGTTCGGCGAAACCGATAGGCATGCCCGTCATGTTGATGGCGTCCGTCAATCGGTCTGACACTTCTTCGAAATTACCACGAAGTCGTTCAATGGCCCCGATCAAACCGTCTATCTCCGTGATACCTGAAAAAGAGAACTGATAGCCCCTGTCATCGGGATCGAACTGCGCCAACTGGCGTTCCAGCCGAGTCAGCCTGTGGGTGAGGAACTTGCTGGCGAACAGAACGCAGACAAGTCCTCCGACAAGGGATGCCGCGAACGTCAGGACGATCAGCCGCAACACCCGGTAGACAGGCTCGTAGAGGCTTTTCGAATAAACCCCGCCGATCAGACCGAGCTGACGGTCATGGTACGGACTGTCGGAATAGTACAGATTCAACGGGTAGCTGACAAGCGTCACGTTCCCGACCGCCGGATACCATACCTCATGCAGGTTGTCGCCAAATTCACCGAGGTCATCGATATAACGGGGATTCCGCTCAGGAGAAGCCATGAACCGATTGGCTATCGAGCCGGAAGACACCAGCCAAGGTCCGAGCAGTTCATCCTTACGCATGTCGGTCAACGCCAACAGGCTGTCTTCCTGATACCGGAAGCTTGATGTCCCGAACATCTTCTTTACCAGATTTTCCGATAGTTCGATTCCTACGATACCATATGGCCGGCCCGATGAACTCTCCACCAATGGCAGGATATAGGTAATGACGGCCGCGTCGCCGACGATATGTACCGGGCCGTACCAGCAGCCCAGCTCCCTCGTCCCAAGCGAAGAATGCGCTTTCGCGGTTTCCATGACCTCCAGAAACATATCCCGTCCATTCAGCGACTCCACCAAGGAAAGCTCCGGCTCCCAATAATTGTCCAACGGGATGTTCAGCTCCCTTGCGATTCGCTTCGGTCCCGTCATCATCATGAGATCGGAATAATCGGCGTTGAGGGAGGAAAGATTCTGGTCCTTCAGATAAATGGCGGCGACGGATTCTCCGTCCGTCAGGCTTCCGTCGGAAGACAGGAAACTGCCGTCCAACGCTATCAGCAATCCGTCGGCGACATTGAGCTTCAGGGTATCGAGCATATGAGGCAACGCCAGGTTTATCAACTCTCTATAGACGTTATTGTCCTGACCGGCAAAATCCGCCCAGGATACTCCGTTTTTCTCCTCCCATTGGTCGATGGTGTGTTCAATCTGGTCGACCAGATTGATTCCCGCAGTCGATACGTTGGTCATCCTGGCCTGCAGTTCGTTTCCTTCATACACAACCGAATGCGATAGAGCGTCCAGCACGGAGGACTTGAGCGTCGGGACGATCTGCGTCGCCCGCATAAAAAACGCGAATACGAAAGCGATGACCACCAAGACGATGATCATCATGCTGACAATGAGAATGGAAAGTGAAAAAGATCTCTTCCTCAAGGGTTTCGGAGTCTTCATTTGACGGTATCCTATTCCACGATGCTTACGGACACCCCGTTTTTCGTGGCGGCATCGGCTAGAGTACCGAGAAAGCTTTCAAACCGGGACTTTTCCAGCTGTCTGCCGACCGCCGTTTCATAATCCATGCCGGCGGCGACGTCCTCCAGAACCTTCGCACGTGCGTTCGCACAGAATTCCTCGAGGGAATTTTCCATGACAAGGCGCAGCTCATAGGAACCGGCGTAAGGCCGGAGCGCATACATCGTATATCCGGAAACGACTTGTCCGATCGCCTGTTCCAACGTCATGCCGATCCGGTCGTCGGGAGGATTCTGGGCGTACCGGGCGTCGAGTTGTTCAACCGCCGTCTTTCGTACCGGGATATAGGAGGACATGGTGGAGAACCCGATATTCAATTCAGGTTCAGAGAACCACAGCAGGAACTTCGTGGCGGCCTGAGCCTTGCGGGCGTCGGACTTTATCATGGCGACACCGGCGCCCTGCTGGATCGCGACTTGCTCCCCGCCCGCATATACAGGCATCGGCATGACCATCAGGTCAATCGGATACATCTCCCCGTTATCGGCGAAAACCTGCTTCGGGAAATACGCGCCGCTGGTGTTGGAGCCCAGATATGCGAGAAGATCACCGGTCTTCACGTCATCGGAACGGAAACGTCCGTACGCAGCGAACCATCCGCGGACCATCGGTTCATAATAGGTGTTCCAAATCCGCTCCATGACGCTCCGCTTCAACCACAACGTCCCTTTTCCATCCTTTACGGTGACCAGCTCAGAGCCTAACTGCCTGTTGCTGGAAATAAGGAAGTTGGCTATGGCGTCGATGCCGAACAACGCCTTGCCTTCGCCTGTCGCCGCCTCGGTCCATTCGTAATAGAGTCGGGAAACGCCGACAATCCCTTCCCATGTACTGAAGTCGTCATACGAGACAGCTTCAAACCGGGCATCCTCATTGGCCGCCGCCATAAAGGCGTCGAAATCAGTTCTGTTGATCGTAATGACCTCGGTCGATTTAGCGACCGGCAGCATATAGGTCCTGCCATCGTCCAGGATCTTGCCTTCGGAAATAAATCCTGGAACGAACTGGTCGAACGTCCCGGGCGCGACGTAGGCATCGAAGCTTTCCAACAGCCCCTTCTCCGTCAAAGCGTACGCGATATCGGAATAAGCGAAGAACATGTCAGGCAACGTCTCGGCTCCGGGTTCCTTGTTGGCGGCAGCCGCAATATCCTTGTTGAGCGTAGGAATATCGGATTTACTTACTGATTCGACTACGATCTTCTCATCCCGGCCGACTGTCGCGTTGAATTCAGCGACGGCCGCGTCAAACGCCTTCTTCTGCTCTCCAATATAATAGTTCCATATCACAAGATTGACAGGCGTATTGTCCGGTTTGGAAGCAGATTGAACGTCAGCGGCGTTCTTGCCACAGCCAACGGCCATGAGCAGGCAGGCGAGTATCACACAGACATATGCGATTGTTGTTTTTTTCCTACAATACATCATTATACCTTCCTGTTTTCCATAATGAGGAAAGAGAGTCATGTCAGCGAAAACTGCTTGACGACCTGTTCAGGCTCCTAGGTAATTCACGGACAGTCGGCGATTCCATATGGAGATAGTCTCCATATTCTGGAAAAAAAATCTAGTCTTTGGGAGACTTTCTCTCGCTTTTATTTGCCACCATGGCACACAACCCCGCAAAAACCTTGCTTATGTTTCTATAGGTACAAAAATCTTGCCGAAGTTCCACAGGCGGCCGCTACTGCGGCTCAACAAATTGTCAGGCAGACCCCACGCCCAGGATTATGTAAGTTCCACAGCTGTCCGCTACCGTGGTACCGGTAGGCATGGAGGTGTCCGTCCGACGCCCCCACGATACCGGTGGTGACAAGGGAGCATGATATGGAATTCGACATACCCACGCTTCTCATCATACCTGCACTGCATACCGTTATTGCATACCGGCATGACCTACGCCATGCGGCTTGGACGACCGGACAAAAGACGATTTCAAATCGATATATCATCCCATTTATGTATTTTTCATCTGTGTTTGATATTATTTCACTTTTACAATCGTTAATGACCGGTTAATTTAATACACTTCACATTAAAAATACAAATTTTATTATTAATAATCCATTCATTTGTTTATGCAAAAGTTCTATCATGCCAGTACGGAGGATATGATAAGTCATGGTACATGTCATTGAAGAAGCAAACCGCTGCTTGCAGTGTAAAAAACCACTTTGCATGGAGGGCTGTCCGATCAGGACGCCGATCCCGCGAATGATACGGTCCCTCAAGGATGGAGAAATCAAGCAAGGCGGGAAACTCGTGTTTGAAAACAATCCGCTGTCCATAGTCTGCTCTCTCGTATGCGACCACCAGGCGCAGTGCGAAGGACATTGTGTGCTGGGGAAGAAGGGGCAGCCGGTACATATCTCATCTATCGAGAACTATATTTCGAACGCCTGTCTGGACCAGATGGAGATTGAATGCCAGAAGAAAAACGGAAACTTGATCGGCGTGATCGGAGCAGGTCCCGCAGGTATCACGATAGCCATAGAAATGACGAAGATGGGTTATGACGTGACGATCTTCGATGCGAAGGACAAAATCGGCGGGGTCCTGCAATACGGTATTCCCGAATTCCGTCTCCCAAAATCCATTTTGGAACGATATAGGAAGAAGTTGCTCTCACTCGGCATCAAGATCAGACCGAATACGACGATCGGCGGGGCGTTGGAAATCAGGGATCTCTTCAGAGACGGATACAAGGCAATCTTCATCGGCACCGGCGTATGGCGGCCCAAGAAGCTGGGCGTAGTCGGCGAAAGCCTCGGCAACGTCCATTTCGCGATCGACTACCTGGCGAACCCCTTTTCCTACGACCTTGGGGAAAACATCGCCGTCATCGGGGCGGGAAATACGGCTATGGATGTCGCGAGGACGATTCTCCGCAACGGCAACCATCATGTCACGCTGTATGCGCGGAGGCTCGTCTGCGACGCTACGGAAGAGGAAAGAGAGTATGC
The DNA here is from genome assembly GCA_023401595.1 of Spirochaetota bacterium. Taxonomy (GTDB): domain Bacteria; phylum Spirochaetota; class Spirochaetia; order Sphaerochaetales; family Sphaerochaetaceae; genus Spiro-02. Next base: position 52,377 of record JAEXDQ010000018.1, read on the forward strand.
GTTGCTCGATGGCGCAAAAATCGAATATGGCTACGCCGTAGACCGGATTACTCCCAACGGGCCGGTGTTCCACAAGAACATCTTCGATGAGAACGGCAGGATCGTAGGAGATGAAGGACAGGACATCCAGATACAGGCGGATCAGACGATCATCGCTATTTCGCAAGGCCCGAAGTCGAAACTGGTCAACACTACGGACGGGCTCAAAGCCAGCGCCGCGGGGCTTCTTCTGACCGATGAGAACGGGCAGACGACCTGTCCTGGAATTTTCGCGGCTGGGGACGTCGTACTTGGCGCGAAGACGGTGGTCCAGGCAACAAGCTATGCGAAGCAGGTGGCGAAAAGCATGGATGAATACGTCAGAGGGGTACAGCGTTAGTCAACATAAACAAGGCCGCCACGAACCGTGACGGCCTTGTTACCACATCATACCCCGGATGCGATTCGAACGCATGACCCCTTCCTTAGGAGGGAAGTGCTCTATCCAGCTGAGCTACCGGAGCGAATACAGCAACAGTGATAATAGGGGATTCTCCGACCTTCGTCAACCTTTGATATCGACAACCGAATCATCAACCAAAGGAAAACCCCGCATCATCCCTCCATATGCTCCCGGTACCGGGCCGCAATCCTGCGCAGCCCTTCCCTCACCTTCTCGTCCGGGGCGGAATAGTTCAGCCGCAGACATTTGTCGTAATGGTCATGGGGATACGGTTTTCCTTCGAGCTGGTCTGGGTGTCCGAAGAACGAGTATTCCCCGGGAACAGTCACCACTCCGTCGGCCTTCAGCGTCTCATAGAACTCAACCGTCGGAATATCGAGCCGGGGCAGATAGAGCCAACAGAAAATGGAACCCTCGATACGGTGATAATAGTACTCGGTCCCCTCGAAGAATTCATGGATCCAGGACCGGGCCATGTCGGCTTTGCGTTGGTAATACGGTTGAACGGCGTTTTGAGCCAGTTCCACCAGCTCTCCGGAACGAATCAACCGCTCCGCCAGCACCTGCCCCAGAGAACCGGCGGCAAGGGCGACTATCGCGTTGAGGTTGGACAAAGCGGAAACAATCTCGGCCCGGGCGATCACGATTCCAGTACGGATGGCCGGCAACCCGATCTTGGATAGACTCATCGACAATACGATATCCTCGTTCCAAAGCGGCGTGGCGTCGTCGGTAAAGACGATGTCGGGAAACGGAAGCCCGTAGGCGTTGTCCACGATCAATGGAATCCGATATCGGCGGGCAAGCGACGAAAGACGGGAAAGCTCGACGTCGGTGATCACATTGCCGGACGGATTCGTCGGACGGGAAACGCATATCGCGCCGACTTCGGGATGACCGGCGAGGTAGGCTTCCACCGATGGAAAATCTATCGTGTACTTGAACGTGCGATCCTCGAAATAGACGCACTGGGATGGGACGCTGACGAACGTCCCAGGCTCGATACCCTGGTCGGCATAACCGACGTACTCGGGCATCAGCGGAAACAATACAGTTTTACGCCGTTCTCCAAACGAACCAGAAAAAAGGTTGAACAGATAGAACATGGCGCTCTGGCTACCGTTGGTGACGACCACATTCTCGGAAGTGATCGGCCACCCGTATCGCTCCGACAGGAACGCAGCTACGGCATCGACGAACGACATGCGCCCCTGAGGTGCGTCGTAATGGGAAATAGCCTCTTCAAAAGCATCGCCGGAAGACAGCAGGGCCTCCATCTCACGCCGATACGTCCGCTCGACCTCCGGAACGCGGGCCGGATTGCCACCGCCAAGAGGAAAAGGCTCCACACCCGGGGGGAGCGGTTTCCCCAGATCGTCCATCAATTGAAGAATCCCTGAACGGGAAGTAAGTTTCTTACCAAAATCTGAAAGTTCCATAGCAGATGATACTATCAACATCGCCGACGGGAGACAAGAGCGGAAAAGGAGCCGTTACGGAAAAAGACGCATCCTAGAAATCATGACCACCGGCTGAGCCGGTGGTTTGCACTGCGGGTATAACCCTTTGTTACCGGCCAGCGCCATGGCGCACTGAAACGACCGCCAGGTGCACCGCTTCATCAGGCTGCTGCTGAAGCAGCCG
>JAEXDQ010000011.1 GCA_023401595.1 Spirochaetota bacterium
GCCTGATCGTCCCGTGGTCCAGGTACTGCACCACCCGCGGGAACCGGTTCACCCCGTGCGAGTATATCCCGTCCAGGCTGTTGTCCGCGAACACCCGCGCCGCGTCCTCCGCGCTCGCCCCGTCGAAGCCCCGCGACTCCAGCACCCTCTTGAACTCGCTCTTCATCTCTTCATACTGTACTCTCATGTCCTCTCTCCTACGACTGGGTGGCCCGGTCTTGTGTATCGCGAGGTCTTCAGGCCCCGCTGGAATAAATTCAAAGCGGACGGAAGGTGTGCGCAAGTAAAATCAATGGATGCGCGCACGCTACCATGCTTCCCGCGCTCAAACAAGCAAACGTTTGCCTGTAAGCGCTTACATACTTATCATCAATCAAGTTTACAAAATTGTCAATAAAAATTTAGCGAAAAATTAACTCTTGGTACAACAATGAAATACAACAGTATTTACATAAATGTGCCGGAAAAGGCGCGGCGGATCCCCTGAAAAGACTCAGTCGTTGAGTGTCGGACACGAACTCGCGCGTATTATGAGCTTCGGCTTCAAATCCATGAACGTCGGTTTCTTTTCCTCGTCCGCCGCTTTGCCGAATGTCATCAACTTGGTAAGGAGTTCCGCGCATAGCTCACCCTGCGTGCCTGCCAGGTTGTCGACCGACGTCATCCCCGGTATGGAGAGTATCGCGTATTCGGAGTTGTTGTAGCCGGTCACCGCAATATCATGCGGAATGCGTACGCCGAGGCGGGACAGCCCTTTGATCGCCATTACCCCAGTGATGTCCTCGTCGGCGATGATCGCCTGACAATCGGGGTATTCGCCAATAATCCGTTCCATCAGCTTCAGATTGTCCTGGAGGTCATGGGTAGTCCTGATGATCGTGGCGGAACTGTCCCGTCCATATTCCTGGATTCTGCTCTGGAATCCGGTCAGCTTTCGCTGGGCGCTGTCGGTCGCGGAGCTTTTCAGGTAGACGAGCCGTCCTCGTCCTTGTCCTATGAGATGGTCCACGACCTGGCGCATACCGTAGCCCTCGTCGACCAGGATGCCATAGGCGCCTTCAACCCATCCGTTCGCGATGACCACGGGGATTTCATCCATGATGTTTTTCACTTCATCGGGATGATCCCTGAGGAGCTGGAACGCAGAACCGATGAAGATGATTCCATCGATGGCCCGCTCCCTCATGCGCTGGAAGAACCGCAGAATGTTCTTGAGGTCCGTACCCGTGTCGTACATGATCACGTTGTAGTCGAGCTGGCTGAAATGGCTCTCGATTTCGTGGGCTATCCTCATGTGATGGATTTCCTGGAAGTGGAGAGCCATGATCGCGACGGTCTTGAGCGACTTGGAACTCATGCCCCGTGCGATGATGCTCGGGGCGTAGTCATGCTTGACCATGACGGCCTCAACCCGCTGTCTGGTCTTCTGGCTGACATTGTCTTTTCCGCTGAGTACCCGGGACACCGTCGCGATGGATACGCCGGCTTCTTTCGCGATATCATAGATGGTCAAGGTGCGCCTCTGTGTCGGTTCAGTCGGTCATCCTGACCTTCATGACCAGCTTGTGTATATGCTTGGGCTGTTCATCGACGCTGATTCCCGGCATATGCGCGTCGGAAGGGAAAAGCACCACGACCTGTCCCGGCAGCATGTGGATGGCGTCGCATCCTTTGCTGTCCCCGACCCTGAAGTCTATGTCGTTGTCGGCGTTGTACGGTACGGAGGTCTCCAGTCCGGCTTCGGCTCTGCTGAACATCCATTCCTCGCCCTCGATGACCATCTGGACGTCCGCGTACACACGGTGCGTCTCCAGCTTTCCCTGCGACAGCAGTTTTGAGTCGTATTCGGAAATCAACGCGAAGACGTTGTCTCCGTCGATAGGGTGTTTTCCCAGGGGAAGCCCCTTCCAGGATTCAGCGGCGAGCCACGCCATGGCTTTTTCAAAACGCTTCTGCAAATTCGGGCAGGGCATGCGCAGGTCTTTGTTCGTACCGACGATCATGTTTTCATTCCTCACTTTTTTACGATATAGGTTATTATTATCGGAATTTTCTCCGTCTATGCAAGTGAGGACAATGTTTTTTCGCATATAGCGGTGTCTTTGGCCGTACCGCTCGCTATACCGATCTCCGTATCGCTCGTCGTACCGCTCGCCGGTCTGACAACGCGCAAACGCCGCCTTTCACCGGACCGGAGGCCCTCATGGCCCCCGTCAGTCCACGTATCGAATCGTCTCCCAGATTTTGTTGTAGGTCTCCAGATTGGACCCCAGGTCTTCCTTCAGCTCATAGTTCGTCAGCATGTCTACGGTATAGAACGGGGTCGTCGTAGTATATTGTTCCGCCGCAGGATTGACCGAGGCGGGGAAATGGAACCTGTCGAGGAATTTCGCGTAGATTTCCGGGCGCTGGATGAAATTGATGAATTCATGTGCGAGGTCGATGTGTTTCGCCCCTTTGGGGATGCACATCGAATCGATGTACATCGGCCCTCCATCCTGAGGCAGGAAGAAATCGACGTTCCCCCACTTGTCCTCGGAAAGCTCTTCAAAAACAGCTTCGGCGTATCCCTGTACTACCCAGAATTCGCCTGAGGCGAAGGACTTGGCGAACCCTTCCGCATCAAACTTGACCAGATTGGGTTTCCATGTATCGTTCACCAGCTTGCGGGCGGCTTCGAGCTGCGCCGGATCCGTCGTGTTCACCGAATATCCCAGATAGGCGAGCGCGTCCCCCATGACCTCCCTCATGTCGTCCATCATGCACATGCGTCCGGCGAGCCGCTTGTCTCCGAAAATATTCCAATCATGGGCGTAGTCCTTGACCATGCTCTTGTTGACCGCGATACCGGCGGCCCCCATGAAATAGGGGACCGAGTACGCCATGTCGGGATCGTAGGTAGCCTTGGACAGCACCAGGTCGCTGATATTTGCCGAATTGGGAATTTTCGCCAGATCGATGGGTTCAAGCATGCCGAGCGTCATCATGATGGACACATAGTCCCCCGACGGGAATACGATATCGTAGCCCTGTCCGCCGCCGGCCATCATTTTTGCGAACATCTCCTCGTTCGAGGCGAAATAGTCGAGGACGACATCGCAGTTGAACTCCTGTTCGAACTGCGCGATCACCTCGTCCGGCGTATAATAGGACCAATTGTAGACATATAGCTTGCGGTCGGAGGTTTTGCGCGAGGCGGAGGAGGCTTCGTCCCCTCCCTTGGAACAACCGGTCAGCAGTGTGGACAGGAACAGGGCGACGAGCAATATGCACATGATTGCGATTGATGAGCGATTGGTAGGTTTGCGCATGGCAATACCTCCTGAAGAGAGGTTCACCCGTCCAGGACAATCCATGATCGTTCCCTGGAACGTGACGGACAATCCCTGGAAGCATGCTCCAAGGACTGGTTCTGGTCGTTTATATCTCAAGCTGGAATATCTCTGAAAAGGGAAAAACGGATAGGGCATGATGGATCTGTCTTCATAGTGAAGTCCTCCGTTTCACGGTGTGTTTGTAAGCGAATCATTGTAGTATTTTGTCCGTGTAGTCAATATGTCACTTGGCAAAAAAAACAAATATGGGATAATCTTCCTGTAAGGTGGGTATGGGTGGAAAATTCCGTCGCGTCTGAAAAAGTCCGGTCGGTTCGTTTTACTTGGGTGAGGTTCGTCCTGCCGATGGTTCTTGCCGCCATGGCGTTGAGCCTGGTCCTGTATCAGCAATTTGAAAGGATTTCCTTGAACATGCTGGAACGGACGAACCGGGACATGCTGAACCAGAGCGATTCTATCGTCAACTATATCAACGATATGATCTATACCAGCGGCATGCAGCTTTTCTACGATGAAACGATTTCCGTTCTCCGTACCTCGGAGGACGTCGGCAACGGGACGCTCGTGGAGGGGGTGCGGAAGCTTGATACGTTCGGTGGCTACAGCTCCTCGATACAGTCCGTCTATATCTACAATGGACGTAAGGATATGTTTTTTACCACCAGCAATGTTCCCGGCGCGCCTTCTTCGGAGTTTTTCGACCAAGGCGTCCTTGATCTGCTGGAACAAGTATACCCGTCTTCACGGATGCGGCCGACCTACCGTTACGTACCGAAACCTTATAGCCGGGGGCTCGTCGAAGTCAATACATATATTTTGTTCGAAGAGAACGCGGATGGGCTGTTCGACAACGCCATGATCGTCAACGTCTATGCCGACTGGCTTGATACGGTTCTCGCATCGTTTCTTGGGGAGACGGAAGTCCTTGTATTGAATGAGCAGGGCAGGGTGATCGGGAAGACCTTTGAAATCGGTCCGCAGCAGCAACAGGAGGTGGAACGCCTGATCCGTACCAGAACCAGCGACGCCGGTCGATTCATCGTCAGCAACAGCTTTGGAAAAAACCTGTATCTGTACAGCGCTTTCGGAACTACCGACTGGTGCTTCGTCCGTCATCTCGGTTGGAACGAATTGTTCGCTGAACTGGATATGATGAAGACTTATACATATGCGGGGATTTTCTGTGTTCTCGCCTTGGTCTCTTTCCTGGGGCTCAGGAACTCCCTGAGGTTCTTCATGCCCTTGAAGCAGATAGCCGATACGCTCCAGAAAAGTCAACTGTCCGCCGACCCTTTGCCGGTAGTCGACTATGTAGATAAACTGGTAGTTACCTCGCACACAGCGAAAACCGTGGAAAAAAACTATATCAGGCATCTTCGTTCGGAATATCTGAGGCAATTGCTGTCCGTAGATAGCGGAAAAATTGAAAATCTGAGAGTCGAATTCTCCATGTATGAGGTCCCTTTCCGTTGCGATGAACCGTTCTCCCTTTTGTCGCTCTCTATGGACGGTGAGGCGTTGCTCGGTGATATCGAACGAATAGCGGAGTCCTGTTGTTGCGTCAGGATGAACAACCGAGCCGTCTGTTTCCTGCAAGGGGGAGTCGATTGCCTGATGCTGGAACGGATTTGTATCCAATATGACTGTTATTGCTCTTTGGGCGAACCTATCCGATGGACGGATAATATCAGACTTGCTTTTGAACGGATTGAGGAAGGCTTGGCCTACCATATGTTCCCGACTTGCCATGAACTGATTTATCGTGAATGGATGCTGGACCGAAAGTACTCTTCTCTGCCGAGCAGGCTGAACATGGAACCTCAGATTCTTTCGTCGCTGTCCCAGGCGAAGCTGGACGATGCGTTCCTTCAATACAAGGAATACCGCGACGCAATAAGTCTCTGCCGGTTCAGCTACATTGTATTTACATTGAAGCGTCTCTATTTGGCCTCGTTGGGACATCCTGATTCTGTTGATGAAAGCGTATTGGAACGACTTGACCATGCGTTGAGGATTCAGCAGGACGGCGCCGCGGTGGATATGGTTTTCCAAGAGACCTTTGAACGTCGGGTGGAAAGCATCTTGAAATCCAAGGAGAGCCGTATCGGAATGATGCTTGAGCAGGTGCGGCGGATCATCGAACGGGATTATGCCGACGTCAATCTCGGCGTACAGAGTATCGCCGATGAGCTTTCCCTGTCCAGCGTCTATCTGGGCAAATTGTTCAGGAGCAATACCGGACACTCCATAGCGGAGGAGATCAATGTCTGCCGTCTGGAACATGCCAGGCGCCTGTTGGCTGAAACCGACTTGCCTGTCCAGGAGGTATCGGCGCGGGCAGGTTTCCCAAATGCCAAGTATTTCTTTACCTTGTTCCGAAATGCTATGAACCAGACGCCGGCTCGATATAGGGAGCTGGAACGGAAGGTGTGTCAATGAGAAGAAAACGGCTGCTCTACCATACAACGATTCTGTTTCTCCTTTTCCTTATATCCATCATTGCGGGTACGGTTCTTATCTATGTACGTTTGCATCGGCAAACGGAACAGGTGTTTTCACCGGAAATCGCCCCGGAGAGGATGAAACGTCATGTTGTCATCTATTCTTCTTTACAGGAATCGCAGCTTGAAGCTCTGAAACTGGCTTTTGAAGCGCAGCATCCGGATGTCCTGCTGGATTATTATTGTGCGGGAACCGGTAAGATTCTGACGAAAGTCTCCGCTGAAAGACAGCAGGGGGCCATACAGGCTGACTTGCTGTGGGTCGGCGACCCCGACTCGTATACGACATATCTTGATGCGGATCTGTTGATTTCCTATTCCAGCCAATATGAGGATGATATCCCTGAACAATTTCGGTTCGCCGATTCCCGTTTGACCGCCGCCCGGCTGATCGTCATGGGGTTCGCCTACAACACCAGGGAGATGAAGGGAAAGCGGCCGCCGGCCACATGGAACGATCTGCTGAGTACTGACCGCGTAGTATTCGCCGATCCTGCGAGTTCCGGTACCATGCTGTACACCTTGCGGGCGTTGACACGCGACTCCCGGTATGGCTGGGACTATTGGAAAGCGCTGAAAGCGTCGGGCGCCGAAGTATGCGGCGGAAGCGGGGCGACCGGTTATCAGGTCGGAGTCGGGGTATATCAGGTCGGGATCGTCGCTGATCATGTCGCCGCCATGGTCAGGAACATGGGCTTGCCCGTCGCCTTCGTCTATCCCGAGGATTGTCTCGTTATCCCCAGCCCCATAGCCCTGTTCAAAGACAGTCCCAATCCGGAGGAGGGGCGGTTGCTGTTCGATTTTATCCTGAGCGACGCAGGGCAGGCCGTACTTGCGTCCGTGGATATCGTGCCTGTCAGAGGCGGATTTTCTTTGCCGCCGCATACGTCCGTCGATATGGATGAAGCTGCCGGCTCTCCCGTCCGTCAGGAATTGTTGGATCGATTTGACGCCCTGTTCTTGAGATGATGCTTTCCTGGAGCTATAGGGGGAGGGTCGGGACGACCTCGACGGCGTATTGTTTTTGCTGCTGGATGTAATTATTGAGTTCTTCCGGTCCCATGTACATCAATGGCAAGTCGAGCGTCTCGCTGAGTTCCTTCATCTGAGGATCCTCCATGGCTTGGTTGAACGCCTGCAGCAGGCGCTCAACGATGGCCTGCGGAGTATCTTTGGGCGCGACCAAAGCCCTTGCTGAACCGAATACCAGATCGAAGCCTTGCTCTTTCAATGTGGGAACGTCAGGAAAGGCGGTCAGCCGTTCATTCGTAAAGGAACAGAGCAGCAGGAATTCGTTGTTCCTGACATAGTCGGCGACTTCCGATATCTTCGCTACCGCGGCCTCCACCCGTCCGTCCAGCAAAGCCGAAAGCATATCCGTCGAACCTCCGAAAGGGATGTGTGTGACGTCGATGTCCGCTTCTTTGCAGAGGCTTGCCGCGGCGATATGGTTGCTGGCCCTGTAGCCGTTGTTGCCTACTGTGATTGCGAAAGGATAGGCTTTCGCATGTCGGATGAACGCCTCCAGCGTTGTAAGCCGGCTATCGGTTCTGACGACCAGTACGCTGGGATCGTAGACTTGGTTCATGATCGGGGTGATATGTTCATCGTCGTACAACGTCTTTCTATCCAACGGCAAAGAGACGAAGGTCGGCAGATTGATGAATCCTATGGTATAGCCGTCCGGCTTGGCGTTGCAGAGCTTGGCGTAGCCGAGTTCCCCATCTGCGCCGCTGAGGTTTTTGACGACCAGGCTGACAGGAAGATATTTCTGTGCGACGGAGCAAAGTGCGCGAGCGCCGATATCCGTCCCGCCCCCCGCCTTGTAAGCCACTATGACGGTGATATCTTGAGCTGGATATTGGGTGTCGTAGTTCTCTTGTCCAACGGCAGTGCCGGATATGCTCTCTTCTGTCACCGTCTGTTCGATTCTTCTATCACAGCCCGCGGTCATGAAGATTATACAGACTAATGACGCAATGAAGATGTAACGACCTGTTCCTCTCATAAACCCCTTCTCTGTCTCGTCGACATGCTACCATTGAAATTGTTGTTCCGTATAGGAAAAAATGTATTATGTTCAGATTTCTGACTCATGATTAAATTTCTAACTATAAATATGATAAAGATTTACTTGACGTATTTGAAAAACGGGGATTAGGATGAACCACAAAACAAAGACAGTGATATGCGGATTTCTGACTTGTTCCCTGCAATTGTTCTACAGGTATAAAAGTTTGGTCTTCCGCACTTTCAGTCGCTGTCGAATCAAAGTGGAGGGACTATGAAAAAGGGTCTTGTGGTTCTGTTGGTGTTCCTGTCGGTATGTTCCATGATGTTCGCGACAGGGGATAAGGAGTCAGCTTCCGGTGAGAAGCTCAAGCTGATGGTCTATACATCTATGAAGGAGAATCTGATCGGAAGCATCCGGGACGCCTTCTTGGCGGAACACCCCGAAGTGGAATTCGATTACTATTCCGCCGGCGCCGGCAAGCTGATGGCCAAGATCGCTACGGAACGACAGGCAGGCGCGATCGCCTGTGACGTATTGTGGACTTCCGAGGTGCCTGACTTCATCGGATTGCGCAACGAGGGCGTACTCATGCCGTATATGAGCCCTGAACGGGACAACGTGATCTCGACCATAGACGATCCCGACGGTTATTTCACCGCCGCCCGTCTTGGTACATTGGGTATTTGCTACAATACCACGAAGATACAGGAACCGCCGAAGACTTGGGAAGATCTTCTCAAGCCCGAATACAAAGGCAATTTCTCTATTGCGAACCCCGCGTTGTCCGGAACCTCCATGGTTTCCGTGGCGATGATCGTTGAGAACCTGGGCTGGGACTACATCCAGAAGCTTGCCGACAATGGCGCGAGAATGGGACAGGGCTCCGGTCAGGTCGTCGACGACACTGCCGCTGGCGACACCTACGCTGCCATAGGCGTCGATTACATCACATTGGACAAGATCGCCAAAGGCGCGAACCTCGGTTTCGCCTATACCGACCAGATGCTCGTAGTCCCCAGTCCGGTAGCCATCATGGCGGAAAGCAAGAATGCGGAAGCGGCGAAGCTGTTCGTCGATTTCCTGCTCTCCAAGAAGGGGCAGGAATGCGTGGCCGCGGCCTATACTCTGCCTGTCCGTGACGACATCGAACCCCGGCTTGACATGGGGTTGGTACATCCCGATGAGGCAAAGAGCCGGGCTATGGCGCTTGATTATGAGGCCCTGGCGGATCATAAGGCGGCGTATATAGAGAAATTCACTTCAATCATCCAAGGCAAATAAGCTTGTGTCGCTGGGGAAGTCCGGCTCAAAGCGGCCGGGCTTCCCATATCTTTGAATCGCGACTATTCGAGGTACTTACATGGCAGATATAATTTTCAAAGGCGTCTCCAAGGCTTTCGAGGGGAAACAGATTCTGAAGGATCTGAGCTTCACGATACAAAGCGGGGAATGCTTCACGATCCTAGGGCCGTCCGGTTGTGGCAAGACCGTGATTCTCAGGTTGATCGCGGGTTTCGAGGTCCCCGATTCAGGACAGATTATCATAGGCGATGAAGTAGTCGCCGATCCCGCGCGAGGGCTGTGCAAAGCTCCGGAAGAACGGAAGCTGGGCGTTGTATTCCAGGATTATGCGGTCTGGCCCCACAAGACGGTTCGGCAAAACGTCACGTATCCGTTGGAAATGCAGAAGGTTCCCAAGGAGCAGAGGCTCCCGAAATCCCAGAAGGCCATCGATATGGTGAATCTTGGCGGCTATGAAGACAGGTTGCCGAACCAGTTGTCCGGTGGACAGCAGCAGCGCGTGGCTCTCGCCCGGGCTCTGGTCGCCGATAGCGATATATTGTTACTCGACGAGCCGTTGACGAACCTTGATGCGAACCTTCGGGAAGAAATGCGTTTTGAAATCAAGGAAATCCAGAAAAAAACAGGAAGCACGATACTGTACGTCACCCATGACCAGGAGGTCGCGCTGGCCATCAGCGATCGTATAGCGATCATGACGCCGGATGGCGATTTCTGTCAGATTTCCGATGCGGAAACCGTCTATGAGCATCCTGTCAATCTGTTTGGCTTTAGGTTCCTCGGAGTCGCCAACTGCCTGCGTTGTACCCAGAAGGACGGCGTCACGTGTCTGGCGGCGGACGGAATCCCGTTCGTCCAGATTGATGAAGAACATGCTTCGCTCGCCGAGGCTCCCTCGTTCATCGCCGGCTTCCGGCCGATGGACGTCCAGCTTTCCCGTGATGGGGATGGGTTCGACGCCGTGGTGGATCGGTGTACCTTGCTTGGGAATATCGTCGATTATCGGTTGCACATAGGCCGGTCGTCTCTCCGTGTCGAGGCACAGACGGAGGACGCCATTCGCAACAACATCATCTTCAACGCAGGAGAGCCGTGTAAAGTCATTTTCGATGAAATGCATTGGTTCGAAGATGACCATTCATTCGAGGAGGCCTTCATATGAACGGAAAGCCTAGGATACAGAAGAAATTCGGCGTAGCCGAAATAGTACTGATCTTTTCGATATTGATTCTTGTCGTGGTCGTCGCCGTACCGGTCATCATGATTTTCCTGACGGCGTTCTTCAAGGACGGGCATTTCAATCTCGCCGGAGTCGTGCAGGTATTGAAACAGAAAGACACCTATATGGCGCTGAAGAATTCATTGGTCATCGCTTTGGGCGTCACCTTTTTTTCTACGATCATAGGCGTATTCTTCGCATGGTTGCTCGCCCGTACCGACATCCCTTGCAAGAAAGCGTTGAACGCGATGTTCCTGGTTCCCTTCATGCTTCCGTCCTTTATCTGCGCGATGGCTTGGAAGGTGTTGCTTTCACCCCGTTCCGGGTACATCAACAGGATGCTGATGGACATGTTCGGCCTGAGCAACGCTCCGATCGATATCATGAGCATGGGCGGTATCATCGCGATAGAGACGATGTATCTTTTCCCCTTCGTATTCCTCCAGGTTTCTGGGGCGTTGGAGCGTATGGATCCGACATTGGAGGAAAGCGCCCGGATCAGCGGAGCTTCCCTGGGGACCATCACCAGGAAAATCACCTTGCCGTTGGTCATGCCGTCCATCGTCGCGGGTGCGCTGCTGGTCTGCCTCTACTCTTTGGCCCATTTCGGCGTTCCTTCGATTCTTGGTACGGAAAAAGGCATATACAATATTCCTACCAAGATCTATGAACGGATATATGCTTCCGGCGGGTCGTATGAAGCCATCCGGGTAGGTACGATTCTCGCCACGATCCTCGTCATATGCGCGACCTTGATCCTGAAAGCGCAGAACCTTGTGTTGAAGCGAGGCCGTTTTCAGATTATCGCCGGCAAGAGTATGCGGCCGGTCGTAATGAAGCTTCGTGGTTTGCGGTGGCCCCTGTTCATATTGTGCGTCCTCTACCTGTTGCTCACCGTAGTGATGCCGACTATCACGATCTTCCTGATCGGCGGACTGAAGACCTATGGGCTTTCCTTCTCGCCGAAGAACATGACCTGGGTCAACTATTTTGAAATATTCCAGTTGAAGATGACCCGGAACGCGATTTGGAACTCTGTGTATCTTTCCACCTTGACAGCGTTTGTGACGATGCTCGCCGGTGTCATGATCAGCTATGTGATCGTCAAGATGAAGGTCAAAGGCAAGTTCATCCTGGAGTTCCTTGGCGTGCTGCCCTATTCTTTGCCTGGTACGGTCATTGCGTTGGGCTGTATCCTGACCTGGTCGGGCAAGTTCGGTATCAATTTGTACAATACCGCGGGAATCATTTTCGTCGCCTATATCGCACGATACATGGCCTTTTCAATCAAATCGAACTCCGCGGCGTTGGAACAGGTATCGGATTCCTTGGAGGAGGCTTCCAGAAGCTGCGGGGCTTCGCACTGGCAGACCCTGACGAATATCGTCGTTCCCCTTATCCGTCCTGGAATGATCAACGCCTTTTTCCTGATTTTCCTCCCTGCGTTGCGGGAACTCACCACTTCCGTCCTATTGTATGGACCTACTACCAGGACAATCGGCGTGGCGATCTATGCGTTGAACGAGGATGGTGAGACGGTCCGTGCCGCGGCGTTGGCCGGTATAGCGCTGATCATCATCTTCTTTGGTGAGACGGTCATCAAAGGCGCGCTCGCCCGATTCGACAAAACCTCAAGGAGCTGACCATGCCTGCATTGGATTTGATACAAGTTTCAAAGTTTTTTGGTACTGTGAAAGCTGTGGACAAGCTGAACCTGCAGGTAGAGCAGGGGGAATGCTTCTCTTTCCTTGGTCCATCGGGTTGCGGCAAGACCACTACGCTCCGAATGATCGCCGGTTTTGAAAATCTGGATGAAGGGGAGCTGTACTGTGACGGCCGGCTTTTTTCCTCCAGCTACAAACGGTTCTACCTGCCTCCCGAGAAACGCGATTTCGGAATGGTCTTTCAGGCCTTCGCGGTCTGGCCTCACATGACGGTCTATGACAACGTGGCGTTCCCTTTGCATTTGAAGAAGCTGCCGAAACAGGAGATCGCGGAACGGACGGAGATGGCGCTTAAAGCGACGAGCTTGACGAAAGAGTCCGAGATGTTTCCTCAGAAGCTTTCCGGCGGCCAACAGCAGAGAATCGCCTTGGCCCGCGCCGTCGCCATCAATCCGAAGGTGATGTTGCTGGATGAACCTCTTTCAAACCTTGATCCGCACCTGCGTGAGGAAATGCGCTTTGAAATCAAGGAATTGCAGACCAAGTTCGGTTTTACCGTCATTTATGTCACCCATGACCAGGCTGAAGCCATGGCTTTGAGCGACCGGATGCTGGTAATGAAAGAGGGCGTCGTACAACAGATCGACGAGCCTCTGAAAATTTACGACAATCCTGCGAACAAATTCGTATTCAGCTTCATCGGGCTATCCAACTTTATTCCGGTTGTAGTGAAGAATGGTCGGATTTTTGTCGATGGTGCTGAAAACCATGGTTCTGTGAACGGGCAAATCCCGCCTGAGTACGATTCGTCTCTTTTGTATGATATCGCCTGTCGTCCCGGTGAAATAGACTTCTGTTCCTCCGGTGTCGAAGCCGTTGTTCTCCGGAGGACGTATCTTGGTGATATCGTTGACTATCTGTTGCGTATCGGGAATGTGGATATCCGTGTTCAAAAGCCACGGCGGCAAAGTCTCGTCAGGGTCGGAGAGACCTGTCACCTGAAATTCAACCGGTTACTCTGGTATGACCGCAAGGAAGAGACGGCCTCCAAGACGTGAGGTCGGATGCTGTCCCCGGGACAGCCTGTGCAATCTATCGAATTCCATGATTCTTGCTGATGAAAAAGCCCTCCGTCAAAAATTCCGGCGGAGGGCTTTTTGTCTCTTCGAAAACCCCTACGGCCCCATTCAGGATCGCGGCGGCATGATGTTCATGGATGAAATAGCCTACATCAATATGATCTGGTCCCGTTCCGGGCCGACCGAGATGTACTTGACCGGCGCGCCAACAAGTTCTTCGACACGCTTGATGTATTTCTGCGCATTCGCCGGAAGGTCGTCCCAAGTCCTGGCCGCTTCGGTGGATGTCATCCAGCCGTCGAATTCCTCATAGATCGGCTGAGCCGCTTCCTGGAGCGCGGTTTCCGGCAGATAGTCGATTCTTTCACCGTTGATCATGTAGCCGACGCAAACCTTGATTTTCTCGAAGGTGTCGAGGACGTCGAGCTTGGTAATGGCGAGTTCGGTAAAGCCGTTCATCCAGCAGGAATAGTCGGATGCCACGGCGTCGAGCCAACCGCAGCGGCGCGGCCTGCCCGTGGTCGCTCCATACTCATGACCGATATCGCGGAGTTTTTCCCCGTCCGCGTCGAACAACTCCGACATGAACGGCCCGCCGCCCACGCTGGTTGAATATGCCTTGAGTACTCCAATCACCCTGTCGATACGGCTCGGCGCGATACCCGCTCCGTTGCAAGCCCCCGCCGCGGTCGGATTGCTGCTGGTCGAATAGGGATAGATGCCCCAATCGAGATCCCTCATGATACCGAGCTGGCCCTCAAGCAGTATGTTCTTGTGTTCGGCATACGCCTTGCGGATCATCGGTACGGAGTCGATGATCTGGGAAGCGAACCGCTCTCTCCATTTCGCGCACAGCGCCATAAGGTCGTCGAGCTTCACCTCCGGAATGCCGAAATAGGCGAGTTCCCTGTTCTTTCGGGGAAGCATCATCTGCAACCTGGTCTTCAACCGCTCCGGTTCAAGGATATCCGCCGCTCTGATTCCGCTGCGCGTCGCCTTGTCGCTATAGCAAGGGCCGATACCCCGTTTCGTGGTACCGATCTGCCAGTTCTTGTTCTTCGACGCCTCTTCCGCTCCGTCCAGCATGCAGTGGAACGGCATGATCAAGTGCGCCCTCTTATCGATGAAAAGATTTTTTCCCGTGACGCCCGCATGGGCTATCGAATCAAGTTCCGCCGCCATGGTATCGAAATTCACCACCGTCCCGGCCCCGACTATGTTGATCGTCGCAGGATTGAAGATTCCCGACGGGATGATGTGCAACGCAAATTTCCCCTGGTCGTTGATGACCGTATGTCCCGCGTTGTCCCCCCCCTGGTATCTGATTACGATATCCGCCTGCTGGGCGAGATAGTCTACGATACGTCCTTTTCCTTCATCGCCCCATTGGGCTCCGACTATGGCTGATATACTCATGCTACTCCTTCCTTCTCGTATCTTGGTTCTAATACTTCGTCGTATCCTCCGCTCACGTAGCCATACTACGCTCGCTTTGTCACTCCTGGTCTTAGAACCAATCTACTTCGAACAGCTTCTCGTATCTTGGCTCTGGGGCGGCGTCACGTCCTCCACTCACGTAGCTGTACTAGTCACGCTCGCCTTGGTGCCTCGAAGCCTGCCTACCGCTTTTGGCCGTTGCCGTCCAAAACTCGAACCCGTGCCGCGGACGACCGCGGCGCTTGGAACATCATCATCTATTCAAACAAAAGCGGCGAACCCTGTTTCTTGAGATTCGCGATCATTTCCTTCTCGCAACGTTCATGCTCATCGATATCATCGGCGTCCCATGGATATTTGATCCAGAGGTCGGAGATTTCCATCGCGGGGAAATACCGTTTGATCTCAACGGGGAATTCCACGTCCTTTTTCTTCAGCTTGTTGTGGAGTACCAGGACGGCGATTTCCTCCGGCTCGTATTTGAGCAACTCTCCGACACAGTAGGCGAGGGTAGCCCTGGTGTCGTCGACTTCATCGATCAGAAGTACCTTCTTGCCACGCAGCTCCTGCTGCACCTCATCTATCCATTGGATCTTGGTCGGATGGGTGCGATGCTTCTTGTCCACGCCGTAATAGGAGATGCCGACGGCGTAGATGGGGCGGTTGATGAAAGTCTTGATGATTCTCGCGGGGATGAAACCGCCGGAACCTATCGCCACGATGACATCCGGATCGAAACCTGTCTCGATCAGCTGTTTCGCAAGTCTCTTGATCAATTTGTGAACGGTGTTGTAACTAACATAGAACTTCTCGTCCATGGTGCTTTTCTCCTAGATTCGTACATGCCCCGGTTATTTGACAGGGTACATTTCAGCGATATAAGGAAGGGTGCGGTATTTCTCGGCGTAGTCAAGTCCATAGCCGACCACCCAGACATCGGGGATCTCGAAACCAACGTAATCGATCTTCACCGGTACGACGCGGCGGTCCGGTTTGTCCAGCAGCACCGCCGTCTTCACCGATGCCGGTTGCCGGGTCTTGAAGTTGCGGATCAGGTAGTCCAGGGTGTTTCCGCTGTCGAGGATATCTTCGATGATCAGGACGTGCCTGTTCTCCATGTTTTCGCGGGTATCCATCAACAGGCGGACGTTCGCGCTTTGTTGGTCGCCGCTCTTGCCATAGCTGGACAGAGCGATGAAGTCGACGACATGGGGTACTGTCAGTTTACGGCACAAGTCCGCCGTAAAAATAAAAGAGCCCTTCAATACTCCTACAAGTATCAGGCTCTCCTTGCAATCCGCGTAATCCTGGTTGATCTGACGTGCGAGTTCATCGACCCGTCTCTGGATGCTATCCGCGTCGATCAGCACCTGTGCGAGGTCCTTTGTCAACGGCGGAATTGCGAGAGAAGATTTCATGCGTCCTCCTCGAAACGACCTATCGGAAAGGTCGTACGAAATGATTTCTGGGAATGTCTTAGGCATAGCAGTTATTCGATAGGCATGTCAAGGAAGCTCGCAGCGTTTTGATGGTTGTTGGCGTCATGTATGACACCGTATTGCAACAAATTGCAGGATGATGGCATCATTTTTCTTAAAAAAATTGATTCCCCGTTTCATGCCGGTGCCGATCATTGAAACTTAGTCTTGTCCGGTAGATGCCCGCGTTACCGTCCTTTTTGTTGACCACAGGACGATTCATGGATACACTTTTCATAGAGGGTGAAGCGCCGTCCTGTCCTTGATGGGCATTCGGGAAAGCTCGCCCCTCAAGCACGGAAGACACGGAATATGAATGCCGGACGATGCATTGTATCCAGATAGCTAGGAGGTTGCGCCTATGTTCCAAGAAATCAGTTACGAAATGTTGGAGATGAATCCCTTCACCGTCATCGGCAAGGACGGTTTCCTGATTACCGCCGGTTCAGAGGACCGCTGGAACACCATGACGGCTTCCTGGGGGGCTCTCGGGGTGCTGTGGGGCAAGCCCGTCATGCTGATTTTCGTCCGTGACAGCCGGTATACCTATGAATTCCTTGAAAAGGCGGAAGGGTTCACCTGCTCGTTCTTCGGGCCGGACATGGATTCCGTCCTGGACTATTGCGGCTCCCACTCCGGTCGTGACGGGGACAAGGCCGTCGCTACCGGGCTGTCGCCGGTGACGATCGAAGGCCCCGAGGGCGTGGAACGGGTTACGTTCGACCAGGCGAACCTGGTCTTTTCCTGTGCTAAGGCGTCGAGAATGCCGATGGACCCGAAGCAATTCGTGTTGCCGGAAGAAATCGAGCGGCACTATCCCAAAAAGGACTACCATGTACTGTACATCGGGTTCGTCGACCGGATCCTTGCCAAGGAGTAGCCGTCCGTTCCGCTTCTGGAGCCATATCGAGGGTAACTGCGCCAAGCAGCCGGACGTTCGGACTGCCCCTGAAAACAATCCAAAAGCTTTTGTTTGTTGATTTTGGCCTTGACCTGTCGTTTGTTCACGTCTAGTATGGGAGTGTCATGTCGCGGTTCCCAGGGAACATCTGTCGGGCCGGCATGGATAGCTCGGGCACGTATGTGCTTGAAACGACAAAACTGTACATTTTGTCAGGAGCGAGGTATGACTACTGTATTCTCCCGTCGGCAGGGCCTGGAGGCCTTGACGATCATGTTGCGTTCACGTTGTTTTGAACAACGTCTTGATGAACTTTTCGGCCGTAAGCTCATGCACGGCACGACCCATCTGGCCATCGGACAGGAAGCCGCCCACGCCGGTCTTTCCATGGGTTTGGAGCCCTCCGACTGGATAGTCCCCACACACCGTTGCCACGGACATACCATCGCCAGGGGAACCGACCCGTATGCCATGTTCTCCGAGATGTTCGGTTCCCGTGACGGTTGTTGCAAAGGTCTGGGCGGTTCCATGCACATGACCGATGTCGCGCATTGCAACGCCGGTTCGTCGGCGGTGGTAGCCAGCGGAGTTCCCGTCGCGACCGGCATGGCGCTCGCGTTCAAACGCAACGGGAGCAAGGCCGTCAGCGTGGCGATCTTCGGAGACGGCGCAAGCAGCCGCGGGGCCATCCATGAATCGATGAACCTCGCTTCCGTATGGCGTCTGCCCGTCCTTTTCTTCTGCGAAAACAACGGATACGGCATGTCGGCTCCCGCCGAGCGGGTGCTGTCTGTTACCACGGTTTCCGACCGTGGGCCGTCGTACTCCATGAAATCCAACTCGGTCGACGGCAACGACGTCGAAGCCGTCTATACCGCCGTCAAGGATGCCTGCGACCATATCCGGGCTACCTCCGAGCCCTTCCTGCTGGAAGTCCATACGTACAGGCAATGCGGCCATTCCAAGAATGACACCCGAGTCTACAGGACGAGGGAAGAAGAACGGCGCTGGCTTGAACGATGTCCTATCGAGCAGTTCAAGGCTAAAATGATTGCACGAAATCAACTTGACGAGCCACAGTTCGTATCGCTGGAAAAACAGGTTCGAGAAGAAATCATCGATGCTTCGGATCTGGCGTTCAAGCATTCTGCCGACCATATCTCCATGGAAGAGGCCAGTTCCTATGTATACGCCCGACATGACGTCGGAGCGGTCGGGAAGTCTGTACCCGATACTCATTCCGCGAGGCTCGCATGAAGAACGCCGTTACCTATCGGGAAGCCATCAGGGAGGCCCTCGCCGAGGAAATGCGCCGTGACCGTAACGTGGTGCTGATCGGGGAGGACGTCGGCAAATACGGCGGTTGCTTCAAAGTGACCCAGGGGCTGTGGGACGAATTCGGCGCCGACCAGATTCTGGAGACGCCGGTGTCCGAGGAAGGTTTTACCGGTCTCGCCGTCGGTGCGGCGATGATGGGACTTCGCCCGGTCGTCGAAATCATGTACGGGGATTTCTCGACGCTGGCCAGCGACCCGTTGATCAACCATGCGGCGAAGACCCGTTTCATGAGCGCCGGACAGCTCGGATGTCCTCTGGTCTACCGCGCTCCTTCCGGTTCCGGCACGGGGCACGGTGCGCAGCATACCCAGAGCCTTGAAGCGATGTTTACCAACGTTCCCGGTCTGAAAATCGTCGCTCCATCGTCTCCCCGAGACGCCAAGGCGTTGCTCAAGGCGGCGATTCGGGACGACGACCCAGTGCTTTATTTTGAACACAAGCTGCTCTACAGCACGTTGGGCCCCGTGGGCGATGAAAACGACGTGGCCGAAATAGGCCGGGCCGATATCAAGCACGCGGGCGATGACATTACGCTGATCTCCTATTCCCATGCGGTGCGAACCTGCTTGGAGGCCGCCGACCTGCTGTCGGTGGAGGGCGTAGGCGTCGAGGTCGTCGATCTCTGCTGCCTGCGTCCGCTTGATGTACCCGCGATACTCGCCTCAGTTAGGAAGACGGGAAGGGCCGTGGTAGTCCACGACGCTCCGGCTTTCGGCGGTTTCGGTGGCGAGGTCGTGGCGAGCATCGTAGGCGATTGCGCCACCTTCTCCGCGCTGAAAGCTCCGGTACGCCGTGTCTGCGGCAAAGAGCTGCCCGTTCCGTTCAACGAAGAACTTGAAAAACAGATCGTCCCGTCCGTGGACGAGATTGTCAGCGTGGTGAAGCTCCTGGTCGGATAATTTCTTTTCCGGGTATTCCCTTGCCGTCTGTGTTTTGCGTTTGGGACGAGGAGGTGATATGTTCGTTTGGAAAGCGTAGATTGGCTCCTAGGGCGTCGGACTGCAAGTCGCAGACCTGTAAGGTACCGACCTGTGACCGGTTTGTTGTGCGTAGGCCCATTGGGCATCGGTTCGAATCGCGGGGGCTATTCGAGCGGAACTTTGTTCAGCAGGAAGTCGATGGCGTTGATGTGCCTGATTCCATCTTGTATATCGGAGAAGGGTAAATCATCCAATGAAATGACTATCTTTGGGTAATTGTCCGAAAGCCGTTTGAAACTTGCGAGTTCCTGTTCTTTTTTTTCTTCTGATGCAATCGTATAGGCGACTTGCACATAGTGAACGGAGGTTTTGGAACGGCAGACGAAATCTATCTCGTTGTTTTCACATTTCCCGACATCGACGGTGTACCCTCTCTTGAGCAATTCCAGATAAATGATATTTTCCAGCGCATGCGTTACCTCCAGTTGCCGATATCCCAGGCAATAGTTCCGTATCCCCATGTCACTGACATAGTATTTGCACTGGTTGTCCATGTATTGTTTGCCCCTGATGTCGTATCTCGACGCTTTGTACAAAATGAAGGCGTCGACGAAATATTGCAGATAGTTTTGAACGGTCTCGCGACTTATTTTGTATCCTTTGGAGACCATCGTGTTATGAATTTTGTTTGCGGAAACCAATGACCCTATCGAGGACATCACGGTCCGTAGAACAGTCTCCAATGAATTGATATCCCGGATGTCTTTTCGTGTGGTGATGTCTCTGATGACGATTGTGTTGAACAGCCCTTCAAAAAACATGTTGCGGATTTCATCGTCTTGCAGGACCACGCTATACGGCATTCCGCCAAATTTCATGTAGTCGTTGAAAAGTCGCCTGTAATCTGTGGATTCGAAAGCGGTGACGTATTCGGAAAAGGAAAGCGGCTGCATTTTTATCTCGATGAATCGGCCGCCGATATATGTGACCAGTTCCCCGGAAAGCATCTTGGAGTTCGAGCCGGTGATGTATATGTCTACAGGATAATCGACCCTGAGTCCATTGATGGCGGTTTCAAACCCGGGGACTTCCTGAATCTCATCGAGAAATATGTAGCTTTTCTTTTGCCCTTTGACCATGTTCGCGAGGTAGCCATATAGTTTACTGGAATCCTGTTTGAGTTCGTTGAACTGAGGTGATTCAAAGTTTACCCTGATAATCTGCCGAGGTTTGATGCCGATTGAAAGGAGATAGTCATAGTAGATGCTGTTCAAAAGCGTGGATTTGCCACACCTGCGTATGCCGGATAGCACCTTGATGAAATCGGTATCCTTTGCCCGTATGAGTTTCTGTAGATATGCATCGCGTTGTATCAACATCTAACGGCTCCTACTCCAATCATATCATCGTTTCCGGTTTCATCAATAATTTTCGAGACTATATTCTTGGAATATTAATATTTTTTTAATTATCGAGACTATAACCGCAATTTTTATTTTATAATCTGCTATGGAAAAAGCTGACACATTCTGTTCCGTCCGCAAGACGAAAGGTGCCCAAGAGCCTCTTGTAATCAAAGGCAATGTAGGTCGAACCAGCATCCGAATGAATGACCAACCATCCACGATGGCGTTACCGGGCCTTCTGGTAAGCTTCAGGACGGTATCCATGCACAGCTTCGTGTCCTGCTGTTCTCCTGTCACATGGGCAAGAATCTCATTGTAAAGCTCCTCGATCGTATTCAGATACCTGGTTCCCTCCAATACGGGCAGATACGTGATATCGACCACAAGCCTTACGTTTGACCGCTAAGAGCGTTCCAAAATGGAATGGACATGTCCCGTACACGGAGCGGGCGCGTTTCCCGGATAATTCCGGTACGCCCCGTCCGGGCGCACTTCCCATTTTGCTGCTACTTCGCATATAATGGGAGCATTCGCGACAGATTTCCATGTATCGCATGACGATGGTTCTTCCATCGGCTCGCGGGCAGTGTCGTCGCGATGTCGAAAACAGGAGAAAGAGATGGACATTGATGTAAAGAACCTGCATCCGCTTGAAGTCCGTTTGCTCCGGCATGTCAACGTGGGCGAGGATATCACCACCGAACGCATCGTCAGTGAGCTGGACTATAAAGTAGGACAGTGCAACCAGGCTTTCAGCTGGCTGAGCGCCAAAGGCTATCTGGTTGAGAAAAGCCGCACGACCCGCGTATTCTATGAACTGACCGAGCTCGGCAAAGAGCAACTGGCGAAAGGTACCCCGGCGCAGCGGATCTTTACATTGCTCCAGAAAGTGGGGCCCCTGTCCCTGCCTCAGATCGCGGAACGCCTTGGCTTGGAGAAATCCGACGTCGGTTCTGCGTTCGGCCAGCTTTCCAAGGCCGGGACCTGCGGCATGAACCCGGACAACAACGCCGAGCTTCGCCAGCAGGAGCTTCCGCAGGAGGTCCATAGCGTTTCCGAGCTTCTCGCCAGAGGCGGGGAGGGCGCTATCGACGCAAACGCCCTGTCCGAAAGATTCAAGCAGATCATGGCGAAGATCGCCAAGAAACGCGGTGCGGCCGGCTCGCCGTTCAAGATCGTCGAGCGTGAGGACATCGTCTATACCTTGACAGACGATGGGGCGAAGGCCCGTGAAGCCGTGTTCGCCGCCAATATCACCGGCGAGGAGCTTGGCGCGGTGACCGCCCAGATGCTCGCTGCCGGAGCCTGGAAGAACGCCTCGTTCCGTCCCTATGCGCTCAATGCGCCGACTTCCCGCCTGATTCCCGGCCGTCGCAATCCATATGGAGTGTATCTGCAATGGGTCAAGGACAAGCTGTGCAGCCTTGGCTTCGAGGAGTTCGACGGGCCGCTCGTAGAGACGGAATTCTGGAACGGCGATGCCCTGTTCATGCCGCAGTTCCATAGTGCCCGCGACATCCACGACGTCTATTACGTCAAGAACGCCAGCCATTGCAGGGAAATCGAGGAACCATGGCTCAGCCAGGTCGCCGCCACCCACGAGGACGGCTGGACGACCGGAAGCCGGGGGTGGGGCTACAGCTTCGACCACGAGTTCACCCGTCGTCAGGTCCTGCGCAGCCAGGGTACGGTGCTTTCCGCCCATCAGCTGCCCAAGGCCAAGGTGCCGGGCAAGTATTTCGGCGTCGCCCGCTGCTTCCGCTACGACCAGGTGGACGCCACCCATGGAGCCGACTTCTATCAGACCGAAGGCATCGTGCTGGGCGAGGACGTCAACCTCAAGACGCTGCTCGGGCTTCTGAAGATGTTCGCCGAGGAGATCGCCGGAGCTGAGGAAGTGAAATACGTCCCCGGCTATTTCCCGTTCACCGAGCCGTCGATCGAGGTGCATATCAAGCATCCTGTACTCGGTTGGTTCGAGCTTGGCGGAAGCGGGATATTCCGTCCCGAAGTGACCAAGGCGCTTGGAATCGACGTGCCGGTACTCGCCTGGGGGCTTGGCATCGACCGCATGGCGCTGATGCACCTGGGGCTGAACGACCTGCGTGAGCTGTTCACTCCGAACATCGAGAGCGTCCGCATGAGGAGGGGAAACTAATGCCTAAGATAGAAGTACAGGAAGGGCTGCTCTACGGCCTTCTTGGCAAGAAATATACCGATTCCCAGCTTGAGGACATCTTCCCGGTGGCCAAGGCGGAGCTCGACGGCCATGATACCGCCGAGCATGTGCTCAAGATCGAGCTGAACGACACCAACCGTCCCGACCTCTGGTCCGCCGCCGGCGTCGCGCGCCAGCTCAAGGCCTATACCGAAGGGAGCGCGCCGTTGTACGACTTCTTCTCCACCGAGGAGGAGGTGTTCGACAATGAAGGGCGTACATTGATCGTCGATGAATCGGCGAAGCAGGTTCGGCCCTATTCGATCGGTTTCGCCGCGAAGGGGCATGTGGTCGATGAACCTACGCTGCTCGCGTTGATCCAGTCCCAGGAGAAGCTCTGCTGGAATTTCGGTCGCAAGCGCAAGTCTATCGCGTTGGGAATCTACCGCAGCGACCTGATCAAGTATCCGGTTCATTTCAAGGGCGCCGATCCCGACGCCACCCATTT
This sequence comes from Spirochaetota bacterium, assembly GCA_023401595.1. Taxonomy (GTDB): domain Bacteria; phylum Spirochaetota; class Spirochaetia; order Sphaerochaetales; family Sphaerochaetaceae; genus Spiro-02. Next base: position 23,261 of record JAEXDQ010000011.1, read on the forward strand.
CATCCCGCTGGGGATGGACGAGGACCTGACCCTACGGGAGATATGTGAGAAGCATCCCAAGGGCAAGGAATACGGGTATATCGTCGCGGACAAGCCGGTGTTCCCGTATCTGTACGACGACAACGGCGATACCCTCAGCTTCCCGCCGGTGATCAACAGCGCCCGTATCGGCGCGGTCGAGGTAGGCGACGAGAACCTGTTCGTGGAGCTTTCCGGAACCGAGTTGCGCGACCTGCTGCTCTGCGCGTCGATTCTCGCCTGCGATATGGCTGACATGGGCTTCCAGATTCTGCCGGTCAAGGCCGTCTACCCCTATGATACCGAATTCGGCAGGGAGATCACCGTTCCGTACTATTTCCAGGAGCCCGTCTCCTGTTCCATCGCCCAGGTTCGCAAGACGCTGGGGGAACCCGTCACGGGAACCCAGGCGGTCGAAGCCCTCAAGCGCATGGGCGTCTATTCCGTCTACGATGAGAAGGATGAGACGATCTACGCCACGGTACCGGAGTACCGCAACGACTTCCTCCATCCGGTCGATCTGGTCGAAGACGTGATGATCGGCTACGGACTGGCCAATTTCGCGCCCGAGATGCCCGGCGACTTTACCGTCGGCCGTCTTTCCGCCGCGGAGGAGTTCGGCCGCAAGGTCAAGGAAATCCTTGTCGGGCTCGGCTTCCAAGAGATGATGTACAACTATCTCGGTTCCCGCAGGGAATACATCGACAACATGCATGTCGACGGGAGCGGGTATATCCAGATAGCCAATCCGATGAGCGAGAACTACGAATACGTTCGCCCGTCGATCATTCCGTCGTTGCTGGAAAGCGAAAGCATGAGCGGACACGCCCCCTATCCCCACAATATCTTCGAGGTAGGCAAGGTGGCGTTCCTCTGCCCGGAGGACAACAGCGGTACGGTGACGCGGAACTATCTCGGATTCTTCTGCGCCGACAACGTCATGGGGTACAACGAGGCTTCTTCCTACGTGAACACATTGATGTATTTCATCAGAAAAGACTATTCTCTCGCCGAGCTGGGCGATGATCCTCGCTTTATCCCCGGCCGTTGCGCGGCTGTCATGGTCGATGGCAAGAAGGTAGGCTGTTTCGGTGAACTGCATCCCGCCGTATTGGAAAGCTGGGGTTGTTCCATGCCCGCGATCGCTTGCGAGCTGGATCTGGACCTGCTGTTGAACTGATGGCCGGCTTTCCGCCGGATTCAGGAGGCTGTCGTCGATACGGTGCAGGACATCGTGCGGCGGCAGCTTTTTTATTGTGATTCGCGGCTTTATCCATGGAGATATCCACGCTTTTTTGTGGCGGTTCTCATCATTTTCTGGTATTCTAGCAATATCTTACAGGAATGAACAAAGAGGTATGGCAGTGGCTTCCTTAGTCCAGAAAACGGGTTCCGAAGTATCGTTGAAACGTCAGGTCTATGATCAGATGCTGAATGAAATATTGCAGGGGAACTATAAACCGGATGTTCCGTTCACCGAAAAGGAGCTGGTGGAGAAATACAAGGTGAGCAAGTCCCCGATCCGGGAAGCTTTGATTGAGCTGTGTACGGAAGGGGTGCTGCGGAGTATTCCCCGCTATGGATATGAGGTGATCCGTATCGCGGACAGGGATATAAAGGAAGCGAAGGAGTACCGCATCATCCTTGAATGCGGCGGCCTCGACCGTTACTGGGATTTGATCAAAGACGAGGACATCGAAAGAATCCTTGCGGCGCAGGAGCCCGGTCCTGATGAAATCGATGTTCTGGATCACTGGACCCGCAACAGCCGGTTCCATCTGGATTTGGTTTCCTGCTACAACAATAGTTATCTGTGCAAGGCGTTGGAATCGTCCCTGCGTCTGATGACCCGCGCCTACGTCCAGTTCCAGTGGGACAAGTGGCGGCAGACGAAATTCGTTGGAACGTCCAGGAAGCATAGGGACGTCCTGACCGCGATCAAAGAGGGCGACAGGAGTACTGCGTTGACGCTCCTCAGACAGGATATCGAGGGGTTCGTGGTCGACTGACGGCTACAGTTTTCACAAGATGCTCCACTGGTAAGGGATAGTCGCCCGCGTTCCACAAACCCCTCGGGATTGTCTATTCCATCATGATATGGAGAATTTCCCGGTCGGTGGTTTTCATTCCGTCCTTGCCGACCCGGCCGAAGCTTTTGATCGTCGCTTCAACATCCTGTTTTACCAGACCTTCTCCGTCGTTGAACGCCCGGCCTTCCTCCGTACCCATCTCGAAGCCGAGGATCGCGGCGTCGAGCGCGGAGGATATCTTCGCCGCGCAGGATGGTTTTGCACCGTCGCAGACGATTCCCCCGACATTAGCCAAGGTGTCTATGATGGTCTTGGAGATAGCGTCATAACGCCCGCCATGGAGATATGAGATGCCGCTGGCTGCGCCGGTGGCGGCGCATACCGCTCCGCAGAACGCCGACAGGCTCCCGATATACTGCTTCTGATGAATGGCGATAAGATTCGCCACTGTCAACGCCCGGTACAGTTCTTCTGTGGATGCCTGCAGCTCCTTCGCATATTCGATCACCGGCAACGATACTGTGATTCCTTGGTTTCCGCTTCCTGAATTGATGACGACCGGCATCGGGCATCCGCTCATGCGGGCGTCCGAACCTGCGGCGGCCTTCGCCCTGGCCCGGATACGGACGTCGGAGGCGTCGTAGCGTTTGAGCAGCGTCTTGCCGACCCCTATGCCATAGTTGTTGTCCAGGCCCTCCTGCGCTATCGCCTCGTTGCATGCGATCTGTCGTTCCAGGACCTCCTCCACATCCGCTATCCGTACTTTATCGGCGAACTCGATGATCTTCGCGACGGTGAGCTGTCGCCGGGGATCCTCTTCCTCGACCGCCGGCTTTCCGGTCGTACGTAGGCCAGAGAAGACGCACTCGCCGTTTCTCGTGATGCTCGTGATATTCGTATGACTGTTCTCAATGGTGACCGAAGCCTCGTCTTCGCCCTTTCTGGCTTGTACCTTGATGTACAGCGGGGGGACCTTCTCCGCCAAGGAACAGGTGCAATAGCCGGCGGCGACCAGTTGCTTCGTCCGTTGGATGTCCTCTTGCGTGACTCCCCCCAGCACTTCAAGCTTTTTCACTGGATCGCCGCCGACTACGCCCAATGTAGCAGCTACCTCGATGCCGCGTAATCCACCTGCGTTCGGTACTATGACCCCTTTGACATTCTTGACGATGTTTCCGCTGCAGCTGACGAGAATGCGTTCCGGCATGTCGCCCAACGCTTCCCGCGCTTTCGCCGCCGCATAGGCGATGGCGATCGGTTCAGTGCAACCGAGCGCAGGCTGTAGCTCATGCTTCAAGATGCCGAGATAGGTATTGTATACGTTTTCTGTCATGGTTCGTCCTATAATGCTTTGTCAATCGCAAGCAAGGCTTGCGCATAAATCTTGATGCCTTTCTTCATCCGGGGGATGTAGACCGATTCATTCGGTTGATGGGCCCGTCCTTGACCCGCGGGGTACGGCGGATCGATGTTGAGCGACGGAGTTCCCATTCCGTACGCCACCGCCGGTTGCATCTTGCGGGCGTAGGTGCCGCCGCCCATGATATACGGTCGGTCGTCGGTACCGTGTACCCTGTTCGCGATATCGCACAGTTCATGTATCATCGGTGACAGCTGCGCCACCGATGCGGGCGAGCATTGGAATTCCGTGAAGGAGAATCCGCCGCCGGTGATATGCTTCCTGATTCTTGTTTCAAGCTCCGTTGCGTCGGCTGAGACCGGATACCTGACGTTGAACCGGATGGACAGCTTGCCGCCGTTGATTCGGGTTACTGTCAGTACATCGGAGATTTTCCCCGATTCTTCGTCTTCCAGCGGTACGCCAAGCCCGTTTCCATGGAAGTCTGCCGTAATTGCTCCGATATAGGCTATCAGATCCTTCGCCGGGCCGGTGACTATTCCGACGGTATCGAGAGCCCTCGCCAGTTGTCCGATAGCATCGACGCCTCCGTCCGGGAACGCCGTGTGCCTGGCCTTTCCCAAAGAGGCGACGACGATGCCGTCTGTACCGACCGGCCGGGCGGTGATGCCGCAAAAGCCGTTCAATAGCTTTGCCGTCTCCGCAGGGGATGCCACGGGGGAGAGCTCCGCCGTGGCGGACGCGGCGATGCTCGCCCCGCGGTCGCCGGCGGTGAAGGAACGGAGGTTCGTATCGCCGACAGGGGCTTCCGCTTCAAATTTCATGCTCCCTTTCTCCCCGTAGCAGACCGGGAAGCCTGCGTCGGGTACGAGCGTGAAGTCGGGTAGGGGACGATGTTCCACCAGATAGTCCATGTCGTACATGCCGATTTCTTCGGCGCTCCCGACATAGAGGTTCACATTGTTCTGTAGCGTGATGCCATGTTCCTGAAGATACCTGAGCGCGAACAGGACGGCGATCGTCGCCCCTTTGTTGTCGGTGGAGCCGCGTCCTGTCAGCCAGTCGCCGTTTTTCCACAGGGTGTAGGGGTCTCGTAGCCAATCCCCTTCCGGTGGTACGACATCGCCATGGCAAGCTATGCCGATGGTCTTGCAATCCGGTTGGAAGACTCGTGCGCCCGGTAGGGTTCCGATCACTACCCGCTTGTCTACGTCGTCCGTCGCCAAGGCGTAACGGCGCATCGTCCGTTCCATGAAATCCAATGCGTCGGCGCAAGCTTTGCCGAACGGAAAACCGTCTTCTTCAGGTTTCGCGACGCTGGGAATGGCTACATAGTCGGTCAATAACGAGATATATTCATCGAAGTGTTTTTCAATCCACACATCCATTTCCTGTTCGTCAATCATTCCAAACGCCTCCATTGTCCGGCTGGCTTCAGCACGTCGGCCCCCATCGACGTCGCATTGACGTCGCATTGCCGAAGCGTCCCTATCGTACCGCCATCCTGCCGTTATCGTATCCGCGCCGTTTTTCCCGTCCAGTCAGTTTCCAAGGCGGCGAGCAGCAAGGGTGCGACCCCCTGCCAGTTGTCCTGGACGATGGGCTCCTTCGTACAATAGTACATGAACGTTCCATCCCTGTAGGGGAGGCTGTCTTCCGCCCTTCCAAGACCCGCCCCGCGGCAGATTGAATGGAGATGGAGATAACCTTCATCATCTACTGTCACCTTGTCCCTCAGGAGTCCTTCGTAACCAATTGTTCCGGTCTTGCGGTACGAGTTCCTCTGTTCTTCGGGTAAAGCATCCGCGATTCTGGCAAGTTTCAGCAAGAAGTAGGAGAACATGGCGGAACAGGAGCTTTCCAGATAGTTGTATCGCCGTCCGCCTTGATCCATGACTTGCCACCAGAGTCCCGAAGTATCCTGCCAGCGGAGCAACGCTTGGGCGATGGATACCGCCAAGCCGGCAAGAACGCCGCGTTGTTCCTGAAATTCCCCGTTTTGTGCCAGATAGCTGAGTACATCGACCAACGCCATGCAGTACCAGCCCAAGGCCCGGCCCCAGACGCAGGGGGCGCGGCCGGTTTCTTTATCCGCCCAGGGCATCTGCCGGGATTCGTCCCATGCATGGAACAGGAGTCCCGTCCGTTCATCGTACGTATGCTCGTAGACAAGCGTGAACTGCGACACCAAGTCGTCGATAGCTTCAAGTTTTTTGGCCGGAGACAGGTATCTGCACGCGTAGCGGGCCTTGAGCGCCCCCTGCATGTATAATCCGTCAAGCCACATCTGGTTCGGATACCGGCCCTTGTGCCAATAGCCGCCCGATTGGGTCCGTGGTTGCCGTTCCAGTTGAAGCTGGAAATGGTCCAGGGCCTTCTTGTATTTCTCCTGATGTGTGTCATCGTACAGGTCGAACAAGGCTTTTCCCGGCGCGCTCATGTCGAGGCTGTATTGGTCGATGTCATAGACATCGACCGTACCGTCTTCATGGACCAGAGTGTCGAACTGCTGCGCGACCCAATCCTGCCATGCCGGATGTCCTGTAGCCTTTCCTGCCTTGTATATGCATTCGAGGCCAAGGCCATCGACATAATTCCAGCCCAGGGCTTGGGTGTCGCGGCTATGTATCATGGAAACGGCAAGCCGTTCCGCCGTAGTCGTCTGTGAACTGTCGCGCATGTCGTTCATGATCCGGGCCCCTCCGTATACCGTCAGCATCCTGTGGGTTTTCTTGATGGCGTCTTCTCAGGATCGCTGTTTCGTTGTCCTGTACAATCTCTACCGTTGGTCCCGTGCGGCCATGACGGCGGTCCTGATACGGGAGTGGGGGATATCCGTCGGCAACGTGCAGTCGGCGCCGAGAATGAATTTCTTGCCTTCCATCTCCTTGACGATACGGTGTACCGCCTCGGACAGCTCCTGCTCCGTACCATCGACGAGGACTCCGCTCCTGTTGGCCAGACCTCCCATGATCGTTTTGTCCGGGAATATCTTCATGCCCTCTTCCATGCTGATTCCGTTTTCATAGATGCCCCAGTTTACGATGTCGCAGGAGTCCGCATAATCTATGAAACGGTTGATGTCGAGGTTCTTTTTGCACATATGCAGGACTACGGGCTTTCCCATCCCCTTGCAGACGTTCATGATCTGCAGGTCGTACGGTTTGAGTACCGTGGCGAATTCTTCATCGGTGTAGATGTTTTTCTCGCCGCCGAGCGCCGCATAGTAGATACCGTCGGCCCCCGCTTTGATCACCTCTTCGACCATGTAGCATTGTGATTCCGCAATACGTTTCGTCGCATCGAGGTAGACTTGCGGGTTGGCTCTGTAATGTTCAAGCTGGATAGCCCTGATGTCATACAACGCCTGATATTGCGGACGCATCGGGTGTACCATCGATGCGCAGATGCCATGGATCGTGCAGAAGCAGGGGGCGTCCTCCTGATAGGAGTCCCTGATGCGCTTGACGAAATCCGCCTGTGCGGTAATGAACGCGTCGTGTCTGGTGTAGGTCGGAATCTTCTTCCAATCGTCCGGACGGGAGATGCCGCTGACGCTTGGCGTCTGGTTCTCGTTCATCACTTTCATGATGTCCACATCGGTTTCCTTGAAGAAATCAAGATGGGCTTTGATCCCAGCTTCTCCTTGTTTGACTTCAGCGGGGAAATGGAGGGAGAAGCTGGATGGAATCGCATCCGGCTTCCTTCCTTCGATGACCGCCATGACTCTTTCACGTTTATTCATATGAGATACCTCTGGTTATGGTTTTGTAATATCTTAGTAATATCTTAAAGGAATACTATCATGCTCTGCCGTGGAACACAAGGCTAAAATGAAAAAGTTTTGAACTCTTGCGGGTGTCTGGCAGGGTTTTATGAACCCATATTCCTTGATGGGAGCTTCCTCGCTTGCTGAAAGAGGTGAGGGAGGTGAGGGGCTCCCTACGAGGTGACCGGCCCGCCTATGATGGGTGAGTTTACCTCCAGCGGCAAGCCAACCTCCAACGGCAAGCTTGTCTACGAGGAAGAGCCCCCTGGGCAAGCTCTGTCAGGAAATGGCGACGCCGCACGGCCGAAAGTCGAGACCTTTCCCGGTTTGTCGGTTCTCAGTCAAAACCGGGAAGGCTGTCCGTAAGCCATGGTGAAGGCGACCTCTTCGCCATGATGTCCTGTCATAAAGCTTCATCGACTGCGAGCAATGCCTTTACATAGATTTTCATCCCTTTCTTCATGCGGGGGATGTAGACGGATTCGTTCGGCTGATGCGCCCGCCCCTGCCCGGCGGGGTATGGAGGCGGAGTATTCTTCGACGGGGTTCCCATCCCATAGGCAATGGCGTTCGGAAGCTTTCTCGCGTAGGTTCCTCCTGCCATGATATATGGCGGATCGTCCGTTTCATGTACCTCGTTCGCAATGTCGTTGAGCTTTTGGAGCAATGGGGTGACCGGGACATAGGTCGGTGTGCGTCCTGTCATGGACATGCAGGACCATCCGGCGTCCTGCAGCAGTTTCTTGATGGTATCCTGCATGTGCGGGACATCGGCGGTAACAGGGTGACAGATTCCAAACTTGATCCAAAGCTTTCCTTCCCGAACCCGGATGACCGTCAGCACAGAAGTCAGTCTGCCCGATACATCGTCCTCACAGGCGATTCCCAGCCCGGTACCATAGAAGTCTTCGGTGAATCGGCCGATATCGGCAATGAGTTTTCCCGCTCTGCCTGTGACGATTCCCGTCCGGTCCAGCGTACGTGCCAGCTGACCTATCGCATCCAGCCCTTCCTGCGGATACGCCGTGTGTCTTGCTTTACCCACGGAGCTTACCCTGACGATACCGTTCTCCATGGTCGCCGTGATATTCTCACAAGCATTCAGCATGCCTATCTTGCCAGCGTCCTCGCTTCTGATTTCGGCGGTCGCATGATCGGCAACGCTCGCGCCACGCTCGCCTGCTGTAAAGGAGATCAGATTTCCGTCCGTAAGCTCCGCTTCGGCCTCGAACCTCATGCTCCCTTTTTCCCCATGGGCGACTGGAAAACCGGAATCCGGTACCATGGTGAAGTCGGGGGCGGAACGATGCTCCAGAACATAATCCATGTCCTGCATGCCGATCTCTTCCGCGCTGCCGACGAACAGCTGCACATCGTTTTTCAGCCGGATGCCCTGTTCCTTGAGAAAACGGATGGCGAACAGCGTCGCGATGGTAGCGCCCTTGTTGTCAGTGGAACCGCGTCCGGTCAGCCAGTCGTCGCCGTTCCTCCATAGCTCAAAAGGATTCCTGTCCCATTCGCCCTCCGGGGGGACTACATCTCCATGACAGGCGATTCCGATGCGTTTTGTACCGGAAGTTCCTTTCAGCGTTCCTATGACCGCACGGGTGTCAACGTTGTCCGTCTCCAGTCCATAGCGCTGCATCAGGTCCTCTATGAACGAGAGCATATCGGCGCAACCCTTGCCGAACGGCAGACCGTCCGCATCGGGGGTCGCGACGCTGGGGAAGGAGACGTATTGAGTCAATACCCTGACGTATTCATCAAAATGCATGTCCATCCATTCGTCTATGGCTTTGTCTGATATCCGGTCGTTGAAATCCTGATTGTTCATAGGCTCCTCTTCATGAAAAATATACCCCTCCGCCGCAAGGTGCGACAGAGGGGTGCGCCGTAGAAGAATCTCTACTGCAGGATACCAAGTTCAGTAGCCGCCTTGATGCCGGCTTCTTCCCAAGCCTTGCCGCCCATGGCGTCGAAATCGGCGATGAACTTCTTCCAGCTCTCTTCGTTGAGCGGCTTGTTGCCACGGACGAATTCGACCAGGGTCTGTTCATAGAAACGCTTGATGTCTGAATTCGGGAGCGGCAGCAAATCCACGCCGTCCTGTTTATTCCAAGGCTTTGTCTGCATTTCCCGCAGAACCTCAAGCGAACTCATCGGCTTTTTGGAAATGGCCGTCACGTAGGAGGGATAACGGGATTTGAGTTCGGCGTCGCCCCAGTAGAAAGCCAGACCCTTGAGCTGCAGCAACGGCTGGATTTCAGCCTTTGTAAAACCCTTTGAAGGATCAGGCAGCCCTGCGACGGTCGGTACGCCGTCTTCGCCGAGGATGAAGTTGACGCCTTCCTGTCCCCAGCCGATCGCATAGTAGCCGTCGCCGCTCATCCATTCGAGCAAGCGGGCGATCGCCTCTTTCTTGCCTTCCTTGGCGGCTCTGGCCGATACGGCGATGACTCCGCTGTTGACAGTGGTGTAGACGCCCACGGAAGATTTTCCTTCCGGCCCTACCGGCGGATCGATGACGATCCACTCGCCGTCGGGGAAGTTCTTGTCGAACGGCGCATAGTTGCTCTCAGCCGCATAGGAAGCATGCTGTTCTCTCATGATACCGAACTTGCCCTGCTTCCACGCCGCTTTCCAATCGTCCTTCTTGTAGGTGAGCCAGTTTGGATCCATGACTCCTTCTTCCACCATCCGGCGGAGGTAGGACATGGCGTCGTAGAATTCTGGCTTGCGGATATTCAGCCCCGCGTCATCCTTGGAGAGATTCCAAGTTCCCGCTACGCCGTAGGCGCCGAAGAACGGCATGACACGGCGGCCGAGCCCTTCTTCACGAGCGGTTATCTCGATGAAGCATCCATATCCATAGGTATCATCCTTGCCGTTGCCATCGGGATCCTGATATGTGAACGCCTTCATGACTTCCATGTAGTCGTCCAGCGTCACAGGGATGTCAAGTCCGAGCTTGTCCAGCCAGTCCTTGCGGATCAGGATGCCTTCATTCTTGGTGATGTCCCCGGACGATGCCGTGAAACCATAGCAATTCCCATTGATGGTCGCATAGGTCTTGCTATCCTGGTTGTACATCTTCTCCGTTCTGCCGGGCATCATGGCGAACATGTCGTTGACGGGGGCGAGCAGTCCTTGTTTGACGAGGTTGACCATGACCGGACGGCTGATGGACATCATGTCGGGCAGGTTGTTCGCGGCGCCGGCGACGTTCATTTTTGAATCGCGGTCTTCCGCGCTGGAAGGCAGCGGGGAAAGCTGCAGGTCGATGTTCAATTCGTTTCTGATGATGTCATAGACGAACCAGTCTTTCGGTGGAGAACCTGCTTCGACGATAGCTGGGTTGTACCAGAAGGTGATGGTGACAGGCTCGTCCGCTTTCGCGGAGGCTTGCTGTTCTCCAGCGCCTTGGGCCATCAGCGACATCGAGAGTACGCAAAGCAAAACGCAGATCAGGCTGATGCTTTTTTTCATGTCTTCTCCTCATGGATGATCCGTCATATAACGGATATCTTTAATATATTAGTAATATCTTAAAAAGATGCTAACACAAAATTCTGTACAGCACAAGCAATTTTTTTCGAAATTCATTGGCTTGCAGGTATCGTACATGTTTTTCCTCGCCCGGATGTCGTATTCGCGCTCTACACGGTAAACATCAAGCCCTTCAGGCGCTTCTGGTGACATACAAGTATTTTTGTTTTCACCCCATGGTCTCTGGATGGGATGCATGGTTCCATGCGTCCAAAGCTTTGCCGGTGGCTTAGGCAATCGGATCTCTCAGGATGAATCGCGATGCCGAGGAGCGGACAGGGGGGGCAGGAGCGGCAGAGGTGGGCAGGGTGGGCAGGGGGGCCGACGTTTGGCTGCTGTTACAGGCATGAACTTCGGTAGTCCGACATGCTTTCCATGGGGTACGTCGTGGTCGCGGATACAAATTCCGATATCCAGTCGGGAACGGCACAAGGACAATCAACCACATTCTGCATGTATTTGTTTTGAACTACCTGTCTTTTTAGTAGCCAGCCGGAGGATTACTCTTCCGGGCCGCATGCCCATTCATAGACAGGAAGCGCTGTCACTTTCTTGCCATTTTCACAAGCCAGCTTCCCGCTGAATTCGTATGTCAGGAGCAGAAGATTATTACATTTCGTTACCGTTGAAGCCTTTTCAAGTCCCCTCAGTTCCCTCTTCATGGTCGTCGTGTTGCCGGGATCGTAGGAAACCTGGATACAACTGAGGACTTGCGAACCCTTACAGACAAGAAAGTCGCATTCAGTTTTTCCATCCCGAAAATAATAGATGTCAAAACCTCGGTGGCGGTATCGCTTCAGAAGCTCTAGGAGTACGACACATTCAAGGCGCCACCCCAGATTTTCCTTTGAATAGGCATTCTGGCGATTATTCATGATTGAGCAGTCCACGGGATAAGCTTTTTCCTGCGTCATGCGAATTCTACTTTTGGTCGAGTATTTATGAAGTCCCAGCAACAGGTAAGCCTGTTTGAGATATCCGATGTAGTTTTCCGTCGTATGGTATGACTTGAAACCAAAGACTTCTGAGAATCTTGTAGTATTGATTTCCATCGGAACCTGATTGAACAGGTAATTGGCAAAATTCTCGAAAGCTGTTTTATATTTGACGCTGAAACGTCTTTCTATATCATTCTTCAATATGTTTGACACAAGATTGTCAACATACGAAAAGGCGTCTTCTTTACCGCCGATCAGTTCGGGAAATCCGCCGCTTTGCAGGTAATCGTCAAAGGCGTTCTTCTGGAAGGCTATGGCTTTTGTTGTGACTGAAACAACATCCACGTCTTTGACCCTGCAATAGTCGGCGAATGAGAAGGGATACAGTTCTATCGGGTGGCATCTTCCTGTGAGATGTGTGGCAAGTTCTCCACTCAGGAGTTTTGAGTTTGAACCGGTGATAAGTATTTTCAGTCCTTGACGCAGTAGTCGGTTGACAAAAAGATGCCATTTTCTCACATTTTGTATTTCATCGATGAATAAGACCTCGAAATCACCGTAGAGCCTGTAGAGGTTTTCCAGGATGAGATTCAGATCTTCCGGTTCGGCTTCTGCAAGTTGCTCATCATCAAAATTCACGTAGGCGAATTTTTTGCTTGCTGTTTTCAGGACATTGATGCACAAGGTAGATTTTCCTGAACGGCGTACTCCCATGACTACTTGAGCAAGGGAACTGTCCAGGTTGACAAGAGTTTCCTCAGCCCTATGAGCGAAAGGTGTCTGGATGAGGCGTTCAAGTTCACTCTTTTGGTCTGCCAGTATTTGCCTGACGTGTGTGCTGTCCATAATGAAACTCCTTGCCGACTGCGTTATTTTTTGTTTCTAGCATATAATAAACTGCGCTATTTTGCAAGTATGGCACTATTACAACTGCGTTATTTTACTATTTTTGAGTATGGTAAACTGCGTTATTTTCTGTATGCTGTGCTGGTCAACAAAAACAACAGTCAAACGGCAGCTCATTCTCAATGCGTTCCACGGCTCAGTCATGGAACTTCCTAGAGCGGATTGGCAGTATCCGGATATGGTATGCAGACATGGCATGCAGACACCGAAGGGCCATGAAAAGTCTTTGAAAATTCAGACCTCTCACAGCCCCTTCCGGTTGTCGCGCCTCAAGACATATCAATGAACGCCGGGGCGGTCGGGTTTCTCCAGATGTCGGCCGATGCGACGGCCCTATGCATTCACTGACACAGAACGTTCATTTCACAGACGTGAGTATCTTCTTGTAGAACTCCACCGCCGGGGGCAGGGTATTGATGTTGATGTTCTCATCAAGCCCATGGATTGACTTGAACTGCTGCTCGTTGATCTCCAACGGGGCGAACCGGATGGCGTTCTGGCAGATCGGGCCATAGAAACGTGCGTCCGTACCGCCGGTCATCGCATACGGCGAAGGAACCACATCGGGGAACAACTCCTTGACCGTCCGTTCTACAAGCTTGAACGGTTCTCCATGGTAGTCGACCACAGGGCAAGGGTCGCTTGCGTTGATTACCTCTACCTTGACATCGTACTTCGCCGCGATACCTTCCAGAAGCTTGCGGGTTTCTTCCGGCCCCTGATGATGTATGAACCTGCTGTTGCCGGTCACGTACGCCTCCTGCGGCAGGACGTTCAGCCCATCGGACCCCTTGGCCATGGTGAAGGCGAGGGTGGTGCTGATCATGGCCCCCGCCAGCGGGTTCACCTTCGGCAATAGGTTGTTCAATAGAGGGGAGAGACCCTTCGCATGCCGAAGGACGAAACCAAGAGGGCCTTTGATAGTCGGCCCCAGTCTACGGAACATCTCTATGGTGGTCGGGTTGAGCCTGGCGGTGAAGGGGTTGTGTTTTTCGATATCGCACATGAACGCCCCAAGCCGTACCAGCGGAGTATTCTTGCCCGGAGCCGATGCATGTCCGCCTCCGGACTTCGCGACGAACCTGAAGTTGCCTGTCCCTTTCTCCAGACACCCAATCATGGCGAAACGTCCCTTCGCCCCTTTGAGCGGCTCGCTTTTGATCATGCCGCCTTCATCGAGCAGGAATTGAAGCTTCACCCCCTGTTCCTGAAGGTATGCGACGATATCGGGAGCCCCTGAACCTGCGACTTCTTCGGTGCATGAGGATGCTATGTACAAATCCACCGTAGGCTCGTAGCCGCTTTCTATCAACTCGTCGAACGCTTGGAAAATGCAGAACAGCGAGCCCTTCGTATCGACAGTACCGCGGCCCCAGATGACACCGTTCTCGATATCCCCGCTGAAAGGCCCGTGCGACCAAGAGCCGGTAGCTTCCACTACGTCCTGATGGCTCATCAGCAGGATTGGATCCGCTTTCGGAGCCTTGCTCGCCCATTTGAGCAGGATGGAACCCTTGAAGTCGTGCAGCTCCATGGTGGAGAACACATGGGGGAACAGTTCCTTCAGTACGCCGTGGAACGCATTGAATTTTTCCGGTTGAGGTACGTCCACGACAGATACCGTTTCACACTGGATCATTTTCGCTAGTTTCTGTGCATAAGCCATAGCGATGTCTTCTTTCATATTCGTTGCTCCTTTTCAGGTAAAATCCATCATGCTGCGCCGTCCGTACAAGGTCACGCAAGTAGCGTTGCCCTTCCGCGGCTTTTTTGTCCGGCGGACCCGCCCCGTCGAAAATATCGATCCGATGCTGACGAAGGCTAATAAAAACATTAACCTTCCAGCTTGCCTTTGCGATAGAACACCCATGCGATGGCGATTGAAATTCCTCCGATGACGATCAGCAAGGTACTGGTCTGGCCGATCAGAGACGGTACCAAGATGCACAGGGCGCTCATCAGCGTCAGCGGGAAGACCGAAAGCTTCACGCTCTTCGAGAAATACTGCATGCCCAACGCTCCGAACAGGGCGGGCAGCACGTTGTCGAACGCGGGTTTGAGCGTCGGGTTCTGTAGGATGGGCGTTAGAGGTATCAGGCAAAGGACGCCGATGAAGATGACCAACATGGTCACGAGCGACGAAGTAGCGACGCTGAGCGTGGCGATGATCTCATCCTCCGGCGTTCCCGCCTCGGTTTTCGCAATCTCTCGGGCGTTGAACGCGCAGGGGAGCTTCAGGTTCGTGATGTTGCCCGTGATGAAGGAGAGATAGCTCGCCCCAGGGCCGATCAGCGGCACGTAGATGAGGAACTCCACGATGCAGGAGGGGAGGTAGACGATCAGGACCTTGATCAGCGCCGGCCAGAACGCATCCATCAGGATATGTGAGTCCGTGATCAGGCAGACCGCCAGCGGTGCGCCCAGCAGAAGCACCAGACCGATCGACAGGCCTATCCTCCCGATCAGGTGGATTTGGTTGTTGTACGCTTTGAAATCAAATTGTTCGTTCATGTTCGCTCCTCCTTAGATCATTCCGATGAAGATGGCGCCGGCCATGCCCACCAGCATACTGACCGCAAGGGAAAAGCTTTCCAGCTTGCCGAAGCCTTTGTTTTTGATCAGATATTGGAACAGCCCCATGCACAAGGCGCTGAGGATGGCGGTACAGACAGGCAGGTAGTCCTTGTATACGAACAGTTTTCCGATGTAGCTGCCGAGGAACGTAGCGCACAATCCTATGAACATGGCCACCATGGCCCAGTTGGCGAAGCCCTGCTTCTTCGCCCCCGCGGAGTCTTGCTTCAAGGGTCGGCTGGAAAGCTTGTTGGAATAGGCCTTGAGCGTGAAGATCGAGAGCAGACAGCCCCAGATGATGCCGACGGTCATGACGGACATGATCGTCACCAGATGGTTCATCGTCAGCTTCGATGCGTCGAGCGTGGTTCCCATGCTTTCCGCCGCGACGGAGGCTACGGTCGCCTCATACTGGAGGTTTCCGATGACGCTGAGCCGCAGCCAGGAAACCGGTACGCCCAACGAGCCTGAAAGGGCTATCACCCCAAGCAGGATCGATATGGACGGCAGTACGGTGAACGTAGCCGAAGAAAAGATCGCCTTGCGCAGCGCCTGTCGCTCCATGCCGAGCCTGACGCCCGCGCGGTAGCTTTTCAGGATGAATACCAGGCACAGCAGGACGATGAACAGGAGTATGCCTCCTACGACCAGATAGACGGGCAGGGAATTCGCTAGGGATAGATAATCGCTCATACAATACCTCTCGATGGTGTATGTTGAGCATAGTTTGGCTATCGGAGAATGTCTATCCGTTTATGATTTTTTTTACGAATACGCCAGGATGAGGCGGCGCATGGGAAACCGTTTCCGCCAATACCGCCCTCCGACGGCCATTTCCGCCGTATCCGCCGTTCCCGTCAAGTCATTTTGAGGAAATAGCTGTGGACCGTCGTATCATCGGTCAGCTCGGGGTGGAACGCGGTGACCAGCATGTTCCGTTGTCGGGCGGCCACGATTTTTCCTTGGACGATCGACAGTATGTCTACATCCGCGCTTGTCGTCCGGTCGATGTACGGGGCCCGAATGAAGGTCATGGGGACGCCCGGCCGCCCCGCGAAGTCTCCGGCAGTCGAGAAGCTGCCCAGTTGCCTACCATAGGCGTTCCGACATGCCACGACGTCCATGAGCGCGAAATGGCGACGTTCGTCGTTGTCTATCTGTTTCGCCAGCAGCAGGAGGCCTGCGCAGGTCCCGAATACGGGCGTCCCGGCGGCGATACGTTCTCGCAGGGGAGCAAACAATCCCAGCCCCCGCAGCAGCCTTCCTTGGACCGTACTTTCCCCGCCGGGAATGATCAATCCGTCGAACGGCCTGTCAAGGTCGGCGGGTTCGCGGATTTCAAAATGCCGGACCGAAAGCCGGTCCAGCATCGTTTCATGTTCGGCGAAAGCTCCCTGCAACGCAAGGACCGCTATCGTTTTCGTCATGTCATCGCCCCCTGTCCGCCATCAGCAGGGCTATTTCGTCCTCGTTGATTCCTACCATGGCCTCTCCCAGGTCCTCGCTCAGCTTCGCCAGTAGCTTGGCGTCCTGATAGTTCGTGACCGCCTGTACGATCGCCGCCGCCCGTTTCGCAGGATTCCCCGATTTGAAGATTCCGCTACCGACGAACACGCCTTCCGCGCCGAGCTGCATCATCAGCGCCGCGTCGGCGGGAGTGGCTACGCCCCCCGCGGCGAAGTTCACGACAGGCAGCTTCCCGTTTTCATGAACATACTGGACAAGGCGATAGGGTACTTGCAGTTCCTTCGCCGCCTCGTACAGCTCATCTTCCCGCATCGACCGTAGCCGGGCGAGCTGGGCGTTCATCATCCTCATATGCCTGACCGCCTGTACGATGTCCCCCGTACCAGGCTCTCCCTTTGTGCGAATCATCGCCGCGCCCTCGCTGATTCTGCGTAGCGCTTCCCCAAGATCCCTCGCTCCGCATACGAACGGAACATCGAATTTGGTTTTGTCGATATGGTACGTATCGTCGGCGGGACTCAGTACCTCGCTTTCATCGATGAAATCGAGCTCCAGCGCCTGAAGGATCTGCGCCTCGACGATATGTCCGATACGGACCTTCGCCATCACCGGAATGGAGACCGCTTCCTGTATGCCGCGTATCATTTTCGGATCGCTCATGCGGGATACTCCTCCCGCCGCCCTGATGTCCGCGGGTATCCGTTCCAACGCCATGACGGCGCATGCGCCCGCGTCCTCCGCGATCTTCGCCTGCTGAGGCGTCGTCACATCCATGATAACCCCGCCCTTGAGCATCTGGGCCAGGTTCTTGTTCAGTTCATACCGTTCTTCTTTCATAGGAAAACCTCATTGATTCTGTTTTCCAAGGCCTTGTGCTTGCATGATACTGAAAAATCTGTATATATAAAAATAGACAGATTTAATATTTTTTAACAGGACAGATAATATGCTGTACGATTTTGTACTGATCGACCGCCAGAATGGGATACCCCTGTACCGCCAGCTGTATGAAGCCTTGGGGGAGGGTATCCGCATGGGCAAGCTGCGTCCGGGCCAGCCGCTCCCCTCCATCCGCGAAGCGGCGGCGGTCCTTCATATAAGTAAGATAACGGTGGAGGACGCTTACCGACGGCTCTGTGTCGATGGGTATGTATGCAGTCGTCCCAAAAGCGGGTATGTGGTTCGCGACACGCTTCCACGCCGTACACGTCCGCCTGCGAAGCCTATGGAGGATGCCGTATCTCCGTATCGATATGATCTTGGAACGGGAAGCGTGGATCCCTCTGTGTCCGACATCGGCGTCTGGCAATATCATCTGCGAAAAGTACTGACGCAACGAAAGGACATCCTTTCCTATGGAGAGCCCCAGGGGGAAACCTCCCTTCGCCGGGAGTTGGCCATGTATGCATATACCTCCAGAGGTGTGGAGGCTGATGCGGAAAGAATCGTCATCGGCGCAGGCATCCAGCCGTTGCTATCGTTGCTGTGCGGATTGCTGGGAATCCGCGGACGGGTCTCTCTTCAAGAACCGGAGCTGCCTCAAGCTTCGCGCATATTCAAGGATTTCGGATACACGGTCTTGCCGTTCAATGTCTCCGAGGGACTGCGAAACTCCTTGGACGTTTCCGGCGCACCGTTGTGCTTCGTCATGCCGACGCTGTGTGATAACGACGTGTCATACGTGTCGTATCGGGATTCGTTGTACAATTGGTTGAAAGCCGCGCAAGGACGTCTGCTGATCGAGGATGACTACAACGGGGAGCTACGGTACGCCACCGATAGCGTTCCTGCGTTGCAGGGCGGAAATCCTGACAGAATCATATACATCGGATCCTTCTCCAAGCTGTTGCTTCCTTCGATCAGGATCAGCTACATGGTGTTGCCGCCTGAGCTGATGGCACGGTACCGGTCGTTTCCTGACGGCTACAACCAGACCGCCTCGAAGATTGAACAGCTTGCTTTGGCCCGGTATCTCCACGAGGGGGAGCTTGAGCGCCATCTCCGCAGGTTGCGTAAACAATACCGGTTGAAAAGCCAAGTATTTGAACATGCGTTCACCGCAAGCTTCGGCGATAGTGTCAGGTTGCGTCTGAATGAGAGCAAGCTATGCTTCTACTTATATCCGAGGCTCCACGGAAACGTAAGCATGGACGGGCGAAGCTCCATCGTCTCCCGTCTGGTCGAAGCTGCGAAACAAGAGGGGATACGGATACTCCCTGCGCCGACGCATCAGTACGGTCCCGTCCTGGTGGCGGGGTTCAGCGGTATGGATGTAGACGACGTTCCTGCGGCGATCGAACGGCTGTACGAAGCCTGGAAAGGGTATCTCGTGGAATAACGTCTTCCGAACGTCTCCGGAGGTTTCTGCGAAAGACGAAAAGAAAGCCGGATTACCAAAGAGGTAGCTCCGGCTTTCTCATGCATCGTTATGGAATAAACCCGATCGTGGGGTTCCGTTATCTCATCCTTTCTTCCGCTTCTTTCTTTTCAATAGCCTTGACTTCCGCGTCGCTGAGGAATGCGGAGGGAGCGGAGTCCACGCCCCTGTTCCACTGGATGAGGTTGACGAGGAAGAAGGTGATGGTCCCTACCGCACAACCGAACACCACCGGCAGAATGCCCAGGTAGAAGTTTCCACCGGAAAGAATCTGCCAGACAATGACGCCGATGGTTCCGGTGACGATTGAAATTTGACCTGACGCTTTTGTTGCGCGGGGGACGACCATGCCCAGCCCATATGCGGCAAACGGGCCGGCGCACCTGATGGCGAATGCGAACGTGTTCATGGTGACTATATCAACCCCGCCAAGCGATATCGCTATTGCGATGAGGGAGGCGATTACGTTGCACGCTCTGGTGGCGAAAATCACTTGTTTGTCGGTAAGCGGATTCTCTTTCCGGAAGTATTTTGTGTAGATGTCGTTGATGAACATCGTGGACATGCACAGCAGATTGGAGTCGGCCGAACTCATCGTCGCTGAGATGATTGCGGCGGAAACAAGACCTGTGATGATGGTTGGCGCGAAATGCTGTGTGACGTCCATCATCGCCGTAGCTCCAGTGATACCAGGGATCTGGTCCTTTACCGCCAACGCCGCGAGACCGAGCAAGGTCGGGAAGAACGCCATGGCGGCCATCAAAAGGCCGGACAGCAACGAAGCGTTGCGGGCGGTTTTCTCGTCCTTCGCGCTTTCAAATCGGCTGATCATCTCAGGCCCGGAGAGGAATGTGCAGAAATAGTTGAAGATATAGCCGATAATGACGACCCAGCCGATTTTCGTTATGCTGAGCTGGGCGGCCGGAAGTTTGCTGGAAATTACATGCCATCCTCCGCAGCCCTTTATTACAATCGGGGTGGTGATCGCAAGTCCGACAAGAATGATCGCGAACTGGATCAAATCTGAGATTTGGTCGGCGATCATACCTCCGAGCGTCGTATACAGGATGATGACCACGCCGGCGATGATCAGACAGACATTGAGCGGGATACCCGTCAATGTCGTGATAACGGCGCCGGAAGCGGCTATCTGTGATGAAGTCAGACAGAACAGCGCCAGAATGTTGAGTACCGCTGAGAACGTTGCGCTGGTTTTGCCGAAACGCCGTTCTATGACTTCGGGAATCGTCACCGCCATCGTCTTTCTGATCTTCGGAGCGAAATAGGCGAGGGGAATCATGGCTACCGAAGCGGCGAGTACATACCAGACCGCGCTCATGCCCCATGCGCCGAAGGCCTTGTTTGCCAGACCGGTGGTCGAACCGCCTCCGATATTGTTCGCGGACAGCGAGAACGCGACCATGAACAAGCCCATCCGTCTTCCAGCGACCATATAGTCCTTGCTGTTCTTGATTTTCAGCTTGCCGACTACAAAGCCGATTACAAGCATGCCGATGAGATACACCGCGACAATAATGAGAGCTCCTGTGTTGATATTCATACAAAAACCTCTTTGTGTGTAAACTTATGTTCAGCCTAGCATGCGGGAATCAGGTTTTAAAGAAAAAAAATATGAAGTTGCATTCTGTTGCATCAATATTAGCGAAATCTTTACATGGGCTAGAAAAAATATCACGGTCGGAACGGTATGAAGAAGCCGGCGCGCCGAACCGGAGGTTCTTGCAGGGGGCGTTTTTGGAATCTCCATGTAATGTATTCCGTACCCCCTGAACATGAAAAGAGCCACCGTGCATGAGTTGTGTGTACGATGGCCCTTTTCAATGATATCCGAAAATTCAAGGAACAATGTAGGTCGCGAGCAAGGCGTATCGATTCGGGGCCTGGTCGTCCGGCTGCAATGACAGACCTCCGAGGCTGAGCATCGTAGTCTCCATAGGCAGCAGTTTTCGGGAATACATATAGTCGATACGTTCCTGTAGGTCGATAGTACCGTTTTTCCAACGGATCGTCGTGCCCGCCGCGGTCTCTTCGCTATAATGGGTGACACGGTAGCTGTCGAGGAACTGCTGTTCTTCCATCAACTGGGACAAGGGCCAGTCGTACGCGCCGCGATAGGGAATCGGCGTGAATGAGGTCCAGTCCATATAGGATGGCTCGAACAGCGAGGCTCCGACCAATACGGGAACCGTCGCGGAAGTTTCGGAAAGGAGAGCCTGCAATTGTTGGTTTCTGGATTCCTTATGGCTTTCGACGACCGTTTTCCAATCGTTCGAGTCCGGATTTTTGAAGAATGCTTCAGCGACCTGGTATTCCGGAGTATAGACGAGCAGCAATTGCACCGGCTTTCCATCCTGCGGAGCGACCGTGACGCTGTTTTCTCCGATATCCGTGACAGGGAAGGCTGTGACTATCGCGCCATTGGGCACGATGACGGCGTCGCGTTCCAACATGTTCACCAGCGTGATGACATTCTGAAGATGTCCGGTAATGAACAGGACCGGCAGATCGATGTCGGAAATACTGGAGATGATTTCCTTGGCGAGCAGGTCGGCTTCCTCCGCGGGAAGCCTGTTGTCCGGCAACGGAATCATCAGGCTGGAGAATTTCAGGATCGGCCCGGAGAGCCGCCGCATTTCCTGGAGCGGGCGGTATTGGTAAGGAAGCACGATATCGTCTGCGTCCGGAACCGGCGCGGACAATCTGGCTTTCTCTTCGGCTATGGCTTTTACAGCGTCTTCTTCCGCTTTTCGTTTTGCTTCTTCTGCGGCCGCTTCGGCGATTCGCTTTGCCTCGGCCTCCGCTTCGATCCGTTTGCGTTGGGCTTCAACCTCTTCGGCGAGCCGTTTCGCCTCGGCCTCGGCTTCGGCCTGTTTTCGCTGGGCTTCGGCCACTTCCGCGAGCCGTTTCGCCTCAATCTCGGCCTCAGCCTGTTTCCGCTGGACTTCAGCCTCGTCGGCGAGCCGCTTTGCTTCCGCCTCGGCTTCGGCGCGTTTGCGTTGGGCTTCGGCGGTCCGTTCCGCTTCGATCCGCTTCGCTTCGGCTTCAGCCTTTGCCGCGGCCTCCGCCTTGCGTGCCGCGATCTCGGCGTCTATGATCGCTTGTTCTGCGTCTTGGAGCGCTTTGATCTCCGACATCCTTGTCGGAACGGGCTGCTGTATCGGAATTGATGGAATCGGTTCGATCCTGGTCTTCGCGTCGTCGTAGGTATAGGAGGCGCAGCCGACTATCGCCAGCGACAGGAGAATCGCCATCAGAAGAAACGGGATACGAGGTTTGTTCATGCTAGTCCGCTCCGTTTTCTCAGATATTCAGCGATCTGTTCCCCATGCGTGGCGGGGGTCACTTTCGCCCAGACCTTCTCTACGACGCCGTTTTTGTCTATGACGAAGGTGCTTCTGATCACCCCCATGTATTTTTTTCCGTAATTGATTTTTTCTCCCCACGCTCCCAACGCCTGTAGCAGAACCTTGTCAGGATCCGAAAGCAACGTAAAGGGGAGCGCCTGGTTTTCCTTGAATTTGGCATGGCTTGCGACGGAGTCCGGACTAATTCCGACGACTTCTGCTTCGAACGACTCCAAGGCGTGGCTCTGGTCCCTGATCGAACAGGCCTCCTTCGTGCATCCCGGAGTAGCGTCCTTCGGATAGGCGTACAGCACCAAGGTTTTCCCCAAGAAGTCCTTGAGGGTCCTTTCGTTGCCCCGATCATCCATCAACGTGAAATCGGGGGCCTTCATTCCTGGCGATATCATGTGTCCTGTGTCCTCCAAGATGAATTAGAAATTGAAGAGAGCCTCAGCTTTGGTCCTCGCCTCGTCTTTCCTTGCGTCGCGCGTCCGACGGGCCGTCCCCTCCGCAAGTGAGAACCGGTCGCAGAAATTCGCCCTGCTTTTGTCCGCGACCAATTCCTCCGCCGCTTCCTGGCAGTCATGATAGGCTCCCGGTTCATAGAACCGACAATTGTCGCAGGTATGCAAAGACGCGCCGCACCCTTCACAAAGTGTCGTTCTTCCGATAATTGTCCCGTCCGGGACTGGCCGTCCACAATGCTGGCAACATTTCATCATGACCACAGTGTATCAAGAGCAAAGCCATGGAGCAAGGGAAAACTTAAAACAGGAGGCGTTTGCCGTAGTTCATCATCTCGCCTTCCGCATAGGTCTCTTTCGAGAATCCGAACTTCTGCCCGTCATTGTCATAGCGGGGGATTACGTGGATATGGAGATGAGGTACCTCTTGGCCGGCGGCCGGGCCGTTGTTGATCAGGATGTTCGTTCCGTCGCAGGACAGCGCCTTGCGCATCTTTCCGTCCAGCTGCTTGGCGACCTTCATCAGATGGGACAATACATCGTCCGGGCATTGCGAGACGGTGGGATACGGCTTCTTCGAGACAACGAGCGAATGTCCTTTCTTGATAGGGTTGATGTCGAGTATGACGACGCACAGGTCATCCTCGAAAAGTTTGACTGCGGGGAGTTCTCCTGCGATGATTCTGGAAAAGATGGTCTCCATGACGGTACCTCCTGATATATTCATATTGTAACATTTTTCAAAAAAAAGTTCACGCAGGAGCAGGCTGAAGTCCTTCTGTTTTTTCTGAACGAGGGCTTTCGGTTTTTATTTGTTTTTCCGGGTGAGAAAAATTCACAAGTATCTAATACCGAACGGATTGAACAAATCGACCTAATATACTATTATCTCCTTCTGTACGCTGGGTTATTAGCGTATTCTATCGGCCGAATCCCTGCAATTCATTGATTGTGAGCTGAATTACGAGGAAGTATCTACGAAGTCTTCCTGGGGCTCGCTGAGCGGTTTTGGTCGGGAGAAACATCGCTGAAATGGCCGCGATGCGTTGGATTCAGACAAAGGTTCCCTTCCGTAACGGATGGCGGGGGGCCGGGGCCTGTTGATATAGGAATTGGTGCTGGAAGCGAGATGGTCGCGGACCAGCTATACAAGAAGTTTTCTTTTGAGAGGTTTATTAGATGATCACTGACCTACAGAAAATGAGGAATATCGGTATTAGCGCCCATATTGACTCCGGTAAGACGACACTTTCCGAACGTATCCTGTACTACTGCAACAAGATTCATGCGATTCACGAAGTCCGTGGCAAAGACGGCGTCGGAGCGACCATGGACAGCATGGAGCTTGAACGCGAACGAGGCATCACCATCGCTTCCGCCGCTACGAACGTGACTTGGAAGGATTATGAAATCAACGTCATCGACACTCCGGGGCACGTGGACTTCACCATCGAGGTCGAACGTTCGCTCCGCGTCCTTGACGGCGCAATCCTGGTTCTTTGTTCCGTCGGCGGCGTGCAGTCCCAGTCCATTACCGTGGACCGGCAGATGAAGCGGTATCATGTCCCCCGCATCGCGTTCGTCAACAAGTGCGACCGTACCGGCGCCAACCCGTACCGCGTCAAGCAGCAGCTGATCGACAAGCTGGGGCTGAACGCCGTGCTGATGCAGATTCCCATCGGTCTCGAAGACCGGCTTGAAGGCGTGGTCGATCTCATCACCATGAAAGCGTTGTATTTTGACGACGGCCCGAACCGCGACCAGGTCCGTGAAGCTGAGATTCCCGCCGAGTTGCTCGACGAAGCGCAGGAAAAGCGCGAGGAGATGCTCGACGCCGTATCCATGTTCAGCGACGATCTCATGGAGGCCATGCTTGAAGACGCCGTTACCGAAGACTTGATTCGCGCGGCTATCCGCAAGGGAACCATCGCTCTTGAGCTTTGCCCTGTGTTCATGGGGTCCGCCTACAAGAACAAAGGCATCCAGCCTCTGCTCGACGGCGTTCTGTCCTATCTGCCCAACCCGACCGAGGTCGAGAACATCGCCCTCAATATCGACAAGAACGAGGAGCCCGTCGTTCTCCAGTCGGACGACAACCTGCCTCCCGTCATTCTCGCGTTCAAGCTGGAGGATGGACAGTACGGTCAGCTGACCTATATCCGCGTGTACCAGGGAAAGATCAAGAAGGGGGACGAGCTGTACAACACCCGTACCCGCAAGAAGTTCAAGGTCGGGCGTCTGATCAAGATGCACTCGGCGGAGATGGAAGATATCAGCGAATGTGGTTGCGGTGAGATCGCCGCCCTGTTCGGTATCGAGTGCGCCAGCGGCGACACCTTCTGTTCTCCCAGCCTGAACTACACCATGAGCTCCATGTATGTCCCGAATCCGGTTATCAGTCTCGCCATTACCCCGGTCGACAAGAAGGCCGCCGACAACATGGCCAAGGCTCTCAACCGTTTCACCAAGGAAGATCCCACGTTCCATACCTATGTCGATCCAGAGTCCAACCAGACGATTATCCAGGGTATGGGCGAATTGCACCTCGATGTCTACATCGAAAGAATGAAGCGCGAATACAAGGCAGAGGTCACCATTGGTCAGCCTGAGGTCGCGTATCGTGAAGCCATCACCCAGCGCGCCGACTTCAACTACACCCATAAGAAGCAGACCGGCGGTTCCGGCCAGTACGCCCGTGTCGCCGGGTATATTGAGCCGATCGAGCCGCCTGCCGACGGAGAGGATCTGAAGGACTACGAGTTCGTCGACGAGATCAAGGGCGGTTCGATTCCCAACGAGTACATTCCTTCCTGTGACAAGGGCTTCCAGGCCGCTATGAAGAAGGGTACTCAGATCGGCTTCCCCGTGGTCGGCGTCCGCTGCGTCATCAACGATGGCGCGTGGCATCCGGTCGACTCCTCCGATATGGCGTTCCAGACCGCCGCTATCGGTGCGTTCCGTGAAGCGTACGAGAAGGCGAAGCCCGCTATCCTCGAGCCTATCATGAAGGTCGAGGTCGAAGGTCCTTCCGAATTCCAGGGCAACATCTTCGGCAGCATCAACCAGCGCCGTGGTATCATCGTCAGCTCGACTGAGGACCACAACGTCTGCCAAGTGGACGCCGAAGTGCCGCTTTCCGAGATGTTCGGCTACTCCACCGTCCTTCGTTCGCTGAGCCAGGGCAAGGCGGAGTTCACCATGGAGCTGGCCAAGTATGGTCGCGTTCCCACCGGTGTTTCTGAGGACCTGAAGAAGGCTTATCAGGAAAAGAGGCGGAAGGAGCAGGGCAAATAAGCCTGACTCTGACATTCGTACCTTTTCACACGACGGAGAGCGCCGCGAGAGCCGTGAGGCCTTGTATGGCGCTCTCTTTGTATTCGCCCAATAACCTTCGTGGCCGACTGTCCCTTGAACAGTGATTCGCCCGTGGTAGCGGCGACTGAGCCGTGGTATCAGCGACTGTCCCTTGAACAGTGATTCGCCCGTAGTATCAGCGACTGTGTCCGTCGGAACTGTAGCGGCGCCTGAACCTTGACCCCTGCGGCGGGGAGGGGCGGGCGGTTCCATCTCAAGTTTTTCTTTTTTCAATACTTTGCGGCGACAGGATTTCTTCTGTGGATATCGTTGCAAAACCGTTGTTTTTCATGCGCCATGTTGCAATTTTCAAACATTTTCTCCCCGTTCCATGGATTCATGATATAATCATGTGTAAGCATATAACTCGGAGGTGCTGCATATGGAAATTCAAGAGTTAAACAAATTAAGCCCGCTTCGCGTCTTTGAAGAGTCCATTGACGGAGGCCTTGGCCGTGGAAATCTCGGCGTATTGGTTTCCAGACATGGCGTTGGAAAGACCGCGTGTCTCGTACACTTGGCCACCGACAAGCTTTTCAGAGGCGAACATGTCATCCATGTCTCTTTCTCAGGTAATGTCGAGCATGTGATCAACTGGTACAAGGAGGTGTTCCGGGAAATTTCCGAAGGTCGTTCCTTGGACGACGCCGCATCCGTCTATAACAATATCCTTTCGAATCGTGTGGTAATGAATTTCAGTCAGGAGAATGTTACGATCGACAAGGTTCTGTCCAGTCTGGCCACATTGATCCAGCATGGTTCGTTCCAGGCCGATACGATCCTGTTCGACGGCTACAAGCTTACGATCGCTACGGATGAGGATGTGAAGAAAATCAAACAGTTCGCCCAGGACATGAACCTCGAGGTCTGGTTTTCCGTGTCTCCCGTCCGTTCCAATGTTGAATATGATGCCTATGGCGTACCGAACACCATGGAAAAGTATCTCAATTTGATCGACGTCCTCGTCGGGCTTCGTTACAATGAAGACAAGGACAAGGTCATAATGACCGTCGTCAAGGATCATGGCGAAGTGTGTCAGAAACCAATGGGAGTTGCTTTGGATCCTAAGACGATGCTCATCTCCGAGTAAGATGAATACTTTCTAGAACAGAAGCGAAAGGGCCGCCGGGAGGGCGGTCCTTTTTGCATGGATGGTCTTAGGCTTCCAACTGGCGTATCGCCCGATATCCCTATACCCATTGCTCGGGAAAGTTCTCTCCGTCGTCGACCAATACGACCGCTTGGGCGCAGATCGCATCGCCCGTCCCTAGTTCTCCCAGCATATGTTCTGCGGTCTTGGCCTTGACGGATACTTTGTCAAGCGGGAGGGAACAGGCTTCGGCCAAGGATATCCGGATCGCATTGATATGTTCCCTGAGCCTCGGGGTCTGAAGGATGATGGTCGAGTCAATGTTGACGATGCGGTTGGAGCCCAGTTCGTCCAAGGCGAAAGCCAGGAGCTTCATGCTGTCGGAATCCTTCCACTTTATGTCGTCGGAAGGGAAATGACTGCCGATATCCCCTAATGCAAGCGCTCCGAACAAGGCATCGATGATGGCATGAACCAATACATCCCCATCGGAATGGCCGACCTCCCCCTTGTCCGAGGGTATCTCGACACCTCCGAGCATGAGTCTTCTTCCTGACAAAAGCCTATGTATATCCCAGCCTGTACCTATTTTCATGTCGCTGATACTCCCTCTGAACCGACGATGGAAAAAGGTCTCGTCCCATGTCGGTCCGTCCGTTCCGCCAGCGTTTCCGTTTTTACTTCATCCCATGCCGTGCGAAACGCTTTCTGGGCGTCGGTCTGGGTTTTCGCCTGTTCTCTGATGGCCCTATACTCAATGATTTGCTGTCTGGCGTCGGGAATATCCCGTTGCCAGGTGATTTTTCTGTTTTCCGGAACCCCTTCGCTGATTCCTACGTTGCCACCGAAATCTGAGAATATCTCCGTATCGTCGATATAGGTCTTGCCTGATTGCGCGGCCATGCGGTGAGCTTCTAGGATCTGGGGAAAGGCGAATATCTGCGGCGTCTGGATGCCCACGGTTCCTGAACGGCCGATATGCTCTACGATCACGCCGTTTTCATCGATTCGTTTCAGTGCGTCCGCGATAGGGACGGCGGGCGCCGCTCCTCCAAAGACAGTTGCGGTCGCCAGGGTGTTGATGATCAAATCAGCGCCGATCCACGGTCGCGCACCATCGTGGATGGCGACATAGGAAATCGGGACGTCCATGACGGCGATCTGTTCCAGCGCTCTGCGTACTGAGGCTTGCCGGGTTTCTCCCCCTGGGGTGATGATGATCGGTATCTCGTTCTGTGCGACCAGATCCTCTAGCGCTACGCCGGTCTCTTCCGCCAAGCCTTCCGAGCAGGTGACGATCACCAGACAGCAACCGGGAACCTCAAGGAACGGTCGGACGGAACGATACAATACGGTATGCCCGTCAATGGAAAGGAACTCCTTTTTGACGGGCTGCAACCCTTGGGATTCATCGTTGAAACGTGCGCTGGAACCTGCCGCTGTGACAATTACGGCGTGTAAAGGAAATCCCACCGTCATTTCTCCAATTTGGAGAAGACCAGCATCTCGATTTCGTTCTTGCTCTTTCCCAATGCGAACGCCGATTCGTCGATAAGGAGCCGAAGCGCGCTATCGTACAATTTCCGTTCCTGGACGGGAAGCTCCTTGATCTTGCTGCGATGGTACAAGGTCTGGACAACCTTCGCAATCGAGGCGATAGACCCCTGTTTGAGAAGATCCACGTTCATTTGATATCTGGCTTTCCAATCCACCGGCATCGGCTCATATTTGCTGGAGATGGAATCGATCGCTTTCTTCGCCTCTTCTGGAACCACAATCCCCCTGATCCCCATCTCTTTTGCCTTGTCGACGGGAATCATGACTGTCATATCGGAAATCTCAAGGTAGATGACGTAATACAACGTGGCGACACCGCGGAACTTTCGTTCCTCGACACGCTTGATGATTCCTACTCCTTGAAGAGGATATACGACATGATCATTCACGGAAAACTGCGCTGGCGCCTCTGAAGAATTCATAAATCCAGTATACCCCAGATTCAGGGTAAACACAAGCTAGCGGTTGTAGTCAAAGTTTGAAGTTTGGGCTATATTTTCTGTATGAGCAAACAACAACGTTTCTGTGGGGTACTCATGCATCCCACCTCTTTTCCCAGTCCGTATGGTATCGGCGACCTTGGCGACGAGGCTCGTGAATTCATAGATTCGATGTCGCAGGCCGGCGTTTCCCTGTGGCAGCTGCTCCCTCTGGGGCCGACTGGCTATGGAGACTCCCCCTATGCCGCCCGTTCCTCTTTCGCTGGAAACGAATTATTGATTGACCTTCGTGCGTTGGCATGCGAGGGTCTTCTTGAAGTCGAGGATCTGTTTTCCGTCCCGGCGTTCGACTTGGACCGTGTGGACTACGGCGCGGTGCGCGCTTGGAAAGAACCCTTGCTGATGAAGGCCGCAAAACAGTTTCTCTCCACCGCGGAAGGGCGGGACAGGGCCGGTTTCGAGACTTTCTGCCAAGAACGTTCCTGGTGGCTTGACGACTACGCTCTCTATCAGGTCCTTTGCGCCGACTACAATGATTCCCGATGGTTCCTCGCCTGGGACAAGGATATCGCCATGCGCAAGCCCGCCGCGCTGGCCAGATTGACGGAGGAAAAATACGACGCCATCCTCCTTTGGAAGGTTCTCCAGTACATCTTCTCCAAACAATGGACGGCTCTCAAGAAATATGCGAACGACCATTCCATCCGGTTGGTAGGGGATATTCCTATCTTCGTCGCTCCTGATAGCGTCGATGCCTGGAGCAACCGCAAGCTCCTGAAAATCGATGCGCAGGGACGGCAAAAGGCGTCAAGCGGAGTTCCCCCCGATGGGTTTTCCGCCGAGGGGCAGTTGTGGGGCAATCCCGTATACGATTGGCCGGCACATGAAAAAGAGCATTTCGCTTGGTGGATCCGCCGGATGCAGGCCGCCTTGCAACTGACGGATATCGTCAGGATAGACCATTTCCGGGGCTTCTCCGCCTACTGGGAGGTTCCCGCCGGTGAAAGCACCGCCATGAACGGAAAATGGATAACCGCTCCGGGGAAGGAATTGTTCAACGAGATGCGCAAGCAGCTCGGCGACCTTCCCGTGTTCGCGGAGGATCTTGGCGTGATCACCCCCGATGTGGAGGAGCTGCGCGACAGCAACGGATTCCCGGGAATGAAAGTCCTGCAATTCGCATTCGAGTGCAAGGATGGCGCGCTGGACGCGTCGAACGCCTATCTGCCGCACAACTACGGGTATAATTCGGTGGCGTATACCGGGACGCATGACAATGATACGAGCCGGGGCTGGTATGACGGCCTCTCTTCCGAGTACAAGGATATCGTACGCAGGTATCTTGAATGTCCCGACGATCAGGTAGTCTGGCAGATGATGCGTTCTGTTCTGATGAGCCATGCTAAATACGCCATTTTCCCGGTACAGGATCTGCTTGACCTGGGGGCTGAGGCGCGGATGAACACCCCCGCGACCTGCGGGACGAGCAATTGGAGCTGGCGAATGCGCGCAGGCGCTATCGAGCGGTGGAGGCTTGACCGTCTGCACGGAATGCTCCGGCTGTATGGTCGCGACGGGAATGCCTGCTAGCCGGAACGGAATACAGCGTTTTCGTATCGTCTGTTTTTTCGGAAGATGTCCGTAGGACGCCTTGCACTGTTCATGGCGTTCACCGGACATTTCGCATATATGGTGCGACGCCGTATGGAGCCGGTCTCGATCCTACCGTAGCCCGATGGATTTCACCGGGTGGATGTTGAGCGGATTGTCGTACCAGCCGTCGATCAGGTCGGTTCTGACGAAGTTGATTGAAAAACTGTTGGAGGTCGGTATCACCGCCCGTTCGTCGAGCAGATGCTCTTCGGTGGAGAAAAGCATTCGTTGCCTGACTTTCGGATCCATCGAGGCGAAGGCTCCATGGATCATGTCATCATATGTGGAATCTGCATAGTTCGCCAGATTGAACGTGCTGTCCGACATCCACATGGTGAGGAACGCCGAAGGGTCATAGTAGTCTCCTATCCATGTGACGCAGGCGAAATGGTATGGAGACTGCTCCGGATGGTTCACATAGATCGACAACGGCACTGTGTCAAGGATGACGGTCAAGGAAAGCTCTGAACTCCAGATGTCCGCAATCCGTTCCGCTGCGAGCGCTACCTGGGAGCCTCTGTGTACCGCCATGACCAGCGGAGGAAGCCCGCGTCCCTGCGGATACCCCGCTTTCTCCAACAGGCTGAAGGCAAGGGCTTTCCGGTCTTCCGGTGAATCGGGCGTGGGCTCAGCCTTCGCCTCGCTTCCTGGTACGAGGGCTTCCGTGAGGAAAGGCTGGCTGCCGATCCTCCGTATCATATCCCAATCGATCAACGCGTATAAGGCCTTACGCACATCAGGTTCCGCATATGGACCGGATGCGGCGCTGAAGTAGAAGAAATTGGTTGAATACTGCGGGGAGAAATATAAATCTTCCCCTGTCTGGTACGTTCTGGGAATGAACATCTGGCCCCAGTGGATCTTCCCGTCCCGGTAGTCGGCGTATACGTCCGTTACCGCGCCCCGGCAATCAATCTCAAGATAGTCGCATTCTGGCAAGTCTTCAGACCAATAGTAGACGTTCCTCGCCAGGAGCAACCGGCTTTCCTCCGATTCCCTCAGGACATATGGGCCGCTGGCGACCATGCCCGCGTTCGCCGAGCCTTCCCTGACGGTCTTGTGTACCACTGAGAAGCTGACGTTGCAAAGCATCATCGGCAGATATGGGGCAGGCGTCCTGAGCTTGATCCTGAGCAGTTTTTCGTTGACCGCTTCCAGTCCTATCTGCCGGCGAGGCCCATTGCCTGTCCTCCAGGCTTCTACGCCTTGGACGATATCGAGCAACGAGGCGAACGATGTCCTGTCAAGTCCGATATCGAACAGAGACAACCAGCTTTCGATGAAATCCGTCGCGGAGATCGGCGAGCCATCGGAGAAACGTATGCCGTCGCGGAGCTTGAATTCCCATGTAAGGCCATCCTCCGAAACCGTCCAGGATTCCGCCAACGCTGGTATCGGCAATGCGGTTTCCGGATCATAACCGCAGAGCCCCTCCGACAGGTTGGATGCGACGAACGCCGAATTGCTGTCAGTGGCGAGCCGTGGGTCAAGCGTTAGGGGATCGTCGCCTGGATCGATCGCCACCACCAAGGTGTTTTCTGTATCGAGTTGCCGAAGCGGTGATATCAGTACGACGGGCGTCTCCTGCGAACCTTTCCCAAAAGCGGGAAGGGCAAGACTTGCAAGGATGAGGAAGCAGCAGAGCCATTTCAAATCTATTTTTTTGCCTGATATCATGTCCGTATTGTATCAGAGAGGCCAGTATTGGCGCAACTGTGAAAATATGATGGATGATTCGTGGTGGGCATGCGGTACGAAAGGAGCGTCGGGTAAGGGGGAAGCGGAGGCCTGCGGGCGTTCGGTCGATATCTGACGCGGCATGAAAAGGATGCCCGCGGCAGGGGGCGTGCGTCTCGTTTGTTCTTTTCGCCGGGAAACTCAATCCGTCTGCTTTTTCTCCGGCTTTTCTCCGGTTGCGGCCTTGTGCTATACTACCGCCATGAATGTCATTCTGTTCGATCAAATGCCGGAGAACCATCTGATACCGTCCTCAGACTTCCGCTGCGACCATATTCGCAAGGTGTTACGACTGACTGAGGGGGACCGTCTCTCGATCGGTTTGGTGAACGGGCCGATGGGGGATGCCGTCATCACCTCCATCGATTCTACGGGAGTGTCCTTTTCCTGGACGCAGACCGTACCGACGGCTGATGCCGTCGGATTGTATCCCGTTACGCTGTTGGTCGCCCAGGTACGGCCGATTTGCATGAAACGGATTCTGCGGGAGGCCGTCAGTCTCGGTGTTCGTCGTCTGGTCGTCACAGGTACGGATACCGCCGAGAAATCCTATCAGGTCTCCGGTCTGTGGAAGAATGGCGAATATCGGAAATATCTGCTCGATGGCGCCATGCAGTCCGCCCGTACAGGTATGAGCGAGCTTTGCTTCGCCGACACGGTTGATGACGCTGTTTCTCAATTGTCGGGAAACCGCGACATCCGACTGATGCTGGACAACGTACTCGACGGCGTTCCTTTGTCCTCGCTGGCGGCGCCCGCCGGGGAAGTCGTCCTGGCCGTAGGGCCGGAGCGTGGGTGGAGCGACAGGGAGCGCGCCTTGCTCTTACAGGCTGGTTATCGGCCTGTATCGTTGGGCGCGAGGGTGTTGAGGACGGAAACGGCCTGTAGCGCCGGAGTCGCCGTCCTGCTGGGACGAATGGGCTTGTTGTAAAACGCCGCTGTTCTCGGTATGCTTGAAAAGCCAGTCGTCTGCGTATTGTCGGCGGGGTGCCGACGGACCATGGAATCCATGATTCGCGGCAATCGTTGAAAAACAAAAATAAATCCGTTGTTCCCATGAGGAGGTGTGATATGGCCCATTGTATAGTTCCCGCTGCGGAAGAGATATTGGACAAGGAATTTCCCGTATTGGACCATGGCTTTGTCCGGTTGGTCGATTACCTTGGTTCCGATGAGCGTATCGTCCAGGCGGCCAGGGTCTCCTACGGTTCCGGCACCAAGACCTACCGTCAGGACAAGGGGTTGATCAACTATCTGTTGCGCAACGACCATACGTCGCCCTTTGAGCAAGTGAACTTCACTTTCCATATCAAGATGCCGATTTTCGTCGCCAGACAATGGATTCGCCACCGTACCGGTCGTGTCAATGAAATCTCTGGCCGCTATAGCGTGATGAGCGACGAATGCTATATCCCCGCGGGCGACCAAATCAATCTGCAAAGCGAGGACAACAAGCAGGGCAGGGCTCCCGATCCGGTGGATCTCCGGACGCAGGAGCAGGTCCGAAGTATGTTCGCCGAGGATCAGAAGAAGATCTACGAGAACTACAAGAAGCTACTCGACATGGGAATCGCCCGCGAAATAGCACGCATCGACCTGCCGTTGAGCCTGTATACCGAATGGTATTGGCAGATGGATCTGCACAACCTGTTCCATTTCCTTGCGTTGCGGCTCGACGCCCACGCCCAGTACGAAATCCGGGCCTATGCGGAAGTGGTTCTGGAAATCATCCGTACTGTATGTCCCATAGCGGTCGAAGCGTTCGAGAACCATAAGCGCAACGGGCGGAGCTTCAGCGGCAAGGAGGTCGCCGCGATCAAGGCGATGCTTTCCGGCGAAGAATGCCCGTTGGGCGAGCGGGACCGTCAGCTGTTCGAAGCGAAGCTGAAATAGCGTTTTCCACACGCGAGGAGGGGCTTCATGAACGTCTTGGAACTTCCCGCCGGATACCGGTTGCTGGAAGACGTGGATCTGCAAAAGGACCGGAGATCAGCTGGGATCGTCTGTCTGTTGTCCGTTGCTATCGGCGTCGCCTGCTATTGTTTCGGCCGATTGCGCGCTTCGCTTGGGGAAACCTTCTCGTTCTCCGGCGGATTCAGCGCCTTTGCCGTCAAGTTCGGCTGCATGCTCACCTGCATGTTCCTCTATCTGATGCTCCATGAATGGACGCACGGTGTCTGTATCCGTCTCCTTGGGGGTGTGAAGCCGAAATATGGCTACGCCGGAATCTATCTCTACGCCGGTACCGAACGGGTCTGGTTCGACCGCAAGTCCTACATCGTCATTGCGCTGGCTCCTGTCGTCGTCTGGGGTCTCGTGCTGGGTTTCCTTTCGGGATTTTCTGCTGATGGCTGGTTCTGGGTCTTCTATTTTGTACAGATCATCAACCTGTCCGGTTCCGCCGGGGATTTGTTCATAACCTGGAAGGTTCTGCGGATGCCTCCGGGGATTCTGGTGCAGGACACCGGGACCACGATGGCGTTCTATGGCAAAAGATAAGGATGGCGGCCCTTTGGGGAAAATTCCTTGGGGATGATGAAAAACACCCGCGGCAACGGCGGGTGTTTCTGAAACCTACGGGGGAGTGCTCTTCGGAACCTCAGGCGCTTTTCTGCGCCAGCTTCCTAGCGGTCTTCTCAGCCCGTTTCTTTTCCTTCTGCTCAAGTTTCCATTGCTTTTTCGTCTTGGGCGGCGGCGGTAACGTCGGCCTTTCAAGCAGTCTCTCAGGATTGTTCAGGAAATCCTGGAACATCCTGATTGTGTTCGTGAAGTAGAAGCCGTCCGTAACCCGTTCATCGACGGTAAATCCCACTTCCATGGTATCTGTAAAGCTCGTTTTCTCACCGTTTCTGATTCTGTTGCGCTGGAGCGTACCCATCGTTACGAACATGCTGGTCGTTCCCCATTCATACAGGTGATGATGGGGGCTTCCTCCCGCGAGCCCTATGCTGCCGAGGTTCGCGATGAACACCGAAGTATGCAGCCCGTCGGCCTCCCGCAATGCTTTCGGAGCTTTTCCGAAATGGTCGAGAATCTTGGCCGTGTTGATGACCATGCGGACGACCCACAGCGGGAATCTGAGAAAGAATCCGATCGCTTCGTCCGTGAAATTCTCATTCGACGGTTTGCGGGTTTCTTCGATCGTCTTGTTGATGATCTGCGCCATCTCCGGCAACGTCATGTCGGGCTGCATGGTGATCGGGGTGCTATGCTCAGGGGCTTCGTCGGTATAGTCTTCCTTGATGACGAAGTTCAACGAAAGCTCATTGCGCTGCCAATACTGGTATCTTGCCACGAATCTGTTCACTTCCGGCCGAAGGGCTATGGTTCTCATTACCGCGGCTATGAACACTTCGAACACCCTGTACTGATGGTCCTTAGGATGAAGATGGTTCTGTTGCCTGACGAACTGGACTGTTTTCGTCAAATCTATCTCTACGGTTTGATACACGAGGGAATCGCACCGTCTTTTCATGATATGAGGAATGATCCTGCGATATTGCGGTACATCGGCTACAAGAGTCGCGTCGTTTCTTCTCATTCTATTTTTCCCTTATTCATGGATTCGTATTTCGTATCAAGTTGTCTGAAAAAGCCCAGAACATGGCGTCTGAACCTCTACCGATTCTATGTGATTTATTGTACGCATGCAAGTACATATGACCATTATAGTTGACAATTGGGTAGCGCTTGTCAGCAAAAATTATGAAATTTCTGTCTTTTTCTGATAATGCGCTTTCATCGCCTCTTCAAACTCCCTGTCCGAACCGTAGCGGTATCCGAAGGTCGGCTCCCATAGCGAAGGGTCTTCCATGCAGAGGTAGAAGAAAGGCCCTC
This sequence comes from Spirochaetota bacterium, assembly GCA_023401595.1. Lineage (GTDB taxonomy): Bacteria > Spirochaetota > Spirochaetia > Sphaerochaetales > Sphaerochaetaceae > Spiro-02. Next base: position 59,743 of record JAEXDQ010000011.1, read on the forward strand.
CGGGGGGTTCCTTCCACTTCGGGGGAAAACAGGAGTAGACATGGCTGAACATTTCCCGTTTTGTTTCCAATGGATAAGAATACTTGCCGGCGGCCTCCGTAAGTTCCATCTCCAGGATACGGCTTGGACGTCCTGCCGTTCGCAATTGCCGCAGGACTTGTTTTGTGAAGGTCAGGGTTCCGATGGAGATCATGACCACTTCTTCCGGTGCGAAGTTCTCCGTGATCTCATGGACTACTTCTTCATATTGCCGCCGCCACCCCTCGAAATGAACCATCGGGTGTATATGGAAGCCAACCAAAAGGCCTGCGTCGGCCACCCTCCTCGCCGCGGCTATCCGCTGTCCTAGCGAGGCGGTCAGATGTTCTTCCTTGTCGATGATCGTCCTTGCGTTCAGCGACCAGGTGGAGACGATGTTCCGGGGGAGGGCGACGGTCTTCATCCAGTCCGTCCTTGCAGATTTCGTCTTTAGCTCGACTACTATGTCGGGATGTTTATCGGCGAATTTCGCCAGTGCGGTAAGCGTGCCGTGGTCATCTCCCCACAACAGTGAATCCGATGACTGTCCCGTACCGATATGCCAGGTCCCCGGTTCCAGTTTGAGCCGCTCCAACCGCTTCTCCAGGTCGCCTACGAACCGGATTTCATGCCGATGGTAGAACGACTGTATGGAGCAATAGGCGCAGGCGAAACCGCATTGCTGTACGGCGTCCAAGGTCTTCAGGTTGCAGCAGCGTGTTTTCTCCCCTTCGACGGGACAGGGGCATCTGCCGAGCAACTGTATGTCGTCGGAGTCGTCAATGATGGTCTGCAGCTTGTCAGGTAATATTTCCGGCGGCGTAAAATCCTCATAGCAGGTCGGCTTTCGACGTAGCTCGGCCACCCGATCCAGAAGGTTGTTGACCAGAAGCTTCGTCCTGGCCTTGCCCGAAGCTTTGCCCGCGACTTCCGGCCTCCACCAAGCCGATAGAGGCCCCTCCCTCCATTGCCGTAAGTCCGCGGCGGTGTCCACCAGTTGTCGAAGCTGCTGGAATGAGAACCTGCATTCCTCATGCCGTCGTGCGATAAACTTCTGGTCCTCGTCATCGAGTGCGGCGAACACAGGGTAGACTGCCGCGAGATTCCGGTCTTGTTCCATGGGATGCATTGTAGGCGTGTACCATCAATTGGTCAAATGGGAATTTCGGGAGCCGACAGGTTTTTCTCCTACGGACGACCTACGGACGACCTACGGACGACCCGGGAACAACCCACGGACAACTTGGGAACAACCTACGGACAACCGTGGAACAACCTACGGACGACCCGGGAACAACCCACGGACAACTTGGGAACAACCCTCGGACAACCTGGGAACAACCTACGGACGACCGGTAGTCTGCCGAGGTTACGTTCAACACATTTCCACTGTATTGCAAAACTCCTGTTCTGGGACTATTCTTCTACCGATGAAAGACAAGAAAGGTGCGGACGGGTACCATGAACATATGGACGGCGTGGCTTCTCCCGCCCCGCTTGTAGAGAATTTCGGAACCGTGAAGTCTCCTACGGCCGGGCTGCCTCCCAAGGAGCAGGCCCGTGAATTGCCGCATCTTCCCGGTGTGTATTTGATGAGGGATGCTTCGGGGACGATCATCTACGTGGGTAAGGCGAAGGATCTCAGAAAGCGTGTGACCAGCTACTTCCTGTCCGGAAGAAATGCCAAGACCGCCGCGTTGGTCAGGAAAATCGACACGATCGACCACATCATCACCGGAAATGACTATGAAGCGCTGGTGCTGGAGAACAACCTCATTAAGCGGTACAGCCCCCATTACAATATTTCCTTGAAGGATGGCAAAAGCTACCCGGTGATACGCATCACCCATGAACCGTTTCCGAAGGTGTTCAAGACCCGGCGGATCATCAAGGACGGCTCCGAGTATTTCGGGCCCTATCCCGACGCGGGCAAGCTGGAGCAGTATGTTGAGCTGATTGAGAAACTGTTTCCGTTGCGCCGTTGCGGGATTCCCCTGCGCAAGCGGCCGAGACCTTGCCTGTACCATCATATCGGACGTTGCTGCGGCCCCTGCGCCGGACTGGTCACCGAAGAGGAATACCATGCGTACATCGAGAAGATACGCTCCTTTCTTCAAGGGAAGAACGATGTCCTGCAAAAACAGATTCAGGATGAAATGATGGTGGCGAGCAGGGAGATGAAGTACGAAGTCGCCGCCACGAAACGGGACATGCTCATTGCGCTGGAATCGGTGACGAAGGCTCAGCAGGTGGAGGATTTCGTACAGGAAAGCAGGGACTACGCCGCCATAGAGATGCGGGCCCCGCTCTGTACCGTGTCCATCATGCAGATGCGCGACGGCAAGTTGATGGGTCGGGCATTGTACCGCGCCGAGACCTTCGGCGACGAGACGGAGACCCTGCTGAACTTCCTGATTCAATACTACGCCGATGGCGAAAAATTGCCCCAGCACCTCTATGTCTCCCATGAAATCGACGTGGAGCTGGTGCAAAGGTATTTCGCCGAGCAGCTGTCCAGCAACGTCGAAGTGACCGTCCCTCGCGACGGCAAGCATTTCCGCATCCTCCGTATGGCGGCGGAGAACGCCTCCCGCGACGTCGAGAAGCGCCTGAAAAGCCGTGACAACACCGCTGCCTTGGAAGAACTCCGCGACGCTTTGGAGCTACCCGACACCCCGCATTTGATTGAAGGGTTCGATATCGCCCAGCTTTCCGGCAAATATACGGTCGCTTCACTGATTTCATTCCGCGACGGCAACCCCGACCCGCGGAACTACCGCCGGTTCAACATCAAGTCGCTCGACGGCAAGATCGACGACTATGAATCGATGCGCGAGGCCGTCGCCAGGCGGTACTCCCGTGTGCTGAATGAAAATCTTGAGCATCCCGGACTGTTGATGATCGACGGCGGAAAAGGGCAGGTGAATGCGGCCAAGGAAATTCTCGACACCCTTGGCCTTGTCGATATCCCCGTCGTCGGTCTGGCGAAGGATGTCGAAGAAATCGTGTTTTCCGACGACCGGCCCTCCCTGTTGCTGCCGGAACATTCCGAAGCGCTCCGCGTATTGATCGCCGTTCGCGATGAATGCCACCGTTTCGCCACTTCCGCGAACCAGATGATGCGTTCCCGTGACGCCACCTTCGCCCTGCTGGAATCGGTCGAAGGTATCGGAGCGGAGCGGAGCAAGCGAATCATGCAGCATTTCGGTACACTGGATGAGTTGTTGAAACATACGCCGGAGGAAATCGCCGAACAGGCGAAAGTTCCTGTCTCCGTCGCCCAGCGGCTGTTGAAGAAATTGAGTTTATAGTCTGGGAGGCGGGCTTGAAAAGTCTTACTTGCACAGGGACAGCAGGCTTGTTATCCACTTCGGTGTTTTGGGAAACTGTTCCACAATCAAGCTTCTGATCATCTCTCTGGATACCTCCGCAAGCTGTATGGCCGTCTCTCCTTCCGGGGTGTTGCCGATAGCCAGCTTCGCCCGTACAAAGTCCCCGATACCGACTTGTGAGGCGAAGGCCGCTCCGCCCGCCGAGTAGACGCCGAGACCCAGCCCGCCAAGCGCCACAATTCCTATCGCAAGACCGCCCAAGGCCATCAACCCGATCGCGAGCCCTCCAGCGGCAAGTCCGCCTGCGGCGATACCCCCAAGCGCCAGGACGCCGGTACTCAATGCGCCGATTGAAAGCCCGCCTGCGGCGACCGCTCCCATCGCCACAACCCCCGTCGCAATATTGCCGACCGCGATAACTCCCTTTGCCCGCCTGAAGCCGAAGCCCAAATTCACATGGACCAGAGGCAACCCCCACAGTGAATGTTTGCTGATGTATTCATAGTGAAAACCGATACCCATGGGTTTCTGTACAACCGCCGGTTCATTCAAGGTCGTCCGCGGCTCTGCATCTTGCCGTTCGTCTTTGAGCAGATAGTCGGTCGTTACGCCGAAAACTCCGCTCATCTGGATGATGTTGTCAATATCGGGGACCGATTGCCCCGATTCCCATTTCGACACCGCTTGTCTGGAGACGCCCAGGACTTCTCCCAGTTGCTCCTGAGACATCCGCTTCATCTTTCTGAGCGACCGGATTCTATCAGATATATTCATGTAGTACCTCGTATGGATGTCATGCTAACGATTTCTGGGTCGAGCCCTCCACCAAGTCGGCCTTGCTTTTTGTCAACCTTCGGTTGCGCCGACCGATTATACCGACCGATTATACCGATTTGTCACCTACCGAAAAACATGTGGCGATGTTTCTCGTCCTATTAAGAAGAAAAACATTTGTTCAGTCAACATGCGTCCACGGGAAACGCATCATCCGCATCAAGACTGTATTCACGTACATCTTGCAGACTGACGATTGTACATCAGGCGCCAGATCAATATAATCATGCAAGAGAGTACGGGCTTCGGTGAGAGAAGCCTTCTGCCCTCATAGGAGCTTCAACGCCAGTGAGACGAACGCACGATTCGCATGACCGTATGATACGTGACCAAATCCAGAACTTGAACGCCTGTTCCCGGTTCCAGCTGACGGCAAGTTTTATCCAGCACGGAAGCCGGAGCGTATATGACCATTCCGTCTCGGTGGCCCATGTCAGCTGTCGACTTGCGGAACTGTTTCATCTGCGCGTCGATTACCGTTCAATGATACGGGGGGCCTTGCTGCACGATTATTTCCTGTATGACTGGCATGAGAAGGCAAAATGGCACAGATGGCATGGTTTCCGGCATCCCTATACCGCTTGGAAGAACGCAAAGGCCGACTATCGGCTCAACCGACGGGAGACCAACATCATCCTGAGGCATATGTTTCCGTTGACACCGGTTCCTCCGGCTTGCCGGGAAGGGTGGCTCGTCTGTATCGCCGACAAGATATGCGCTATGGAGGAAGTCGCCAAGGGCGTGGTCGGATGGTTTTCCAGACAATTGTTCAGGGTCGCCGACCTGCTGGTTTGACAAGTCCCCCTCTCCATCTGATGAAAAGCGTTCTTGCCGGGTCTGTCCGAAGAAAGTAGAGTCCGGTCGATTTCATGGTTCCGATTCTCTTCGTGGAGGCCACGGCCTTGTTCCAACTGAAAACGCCCCGCTGTGCCGGCCTGTCGGCTTGTCTTGGCTGAAAACGTCGCCTTGTCGGGCGTCATCGGTATCATCGACATCATCGGTATCATCGGTATCAGTCCGACGCCTGCCAAGCTTGCGGTTTGACGACCTGTCGGTCTGGCGACATTCTCATCCCGGCCGCCGGGTGGCGGCCCCAAGCTTCGTCAGATAGAAAGGCTTGAAAAACTCGCCGTTACGAAAGGTTGCGTAACGGCACCTTTTTTGACGATGATCAGGTACAGGCAGTGTTCAAGAAGCGTCTGTTGCATGTCGGTTCCCATCTCGCGGGTTCTGATATCGTAGTCGCTAAGTAGTGCGATGATCCGCTGGACATCCTTCAAAGAATATCTACCGCAAGCGGCGGCGTACAAGTCCTGATCCTTGCGACGCCGTATAGGGGACTTCTGCCCGAGTACGGACGCCCCGGACATCGCCTCTTGCATCGAGGAGCCCTCTTTGCGGAGAGCCTGTACAGACAGAAGCCTACGGAACTGCCATACCAGGCCGGCGATCAGCGGAATAGCGTCACCATCGCCGCTACGGATCAGCGCCTGCAACGTGGAAAGGGCGCGTTCCAGTTCCCCCCCGGCGATATGCTCGAACAATGAAAACACACTTTCCTGACGGCTGTGATAGATGTAGCTGTCTATGTCATCCTCTGTGACCGGCTGATTCTGATGCTCCGGGTCGGCCTGGAGAAAGACTATCAGCTGGGAACAGGTGTTCTTAAGCTCTTGCGTGTTGTTTTCAACAAGGTCGAGAAGCAAATCGATTGCATTGTTGTTGATCGTCATCCCCGTCCTGCGGAAGAACGTTCTGACCCAATCGGCTTTCTTGTTCTCGAACATCTCCCAGAACACTTCCGTCTGGGCCTTCGGCACCGCCGACATCAACTTCGCTGCGATCGAGGTCTCGTTGCTGACAATCAGCAAGGTCGCGGTGGAGGAGGGGTGACCGAGGTAGTCGACCAGCTGCGTTACCTGCGCCGCGGATAATTCGTCGGCTTGGCTTAAAATGACAAGACGATGGTCTGAGAACAATGAATTGTTGTCCAAGGCGATGAACAGCTCCCCGTTTTCAGTTTCAAACGGATAGAACCGATGCAGCTCTGGTTCACCTCCGGTCTGCTGCCGAAGCTCAGCCCTGATATCCTTGATCCGTTGTCCTTTGTCACCCGCCTCGGGGCCGAGCAGAAGATAGACCGGCGCTACCATGCCCTTTCCCCGTAGTCCCGGATGATCATGTAGAGCTTGCCGTGGATTTGGCAATCATTGGTGAAGATAGGCCCTATCTCCGGGTTTTCCGCCCGAAGCTCGATGGAATTGGAATGGGGATAGTACCGTTTCAAGGTGATGGCGTTGTTCTCTCCCACGCTGGCCACGACGATTTCTCCAGTGTTCGCGGTATCGCAGTGGCGGATGATCGCCAAATCCCCATCGTAGATGCCTGCGCCGATCATGCTTTCGCCCCGGACGTGGAGCGCATAATACATATCGTTGTGGTTTTTCAACATAGCGGATGGAAACGGGATCGAACCATCCCAGTTTTCTTCACTCATGATCGGTTTGCCGGCCGCGATATTTCCAAGCAACGGAATATCGACCATCTCCTTGTTCGGGGCGAAGTCCTGGCTGATGACCTCCATCGACCGGGAAAGCCCCTCGACGGTCTTGATCACTTGCTTGCGCTCCAACGCCTTTACATGGTCGTGGGCCGCTTTCGCAGAAATCTGGAAATTTTCCGCGATATCCCGTACCGTCGGAGCATAGCCGTTCTCCAGAATGAAGGAACGGATGAACGACGCAATTTCCTTTTGCCGCTCTGTCAACTCTTTCATGCGCAGGTATCCTCTATACTTCAAACCGGTTGACGAACAGTCGCTCGATGGCCTCGGCCATATCCTGTTCGTCAGGTCCGTCGCAGATGATGGTGATGTGCGCCTTGTAGGCGGCACCCAATGTAATGATGCCCATGATGGACTTACCGTTGACCTTCATGGTGTCTTTCTCAAGGAACAGGTCGCTTTTGTATTTGTTCGCCGTCGTTACGATCAACGCCGCGGGGCGCGCATGTATCCCGGCTCTATTGCTGACTTCCACTTCCGTCGTTACCATTTCAGAAGGTCTCCTCATTGCTATAATACATGTTTCTGGCTGTTTCGCTTTCCAGCCATTTCAAAACGCTTTGGTCGAATTCCTTCGCTGAATAGTATCCAAGCATTTTCAACCGTTCATTACGTGCGGCAGTCTCTATGATGATCGGCACATTGCGGCCGGGCTTCACGGGTATCTCGACTTTCGGAACGGTGATTCCAAGCAATGTCTCCGTCAGGTTCTCACCGACCCGGTCATAGTTCTTGTTCGAATCCCATTCGTCGAGATGGACGACCAGCTGTATCTGCTTCTTGTCCCTGATGGAACCCACGCCGAACAGGTTCGCCAGGTTGATGATGCCCAGTCCCCTGATCTCCATGTGGTGGGCGAGCATCGGGTTTTCACCGGAGCCGATAAGGTAGGTGTCGCTGATGTTCCGTAGTTTCACCGTATCGTCGCTGATCAGCCGATGTCCGCGTTCAATCAATTCCAACGCCGTTTCACTTTTTCCGACGCCGCTGTCGCCCGTGATCAGTACGCCTATGCCGTATACTTCTACCAACACGCCATGGATCGTCTGGGTTTCGGCGAAAACTTCATCCAGGACTTGATAGAGTCTTCGAGAGAAGTCGGAGGAGAGCAGGTCGGTCTGCAGGACGGCGCAACCGGATTCTTCGGCACGTTCTATGAACCTGTCGCTCGGCTTGCCTCCATCGCAAAACACGCAGGCCGGAATCTGGTAGCCGAACAGGGTGTCAACCGTCGTATAGTTGTGTTCGTTTTCCAATTTGAGAAGATATTGTTGTTCGCCTCGGCCGAACACCTGTATGCTGTCATTGCTGAACTCTTCAAAAAAGCCGCTCAACGGCAGGCCCGGCCTGCTGATCTTGCTGTTGTGTATCTTTCGCGAAAGGCCGCTGCGTCCCGCGATGCACGTCAGATGCAGATGGTTGTGGTCTTTCAAGTCCAGATCCAGCAGATCCAGTACGGTGAATTCAATCATCAAAAACTCCTCGAACCTACTATAGCACATCAAAAGTTCCAAGAGAATGTTTTTTCGATACTTTACGGCTGTAAAGTAAAAAGATTTTAGTCTGTTCCCTCCGACATGCCTCACATGCTATAATGAATCGTTCAGCATGACCTGACCGCCAGACTGACAGGAGCGCTTCTCATGAACAACATATCGATACGCCCGTTTCTGGATGATGATATGCCTTTTCTGACGAAAATGCTCTACGAAGCCCTCTACGTTCCCGACGGGGAGACCCCGTTTCCTCCAGAAATCCTCCACCAACCGCAGATCAGAAAATATGTCGAAGGCTTTGGCTCTCGGACCGGCGATATCGGTCTGATCGCCGAGGCGGACGGTATGCTGGTAGGTGCGGCTTGGTGCCGGCTGCTTCGTGGCTATGGATATGTCGACGACAAAACCCCGGAGCTGAGCGTGGCCGTCGCTCCTGGTTGGCGAAGGGCGGGAATAGGGACGTCGTTGGTCGAAGCGCTATGCGTTCAGCTTGCGGAAGCCGGATTCCGCCGGCTGTCCCTCAGTTGCGATAGTCGCAATCCGGCGATACGGCTCTACCGCCGCCTAGGCTTTCTGACAATCAGAATTGACGAAGGGGTCTCCCACATCATGCTCAAGCCTCTTTTCTGACAGCAATATATGACAAGAGGGCGTCGTTACAAGCGACACCCTCTTCCACAACTATAAGCTGCCGGGTTCACCGATCGTCCATACGCCGATGAACTCCGGATCTAGCGTTCGATGACCTTTCCCTTTTCCTTACGGGCCGCCGCTTCTATCTTATCCGCGAGCATCTCTATGCCCTCGTATAATTCGTAGCAATCGTAGCCCACCATCTTGACCGATCCCCAAGAAAAATGGAGCTTCGCATCGAGATGGAAGCCCTGTCCCACCGTCTCACGTGTAATGACGATGTCCAGGTCATGCAAGTAATCTTCGGCGAACTGAAGCTTCTGAAGCTTTTTGTCCAGAAATGCTTTCGTCTCGTCACTGGGATTGTACCGGATACCTCTGACTGTTAGATTCATAGGCCCTCCTTGTAAAAGGTCTACATAAAGGATAAAACCCAACTTGCGGAAAGTCAAATGTGAATTCCGATGGTGATGATGAACATCCCCCGTTTCCGACGACTTTTTCATCCGTCGCCGTTTCATCGCTTGTCTTCTGGTGAACCCGACATCCATTGTTTGGCTATCGTATGGTCATCGCAAGACAATAGAGACTGCCCCCTCAACCCTGCGGACTACCGCCGGACTACCGTTGGGCTACCGTTGGGCTACCGTTGGGATACCGTTGGGTTACCGTTGGGTTACCGTTGGGTTACCGTTGGGTTGCCCCTTATACTTTAAGCGATTGTTGGTCGGCATGCCGTTTGAGCAGCCGATATAGGCTATACTCGATGCCGAGGAGGCAGTATCCGAGCGCCATCACTCCCGCCGCCGTACCGAGGATGTTCCATATCACGTCGAGTCCGAGCCTGTCCACATTGATGAACGGGTAGGGATAGCGGGTGAATATCCTGCCGGGAAACCAACCTCCGACCTGGGCGCGGATAACGGTGAATATGAAATAGGCCACAGGGAAGGCGAGCCATGAAAGTGGATGCCACCAAGGACGTTTTTCCTTCGCGTCGAACAACAACCAGTCGGTTACGACCATCAGCGGAACAATATAGTGGACGAGCAGGTTGCCGACCTTGTATATCTGCCAATCGAACTTGTTCCTGGCCAGGATGAAATGGTAGATGAGGAACGTCACTGCAATGACCAGCGTAGTCGCCCCTTTGAGCCAGGGACATGGAGTGGTCGGCCCTTTCAAACCATTCTTTGCCAGCCCGACCGCCGTCATGACCGAATAGAAGACGTAGACCAGTAGCACCATCAGGTTGCTCATGCCGGTGTAGTAACTGATTTTCCCCAGGTTCGGGTTCCACCTATCAAGCTTGAGGAAATAATACAGACCGACCGCCGAACATATGGTGACGGCCACTCTGAAAACGAGCGCAGGTATCCGGTAGGGGATCAACGCATACTGGCGAGGCTCTTCTTGTCGAGTCGCTTCCATAAAATACTAGACTCCTCTGATGAACGAAGAATCGATGTTCAGCTCCCCTCGGTATTTTGCGACGGTCCGCCGTGCCACTGAAATTCCCCGTTCCTTCAACATATCGGAAATCTTCTGGTCGGAAAGGGCCTTCGGCCCCTCATGCGCCTCGATGATTTCCCTGACGATTTCCTTGACCGCGTTTTTCGACAGATCATCCGTGTTGCCGGAGGTCGTGGACACTGCGTTGCTGAACAGGCTTTTGATAGGGAGGATCCCCCAGTCCGTATCGATCCATTTTGCCTGAGAGATACGTGAGATCGTCGTCTCATGCAACGATACCTCATCGGCGATGACCTTCAGCGTCAGCGGTTTGAGGAAACGCGGCCCGTATAGAAAGAAATCCCGTTGATATTTTACCAACGCCAATCCGACCTTTCTCAAAGTCTGGTTCCGTAGCTGGACTTGCCCGATCAGGTTCGTAGCGTCCTTGATCGACTGCTGGATGAAGGCCGTCGCTTCCTTGGCCTCCTCGGATTTCCTTCCTTGCAGTTCCGAACCTAGCTCCGAAAACTCTGGATTGATTCGCAAGGCTGGAAGCGATTCATCGTTCAGTTTGAACAACAGCTCCCCATCCACCTGGCGTACTGAAATATCCGGGATGACGAACTCATCCGGCCCGGAACTATAGAGCTGTCCGGGGTAGGGGGTGAGCGTCTTGAGGTAGCTGTACAACGTATCAAGCTCTTCTTCGTTGATATCCAGGGCTTTCGCCACCTCTTTCGTCTTGCCGGCCCTCATCTGTTCCAGGTGGTCGTTCACCAACGAAGAGAACTGGGCCAAATCCTTGCCGACAAGTCCGTCGTTGCGGGCTTGGATGATCAAGGATTCCCGGAAATCGATCGCGCATACACCCGGCGGGTCAAACGTCTGGATCAGAGCCAGTATTTTTTTCAGCATGGCGGACTGGCTCTGCTTGATGAGCGACGACGGATTTTTGCGGTGAAAGCCGTTGTCATCGAGATTGCTGATGATCAGTTCCCCGATACGTTGCTCTTCCGGGGAAAGCGGCGTGCAACCGAGTTGTCCGAGCAGATGCTCCTGCAACGTCTCGTCATGGGACAACGCCCCCTCAATGAACTGGTGCTGACGGTCCGAAGCCTCATCATCATACCCGCCGCCGGTGCCATAGTCGGTCCTATAGTCGGAATTGGCTCCATAATCGGAACCGGATGCGCTTCCGTAGGATTCCGGCGTCGGCGCTTCACGGAATTCGTCTGACCCGTAGCTGGAAGAATCGCTGTAGTCATCCTCCCGATTGGAATTCTCTGATTTTAATTGTGCGTTCGCATAGGCGTCGAATGAAAGCTCCCTGCCTTCAGGAATCTCCAGCGCGGGATTCGATTCTATCTCGGTCTGGATTTTCGCCTGCAATTCCTGCAACGGGAGAGTCATCAATTCAAAAGATTGGATGAGCTGTGGACTGAGTTTGAGCTGTTGTTTCTGCGCAAGGCTGAGCCCCGTGGAAAGGTCCATCATTCCTCCTCGAATCCTTCTCCGAAGTATATTTCCCGGGCAACGGTATCGGCTAGCAATTCCTGCTTGCCCCCTGAAACCAGAATCGTTCCTTCGTTGATGATATATGCGCATGTGGTGATTGCCAACGTATCCCTGACATTATGGTCGGTCAGCAATATGCCGATGCCTTTCGAGGCCAGCGTCCTGATGATATGCTTGATTTCATAGACCGCCTTCGGGTCGATTCCGGCGAACGGTTCATCCAGCAGCAGGAACCTCGGTGAACAGCCCAGCGCCCGGGCGATTTCGGTACGGCGTCGTTCGCCTCCTGAAAGCGTATATCCCTTCTGCCTGCGCAACTGCTCGATTCCAAAGTCCCTGAGCAGCTGCTCCACCAGTTCCGTCTTCTGTTTCGCGTTCAAGTCGCGACGGGTCTCGCCCACCAGACGCACATTGTCCTCGACGCTGAGTTTTCTGAAGATCGAGGGTTCTTGAGGAAGATAAGAAAGCCCCTGTCTGGAACGCTGATACATGGGAAGCGTCGAAACATCCCGTCCATCGAGGAATATCCGGCCGCCGTTCGGCTTGAGAAATCCTACGATCATATAGAAGGTCGTTGTCTTGCCTGCGCCGTTAGGCCCCAGCAAGCCGATGATCTGCCCGCTCCGCATCGAAAAGGAAATGTCCTTTACGACTTTTTTCCTTCCGTAGGTTTTCGCGAGGTGTTCTATTCGGAGCGTGCTGAAATCATCCATGTACCGTTCCCTTGATCGCCCCGTCCATGACGATTTCGTCGGTTTTCAGATCGACGGTGATCATGGAAGCTTCATAACGATCATCATTCCAATATACCGATGCGCCGCCACTCAACGCAAGGGTCTCCCCGTCCCTGTCGAAAATGACGTTGTCTGCGTTGCAGACCATGGAACCCTTGTCCGTATGTTTGAGGAGACGTACCCGCATCTGCATTTTCATGATACCGTCGTGGAGATTGAATTCCAGCCAGGCGCACGATGCGATCACCTCGTTCTTTCTATCCTGGAGTTCCACCCAGCCGTCGATGACTATCAGTTCGTCAAGCCTGTCATAATAGATCTGTGAGGAGGATATCTGGATGCCGAGGTCTTGATCGACGACCGATACGTTTCCGTTACAGCGTACATACCGGTAGTCGTTGCCTGAAATTTCAATCGCTTCGGCGGACAATCGCATGGAGCCTACGGAAACGACCGCTCCGCCGGAGAGCGTGATGACCTCTCGGCCTTCTTGTAGTTTGACTTTTGTGTATCCCCCGCTGAACGTAATTGGATCCGTTTTTTGCGCCGACTGGTTTGCCAAGACTGGAACAGCCTCTCCAGCAGACGTATCTACGACATTCTCCGCTCTGCCAGTCGCCTTTGCGACGGAACCTGTGGCTTCCACTACTGGGGTTTGCGATTCAGAATCGGTCGGTTCCGTTTTTTCTAACGATGTCGCTGGTGTCGCTGAGGTCGCTGGTGTCGCTGGTGTCGTTGGTGTCGTTGGTGTCGTTGGTGTCGTTGGTGTCGTTGGTGCCGTTGGTGCCGTTGGTGTCGTTGGTG
>JAEXDQ010000043.1 GCA_023401595.1 Spirochaetota bacterium
TGGTCCTCTCTTTGTTGTTGTTTGGTAACTTGACAATAGTAGAGTTCCATTCCCTTTTTTCTATACCTTTTCTTTCTTATTGACTTTTTCTCTTCTCTTCATCCCCCAGATTTCTGCATAGAGCCATAATTTTTGCGACGGCGTAGCCGAAGCCATGATGAAGATGGTCTCAGGTATCATGCAGTACGCGCCGATCGGCGTCCTCGCCCTTGTGGCGGAGGTCTTCGCCAAGAACGGCTCAAAGGTCGTCGGTTCCCTCGGCGTCGTGACGCTGGCCTGTTTCGTCGGGTATACTATCCATGTCTGCCTGGTCTATCTGGGGCTGATCAAGCTGAACGGGCTGAGTCTGAGGACCTATTTCAACGAGGCGAAGAACCCGTTCATCACCGCGTTCGTCACCAGAAGTTCCAACGGTACTCTACCGGTAACCATGGAAGCGGCGGAAAACCTTGGGGTTCCCAAAGATATCTACTCCTTCTCTCTGCCGCTGGGCGCTACGATCAACATGGATGGAACGGCGATCTACCAGGGCGTCTGCGCGATCTTCATTGCGTTGACCGTCTGGGGGCATAATTTTTCCATCGGCCAGATGGGGACTATCGTCGTGACTGCGACGTTGGCGTCGATCGGGACCGCTGGCGTGCCCGGTGCGGGAGCTATCATGCTGCTGATGGTCCTGGACGCCGTGGGGCTGCCGGTCGTCGAGGGGTCCGCGGTCGCGGGCGCGTACGCCATGATACTCGGTATCGACGCGATTCTCGACATGGGGCGTACCGCGTTGAACGTGACCGGTGATTTGACCTGTACCACGGTTGTCGCGAAATCCATGAAACAGCTCGACATGGACAAGTGGGCGGCGAAGAAATAGCGGCCGGACGATTTGCGGCTGGAACAGAATCATTGTGGTCATGGCGGGAGGTCGTCCATGACATGGCAATCGGTTCCAGCCATACTTCCTCAAATCGTTGGTGAAGGACCATCGCCAAGACTGCCTCTGGAAATAACCACCATTTCATCGGATCGGATAAAAGACCGGTTCGGGTGGGGGGCCGGAGGGGCGGCGGTGGTTCTTTTTTCGTTTTGCGGCATAGGGCTTGGACATGTCGGGGACGGGCGTTCAGGGAGAGAACCAAATGATAATTTCTTTTATTAATAATATAATTGGTTAATGTGACGCTAATTATGCATAATTGATAAATTATTAGCGAAAAATTTACTTTATAGGTCACTGGTGCGCTCTTAAAATGAAAAACATGAAGGAAGCGAAGAAGCCGGGGCGAAATTTATTGAAATAAAAGGAGAGGAGCTGGGCATTTTTACATGGCTGACGGTTTCTTTTGTCCCTTCATCGTAAAACAAAAGGAGTGTATATGCCTAACAAAAATGATGCGCCAGTGAAGAAGGGCTGGCTCAGCTGGTATTTCAATTTCAACCTGCTGTACCGGATCCTCATCGGTCTGGTCCTTGGCGCGGTTCTGGGAATCATCTTCAAAGAAAAGATTCTGTGGATCGCTCCGTTCGGTTCTCTGTTCGTCCGGTTGCTGAAGATGATCATGATGCCGATCATCCTCTCCACCCTGATCGTCGGCGCTTCGTCGGTCAGTCCCGCCAATCTCGGCAAGGTCGGTATCCGTGTTATCATTTTCTATTTGCTGACATCAGCTTTCGCCGTTGTAGTAGGATTGGCAGTAGGCTCCATCTTCCGTCCAAGCGCGGCGCTGGCTACGTTGGTGGCGGGTGCCGCGGGCAAAACCGCCGCGACACAGTCCTTGGCGAACACGTTGCTGAACATTATTCCTACCAGCTTCGCCCAGGCTGTCGTCAATGAGAACATCCTTCCCGTGATTTTCTTCGCGCTGGTGTTCGGTATCGGTATTTCATATCTGAAGATTTCAACGGATGAACGTGTCCGAAGCGCGGGAATGACGGTTTACAATTTTTGCGACGGCGTAGCCGAAGCCATGATGAAGATGGTCTCAGGTATCATGCAGTATGCGCCGATCGGCGTCCTCGCCCTTGTGGCGGAGGTCTTCGCCAAGAACGGCTCAAAGGTCGTCGGTTCCCTCGGCGTTGTGACGCTGGCCTGTTTCGTCGGGTACGCGATCCACGTCTGTCTGATTTATCTTGGTATGATCAAACTAAGCAAACTGAGCTTGAAGACCTATTTCAGCGAAGCAAAGAACCCGTTCATCACCGCGTTCGTCACCAGAAGTTCCAATGGAACGCTTCCAGTGACCATGGAGGCGGCGGAGAATCTTGGTTGTCCCAAGGATATCTACTCCTTCTCGCTACCGCTGGGCGCTACGATCAACATGGACGGAACGGCGATCTACCAAGGCGTCTGTGCGATCTTCATTGCGTTGACCGTCTGGGGACACAATTTTTCCATCGGCCAGATGGGGACTATCGTCGTGACTGCGACGTTGGCGTCGATCGGGACCGCTGGTGTGCCTGGTGCGGGAGCTATCATGTTGCTGATGGTTCTTGATTCCGTAGGTTTGCCGGTCGTCGAAGGTTCCGCTGTTGCGGGCGCGTACGCCATGATACTCGGTATCGACGCGATTCTCGACATGGGGCGTACCGCGTTGAACGTGACCGGTGATTTGACCTGTACCGTCGTCGTCGCAAAGATGATGAAACAACTTGATATGGGCAAATGGGAAAAGAAATAGCTACAAGAAGCTTACTGTTATCGATATGACGTATGGAGGGCGTCGTTGTATGCGGCGACCCCCATGTATATTTTCGACAAGACGGGCCGTCGGGGCTGCCCCCCTCTTGGGGGGCGATGGAACGAGGTAGTGCGGGCCGACCGGCAAGGCCGACAGGATGGGCCGACCCCTTGGGCCGGTAGGGCAGGTTAGCATTTTGAGCCAGTGGAACGAACCGGATCAATGGTCAGAATAAAGTGTTTGGGGTGGCATGAGAACGGCGGGGACGCGGTACTATTCGTCGAATTCCTTGATCGGTTGGTCGAGCGCCCAGTTGAATAGATCCAGCACTCTTCTGGATACCGCCGTCAGTACGTAGTGCGCCCCCGTGGAGGTCTTGAATTCTATTGAGGACGCGAAGAGTTTCTTTGTTGCGGAGTGTTCGGTTATGTCGTTTCTTGGAATGATGTCGATGTCCGATGGGGAACCGATATGATTGCCTATGATGATTACCCGGCTATCGGTCACCGCCAACAGCCTGCGCAGCCCCTCCATCACCCCGGTGGCAAAACAGTTGAGCGGTTCTCCGGTATACAACACCTGGCTCAGCGGTTTAAGTTCTCGCCGCAGACCATAGAGATCATATACATACAGCTCCTTCATCCGTTGGACGATATGGTCGCGGTTTCCTGACATGCGTCTCTCCTTGACATCGATGATATCACGTGGAATCTGCGCCCGCAACAGATAAGATTTTACATGTCCGGAACTGCTATGTTACAATCTGAACGAGAGTTGTGAGAAAGAGGTGCCCGATGGACAATGCGATTGGAATCATTGGTGGCGTTGGTCCTTACGCTGGGATTGACCTGGTGAAGAAGGTCTTCGATCATACGAATGCTCGAAGCGATCAGGAGCATATCACCCTCTACCTGGCCTCCTGCCCTTCCTTGATAGCCGACAGGACCGAGTATCTGCTCCACGGAGGCGTCAACCCTGCGGGCGGAATGTATGTCTGTTTTGAAAAGCTCGTGCAATGCGGGGCGAACACGATAGCCGTGGCCTGCAATACGGCGCATGCCCCTGGAATCCTCTCCGTCATGATGGAGGCGGCCTCGGTGGAGCATCCGCAAGTACGGTTCATCAATATGATCGAGGAAACCTGCCTGTACCTTGAACGTCTGTTTCCCCAAGGTGGGAAAATAGGATTGCTGGCTACCGTCGGAACGTACATGACGGGCGTTTATCAGGACTATCTCAGCCATCACCCACAGTTTGAATTGGTGGAACCGTCCCTCGAAGGGCAAAGAAGGCTTCATGCCGCTATCTATGACACAGGGTACGGCGTCAAAGCCAAATTCCCGGTGTCGGGGGAGGCGCGGGCCGTCCTGTTGGACGAATCAATGCGCCTGCTGGAACGGAATGTCGTCGCCATGATCCTCGGCTGCACTGAGCTGCCTTTGGCGTTGAAGGACGATATGCTTCCCTGTGAACTTGTGGATCCCACGGACTGCGCCGCCCGTGCGTTGGTGTTGGCGGCCGCGCCCGAGAAATTCAAGGAATAGCGAGACGGTTCCACGAGACTTCCGCCTTGCATGGGGGAACCAGCGCCGTCTTTCACAGTAGTTGCGGCGGGTTGCGGCGGGGGCGTATTCGTCGATACGGGATATCCCGCTTGGAACGATACGCAATGGTATGGAACGGATTGTTTCCGCTTGCAATTACCCCCTGTTCTCGGTGATACTGAGATGGAAGGCGTACCGCATGGTACGTCGCGATTTCATATGATGTTCTGGAGCTGGTATGGAGACGTTGCGGTGGGGAATCCTAGGGACTGCGAAAATCGCAAGGAACAGCATCATCCCTGCGTTGAGGCAGACGGATTATTGTGAATTGACCGCTATCGCGTCAAGGGACGCCGGGCGGGCGGAGGAAGTCGCCCGCGATATGGAAATTCCCAAGGCATACGGCTCCTATGAGGAATTGCTGGACGATTCTGACATTGACGTCGTGTACCTGCCGTTGCCGAATCATCTCCATGTCGAATGGATTGAGAAGGCCGTCATGGCCGGCAAGCATGTCTTGTGCGAAAAGCCTTTGGCGTTGCGGTCAGCCGATATCCAGCGGTTGATCGAGCTTCGGGAACGGACCGGCAGACTGATCGGCGAAGCCTACGTGGTACTGCATCAGCCGCGTCTGCGGGATCTCAAGGAACTGCTCGAATCGGGGGAGATCGGACGGCTTCAGAGCGTGGACGGTTGCTTTTTCCTTGACAACAGGGATCCCGAGAACATCAGGAACAAGTACCAGGAAGGCGGCGGCGGATTATGGGACATCGGCGTCTATCCTATCGTCTGCGGCCGTTGGATGTTCGGGTGCGAGCCTACGCGCGTCGCCTGCGTCTTGACGATGGACGAAGTGTTCGGCGTCGACCGCCTCGCTTCCGGCGTCATGGAGTTTCCCGGCGGCGGTCAGCTTACGTTCAGTTGCGGGACGCGGAATCCCCGGCATACCTGCCTGACCCTTTTCACCGACACCCACCGGGTCGAAGTCCTTTCCCCGTTCAGCACCGACCCTGCGTTGAAGAGCGATTTCGAGCTGTACGACGGCAATGTGCTATCCTCGACCCGCGTCTACAGCTTCCTGCCGTCGGACCAGTATGCGCTGGAATGCGACCATTTTGTTGAAAGCATTGAAACCGGGACCCCGTATGCGGGCTCCCTTGAACATTCGTTGGAGAATACAAGAGTCATGGAGGCCCTGTTCCGTTCCGCCAGGAGCGGGAGATGGGAGGAGGTATAGCCCTATGGACATCATCTGCTTGGACTTGGAAGGTGTGTTGATTCCTGAAATATGGATCAACGTCGCGGAGAAGACGGGAATTGAGAAGCTCCGGCTCACCACGCGTGAGGTTTCCGACTACGACGTGTTGATGCGCGGCCGTTTGAAGATATTGAAGGAACGCGGGTTGACGCTGGCGGATATCCAGGATGTGATCGGGACGATGGATCCGCTTCCGGGCGCCAAGGAGTTTCTTGAGAATCTGCGGAGCAAGACGCAGGTAGTGATCCTGTCCGACACGTTTTCCGAGTTCGCCCAGCCGATGATGCGGAAACTGGGGTGGCCCACGATCTTCTGCAACGATCTGCAGGTCGATTCCCAGGGGATGATCACCGACTACAGGATGCGCCAGTACGACGGCAAGAAGAAAGCTATCCTCGGCTTGCGCTCCATGGGGTTCAGGACCTTCGCCGCCGGAGACTCCTACAACGACCTCTCCATGATCCATACCGCCGACAGCGGGGCCCTGTTCAGGGCTCCCGCGAACATACTCGAGGAGGAGCCCGACCTCCGTCTCGCCACCACCTATCAAGAGTTCATGGAGATCATCGACGACTTCTTGGAGGCTGGCAAGGCATGACAAAGCGGTCGAAGGTCAACGACAATGTATTGGCGCTACGCAGGAAGGTCCGGTCCACGGTGTTCGCCGTGGTCGTACTGATCCTTTCCCTCGCTGCGGGGTTCACGATGCTCGCGATCGTCTGGGACGGCCCCGTGTGGGTCGAGGTCCTGGTCGCCGCCATAGCCTCCGCGGTCGCGCTCGCCGTACTGTTCTTTACCTTCCGGTGGATGCGGATGATGCATCTTGAAGAACTCCGTGAGCAGGTGGACGCTCGGTTGTCCGGGGACGAGGACGGCAAAAGGAAGAGGGGACGCTGAACAAGGGGGCATATCATGGATGAGAAGGTTTGTCAGGCGGAAGAACTGAAAGTCCGGCATCCTTGGACTGAGCGCCGGACCGTTGTGTTCATGAGTGATTTCGGTACGGGCGACGGAGCCGTCAGCGCCATGCACGGCGTGGCCGATGAAGTCTGCCGCGACCTCAAGCTTGAGGATCTGACCCACGAAATACCTCAGTTCAATATCTGGGAGGCTTCGTATCGGCTGATCCAGGCCATGACATACTGGGCTCCGGGGACCGTGTTCGTCTGTGTCGTGGATCCCGGTGTCGGCAGCGACCGCAAGAGCGTCGCGGTGCTGACATGTTCCGGACATGTGGTGGTGACTCCTGACAACGGGACGCTGACCCATGTCGCCAGACAGGTCGGTATCGTCGAGCGGCGGGAGATCAGCGAAGCGGTGAACCGGCTGAAGGACAGCCAGCGCAGCTATACCTTCCATGGGAGGGACGTTTACGCCTATACGGGAGCCCGGTTGGCCGCCGGAATCATTGGCTTCGACGACGTAGGCCGTCGGCTCGACAATCAGGTGATTCAGCTCGATGTGCAGGATTCCTGCCTCGACGGGGGACGGATAGTCGGAGCCATAGACATCCTGGACACCAGGTACGGCAGTCTCTGGACGAATATTTCCGATTCCCTATTTTCCCGGCTGGGGGTACAATACGGGGAGATGGTCCGTGTGACCATTACCGACAAAGGGCGTATCGTCTATGGCTATGAGGTCAAGTATTGCAAGAACTTCACGGAAGTCGGCCGGGGGGAGGCCTTGCTGTACATCAACAGCCTGCTGAATGTCGGGGTGGCCGTCAACCAAGGGAGTTTTTCCGCGGAATACCGGATCGGGACCGGAGAAGGGTGGGTGATCACTTTGGAGAAGAGCGCCGGAGCCGCGTCCTCGTCAAAGTAGGAAAGCATATCCGTCCATCAGGCGGGCGGATCGATCAAGAGTTCAGGAGGTGGGAATATGGATCAGCAGAAATCCATGAAATTCGTCCAAATGGTAGTGGTAGTCGCCATCGGCGCCGCATTGTATGGTTTGGGGGGCTTGATAGGCATTCCCATTTTCGCCAACACCACGATCAAACCTGCCATGGCGATCCTTGCGTTGTTCGCGGGCGTGTATGGGCCGGTCGTCGGGTTCCTGGTAGGTTTCCTCGGACATTGGATCACCGACCTGTTCGCAGGTTGGGGCGTATGGTTCACCTGGGTGTTGGGCAGCGGTATCGTCGGCATCGTGATCGGCCTCTATCCCATGTTCACCGCGCACAAGCTCGACGAGGGAATTTTCGGTGGCAAGCAGGCGGGCATCTTCATACTGCTCTCCTTCCTCGGCAACTTCGTCGGCTACTGTATCAGCGCATTGCTCGATTATTTCCTGTTCGCGGAGCCGCTGAACAAGGTAGTGACACAGCAGCTGCTGATCGCCTTCGTCAATACGGTCGTGATCGCGATCCTTGGTTCCTTGCTGATGGTCCTGATCGCCCGTCGCAACAGGAACAACACCAATCTGACCCTTGATGAGACGGTAGAACCAAAATAGACGCTGTTTCACGATGATGTTGGATTTCAGCGATTTTTCATTCACCTACAAGTCTCAGCGGGTTCCCACGCTCAAGCATGTGGAGCTGCATGTGCGCGCGGGGGAGAAGCTGTTGATCATCGGTCCGAGCGGGAGTGGAAAGTCCACCCTCGGCAATTGTATCAATGGCCTGATTCCCCATGCTATGTCGGGAACCATAGAAGGTTCGCTGAAAGTCGCCTCCATGGAGACCTCTGATACAGATATCTACGACCTGAACCGGAAGGTCGGGACTGTGTTGCAGGATACCGACGGGCAATTCGTAGGATTGTCCGTGGCCGAGGATATCGCCTTCTCCTTGGAGAACCAATGCGTGGCAAAACCCCGGATGGAGAAGCTGGTCCTGGAGATGGCCTCTTTGGTCGACATGGAGGCGTTCCTCGACCATCCGCCCGGCTCCCTGTCCGGTGGGCAGAAGCAGCGGGTTTCGCTCGCCGGCGTCCTTGTGGACGATGTGGATATCCTTCTGTTCGACGAACCGCTGGCCAATCTGGATCCCGCCACGGGCAAACGCGCCATAGAGCTGATCGACGAACTGCACAAGCGGACGGGCAAGACCGTCGTGATCATCGAGCATCGGCTGGAGGACGTCCTCCATCGTCCCGTCGACAGGATACTCCTTGTCGATGACGGCAGGATATGTCTGGATACCACCCCCGCGGCGTTGCTCGCCGGTTCTGTGCTTCAGGAGAAGGGCATCCGCGAGCCTCTGTACATCAGCGCCCTCAAGCTGGCGGGATGTGAGATCGCGCCGACGGAGGATATCGCCTATATCGACACTTTCCGGGTGGAACCCTATGCGCAGCGGCTATGCGGCTGGTTCACGACCCGGCGCAGACAGTACCATCCTCCAAAAGGCGGGGAGCTGATCAGGTTCGACCACGTATCCTATTCCTACGACGGCTTGCGAGACGCCGTCCACGATGTAGGCTTCTCCATCAGGAAAGGGGAGATGGTTTCGATTCTCGGCAAGAACGGCGCAGGTAAATCGACGATGGCGCAGTTGCTCATGGGCATCATGCGGCCCGATTCCGGCCGGATTTTCCTAGCCGGCCGTGACGCGACCGACGATACGATCTATGAGCGCAGCCGTAGGATCGGCTATGTCATGCAGAACCCGAATCACATGATCAGCCATCCGATGATCTACGACGAGGTCGCTTTCGGTCTGCGTCTGAAAGGTCTGCCCGAAGACGCTGTGCGCAAGCGCGTTCTTGAAGTACTGGAGCTTTGCGGTCTGCGCAGGCACCACAAATGGCCGATCAGCGCATTGAGTTACGGACAGAAGAAGCGCGTCACCATCGCGTCGATCCTGGTGATGGATCCCGAGGTGCTGATCTTGGACGAGCCGACGGCAGGGCAGGACTACAGGCGGTACACGGCGCTGATGTCCTTCCTGCGGGATATCAACCGTCGGCTGGGCATCACGATCCTGTTCGTCACGCACGACATGCACCTTGCGTTGGAATACACCCCCAGGGCCATCGTCCTCGCCGACGGAGTGTTGCTTCGGGACGCGCCTGTCAGCGAAGTCTTCAGCGACGGGGCGTTGCTCCGGCAGGCGAATCTGAAAGAGACTTCCCTCTATATCCTGGCGCAACGGGCCGGTATTCCCCAAGCGGAAATCCCGTCGTTCATCGAGACCTTCATCGAGGCCGAGGACGAACGGCGGGAGACCGGCTCCCAGGCGTCTCCACCCGCCATCGGGCAGAATGACGGGCTCGATTTCGTTCCCGCTGTTGCCTTGGATTCAGCCGGCGACGGGACGATCAGCTTCGCAAGTGTCGTTGGCGCCGCTACCTCAAAGGACACTGAGGGGACGATGCGTGCTGTTCCTGCCGATGCCGATGCTTTCGGCTCCGCTTCCGAAAAGAGTCTCGGCCATGCAGACCAAACCGGCCATGCAGACCAGGCAGATCAAACCGACCAAACCGGCCAGGCAGACAAGGCAGACAAGGGGAGCCGTCCGGATGTTTCGGGCGATGAAGCCAAAGCGCCGGACACGGAATCTGCCGCCGGTAAGACGGCTGGCAAAGGGCGGAAGTTCGGCTTTGGACTTGCCTATGTCGATACCGGTTCGTGGATCCATCATCTCAATGGAGTGACGAAGTTCTTGTTCTTCATTGGCTGGATGGTCCTATGCCTGACGACCTTCGATATTCGTATCCTGTTGACGGGGCTATGTGTTTCGATCGCGGCCATGCTGACCTGCAAGGTTCCGTTTCGCAAGTTCCGCCCGTTGCTGGTCGCCATGCTCGGGGTGATCACGCTGAACGCCTTGTTCATCTACCTGTTCTCGCCCGGACAAGGCACGCTCTATCTCGGTACACGGACGGTGCTGCTGGGGCCTTCCTCCGCCAAGTACGCCTTGACCGCGGAGACCTTGTTCTACCTTGTGGTCGTCTGTCTCAAATATTTTACTATTTTTCCCATCGCCTTGGTGTTCGTCTTCTGCACCCAGCCGTCCGAGTTCGCCAGCAGCCTGAACCGCATCGGTATTTCCTACAGGATATCCTATGCGGTGAGCCTCGCTTTACGGTATATTCCAGAAATCACCGATGATTTTGTCCATATCATGCACGCACAGCAGGCCCGCGGAGTCGATATCTCCAAGAACGTGCCGTTGCGCCGGCGTATCAGCAATGTCAGCAAGGTTCTCGCCCCGCTGGTCCTGTCCAGTATCGACAGGATCGACATCATCACGAACGCCATGGTGCTGCGAGGCTTCGGCAAAGGTAAGCGAAGGACCTGGTACCGCGCCACAGCGATGAAAGCTTCCGATTATCTCGTTATTTTCGGGTGCTTCGGGTTGCTCGCCGTCTCCTTGACGGCCCGTTTCGGTTTCGGCGTCATGTTCTGGCGTCCGTTCTGATTGCCGTCCATCGGTTGGGAAACCGGTTTTCAACCTCTTTTACGATCTCGGCCCTGATTGTCTCTTTTCGCTATGTTTCTCGACCAGGTTGCTGTCCGTAATGAAAACCTCAATGAAAAACAACAAAGAAATGCATCATTTTTTCAGAAAATCGACAAATAATGCTTGACTTGTCGGGCGTTGCCCTACATCTTTATGGTTAACTTGACGGGGAGGTCCGTCGCAAGGGTTGCGCGACGGGAATATGTTTCCCCCAGGAGGCACGCATGGCTAATGACTTTCTTTCAGAAATGGAGACCAAGCTCCTGGCAATGCGAAAGGAACTGCTTGAGAAGCTGTCCAACGATGACAACGATTTCCGCGGCATGGTGAATGCGACGGGGATCAAAGACAGTATAGATGTTGCCGCGGATGACATTGCTTTCAAAAAGATGGAAGCGATCAACCAGCATGATGCAAATCGACTCAAGGCAGTTGAATCCGCTCTGACCAGATTGAAGAACGGCCGTTACGGTACTTGTCTGCGTTGTGGCAAGAAAATCACTGAAGAACGTTTGCGGGCGATTCCTTACGCGGTGCTGTGCATCGACTGCAAGAATGGGGAAGAGGGCCCCAGCAAGCGCCGGATCGTCTGACCGACCATGGGACCTGGAAACGTTGCTTCGCGACGTTCCGCACTATCCTCCACCACTTGCTTGCGGTTGTTCAGGTCCCTCGCTTTTTCCTCTCCCCCCTCAGGTGGTCATATACAGCCGTACCTGTCCGCCGTCTTGTCGCGTTCCGGCTTGGTGTCTTGGCATCGCGTCTTTTCCGTGTGTGGATACGGATGTCCGGGAACGAACGCAGGGAAATGCGTAGACTTGGTTTGAGCGGGAGCTTGTGATACCGGGGCGGGGGAGTTTTCCTTACCTCTGTCAGTCCCGGAACACGACCCTTGTCTCGAAGACTGAACCGTCGTGGGTGAACTCGCACCAACCGCCGCTTTCCGCTACCATCAAACGAATGTTCTCCAGACCAAAACCATGGAGTTTCTTGTCTGGTTTCGATGTGATGATGTTCCCTTGTTCATCCGTCTGTATTTCACCCTGGTAGCTGTTCGTGATGCGCAGGACCGTCTTGTGGTCCTGCATCGCTTTCCCCTCGACCATGACGAACCGGTCGCTTGCGCTGGACATCTTGCCGCAGGCTTCCCTGGCGTTCTCCAAAGCGTTGCCGAGGATGACGCACAACGGCATCGGATCGTCGGGAACCTGTCCGCCTTCATCCAGGACGAAGGAATATCTGATCCCCGAATTCTTGAACAAGTCCGCATAGTAGGAGAGAATGACGTTCGCTTCAAAGACGTTGCAGAACCGGACGATGTTCGACGAGGGGCTTTTGTCCGCCAGCATGGAGACATATTGCAGGACTTTGTCCATATCTCCCGCTTTGCACAACCCTTCGATGGCGATGAAATGGTGTTTCATGTCGTGGTTGATCCGTCGGACGGTGTCGATATTTTCCAGAATACCTTCATACTGCCGTTCGCTCTGCTGTAGCTGCATCTGGGAGATGTCCAGCTTCGCCTTGGTCATGAACAGTTGCTTCTTTTGCTCTTCCGACCTGCACATCTCGGAGATTGCGATGATGAGGACCAGGAACACTACGGCAAGGATGATGTTGATCAGCGTCGTCACCAGAAAGTCCTGGGTCCGGAATTCCAGCGGTTGCGGATAGCTCGCCATGAACATCATGAATATGTTCGCTATCATGGCGGCGACGCCTACCGGCCACCAGACCTTGCTGTTCCCGTATTCGAACATCATCCTGACCCGTGGACATACGAGCTTGACCATCGGGATCGTGGCCGCGACCATGACAAGCGTCGTTATGGCGAAATTTATGGTGTAATTCGTCTGTATCGAGGTAGGGAAGATGAACAGGAACGTGGTCAAGTTCACTACGCTGATCGAGAAGTCCGTGAAGAAATAGGAAAACAAAAACCTGCCGTCGCGGTATTTCACGATGCACAGCAGGCAGATGAAGCTTGGAATGGTCAGATATACGAACATCAGGTCGATGGCGGTCTGCAAGGCGAACAGGTATGCGGTCAAGGTATACGCCAGCACACCGGCCGCAGTCACCGAAACGATGATGGTCACCGCCTTCTTTTTCGGTATCCGAAAGGGGGTCAGCGAGATACAGACCCAAATCTGACAAGTCACCAGCACTATGACGTTGATGATGTTCTGCAATGTCTGCGACATGCGTTCTCCCCCTCTTGCACCCGTTCCTTATGGTACAAGATGTTCCCGCTTGGTACAACCTGTTTTGTTTGCGGTGCCGTATGGTTCGCCGGGAACCTGCTTGTCGTTGGACTTCCTGTCGTCGTGAGGGTGTTTGCTGACATGGTGGTTGATAGGGGTGCTGATAGGGTTGCGGCACGAAACCGCGGACGTGCGGACGTGGCGTGATATCGGATGTCGTTGGAAGCGGCGTAGGACCGCCTTCGTGCCTTGCGGCTTTCAAGCGGTCCTACGTAACGTTAGATCCAAGGGTTGTTTCGTTCACTTCCGATCGTGGTGGGTACTCCGTGACCGGGAAATACCTGTACCTTGTCGGGGAGCGTGAACAATCTGTCATGTAGGCTTTCGATGATTTTGCTGTAGTTGCCTCCCGGCAGGTCGGTACGGCCGATACCGCCTGCGAAAAGTGTATCGCCACTGAGCAGGATCGATCCCGGTTCGTGGTAGAAGCCTACGGAGCCCGGAGTATGTCCGGGGGTATGCAATACGGTGAATCCGCATCCTTCCAGAAGCTGTCCGTCGGAAAGATAGGCAGTAGCCTCTGGAAGCTGTGCGAACAACGGCTCGCATTCTCGAGCGAATCGGATATCGACCCGTTGGACTCTCCGGAGCATCTTCATGCCGCCCTCATGTCCAAGCATGTCCGCGTCGGCCTCATGAACGAGGACGGGAAGCTCCGGCCACCGCTCGCGCAAGGCCGGCAACGCCATGACATGGTCCCAATGGGCGTGCGTCAGCAAGACGGCCACGGGTCTGGAACCCTTCTGCTCGATACGTTCGACAATCGTCCGACCATCGTATCCAGGATCCACGATCCAGCAATCGAGGGCGTCTGTTGTGAAAATATAGCAGTTCGTTCCGTAAGGACCGACCGTGACACGTTCCAGCTGCATGGACTACTCCTTGTTGGAATAGCTGACCGAAGCGGTGCGACCTTTGATGTCCATGCCGTTGATCTTCTCAATGGCTTTCTCGCAGTTCTCTTCGCTCATGGTTATGAAGGAGTACTTGTCATGGATACGGATCGAATAGATGTCTTCCCTGGTAACCCCCAGTTCCGTCTGAAGAAGCTGGGAAAGCTCCTTCGCATAGAGCCGCTTCATTTTGCCTATGTTGAGATAGAGCGTCTTCGCCCCCTCGGGGATGATGCGTTCCGGCTTCGGCTCCGCATTGGTCTCAGCGGTATCATCAGCCGATTTCTGCGGCTGAAGCGCCGGCCCCTGGGGCTTCGGCTGACGCGGGGCGCGTGGCTGACGTTCCCGTTCCACCGGGGCGGTGCGAGGCGTTTTCGCACGGGGTCTCGCGCTGTCGGTCGTCGCAAGCAGTTCGCGCAGCAGATAGGCCATGAAATACCCGCGCAAAGCGAACGGTACGTTTTTCTTGATCAGCTTCTTCAGCTGGTCGAGTTCTTCAGGATTGGCGTCCGCACGGGTTTTGCCGGCGAGCAACTGGATCTTTCCGGTCAGGACGTCCAAGTCGGTAGGGGTGCTCTTGATTTCATTGTTCATGAGCAAAGTCTCCTTGGTTTCAAGTATTTCTCCTCGAACGAAGTCGGGGAGGATGCATACGGCGCCGGTCAACACCGCCGGCCAGGACAGTGATTGCCGCAGCATCTGGCTGCATTCCTCCAGAGATAGACCATAGGTCACGATATCTAGTCTTTGCCCCGGCCGAGGGTTGTACGAGCCAGACAGGACCGCATCAAGATCTATCGTAGTTGCGTCGAGGAGAGGAACCTGGCGACGCAATCGGATGGATACCTCCGTCCTGTAATCCGCCGAGCCGCATATCACCAGATGGTCACAGGCGACGGCTCCGGCCGAACATAGGATATCGGTCACATCCTGCGGGGAAGGGTCTGCCGACAACCTGAATTCAATCGGCCACGGCAATCGGTCCCAAGCGCTCTTGGCCAGCGTTTGAGAACGAGTGAAAATCTGCCCGTCCCACGGCTCCAGTCTGGAAAAATCTGAAGTAAAGAACTCGCAGAAGCATCTGCGGTGGAGTTTCGTAGCGATGAACTGCGTATCATGTACGAAATTCCGAAGTTCATACGGTTGCCTGCCGGACTCGATGCCCAGCCCCATGTCCATCGCCACCAGAGTACGGACGTTCCGTACGGACAGGTTGTTGCGCCTGATATGGTCGATGATGCGTCTGGGGGTGGTCGCTATTCCGATCAGACGGCCCTGTATGAACTCCAGTTCTTCACTTGGCTGCAGGCTCTCGTCCAAGACCGCCACATCGGAAGGCCTGGCCGTTCCGAGCGAATCCTGAAGAGCGCCAAGCGCCGCGGGCGAGAGAAGCAACAGCAACCGGGGGCTCGCCTCCGACGCATCCTTCGAGAACGCCGCCGTCTCCATCAATCTTGTCAGGCATTTCCTCCCAAGATACGGAGAATCGACGCCCGTTTCGATGACAACGTTCGTATGGGCGTACGCTTTCTCGATGTCTGCGAGTTGTTGTTCGAGGAGGGGCGGAAAATCCTGCGCAATGCTAGTCGTTTTGCCCCCATCCTGTGTGAAGCCCACGATAGCCTCTTTTCCACACTAGAGTTTCTATCAGAATATAGGGCGAGCCATGCTTTGTCAATAAACAAGGAATGTGGTAGGATATGCTCATGGGTAGGCTGCAAGCTGAAATCGCCGCGACACAGAAAGAAATCGAACTTGCCGGACAGGATCTGGATATCTTGTTCGAGGAATTGGGGCAGATGGCCGCCGCACTGCGGCAGAGCGTTACAATTTCCGTCTGTACCCAGGAATTCCAGGACTACTATCGGAGCAAGGGGGAGCTGGAGGACATCCAGATCCGGCTCAGCCATGTCCGCGCAGCCTTGGACGAGATAGACGACAGGTCGAAGAAGATATCCACTCTCAAGGCTTCGTTGCGTATGCTTGAGCAACGCTATGACACCGCTTGCTCGAGAGCCGGCGCCATCGCTTTCGAAGCTTCCTCGGCCGACATGCTTCCTTCCCATCTGGTTCATATGCTTCCTCCTATCGACGGACAGCAGAAGCGTTTCGCCCTTTGGGTGGTGCGCCGGGGGCGGGCTGAAAAAAACGCCCTTGAAGGCTCCGGAATACGGAAACTGGTCGCCCATGTGGAAGAACGCTATTGTTCATGGAAGCTACGGAGGGTCAACCGTAGCTGCGAATCCCTGTTCCGGCAGATCGGCAGGGCGATCGATGAAAGCGGTTGCGTGATGGATCTTCCAGGAGAGAACGCTCCCCGTCTCGCTTCGGAACTCGCTTCCATCTGCAGCGACCGCAAGGGAATCAACGAGGAGATTGAACTCCAGCAGAAACATATCGAACACGTCCAAGGGACATTGACGGAATCCTCGTTCGACGCATCCGCCATGAACCAGGCGAACAGGCGTGTCGAGGAACTGGAAAAACAGGAACGGGACAAGCTCGCCGTCGTTCGTACCTGCGCCATCGCATATGGCAAAGCGTTGTCGGAAGTCGCCGGCCAATGGATATCCCTGCCCGCGGTCACTTCCCAGGTACAAGCCTGCTACGAGCAGATACGACGCCACGAACGGCGCATCCTGATGTTGCAGAAGCATATAGATTCGTTGGAGATTGACATCGAGGTCGAAGAGCTGGAGCTGCTGATCAGCCAGGACGCGGAACGGATCGGACACCTCAAGGAACAGATCGCCGCTTTCCAGCGGCAGATCATAGAGATACAGAACGAAATTACGGAAAACCGTCGTAAGATCGAGCGTCTGCAAGGCGGTAACGCTTTACCTTCTCACCCAGAACCCGTTCGGCTGGAGGATGTCCGGGCGGAGGATGGACGATGAGCGCCGACCGTCCCCATTCCAAGAACATAGCCAAGGATATCTCACGAAAGGCGTACGACGCTGTACAAGGAAAATCCAGCAAACAACTTTCTTTGCCGTTCGATGAGCTTGAAGTGCCGACGATGGAAAGCGCGAAACGGAAGCTCGATGCGTCCAAAGCGGAAGGGAGGAAGGCCGTCCCCGGACAAGGACATGGCGCGAAAGCCGTTTTCGGGACCGCGGAGGGCTCCGTACCGAAGACGAAAGCCATGAAGGTTACTCCATACGCTTCGGAAAATACACGGAAAAGCTCCGTTACGAAGGATAGTGCAGTTCCGAAAGCTGACAAAGCGTCGGCGAAGGTCTCTGGAGGCGGGGCCAGGCTTCAAGTGCCCAAGATGCAGCCCTCCGTCGCCCCGGAAGTTCCTGCCAAGACATCTTCCAGAGGAGCGACGGATTCAAAAACCCATCTTGTCGTTCCCCCCGTCAAAGGCGTGGATACAGGAAAAGGGGAGTCGGCATCGGCGCCTGTGAAAAACACTCCCCCTAAAAGCGGTGCGTCAGGCTATCCTGCCAAGGCCTCGAAGGAATTTTCCGCCGGCGTCGAAGTCTATGGGGAAGCCTCCGACGGGGTGGATTTCCGTAGCAGGGCCGGCCGGAGCGCCTCCATCGCCAGGGAGACTCGTGGCGGCGGCCGGAGCATGGTCGGGCCTGAGCAAGAAGCCAG
The DNA here is from genome assembly GCA_023401595.1 of Spirochaetota bacterium. Taxonomy (GTDB): domain Bacteria; phylum Spirochaetota; class Spirochaetia; order Sphaerochaetales; family Sphaerochaetaceae; genus Spiro-02. Next base: position 17,648 of record JAEXDQ010000043.1, read on the forward strand.
GCTTGCCCGGGAAGCCATGCTCGGGACGATGAAAAAGCAGGTGGCGACCTCCCGCAAGAAAGATGTGGAGCCGGATCTTCCATTGCACGCCGGTCCCGGCCCGACCATGGAGAACCGGAAGAAATCCTCGCTTTCCACCCCTCAGAAACGGGGTGCTGTGAAAAACAATGCCGTGGCCGGGTATGGCGGAGGTTCCGGCGGTAAGGCCGGTAAGGCTGGAATTCGACGTATCGGAGGCGCCGGCGCGGGGAAAGGCGGCGGAGCCGGTATCGCGGGCTCCCATCCTCGTGTGAACGGCATGGAGGCGGTGGTCCTCGTCCTGGTGGTTCTCGCCGTCGTTCTGCTGATAACCCTGGTGGCGGTGTTCGTGCGTACCGGCAGGACGGCGGAAAAACGGGTTCCCGTAGTAGCGGAGGGCGTCGCGTCCCGAACGGGTTCTCTGGACGTTGTTTCCGCGGATTCTTTGTTCGACGCTGATATCGGCGGCGAAGCCTCCCGGATGAGGCCGGACAATTCTTTGTTGGTAGAAATACGCGCCGGCATGACCGCCCGACAGGCGTGCCAGGTCTTGGAGGACCATGGAGTAATTTCCGATTCCCAGGTCCTCCTCGACTATCTGGTGACGGAAAATCTCGCCGGAAGCATCCGCCAGGGAAGTTTCCTGTTGAAAAAGGGGATGGATGCGGCCAGCTGTGCTTCAGTTATTACCAACAGGTCTTCCTCCGTAGTGGATCTGACGGTGTTCCCTGGATATACGATCGCTGAAATCGACCGGCTGCTGGCGTCGAGGGGATACGCCGAGGCCGGCGACTTTATCGGGGCGACCGATGCGCTGACGAAAGGCTACGGTCTTTCTTTCGCGGAGGGGTGGTTCCTTGCCGGAACCTATCAGGTGCCCCGGGTGGATGGCGCCCAGGCGCTGGCTATGTCCATGTACCAGGCGATGCTTGGCGCGCTTCAGCCGCTATTGGGGGATATCGGTGTCCTTGACCGCTCTGTGGACGACGTGCTGATTGTCGCGAGCATGATTCAACGTGAGACGAACGAGGCCGCTGAAATGCCTTTGATCGCCGGTATCATCTACAAACGGCTTGACGAAGGCATCGCCCTCGGCATCGACGCCACCACCCGCTATGAGACCGGGAACTGGACCGACCCGATCGACCCCGTAGACCTCGAGACCCGGACGCCCTACAATACGCGTCGGAAGAAAGGTCTGCCTCCATCCGGTATCGGTTGCGTTGGGCTTGACGCATTGAACGCGGCGGTCTATCCAAGCAAGTCGGATTGGTATTATTATCTCCATGGTACGGACGGCATGATCCATTTCGCCCGTACCTACGAGGAACATCAACAGAATATCACCATGTGGCGTTGAATCGGTCGCATCATCCCATAGGAAAAATTCCTAGAGGAACGTGTCTCTCGCCGGATCGTCTTTTCCCGTGTCGTGGAAAGGATTCCTGACCACATGGATAGGGAGTGTCATACATGTCAGGTACGAGGCTGTATAGCCAACGAAATGTGAACCTTCATACGCATTCGTTCTTTTGCGGTCATGGAACCGGGTTGGTGGAGGAATACGCCGTCAACGCGTTGGAGCAGGGGCTTGAGGCGCTCGGGTACAGCGAGCATTGTCCTACCCCCGACGACCGGTGGCCTCGTTCAAGGATGCCGTTCGCACGGCTGGATGAATATACGGAGGCCTGTCGCGTTTCGCAACGGCTGCATGGGCCGTTGGGGCGGAATGATCTGCTGGTGCTTCGCGGTTTCGAATGCGACTATCTGCCTGAATATCATTCCTATTATCAAGAACATCTTCTGGGCGACCTGGCTTGCGACTATCTGCTGTTCGGCGTCCACTACCTGCAGGTCCCTTCCCGCAGGGATGTCCCTGTACACCGCGGAGCGTTGGGGAAGACGGAATTGTATGCGTATACCGACCAGTATATTGCGTCCTTGCGTTCCGGCCTGTTCCTGTTCGGGGCGCATCCCGACCTGTTCGCCTTCAACTACCGTACCTGGGACGCCGACGCCATCTCCTGTTCCAAGGCGATCATCGAATGCGCTGTAGACCTTGGAATACCTCTGGAGATCAACGGATACGGTTTCCGCAAGCCGCTGATTGAAACGCCGGACGGTGTGCGTAAGGCTTATCCGATTCCCCGTTTCTGGGAACTTGCCGCCCAGTATCCGTTGCAGGTCACCACGAACAGCGATGCCCACGCCGCCGCCGACGTAGCCGTTCATTTTACCGTCTGTAGAGAGTTTGCCGAGCGGTTCGGCCTGAAGTTCGTGTCGGTCCGCGTCACCGAGACGGAGCCGGACGTGTATCGTGTGGAGCTGGTTTCGCCGGAAAAGAGGGTGGACGTACTGGTTTGAGTTAACCATTCGTGTCGAAATTTATGGTATTTTTCCTCATGGATCACTTTGCATTCCTGTAAAAAAAGATTCTCAGAAAGTGACACAAGATTCCATTACCTAGAGCTGGCAGTCTAAAGTCCCGAACTGGATTTTTTGAACAAGAAACATGCTTTAAGGAACATGGGTGTCGGTTTTATTTTTTCATGTCATTTTTTTGCAAATTTTGTTTGACAGCTTGGAAAGCTCATTGTAGTATTCAACGTGTATACAATAAGTATATTTTAAGTATTTAGTTTGAATACTGCGGAGGAATTCGATGAAAATACGAGATGTCGAGGTACGGGCCTATAGTGCCCTCCATAAAAGACCCTATGCCAATGGAAAGTATACATATGCTACGACGGATGTCGTAATATGCCGGGTGTTCACCGATGATGGATTGGAGGGAATCGGCTGGGCCCATGGCACAGATGTCGTCGTTGATACCATGCTGAGTCTCAAGGACAGAATTATCGGAGAGGATCCTTTCAACGTGGAACGTATCTGGGACAAAATGTACCTTCCCAAAGTCTATGGTAGAAAAGGTTTTGAGACTCGTGCGATCAGCGGTATTGATACGGCTCTCTGGGATATCATGGGTAAAGTCGCGGGGCGTCCGATCCGGCAATTGCTTGGCGGTTATCATGATTCTATTCCTGCATATATCGCTGGAGGATATTACGAAGAAGGCAAAGGCTATGATGGGCTACAGGAAGAAATGCGACAGAATATTCTCAAAGGGGCAAAGGCCGTCAAGATGAAGATTGGCGGCGCCCCAATCAAAGTGGATATTGAACGTATAGACGCCGTCCGAGATGCCGTAGGTCCTGATTGTGCTGTTTTGGTCGACGCCAATAATGCCTACAATCGGCTTGATGCGCTGAAAATGGGACTCGAACTTGATAAACGGGATATTTATTGGTTCGAGGAACCCCTTTCGCCCGATGATATCGATGGATGTTCCGAATTGGTCAGGAAACTGAATACCCCCATTGCAATTGGGGAAAATGAGTATACCAGATGGGGTTTCAAGCAATTGATAGATGCTAATGCCGCACAGATACTTAATGCCGACGCATTGGTTCTTGGCGGAATTACCGAATGGAAAAAAGTCGCTGATCTCGCGCAGGCAGGACATGTGCTGATCGCTCCCCATGGCGATCAGGAAGTCCATGTTCATTTGGTCAGTGCAATTCCCAATGGATTGATTGCTGAATATTATGACACGAATCTCAATTCACTGCTCAATGCCATGTTTAAGAACCATATGGTCTTGGATGAAAACGGCAATGTAGCCGCATCAGACGCCCCAGGCCTTGGTGTGGAAATAGATTTTGAGGCGTTGGAACAATTTCGGACATATCCGGCACAGGATAGATAATCCTGCCGGATTTTAATTGACTTAACTTCTAAGGAGGAGAAAATGAAGAAAGTCGTTATAACCTTATTAATTGCCGTATTGGCGCTTGGATCGGTAGTTGCGGCAGGACAGTCGGAAGACAAGGCTTCTGGTTCCGCCGTGACCGGTACTTTAAAGATTTGGTCTGCGCTCACTCAGAAGGAACGAGCCACCGAACTAGAGAACCTCGCCAAAAAATTTGAGGCGCTCAACCCTGGTGTGAAAGTAGAAATTACCGTTATGCCTTGGTCCGGCCTGCTGGACAAGCTTATGGCCTCCATTATGGCTGGCAATCCGCCTGATATCGCGATTGTCGGGCAGGGATACCCTCAAACGCTTGCTGCGAGCGGTGGGTTGATGGAGCTCTCCGATCTGATCGGACACGTAGGTGGAAAAGATGCGTTCCTCGGGACTTCTCTGAGTCTCGGGTCGACGGAAGACGGCGTCTATTCTATGCCGCTGTACATTACGCCGGTCGTCGCCTACTATCGACAGAGCTATCTCGATGCAGTCGGCTATGACAAGATTCCCGCCACTTGGGAAGAGTATTACGAAATGTGCAAGGCTGTCACCGATCCCGCTAACAACCGGTATGGATTCGGCATCCCTCTTGGAGACCACCATGGGACGAAGACCATTTGGTCGTTCCTCCAAGCGAACAATGTAGATCTTGTCAATGTCGATGAGAATGGAAAATGGTATGTTGATATTAATGAAGAAGATCGTGCTGCCATGGTGGAAACCTACGAGTACTTCTACAAACTGGTCAAGGGTTGTGCTCCCGCTGGCGTTACAAGCTATACTCAGACCAATGTACGTGAGATGGTTGCCACTGGTATCATTATGAGTCGTATCGACACTCCTGAGATTTATTATAACGTCGCAACGATGGATCCCAATCATTTTAATGATGTGAAGTATTTCCGTGTACCTGGACGTAAATCAAACCGTTCCTATATGGGATGGGTCGGAATGTCGATTCTTGCACAAGGCAACACCAAACTTGCTTCCCGGTTCATCGAATATTGCTATACGGGTGATACTTTGGTTGATTTCTATGTCAGTTATCCCCATGCGATGTTCCCCGCCAAGAAAGACATCTTTGAAGCTGCGGCCTATCGTGACCGACTCCCGAAGGAACTACAGGAAATGGTTCCCGATTTGGCCCTTGACATCTTGAGTTCTTCCGCTTCAATCGCGATGGCTAACGGTCCATTCCCTTATGCTGGAGAAGTTGAATCGAAGAATTATCTTGGCAACGCTCTTACCAGGATGCTAGTCAACGGTATTTCCGCTGAAGCGGCGGTTGATGGTGTTATCGCTGATTTGAACGGCCTGTTCTGATTTCAAATAGAGTCAAAAGGTGTGAAACATGAAGACAAAGACTACCTCCGTCCATTCTTTGGAAAAAAAGATGGGGCTACAAGGGATGCTTCTGTATCTCCCGGCGATAATAATCATATTTCTGATTATTTTCTATCCGTTGATCTATGCCCTGAGGATGAGCTTTACGAATTTCAGGCCGACAGTGGTCGTGACGCAGTTCGTCGGTTTCGCGAACTATGCGGCGATTCTCAAGGATTCGAAGTTCTGGCAGGCTATGGGGCGGTCTTTGCTCTTCACTGTTGGTTCATTGGTTCCTCAGATCTGTCTTGGCTTGGCCATGGCCTCATTGCTTAACCATCCGCTGTTGAAGTGCAAAATGCTGTTCCGTGGTCTGGCCATCACTCCTTGGTTGATCCCGACCGTTGCAGTAGCGATGATATTCAAATGGATGTTCAACGATATCTACGGCATTATCAACTATCTGATGGTCGACATCGGGTTAATCAACACCCCTCGGCCGTGGATGAGCAATGGTATTTCTGCGATGATTATATTAGTACTCGCCAACGTCTGGCGGGGTACTCCATTGATGATTACCATGTTTTTGGCCGGATTGCAGGGGATTCCCAACGACTTGTATGAGGCGGCCGAAGTGGACGGCGCAAGTGCTTGGGTACGTTTCATCAAGATTACTTTGCCGTTGCTGGTCCCCGTGATTATGGTATCTGGCGTACTACGATTCATCTGGACTTTCAATTTCTATGATTTGCCATGGGTGATGACGGGCGGAGGTCCTGCGGAAGCGACTCAGACGACGCCGGTATATGCCTATAGGCGGGCGTTTAGCGCCTATCGTCTAGGAGAAGGTTCTGCGATTACGGTCATTTTGTTTCTTGTTCTGCTAGTCTTCGCATTCGTTTATTTCAAAGCGAAGAAATATCAAGACAAAATTCTGAAATAGGGGGACGAAGTATGTTGACGAAACAAAATAGAGTGCGTAGACAAAAGGTCGTCATCCACCTTCTGGTGGTTTTGACGTTGATTCCTGTTCTCTTTCCTATCTACTGGTTGTTCGTTTCGGCGTTGCAGAGTCCGCAGTCGATTATTTCCATCCCTCCGAAATTATTTCCCAAAAGCTTTTCGCTGTATTTTGTGAAAAAGGTATTCGCCGAGTTCGGAGTCGGTAGATTTTTGTTCAACAGTGTGTTTCTTTCCGTCACTTCCACATTCCTGACGCTTTTGGTAGCCTGTCTAGCCGCTTTCAGCTATACGGCTTATACCTATCGTAGCAAGGAGACATTCTCAAAAATCATTTTGTTCGTCCATATGTTTCCGCAAATCCTGATTGTTATTCCAATCTATTTGCTGATGAGCAAGATGCGTCTGATCAATTCTTATGCGGGGTTGATGCTTTGCTATATCGCATTTGAGATGCCGATCTGTGTCTGGACGATGCAATCATATTTCGAGACTATCCCAAGGGATTTGGTCGATGCCGCGGAAATAGACGGACTGACAAGGATTCGCACCCTTTGGTATGTTTTTCTACCTGTAGCTTTGCCAGGTCTCGCTGCCGCTGGAATCATGACGTTCATCGGTATCTGGAACAACTTTTTACTAGCCAATACCCTGTTGATTGATGCCAACAAGAAGACGCTACCCGTCGTTATCGCTGATTTTGCTTCGAGGGACAACATGTTGCAGGGTGATGTTCTCGCCGCCAGTCTGATTGTCTGCGTGCCATCGTTCTTCTTCGCCTTGTTCGCTCAGAAGTATCTGGTCGGCGGGCTGACCAACGGTGCAGTGAAAGCGTAGATATCGCTTTGTGATCTGTACTTGTGAGATTCATATCGAGAGGTATGACACTCCGAACAAGATACGGATGCTGGACGACGTGCGCAGGGCCGGCATGTAGGCCGGTGTCGATACCTCAAAATACCTGCTTACAACAAGAAGGAATAGTAGTCATGAAAATCACTGATATAAAAGTCAAGTTCATAGATATATTCATGTTTGTAGAAGTATATACTGACGAAGGGCTTGTAGGGCTCGGTGAATCCGGCACTTGGGCGTTTCTGGAAGCTTCCGCCGCCGCAGTGGAAACCTTCAAACGATACTTGATCGGTAAAGATCCTCTATTGCGGGAACATCATTGGCAGTATTTGTATCGTTGCTACCATTTCAGGGGTGCTGCGATTATGGGTGCGCTTTCCGCCATTGATATCGCTCTTTGGGACATAGCTGGAAAATACTACGGAGTACCCTGTTACCAATTGATGGGTGGTAAGGTGAGAGACAAGGCACGTGTCTACTATCATGTATTTGGTAAGAACCGGCAGGATCTGATTGACGGTTGTATTGCCGCCAAGGAGCAAGGGTTTACTGCTGTGGGGCACTTGACGCCATTTGCCGATGAACCCCGTGAAACACCTTGGTTCAAAACTCATGTCGCCCGGATGGAGGATGGAATCGAAAGCGTCCGAAGATATCGTGAGGCGGTTGGAAACGATGTTGACCTTTGCATTGAGATACATCGCCAGCTGACGGTATCGGAAGCCGTTGTACTAGGAAAGGGCATTGAAGAATTCAAACCGTTGTTCTATGAAGATCCTGTCCGTCCTGACGGCTTCGACGATATGGCCAAGGTCGCAGAAAAAATCACCATCCCCATTGCGACGGGGGAACGGATTCATACGTTGGCAGAATTCGGTATGTTGCTTTCCCGGAATGCATGCCGGTACGTTCGTCCCGATGTCTGCATGTGCGGAGGTCTTACTCATGCAAAAAAAATTGCTGCGTTGGCGGAGGCGTACAACGTTCAGGTTGTGCCGCATAATCCTTTGAGCCCTGTCAGTACCGCCGCATGCATTCAGCTTGCGGCCTGTATACCGAATTTTGCGATTCAAGAATATCCGATAGGTGAAAACACCGCACCAAAGAACCAGATTGTCAAGAGTACTATCAAGTTGGAAAAAGGCTTTCTGATTATACCTGATGTGCCAGGCATCGGCGTAGAACTGACACCTGATGCGGAACAGGAATTTCCGTATGTCCCAAGAAAATTTGTGACGAGGCTTCAGGACGACGGTTCAGTGTTTGACCAATAGGTAGTGCTGGTCGTCAGCATCGTCAACGATATCGCATCATCAAAGGGAGAGAGTTATGTTTATGAAACAGTTTGGAACTTCCTATAAAGAAGTCCGTGAGGAGATATTCGGCAGAGAAGGACGTAAATATCCTGGCAGGGCACTCGTGGAAATGGAGTTGCGGCCAGGCTACAATGCGGCGAAGACAAAAAAGATTCAGCCTATGCTGGCCGTCAATGAAGCACATTTGCTCATGTTGATAGAACAGGGAATCGTGCCGGCTTCCGATGGCAAGAAAATCATGGAACAGTTGGAAACCGTTGATTATGATAAATACGCCCAAAAGGCGTATACAGGTGAATTTGAAGATCTGTTTTTTGAGATTGAGAATGAACTGATACAACGGACTAACGGACTGGCTGGTAATATTCACCTGGCACGTAGTCGGAACGACATGAGCCTTTGTCTGGATCACATGGTGGTGCGTTCCGAACTACTTTCTTTGATCGAATTGCTTCTTGATGTACAAAATACCATAAAAGTATTTGCATTTGCACATAAAGATACTCTGTATGTTGCGCATACTCACACTCAACATGCTCAACCGAGTGTGTTGGGACATTATTTCCTTGGTGTTTTTGATGTCCTTTGCAGGGACATCGACCGGCTGGCCCATGCATACCACCATGCCAACAGCAGTCCGATGGGAGCCGCTGCGATTACAACATCCGGTTTCCCGATTTCCCGTCAGCGGGTCTCCGAGTTGCTCGGTTTTGAAACTGTGATAGAAAATTCCTATGACGCTATCGGTAACGCGGATTTCTTTACGGAGACAGCGGCGGCAATAGGACTCGCCGCTTTGAATCTCGGCAGAGTGATTACTGATTTGGTCGTCTGGGCTACTGAGGAACTCCATATGATTCGCGTTGCCGATGGTTACATCTCAACGAGTTCCATCATGCCACAAAAACGTAATCCGATTGCACTGGAACATCTGCGCGCCTCACTTTCGGTTGTTAAGGGACTCTCCGATACGGTTCTTGACGGATATTTGAAATCTCCATATGGAGATATCTCCGATCACGAGGACGTAGAACCGATTCTTTCCCAAGCGTTTGAACTATTAGAGAAGAACTACGACCTCTTCAATTCTGTTATCGGTACTCTTGAAGTTGATGTCGATTTGCTTGCACGGCGGGCTCATGAGAGTTTTTCCGTTGTTACTGAAGTTGCCGATGAACTGGTTAGGCTATGTGGTCTTCCGTTCAGGCAGGCGCATCATGTTGTAGCTACCTTGGTACGTGAGGCGGAAAAGAATGGGTATGATTTGAAGAAGATTGACAGTGGCTTTTTCTCTGAAATATACCGGCAGGTTACGGGAACTCCGTTTGTCGCCGATTTCAATGCCATCCAGTCGAGTCTCGATCCCGTTATGTTCGTTCTGTCACGGAATGTTTACGGCGGTATCGGCCCTGCGGCGATGGATGCTATGTTTGTTTCTGCGGCTGAAAAACAGGAATACTGGCGTAACTGGCTTTCTCTTGCGTATGCAGGCCTTGAAAATGCTGATACATTGCGGAATGATCTGATACAGAAAATGTTACGATAAGCTGGAATTGTATAGAGTAATGAGTTTTTCTGCTTGCAGAGGTGGGCTTAAGTATATTATACATCTCTGTATACAGTTTGTTTTTCAAGGATTGAGAATGGCACAGTTGAAACTGAGTGACAAGGCGTACGAGCAGATACAAAAACTTATTCAGGAGGGGCGATTCCAACCAGGAGAGCCCCTTCAGGAGAATGAACTGTCTGAAATTCTCAAGATGAGCCGGACCCCTATTCGGGAAGCGTTACAACGGTTGGAAGATGATATGGTCGTTACAATCAAGCCCCGTATTGGGGCGTTTGTCGCAACCGTTGATTTTACCCAGCTGTGCAACCTGTATGAAACTAGGGAGGCCCTGGATGGCATGATTGCGAATTTGCTTTGCAAACCGTCCGTGCCGACTAGACCTTTTGTTGAATTGAAAAGCGAGTTCGAACGGATAGCCGCTATCAAAGATGCTGAACAACGATATGAAGAGCTTCATGTGGCTTCGAGACAATATGATGCGATGTTTTGTGAGTATTGTGGAAATCCAATGCTGGCGAAACTCTCCAGTTCTATCGCCGTAAAGATATATTCCCTTGGCAATGTCACAAGGACGATTCCCTTCTTTCATGATCAGAATATCATAGAACGTATGTCGGTACTCGATGCCGTGGTGCAGAAGGACGCCGTGCGGGCGGAAGCTGCCGCACGTGAACATGTCCGGCTTTGTCTGCATCGTATTCTTAATTCAAGAATGCAGACTTCCGTTTGACGGCTCATTGTCAGCGGGAAGTATGTTGCATGTAGATGGTTGGATGGAAAAGAAAGTCCGCGGTACAGATAGGGAGGTTCATCAGTATGAAGATTGCGATTCTCGGAGCAGGTAAGATAGCGAGGAAGATGGCCTATACGATCGGCCATGTGGAGGGTGCGGAGCCATATGCGGTCGCTTCCCGGACGTTGGAGAAGGCTCGGACGTTCGCATCGGAGTTCGGTTTCTCCAAGGCGTACGGTTCCTACGACGAGATGCTTTCCGACCCAGAAGTCGAGCTGGTGTATGTAGCAACCCCGCATTCGCATCATTTCCTGAACATGGTGGACTGTTTGGAGCATGGCAGGCCGGTGCTGTGCGAGAAGGCTTTCACCGTCAACGCCGACCAGGCTCGGAAGGTGTTTGCCCTGGGCCGGGACAAAGGGCTGCTGGTCGCCGAGGCGATTTGGACCCGGTATCTTCCCATGCGCAAGGTTCTGGATGATGTCCTCGCAAGCGGTATGATCGGTTCGGTGACATCCTTGACGGCCAATCTCGGTTATCCCCTGCGGAGCGTCCAACGGTTGACCGATCCGTCTTTGGCGGGCGGGGCGTTGCTCGATGTCGGCGTCTATCCTATCAATTTCGCCTTCATGGTATTCGGCAGCGGGTATTCCAAGGTCGATTCCACGGTGGTCAAGCTGGACACCGGCGTAGACGCCTATGAAAGCATTACGCTGACCTATCCGGACGGGAAAATGGCGATGATTCATTGCAGCATGCTGGCGAGTACCGACCGCCGCGGCATGATTTTCGGGGAGAAGGGGTACATCGAGGTACAGAATATCAACAACTGCGAGGGAATCCGCGTGTTCGATACGGAGCATCGGCTGATAGCCTCGTACGAGCCTCCACGGCAGATCAACGGATTTGAATATGAGCTGGAGGCGAGTATGGAAGCGGTCAGGCTCGGCGATGTGGAATGTCCGCAGATGCCGCATTCGGAGACCGTCAAGGTGCTGGAGCTGACCGATGCCCTGCGGGCGAAATGGGGTGTGCGGTATCCGATGGAGTAGGGATGTTTCGCGGGTTGGTTACGACTGGAAGCTGCAAGATTGCCTCAGGACGGAATGACTGGATCCATTGGGACTTTCCGCATACCGTTTTGCGAAGGCCATGTGGACAACACTGGTCGCCACGGCCGACACCATCAACGATAAGCGCAAGCTGTCGCTTGACACTGCATGGCGGCCCGCACACTACATTCGGAACGTCCAGGATTTTTTTTATGAGCTCGCTTTCTTTGCATAAGTAATCAAATATATACATGGTATAAAAATATATTCATTTACTTTAGATTTTTATATTGAATAACTTTAGATTTTAGACATAAATAACTTTAGAAATATATCTTTATTGACTTTAGATTTTTGATATTTTATAGTGGAGTCATGATAGAAAGGACGGCAAAAGAAGCATTTGTGCGGCTTGCGTCACAGTTTCCTGTGGTCGCAATCACGGGGCCCCGTCAAAGTGGGAAGACGACATTGGCGAGAACGGTGTTCCCTGACAAGCAATATGTGTCGTTCGACGACAGGTATTATAGGGAGCTTGCAAGGAACGCCCCCAAGGATTTCCTTCTCGCATTTCCTGACGGCGTGATTATCGACGAAGCACAGAAGGAGCCCGCGATCTTCGATGCACTGAAGCTTTTCGTGGACAAGAATCCCTACGAGGCTGGTAGATACATCGTTACCGGTTCGAGCCAACTGGTACTGAAGAACATGGCCGACAGCCTTGCCGGCAGGATCGCGTCCTTGCGTCTACTGCCTTTTTCCATAGAGGAATTGAAGGACGATGGACGGTTGCCGGAGTACGCCCATGAGCTTGCGTTCAAGGGACAATACCCCCCGCTCTATGACCCGGAGAGGAATTTTATCCCCGAGGACTGGTTCGACAACTACATCGACTCGTACCTCGACCTTGACGTGAAGGACGAAATCAAGCCTTCCAATCTCGCGGTATTCAGGAAGTTCATCCAAGTCTGCGCCGCCTACAGCGGCCAGATGGCGTCCATGGAGGCGATTTCGAACGCCCTTGGTGTCTCCAGCCCCACGGTGAAGAGCTGGCTCTCCATCCTCGAGGCGTCCTATATCGTTCATTTCCTCCAGCCCGATGGAAACAACCTGGGAAAGACATTGGTGAAGACTCCCAAGCTCTATTTCGTAGATACAGGGCTTTTATGCCACCTTCTCAGGATAACGACGAAGGAACAGCTGCTCCTCAGCCCCCACAAGGGCGCCGTCATCGAGACGATGGCGGTCTCAGAATTGCTGAAAGACAGGTTCAACCAGGGGCGGAAGGCGAACCTCTCGTTCTTCCGCGATCTTGCGGGATTCGAGGTGGATACCATTGCCGACTGGGACCGTACCTATGCCATCGAGATAAAAAGCGACAGCAGCCCGGAGAAGCAGTACGGTAAGAACACGCGCAAGTATCTCGAGCTGAGGAAGGACTCCGACGCCAAGGCGGTCGTTTTCTACCTTGGGGACATCTCCTGCACGGTGAACGGCGTGCGTTACATCTCATGGAAGGATTGGCCGACGATTTCTGGGGCAGAGTCTCCATCGCGGGTACTCTCGGAAGCGGGGCCGACTGGATAGAACCCATAAGGAGGTGTGCTTTTCAGATATATGGAAGGCACTGCCTTTGATGGTCTCGATGGTCTGAAAACATAAAAAAACCTCTCATTCACCAGGAATTGAGGGGTTTTTCTCTAGGGTTGGATTGAAATCCATTATGACTTATACCGGCGATCGGACTTGAACCGATACAGAGTTGCCTCCAATAGATTTTGAGTCTATCGTGTCTACCAATTTCACCACGCCGGCGCGATGCGTTATCTACTATACAGGAAAGGTACTGTGAAAATCAACCGATATGTCGAAACTTTTTGTCCCGACCTTGCGTTCTCGTTGTATCTATCCTTGTGTTTCGGTGGTTTTTCCATTACGATACGAGATGATTCCGTCGGGTGGCCTGTTTCTCCATGGGTACCACAGGGGGGTGTCGTTGCGTAGCAAGGAGGTTCTATGACTGGCTGGCTGAAGAAACTTTGCGCGATCGTCCTTATGACGGCTTGTACCGCCGCGACTCTTTTTTCTGTCGCGCTTACTTCCGACGGCGGGGTGATCACCAACGCCTCGAACGATTTGCTCGCCGCGGTCGTACCGATCAACTATGGGGACGAAGCCTTTCGCCAGCGCATCCTTGAAAACACAGGCGGGAGCCGGGAACCGATCGGGCTCGTCCTTTCCGGCGGTTCCGCCAGGGCGTTCGCCCATATCGGCGTGCTGAAGTACATGGAAGAGCAGAGGATAGTCCCCGACTTCATCATCTCCAATTCCATGGGATCCATTATCGGCATGCTCTATGCGGCGGGACTGTCGCCCGACCAGATTCTGGACGTCTGTTCCAACGTGCCCCTCGGTTCCCTGTTCGACTTGACCATTCCGTTTCGCGGAGGGCTGCTAGATCCGACGAAGTTCAAGGCGGTACTGACCTCATATCTTGGCAGGGATCTCAAGATTGAAGAACTGCCGATTCCTATCATGATCATTTGCGAGGATCTTGCTACGAAACGGCAAGTACATATCATGGAAGGGGATTTCTATGAGGTGATGAACGCCGCGTACGCTCTTCCGTTCTACTATCCGCCGGTGGAGTTCAAGGGACATCTGCTGGTTGACGGCGGTATGTCCAATCTCGTGCCGCTCGATCTCGCCTACCAGTACGCCGACTTCAACGTCGTCTCCACGACCTTCTACGATGTGACCACGCTGAATCTTCGGAATCCGATCACTGTGCTGAATACATCCTTCGATATCGGCAAACGCCGTCAGGGTGTTACCGAACTTCTGGAGCATGAAACCGATGCGATATGGATCAGGTGCGATGTCGAATCGACTTCCTTCATGGAGTTCTCCGCGGCGGTCGAGCTGGCTGAGAAAGGGTACGCCAGCGCCGCCGAACACGCCGAGGAATTCAAGGCGATCGCCGGCAAGCATTCGGTTTCCCCTGAATTGGCGGAGATTCGGACCGCCTATGGCCCCCAGCTGAACAGCGCGCAGTATTTCTACAATCTCTATGGACATGTCTACCAGAAGGATTTTTCCCAATTCCTAGGGTTGGGTATCAAAAGCTATCGCTACCCGGGCGACGACTACTATTTGCGCGACGATATCCTGTTCGGCCCCGAATACGGGCTTCGCTGGGATAATCTGGAGCTGTCGCTGATCGGGGGCGCGACGTGGCAGTCGTATGATGGAATCGGCGGCGTGGACAAGATATTCCCTTCACTCGCCCTGTCGCTGGATTATTATCTTTTGAAGTTCATGAAACTCTGCGTGGAGGGGTCGGTGACTTGGGACAGGGACAGTTGGGTTCCGACGAGCTATCTTCGACAGGCGTTCGAATTGAAGTTCCGCCAGTTCGACAAACGGCTGAACCTGACGTTGATAGAGACTTATGAGACCGTCCTCAACCCGAAGCGCAATGGAGCCCCCGGAAATTCCAATGAGAACAAGGAATTGTTCATGTTGCTGTCGGCAGGTATCCGTGGTACGTGGAAGAATGATGGAAACTTCCCCTTTGTCGCGGGTTTTGGCGGAGGCTACCAGCTAGCCGGGTGGTTCAACCGTCATTTCATCTACGGCAAGATGAATTTTGAGCTGCCGTTGCCCGCCGACCTTTGGGTCGGGACCAAGGTTTCCGCCCGTTTCTCCGTCGATGGCGGGGGCAACGTCCCGTTCTTCATTGAAGATGGTTTCAGGACCAGCGCCGCTTCGATTCGTCTGCAAGGGCGACCGACGACCTCTTGGCCCGCTGGCGTTGATTATTCCAACCCCGCTCCATACTTGACGGTGGCTTCTGTTTCTCTTGGCTGGACGCCGTCGAAGTTCAAGCCGTCGTTCGGCGAGTTCCTGTTGTTTGAGAATAGTTCGATCAGCGCTTATTGCGATCTGCTGTGGCATACGATAGGAGAGACCGGCTGGGTTCCCAAGGTATCGACCGGCATCGAGTTGCATACCGATCTTGCCTTGATCGGTCTCCAGACATTGCCGATGTCGATCTATGTCGGATTCGACCAGGCCGCATACCTTGAAGGCGGCAGCCCTGTGATCTGGGGCATCTGGTTCGGTATCAGCGACTGATTCCCTTGTCGTATTGTTGTTTTCTCCAACTTTTTTACTGACGTTGGAATGAACGGCATCCGCGACCGGAGGTTTTCTGGAAAGCGGGTGCTTTTTTGTCGAACGGCGGTGTCATGTATGCGGCGGTGTGCGGTATGCGGTATCGCGTATGCAGCGATCAGCGGCAGTCAGCGGCAGTCAGCGGCAGTCAGTGGCAGTCAGCGGCAGTCAGCGGCAGTCAGCGGCAGTCAGCGGCAGTTTCCGGAGCGGTGCCTTGTCGCACGGAAAGGGGCTTTTGCTGTGTCGTGTCGAGAGCTTGTATTACGGGGACGGAGGTTTATATCACAAGACAGGGGCTTGTCGGGGGATTGTCGTACCGGGAGGTGGGGGCGGTCACGAGTCGGTCAGGGGGCCGGTCATCGTCCTGAGGGAGAATTCGCAGCCGCAATACTGCTGGCGGTAGAGCCCCATCTCCTTGCTGAGTGTGATGCTCCTGTTGAAGCCATCCTTTTTCTTGAAATCGATCGGCTCGAAGCCTTCGAAGGTCTCGCCGACTGAGAAGATCGTCCTGCTGTTCTTGAACCGGCTGACGGTCAACGTCGTCGTAAAGTGTGAAAAGCCCAGTTCCTTGGCCTTCGCAGCCGCCTGGGCAAGATTGTAGCGGAAGCAGATGGTGCAGCGGCTTCCGTGTTCCGGCTCATCCTCATGTCCCTTGACAGCTTCGAGCCAGGCGTCGTGGTCCCGGTTTTCCCTGATCACGTCCAGACGGTATCTGCCCGCCACCTTCATCAGCTCCCCGAACCGCTTGTCCGCTTCTTCCGATGGATAGATGTTGCTGTTTGCGAAGTACAGGGTGGGCTTCCAGCCCTCGGCGAGAAGCCGTTCTATCGAGGCTGTGGAGCATGGGCCGCAGCAGGCGTGGACGAGTATCGGTGTTTCCATAGTCATCATGGTAACGTCCGGATGATGATCTGTCAAACGGCGGGGGAGGTCGCCTGCGATGCAAGGAATACCGCGATGTCCCGGTAGACGGTCAGCCGGTCTTCTTCGTTGAGGACTTCATGCCGCATGCCCGGATAGACAATAGTGGTGATGTCGTGGTAGCCGATGCGCCTGAGCGTATTGACGGTATCCCTCAGGCCGAGCTTGCCTCCGGTAACGGGATCGTCCTCGCCGCAGACGCTGAGGATTGGAAGGTCGGGATTCTTGCACTGGAACTTCTCGAACGCATGCAGCTCCTTATCCGTTTTGAAGATGGTGAGCATCGCCTCGTTCTGATACGGGTAACGGCACAGCGGGTCGTTGTTCCTCGCCTGTTTGTTGGCTTCGCTGGCGCTGATCCACTGGATGTCGTCGGAATCCCCGTTGAGGAGACGGAACAGGGGGCTGTATCCATGCTCTCCGGAACGTTTGACCGCCAGCTCTCCAAGCGTGATGCCGATGGGGACGGCCGGTATGTACGCCACCGTGCCGCTGAGGACGAGCCGGGAGATTTCATCATCATGCCGCTGGAGATAACAGCGGGCGATCATGGAGCCGAAGGAGTGCCCGAACAATGCGAGCGGGACGCCGGGGTAGGTCTTTTTGATGTGGCGGGAGATGCGCAGCTGGTCGTCGAGGAGCTGTCCGTACCCGTCCATGTAGCCGAGGGGATATGCGTCGTTGACCGAACGCCCGTGACCCCTGTTGTCGGATATGATCGACGTAACGCCGTACTCTTTGAGATAGTCGATGAATTCGTAATACCGCTCCTTATGTTCGACCGCGCCGTGGATCAGCTGGAGGAGCAGCGTCGTCCGGGGAGCTTGCGCGATGGCGATGGAGAGTTCAAGACCGTCTTGGGCCGTAAGCGTCAGTTCCTTCATGATCTCAGTGTACTGTGACAGGCGGCGTCTGGCAAAGGAGTTTTTTCGTCTCGATTTTTCCGGACGGTTCATTTTTTCGGGTGATGACGGAACCCCGCTCCTTCGGAGTGCTTGTCAGTTTGCCTGTTTCCGTTTACGATGGAACAGCATATCGTCGGAGGAGTCAGATGCCCGTAAAGAAGAATCCAAAGAAGCAGAATATCGGCCTATGGTTGGCTGTTCTTGTCATCATTCTCATTTGTATCCTGCCCATACCTGTCTGGGCTCGCGCAGCGTTGATCGTCGTGCTTGCCGCCGTGTTCACATATTGGCGCAGGAGCATCATTTTTTTCCTGATCGGCAACCGAAAGCTGATGGGCAATGAAAAGAAGGGCAAGGCCCCAGACCTTGACAAGGCCTGGGAGTGGTACCGTAAGGCGTGGGATTCCCATATCCGGCTGGACTATGCGGCGATTATCGCCAGTACGTTCATTCAGAGGGGCGATGCCCGGTACGGCAAGGAAATCCTTGAGTCGGTGATCCTGAAGTCCCCCGGCACAGAGTTGGCGAAGTCCTCCAAGGTCGCGTTGTCGATGGCGTTTTGGCGTCTGGGCGATCTGCAGGGGGCGATCGACCTGCTGGAGGAAGTCCGCGAAGATGGTTACGAAGACAAGAACCTCTATGTGAACCTCGGCACGTATCTGTTGGAAAAGGGCGACTACAAGCGGGCCAAAAAAATCAACGACGAGGCCAAGAAGCTCGGCCCCGAATCTCCCGGAATCACCGACAACCGCGGCTGGTATTATATCGCCACCGGAGACTGGCACAATGCGAAGAAGCTCTATGAGGAACTGACCGAGGACCGCAAGCCGAAGTTCCCGGAAGCCTACGTCCACGCAGCCCAGGTCAAGGTTCATTTCGGCGAGTATGACGCCGCCATCGACCTGTTCGAACGTGCCTTGGCACAGAGGTTCGTCCTGACCGCCGGCGTGTCGGCCGAAGTCGTCGAGGGGATGCTCAACGACCTGCGCGATCCCTCCCGCCGCAAGGGGGCCGCCGCGTCGATCGACGCCAGCGCCAGAATCGTAGCCGCCGGCGGCGCTCCGTTGGCCCCTGCCTCAGACGTTACCTCGACCGGTACCGCCTCTCATCTTGCGGTTGACGCCGTTGGTGCGGATACCGATACATCCCATGCCGCCGACCGGTCCTTCGCGTTGGTCAAGGCTTCCGAAGCGGAGGAATCCGACGACGAGCTGTCCATCGAAGAAGGGGACGGCCCTACGGACGAGGAGCTTGGACTTGTCTGCGACGATTTCAGCGAGGACGAGGATGAACCTGATACCGCCGTTGATGAGGACGACGACCGAGAGCCGAATACCGATCTGGACGAGAGCGATTTCCTTGACGATGACGATGATGAGGATGAAGACGAGGAGCCGGACGAAGAGTCCGTCGGCTACGACCTCGACGACGATGACGACCGTGAGCCGAATACCGAGCTTGATGATGAGGATGATTTGTACGATGATTCGGACGAGTCGGATTCCGTCGATGAAGACGACGTTTCGGCCGCTGATGACCCCGGTGATCGGAAGGATGCGTCAGAAGGGAACAGGAAACGATAACGA
Organism: Spirochaetota bacterium; assembly: GCA_023401595.1. Classification (GTDB taxonomy): domain Bacteria; phylum Spirochaetota; class Spirochaetia; order Sphaerochaetales; family Sphaerochaetaceae; genus Spiro-02. Next base: position 36,868 of record JAEXDQ010000043.1, read on the forward strand.
GTCCGATGCAGGGCGTCGATAACGATGCGCTCCCGTGTACCTTGCGTACCGGGGGCGTTTTTGTGTCTCAGGGAAACGGGGCGTCGCGCTGATGCACGCTCCAGCCTGAACGCCGCCTCCGACCTCGCGCGGAGCGCATGGAGCGGAGGCTATTCTCCTGGGCCGTATTGTCTGACCAGTTGCTTTCTCGTCCTGATGGAAAACAAAAGGTGGAAAGTTCCTGTGACCAGCCATGATACCGGGTATGAAAGGTAGATTGTGAAAATTGTCGGGTAGGCTTCGAATACGGTGGCTATCCAGACGATCCGGAGCAGGCAGGAGCCCATCAGCGAGATAACGGTGGAGAGAATGGACCTGTTCAGCCCCCTGAGCATGCCGGAGCCGATATCCATGAAAGACAGGGTGAAGTAGGTGCCGACCAGGAGTCTGATTCTGGTCTCCCCCGTCTGTATCGCAAGCGGCGCTGAGACGTACAGGTTGAGCAGGGGCTTCTGGAAACCGATGAGGATCGCCATGGAAATGATCGTGATCATGAAGGCTACGAGGTAACAGTCCCGCATCACCTGACCGGCCCGTTTGAACTTGTGTGCGCCGTAATGCTGGCTCATGAATGTAATTGACGCCAAGGTGACTGAGTTGACCGCCGTATAGGCGAAGCTTTCAAGGCTGACACCCGCCGCGTTTCCATCAATGATGTCTGAACCGCCGGGACATTGCATGTTGTTGAGGCTGATGATGCTGCTTTGGATGATCATGTTGGACAGGGAGAACAGGGCCCCCTGCAACCCCGCGGGGAGTCCGTTGACTATTATGGCTTTCAATGAACCACGGTCGATCCTCAGCTTTGAAAAACGTACACCGCACCATCCGGGGTCTTTCTTCAACTTCATCAACAGAATCAGCATCGATGCGAAATTCGATATCGCCGTGGCGATCGCCACCCCGTCCACCGACATCTTCATGATCAGGACGAAGTACAGGTTGAGGCCGATGTTCAATAGGCCGGAGAAGGACAATACGAACAGGGGCGTCTTCGTGTCGCCCTTCGCACGGAAGATGGAGATCAGGAAATTGGTCAACGACAGGAAGGGGACGCAGAGGAAGTAGATTCTGGCGTACAGGGTGGCGAGTTCCAGGATATGGCCTTCGTCGCCCATCATGATGAGGATAGGGCGGCTGAAGACCAACCCCAGGATCATGCAGATGATTCCGGCGACAAGCCCCGTCACCAAGGAGGTGTGGACGGCCTTGCCAGTCCGCTCCGGGTCCCGGGCCCCTATGTAGCGGGCCACGACGATCCCAGAGCCTGTGGCGAAGCCCATGAAGACATTGGCGATCATGTTTATCATTGACCCCGTCGTTCCTATGGAGCCTATCGCTCCATCGACATTGGACAGTCCGACGACGATCATGTCTGCGGCTGAATAAAATGTCTGGAGAAGGTTCGTCAGAATCAGAGGTATCACGAAAGAAAAAATCTTATTGATCAGCGGGCCGGTCAATAAATCCTTGTCTTCAATTTTTTTCACAGCAGCCTCAACAACTCTCTCTGCCATATCATGGATACCCTTTGAAAATCAAGGAGATGCATCTCACTTTCAGGGAATTCGTAGAATCTCCTCCTTGGAAACGGTGTAGAACGTTTGTCGGCGAGCTTTATTGTCCATATTTCATGTCTATGGAAAAACTCTGGCTCCTCTTCGTCTTGGGATCAAACGTGTTTTTCCCTTTGTCCGGGTTGTGGGAGGCCTGCCGAGAAGACCTGTTGCGGAGGCCGGTACCACGGTACCAAGATGATGGCGAGATACGATCTTGCCGTCTGATGTAACGTCTGAAGCATGATTCAACGGCACAAAAGATTTGGTCGTTTTTGGAAGTTTGGCTTTACGATGGGGGGAGAACTGAGTAGATTAGGATTCATGTGGAGCATTGCTAAATTTCTCAAGCCCTATGCGGGGCAAGTGGCGGTCGCGCTGGTTCTGGTTGTATTGCAGGTGTTCGCCAGCCTGGGGTTGCCAACCGTCATGGCCAAGATCGTCGATGTGGGCATTCCCGCCGGGAATCTGCCGTATATATGGAAGATGGGCGCGTTGATGCTGGGGCTGTCTCTGTTGCAGGTCCTGGTGATGGTCGGCGTGGGTTTTTTCTCTTCAAGGATTTCGAGCGCGTTCGGCAGGGACGTCCGGAGGAAGGTGTTCGAGAAGGTTGAGTCAAGCTCCATGGCCGAGGTTGACCGCTTCGGGATTTCATCGCTTATCACAAGGACTACGAACGACATTACACAGGTGCAGAATTTCATCGTCATGCTGCTGAGGATGGTGGTGACGGCTCCGATCATGTTTATCGGAAGCGTCGTGCTGGCCATAGGAGTGGACAGGCAGCTGTCGCTGGTGATCGTTGCGGCGCTGCCGTTGCTCATGGCGTTGATCATCTTGATCCTTGTCAAGGCTTCGAAGCTCTTCGCTTCGTTGCAGGTGAAGATCGATCGCCTGAACCAGTTGGTTCGTGAACATCTGGCGGGTACGAGGGTGATTCGGGCGTTCGTCACGACGAAATATGAGCGCAAGCGGTTCGACGAGGGGAACGCCGACCTGACCAAGACGACGGTGAAGGTCCAGTCGATAGCCAGCGGTCTGATGCCCGGCATGATGATCATCATGAACCTGACTACGGTGGCGGTCATGTGGTTCGGCGGCGTGCGGGTGGAAGCCGGCGGCATGCAGGTCGGCCAGCTGATGAGCTTCGTCCAATACGTGACCCAGATTCTGATGAGCGTGTCGATGCTGTCGATGCTGATGCTGATCCTCCCCAGAGCCACTGTGTCGGCCAAGCGTATCAACGAGGTACTGGACGTAGTGCCGCGGATTGTGGATCCGCCGGCTGGAACCGAGGCTCCGAAGCCTGTCCGGGGTGAAGTTCGGTTCGACCACGTGACTTTCGCATATCCCGGTGCGCTGGAGCCGGTGTTGCATGATATTGATTTCGTCGCCGAGGCTGGCAAGACCACGGCTATCATTGGGGCGACGGGCAGCGGTAAAAGCACGGTCCTCAACCTGATCGACCGGCTGTACGATGTCGACGAGGGTTCGGTCAGGATCGACGGGACACCTGTGACCGGCTACAGGGTCAAGGATTTGCGCGACAGCATCGGGTTCGTGCCGCAGAAGGGTGTGCTTTTCTCCGGGACGATAGCCGACAACATCCGCTACGGGAACGAGGACGCGACCGACGGGCAGGTTCGCGCCGCTGCGAAGACCGCCCAGGCGCTGGGGTTCATAGAGGAGAAGCCGGAAGGCTTCGACGACATGATTTCGCAGGGGGGCAAGAACGTCTCCGGCGGGCAGAAGCAACGTCTCGCCATCGCTCGCGCTCTTGTGCGGAAGGTGCCTGTCTATATGTTCGACGACAGTTTTTCTGCGTTGGACTTCAAGACCGACGCGGCGCTGCGTGCGGCGCTGAAGGAGGATGTGGCGGGAAGTACCGTCATCATCGTGGCGCAGCGTATCAGCACGATCATGCAGGCCGACAAGATCATCGTCCTGGACGGAGGGAAGATCGTGGGCATGGGCCGTCACAGGGAATTGTTGGAGATCTGCCCGCTGTACAGGGAGATCGCCAGTTCACAGCTGTCTGATGAGGAGCTTGCGGGATGAACCAGAACACTGAACAGAAGCAGGCCCGTATGCCCGGGCCGATGGGGCGTGGCGGCCATGGTCGCATGACTGGCGAGAAGCCGAAGGATTTCAAGAAATCGTTCAAGCGGTTGCTGGGACAGCTGGGGCCGTTCAAATATGTGCTGGCGTTCGCCATCGTCTGTTCGCTGATCGGCGTGGTGGTGTCGGCGTTCTCGCCGATGATCCTCGGCATGGTTACGACCGCGTTGTACGATGGAGCCCGGAACATGGCGGCTGGAACCGGCGGGTTCGACTGGGGGCGGATCAAGCTGATTCTGCTGATTCTGTCCGCCACCTACATTGTTTCGCCGCTGTTCCGGTACATCCAGAATGTGACGATGGTCAAGGTGTCCCAGAAGATTGTCTATTCGATGCGCAAGGGTATCAGCGCCAAGCTGGACCGGTTGCCGCTTTCGTATTACGACGGGCGTAGCCGCGGCGATATCATGAGCCGAGTGACCAACGATGTCGATATGATCAGCCAGTCGTTGCAGGAGGGTATCAGCCAGGTGTTGGTCGCCCTGTTCACCTTGGTCGCGTTGCTGGTGATGATGTTGTCCATCAATGTCTGGATGACGTTGGCCGGGCTGGTCGTCCTGCCGTTGTCGTTGGTCATCGCTAAAAGCGTCATCAAGCGCTCGCAGAAGTACTTCCTCGGCAACCAGAGGCATCTGGGCGAGGTGAACGGTCATATCGAGGAGATGTACGGCGGCCACGAGGTCGTCAAGGCGTTCTGCCGCGAGGATGAGTCGATGCTGAAGTTCGACGAGGCTAACGGCAAGCTGTATGTGGACGGCTGGAAGTCCAACTTCTATTCGAGCATCATGATGCCGTTGGTGGGTTTCGCCGGGAATGCGGGGTATGTGTTCGTCGTCGTCCTCGGCGCGGTATTCGCGTCGAAGGGTATGCTGGCTGTCGGGGAAATCCAGGCGTTCATCCAGTATATGAGACGGTTCAATCAGCCTGTGAACGAGGTCGCGAACATCGCCAATGTGTTTCAGTCGACGATCGCCGCGGCCGAGCGGGTGTTCGAGTTGCTGGACGAGCCTGAGGAACCGGCCGATGTCCCTGACGCCCATGTAGGTCCCGCCGCGGCCAATGACGCCCCTATGGCGGGGGCTTCCGGCGAGGTCTGCTTCAACCATGTCCGCTTCGGCTACAGTCCCGACAAAATCCTGATCAAGGATTTCAACGTCCGGGTCCCTCAGGGGACCAAGGTCGCCATCGTCGGGCCCACGGGCGCTGGCAAGACGACGTTGATCAACCTGCTGATGCGTTTCTATGATGTGTCCGGCGGTTCCATCACCGTCGACGGTATCGATATCCGCGACTGGAACCGGGACAGCCTGCGCAACCAGTTCGGCATGGTCCTCCAGGACACCTGGCTCTTCAACGGCACCATCGCCCAGAACATCTCCTACGGCGCGGGTCGCCCGGACCTCCCCGTCGAGGAGGTCCGCGAGGCCGCCCGCCTCGCCTGCGCCGACCACTTCATCCAGACCCTCCCCGGCGGCTACGACATGGTCGTCGGCGAAGAGGGCGGCAACATGAGCCAGGGCGAGCGGCAGCTCGTGACGATCGCCCGCGCGATCATCAGCGACCCGCGAATCCTGATTCTGGACGAAGCGACGAGCAACGTGGACACCCGGACCGAAGTACTGATACAGCAGGCCATGAAGAACCTGATGGCGGGCCGGACGAGCTTCATTATCGCCCACCGTCTTTCGACAATCCGTGACGCCGACCTGATCCTCGTGCTGCGCGACGGCGATATCGTCGAACACGGGACCCACGAAAGCCTGCTCGCGGAGAACGGGTTCTATGCGGAGCTGTATAATAGTCAGTTTGCATCGAAGGCTGTTTCGTGATACTCTTATTGCTCGGATAACAGTTCCGTGACTGCGTTGTCTTCGGCAAAGCCGTACACGGGGTACTGTCTTGGCCTTGACGCCTTGCCACTGGACTGTTCTCCTTCGCAAGACTTGCTCGGATAATCATCGGCATACTGCGTTGCTGCGACAGAGCCGTGTTCACGCACTGTCCCTGTCTTGCGGTCTTGTCTACCGGTGATTCTCCTTCGCAATGGTTGATGGTTGGATAACAGTTCCGTGACTGCGTTGTCTTTGGCAAAGCCGTACGCGGGGTACTGTCTTTGCTTTGACGCCTTGCCACTGGACTGTTCTCCTTCGCAAGGTTTGCCCTGATGACCTCTGCGATACCGCGTTGGTCGCCACGCTCCCGTACCAAGGGGCGGCGATGTTTTTCGCCCTATCCGATATCTTGCCCCATGTCTTCGCATGATATCCGAATGCGGAAGGCGGCTTTCTTCCTTGTCTTGGGGAAGGGCCCCCAATGATGGTGGAGGAATGGTCGTTGGCCTATGGGGGCGCCCGGTCTATCGGACGTATTCCTGTATGTTTTGCCGATGTGGGTCGGTAAACATCGTCCGGGCCGTCCGGAGGCTTCTGCCTGTGCGGAGGCTGTTTCCGCAGGTTCATAAGGCGTGGCTTGATGTTAGGCTTGCCTGCTGAGCGAGTAGGGTCGGCTATGTAGAGAGTGGTGTAGAGAGCGGGCTGCAGTGCGGGACTATGCGGTCATGGGGGCTGTGGTTTGGGGCTTGTGTAGGGTGTAGGGGCTATCTGTGGGCGCTGTCAATTGGGATGAACCCGCGGGTTTTGGCCTGTGTGACCTATAGAGGGGAAGTTGCCGATATCATGAGGAAACTGCTCAAATTCCTGACAGGACGACTATTCATCTCCATCCTGCTGATTCTGTTGCAGCTTGCGATCCTAATCGGGGTCGTCGTGTTCGCCACCGGCAAATGGTACTGGTCCTTGGTGTTCAACATCATCAGCGGCGTCATGGCGTTCTTCATCGTCACACGTGATGAGAATCCCGCGTACAAGATCGCCTGGATGCTGTTGATCATGTTCCTGCCGGTCTACGGCGGCCTGTTCTACGTAATGTTCGGCAACAAGAAGGTCGGCCGGTACGCCCAGCGGAAGATCAGCGTCATCAAGGAGAAATACGCCGACAAGATTCCCGTTCTGCCCGGCCCCGACTTGGTGGTGCGCGAGGCGTTGGAGAACTACGACCCGTTGCTTGCCCGCCAGAGCGACTATATTTCGCGTATCAGCGGATTCGAGGTCTGGCGCAATACCGAGGTGGAGTACTTTCCGTTGGGGGAGTATTTCTTCGACCGACTGCTGGTGGAGCTTCGCAAGGCGAAGAAGTTCATCTTCCTTGAATACTTTATCATTGGAGAAGGGGAGATGTGGGACACCGTACTCGCGGTGTTGCAGCAGAAGCTGCGCGAGGGCATCGACATCAGGATCATGTACGACGATTTCGGGTCCATCAAGACCGTTCCGGCGCATTTCGACCGCAAGCTTCGCTCCATGGGGTTCAAGGTCGCTGTGTTCAATCCGATAAAGGCCCACCTCAATCCCAAGCTCAACTACCGCGACCACCGCAAGATATGCGTGGTGGACGGCAATGTCGGCTTCAACGGCGGCCTGAACCTGGCCGACGAGTACATCAACCGGGAAATCCGGTTCGGGCATTGGAAGGATACCGCGGTGATGCTCCGGGGCGACGCGGTGTGGAACCTGTCGCAGATGTTCCTGCAACTGTGGATGTTCTCGGCCGGCGAGTACCTCGACATGCTCAAGTTCCTGCCGACGCTCCAATGCAAGACCGATGGGTTCGTGCAACCCTTCGGCGATAGCCCGCTCGACGACCAGAACGTGGCGGAGAACGCCTATATCCAGATCATCAACTGCGCGAAGGACTACGTGTGGATCACCACGCCGTACCTGATCCTCGACAACGAGATGATCACGGCGCTGAGGATCGCCGCGCAGAGCGGCGTCGATGTACGGATCATCACCCCGAATTATCCCGACAAGATATACGTGCATCCGGTGACCCGTTCCTACTACAAGGTGTTGCTGGAGGCCGGGGTGAAAATCTACGAGTATACGCCGGGCTTCATCCACGCCAAGATGTTCGTATGCGACGATACCGTGTCGATCGTGGGTACGACCAACATGGACTACCGCTCCTTCTACCTGCACTTCGAGTGCGGGGTGGCCTTCTACGGTTCGTCCGTAGTGCATCGGGTAAGGGAGGACATGGCCCGTACTCTGGAGGTCTCCCGGGAGATTTCCCTGAAGGAGGTCTATGCCACGCCTCTGCCTACCCGGTTCATCCGTTCCCTGCTGAGGCTGTTCGCGCCGTTGATGTAGAATGCGGTTCTTGGAAAACTGATGAAGGCGTTTTTGCCATCCATTCTTACCCTTTTTTGTTAATACCGGATGTGTAGCCTGGAAGCTGTCTCGCCTTTTCGTTTTGTCTATTCGATTCCTGAATGTCCACCCAGTCTTGTTCCCGAACAGTAAAGTCGATAGTTCGCTTACAGCGTACTAGATTGAAAAAACGTTCTTGAATAGATTTGCTATCCATTCATGGACATTGTCCCATACTGCGACATGCCTAAATCGTAGTCTTTTCACAACCTGCGTGAACATATTGGTAGAGATCAATCAATTTGACTTTGAGTGAGGTAACAGTAGGCTGCGCATCTTGGCTCTAAACAGCACAACAGCAAGCGCAGTTCTTGATTGATATATTTGCACCCATTGTAAAAAGCAGATGAAACAGACTATTTGTTAAAATTGTATTGTACTTTTACACTGATATTATTTAATATAGTATGTGTAAAAGTACAACATGGGCTGAGGAGGTTGTCATGTCAAAACATTACAAAACCATCTTGGAATTAATGAAGGGTACCGGAGGTATTGTCACCGCTTCTCAAGTAACTAAGGCGGGAATTCCTCGCCGATGTCTCACTGAAATGGGAGGGGACGGTACAATTTATAAAGTTGAGCGCGGTGTGTATGCCTTGCCTGACGCATGGGAAGATGAATTCTTCCTTATGCAGTATCGATTTGCCAGAGGTGTATTCTCTCATGAAACGGCATTGTATTTGCATTCATTGACTGATCGGACTCCTGATCGGCTCACAATGACCTTTCCAAATGGATATAATAACAGCGGTGTGCGCACCATGCATGTTGTCGTCCGATACACCTCAGCCGATAATTATTGGCTGGGTCTGTCAGAAGGGGCGTCTCCGGCGGGTCATGTCATCAAAGTCTATGATGTTGAACGAACACTTTGTGACATGCTCAAGCCTCGCCATGCATCAGATGTCCATATCGTCAATCATGCAATGAAACAGTATCTCCGTTCTCCTAACAAGGATGTTGCAAAGCTCCTTGAATATGCTGAGCGCTGCAACGTGAAGTCCAAGATTCTGACATATTTGGAAGTGTTGCTATGATTACCAACAATCCGATGCAACTAAAGGCGATAGTTAAGAAAAAAGCTTTGGAAAGTGACATTTCCTCACAACTTGTTTTGCAAAATTATATGTTGGAACGATTCTTGGAACGAATTTCGCTGTCTAGGTTAGGTTCCTGAATAACTTTATTCTGAAGGGAGGCTTGTTGATAGCATCTCTTGTAGGAATTGATTCTAGAGCGACGATGGATATGGATACGACAATAACAGGATTCACTTTGACTCATGAAACATTAATCAAGACTTTGAAGAGGAAGGCTTACAGGTTCAGAGATACAGAATGCTTCTTTTTGAGGGGCATGTTCGAAAGCTGATTGCCCCAAACTGGCTGCCTATCCCCCAGAATTCTGTATTAAACCCAGATTAATAATATGATTGATAGAAAAATAATATATAACGGTGAAATTTTCACGTTTACAGATAGTTTTTGTTGTATTCTCCTTTATTTTCGATTATGTTGATACGATTTGTAATAGACAATTTCAAGTCCTATGGTACTCAGACTGAATTCCAGTTTTTTCTCTGTCCAACTGTAACATCTTCCAAACATGGAACCACTCATCTCTAGAAGTTTGGATTCCTGCTACTATTTCACTTTTGGGGTACAGTCCAACGTCTCCGCTGACTGAGAAAGCCCTATGGATGTTCGCCAAATCGATTTCCCAGTCCCTAGCGGCTGAACCACCGTCGAACAGATTCGCCAAAGATTTTCTTTGGGATTGTGGTAACCAAATACAGATGTCCACAAGTTTGAAAAGGGTATGTTCGAGTCTGCCTCTGTACCAAATTTTGTAAAAATTTTTGCTTGACAGATTCTAAATCTCTCTTGTATGCTGTATTGCATGAATTATATTTCATGAAATATACGATCAATTCAATTTCATGAAACCATAGGCCAGTATTTTCTCGACTAGGTTCTGTGGATGAATACGGTAGGGGTGAAAAGCGCATGAAACAATCCAGAAGCCAACGCCGATGGCGGACAAAGTTCAGGACAAGGTTCATCATCAAACATGAATGGCAGCTCTGGCTGTTCGTTCTGCCAGTTGTCGTTTTTTTTCTGATTTTCCACTATGCGCCGATGTACGGCCTCGTGATTGCGTTCAAGCGGTATAGCATTACCCGAGGAATCATGGAAAGCCCTTGGGTCGGTCTGATGTATTTCAAACGATTTTTCAATTCCACGATGTTCTGGACCCTGCTGCGTAACACCTTGGTCCTGAGCTTCTATCAGTTGCTGGTAAGTTTTCCGTTCCCGATTATCTTGGCGTTGATTCTCAACCATACCAGAAGGGAGAAACTGAAAAAACTGACGCAGACTGTGACGTATGCCCCACATTTCATTTCGTTGGTCGTGTTGACCGGCATGCTTTATTTGTTTCTCTCCCCGTCGACTGGAATCATCAATGTAATTCTGAAGAAGTTGGGGATGCCCAGCGTTTATTTCATGGGTAGTGAAAAATGGTTTCGACATCTGTTCGTGTTCAGTCATGTTTGGCAACATACTGGATATCAGGCGATTATCTTCCTTGCTGCGCTGACGGCGGTCGATCCCACTCAGTACGAGGCCGCCACGATAGACGGCGCGACAAAGCTACAGAAAATCTGGTATATCGACCTGCCTGCGATCATGCCTACCGTGGTTACAGTCCTGTTGTTGCAGGTAGGACGGATGATGAATGTGGATACCCAGAAGGCTTTGTTGATGCAAACCGCTACAAATCTGAGTACATCCGAAATCATCGGTACGTATGTCTACAAGATCGGCCTTGTAGATGCGCAGTTCAGCTATTCCACGGCGATTAATCTGTTTCAGACAATCGTGAACTTGTTGATTCTGGTCTTTGTCAACCAAGTCAGCAAACGGTTGACCAGCGAGAGCTTGTGGTAAGGAGGGGGCGGCATGACTATCGTGGAGACTCGGAAAGACAAGGTTTTCAATGTTATTTCGTATGTCTATATCGGCTTCAGTTGCTTGTTAATTCTCTATCCGTTGTATTTCATTGTAATCGCTTCATTCAGCAGCCCAGAGCATGTGTTGGCAGGGGAAGTCTTTTTCTGGCCGAAGGGCTTTAATCTGTCTGGCTATGAGCGAATTTTCAATTACCATCCGATTTGGTCCGGTTACGCCAACTCCCTGTTCTATTCAGTGGTTGGCGCGATATTCGGTACGACTTGTACATTGCTTGCCGCATACCCGTTGTCCCGGTCGGATTTTTCCGGCCGTAAACCGCTGACCATCTTTCTGCTGATCGCAATGTTCTTTCAAGGCGGTCTCATTCCACAGTATATCCTGGTCAATGCGTTGCATCTGCGCAATACCTACTGGGTGTTGATTCTGATTTCGGGGATTCAAGTCATGAACTTGATCATGGCGAGCTCGTATTTCAGGTCGACCTACCTGCCATCCATGTACGAGGCTTCCCAGATCGACGGTTGTACCCACTTCGGATATTTTTTTCGTATCCTGCTGCCGACTTCCACGCCGATCATCATAGTCATGCTTCTCTTCTATGGGGTCTGGCAGTGGAATGATTATTTCCGCGCTCTGATTTATCTGGACAAGGAACAATACTATCCGATTCAGCTTGTGTTGAAAGAACTGCTGGCGTCGAATCAGATTACCGGGTCGCTATTTGAACTGCTTTCCGAGGATGAGGCAGCCTACGCTGAAATGCTCAAGGCTGCGGAATCGATGAAATACGGAATCATCCTCATGGCGTCGTTGCCCATGATGCTGGTTTATCTGTTCTTGCAGAAGTATTTCATCAAGGGAATTACGTTGGGGTCTGTCAAGGAATGAAAAGAAAGGACGATGGGCTTGTCCATCGTTATGGAAATCACCGTTGTTATGGAAGGCTGTTTGGCTGTGTACGGCAAGTCGTTCCATGCGGGATGTATCGGAAAGTGTCGGTATCGGTCGCTGGCGATGGAAACAGGGATCCGTACTTGATGCCATAGGAGATGTTTTAGGAGGAGGTGTCGTATGAAAGGACGACGATGGATGAGAACGGTGCTTATGATTCTTATTGCACTGTCTGTGACCATGGCGGGAGCATTCGCTGCTGGGGGCAAGGAAAACGGCAAGGTACAGGTACCGACCGTTTCCGTCAATAAAACAGGCTTGCCGATTGTGGATGAAAAGCTGGAGCTTCGATTTACTGGTATGAACATGAACAATACCCGTGTCGGTCGCTATGACGAGACCGATATGATGAAGCAGCTGGAGACTGAGACCAATATCAAGATTGTGTGGGACATGATTCCGCAGGCCAACTGGAAGGAACGCAAGAACTTGTTGATTGCCAGCCGTGATCTGCCAGATGGTTTCATGGGGCCGTTGAGCTTGACCGCGGAAGAGGCCCAGATGCTCGGAGCTGACGGCGTGCTTATCCCATTGGATGATCTGATCGATGAATTCGCTCCGACGATCAGCCGTCTGATCAAGGAGAATCCGACGTACGAGGCGTCGATTCGCAGTACCGACGGACATATCTATGCGTTGACCGCGATGCAGGACATGGGGTTTGATTCGTTGAGCGTATCAATCATTCGCCAGGATTGGCTCGATGCATTGGGGCTCAAGATGCCTGCCACGACCGAAGAGTTCTATCAGGTGCTTAAGGCGTTCAAGGACAACGATATGGCTGGAAACGGCAAGACCGTTCCATTTAGCTTCCTCTATCAGGAAAGCGCGGCTATCAACCGTGAGGTCAAGCGCGAGTTTGAATGGATTTTCCTGGCGTTCGGCGTTCCTGACAATCCGATCCATATCGCGATAGAGGACGATGGTCAACTGATTTTCACTGCGGACAAGGAAGGCTTCAAAGAGGCGATCAAATATTTGCACAGATTGTATTCCGAAGGCTTGATCGATCCAGAGGTGTTTACCCAGGACCGGACGTTGCTGACAAATAAGATTCGTCAGCTCAATGTCGGTTGCTATACCGACTATCGGCTCAAGAGTTCAATGGCCCATGAAGAAATCCAGGACAGGTTCTCCGTCATGCCACCTTTGGCCGGACCGTACGGTGACCGCCGCTGGCTCCGCGCCATGGCGGGGATGTCCGAAGGTGCGTTCGCATTGACCAGCGCTTGCAAAAACCCCGAGGCTGCGATTCGTTGGCTTGACTATATCAATGAACCTCAGAATTGCATTCAGATGCTCTATGGTATGTTCAAGCCTGAGGGATGGGCTGGTTCCGAGGCGCTGGTGCCGTCTCCGACACAGCCAGGCAAGTGGACTGGCAATACCGATCTGCGTCCTGCCGATGTCTCTCCGAACGACTGGCCGTGGAGCGCCCCGATCGGGTCTTCACCTGTTATCGCCACCCGGGAGGTCATTAACAAGTATATTGCCGACAGGCCGAACAATGTGGCGAAAGCGGAGGTTTGCGCTGTCTATCGTCCATATTTGACGAAATATCCGTACAATTACCCGTACCGGTTCACGCCGGAGGAGATTGAGGAACTGTCGTTGTTGCAGACGGATTTGCTCAACTATATCTATAAGACACAGGCGAAATGGATCGCTGAAGGCGGCGTTGACCAGGAATGGGACGCGTATTTGGCCCAGCTTCAGAAGCTGAATGTGGATGACTATGTACAGCTGTACCGTGCTGCGTATGAACGGTCGTCCCGGAAATAATTGGATGGATTTTCCTTTCGTCCTGAAAATTGATGACAGGGCGAAAGGAAATAGGTATAAATGATTAGTAGGAAATTATGTCAGTTGATGGTTTTGCCGACAGTGGCGATGGTGACGGGGATTCGAGGAGGGGTGTATGATCGGGATGCATAAGATGCAGTATCAGACGAAGCAGGAATGGTTGTACCATACCCTCCGGGATGCCATTCGCAATTGTGAGCTGGCTCCCGGGGAGCGGTTGTTGATGGATGAACTCGCCGCTGAGTTCAACGTGAGTAGAGTTCCGGTTCGGGAAGCGTTGCTCCAGTTGCAGGCCGAAGGGCTTGTGCGGATGGTTCCTCACAGCGGAGCGGTAGTCGCGCCGATCACCTTTGCTTCCGCCCAGGACTATTTTGCGATTTCTCGTGAATTGCAGGTTCTCGCCGGTCGTGCCGCCGCCGAACGCATGACCGACGAAGAACGGGAGAAGTTGCAGGATATTGTTCGACATATGGAGCGGCTCGCCGATGCCAAGGAGTATGAGCAGTACACCAAGTGCAACCTTGAATTCCATGAGTTTATAGCGAATGCTTCCAAGATGCCGTTGGTACCGCATTTCCTGGACCAATTCCAGCAGCATTGGCAGCGGGTGATGAGTTACTATCGTCTCAATCCGATGCCTGCTTCCCGAGTGGAGGAGACTGTCTTGCAACACAGGGCGATTGTGGCCGCTTTGGTTTCCGGCGACGCCGATGCCGCTGAACGGGCTATCCGGGAGCACAATGTCACTGGCTTGGAGGATCATCTGCGTCGTATGGCAGAAAAGATGCCGGATATGGAACGCTAGTCCAAGAATTCTACAAATAAAATAGTCTCTTTATTCCAACATGATAAATATGCCGTTCCGACATAGGCGGTTCAGGCTGAGTATAGGAGTGTAGTCTCATGCAAATTTGTGAAGAGGCCAGAATGGTCGATGTATATGATTCCGTCGATGTTCTCGTCGCCGGAGGCGGGGTCGCCGGTTGTACCGCCGCGATTTCCGCGGCACAGGCGGGGGCTTCGGTTCTGTTGCTTGAACGCAACGGGTGTTTGGGCGGGGTGTTGACGAGCAATATCATCCCTAATCTGCTGAACAATCATCTGAGCGCTGATTCCCGTCAGTTGCTGGCGGGGGTTCCTCTTGATATTGTTTCCCGTTTGGCCGAAGTCGGCGGCATAATCCCGGATTGGGACAAGCCGTTCGCCAAGCTTGTGGTCGATGAGCAGAAGCTCAAGGTCGTTCTGATCGAACTGTTGCAGAAAGCTGGAGTCCGGGTATTGACTCATGTGTTGGCCGCGAGACCGATTCTGGAAGGATCCGTAGTCACTGGTGTATTCATGGAGACCAAGGTCGGCCGAAAAGCGATTAGGGCGAAGGTCGTGGTGGACTGTACCGGCGAGGCGGACTTGGTCAGCCAGACGGGGTGTCCGATGCGTGTCACTTGTGGTACTGCGTCGCTGGCGTTCAAGATGAGCAATGTAGATGGCGAAGCGTTCTACGAGTATTTCAAGGCGCATCCCGAGGAGTTCCCCAAGAATCATGATGGAATCCGTGACTTCGGGGATTTTGCTTTGAACTGGAAGGAATACGGTGATTTCTATTTCCCCCATCGTGGCGGGCGGGAGCTGGCGTTCGTCCAGAACGCGATTGAGAACGGCGAATACGCCAAAAGCATGGGCAAGGCGTTCGGTCTGGACATGATGTGTTTGATCGGCATGAAATCCTTGGGGGATATCTCCGTCAATTCAATGCTCTGGCGGTTGCCGTCGCTTGCTCCGGAACATGTATCCGAAGCTGAACTTGAATCTCAGAAGGTCTGCTATTACATCGCTGATTTCATGAAACGACGGATGCCGGGCTTCTCCCATGCTCATGTGTCGCAGATTTCCCAGGATATCGGTATTCGTGTCAGCCGTGGGCTGGAAGGTGAGAAAACGTTGGAGATCGATCATGTCACGAGCAAGGTTCCGGTCTACTTCGATGATGTGATTGGTCTTCGTAGCGCAAAGCCGTGGAGCGATGACGGCAATGTTGACCATCCGTTTGATGCCGACGAAGAGGGGAGGGTTGCCGCCCGTTCCGTCAATGGTGAGACGACTGAAGACGGCAGCCGCTTTCTTTATGAACACACGGTCGACCTTCCATATGGTATGCTCCTTCCTCGTGGAGTGGAAAACATTCTGGTGGGTAGTGGTAAAACCGCTTCCTGTCGGCCCCAGACGACGATGCGCTGTGGAACCAACAGCATGCGTCCGGCTCAGGGAGCCGGTGTAGCCGCCGCAATCGCCGCCAGTTCTGGTACGACAACCCATCATGTCGATATCCGTGCTATTCAGCGTGAGCTTTTGCGACAGAATGTTTACCTTGGTTCGTCTGAACGGCTGAAGGCGTTAGGCTTGGAATAATGTTTTTTTGATGTTTTTCTCCTTACAGGGACCGCCGTTGCTTTCATGCCACGACGGTCCCGTTTTTCTGTCGGATAGCTTTTCCGACTTTTCCATTGACTGCGAATAGGGGGCGTTTTTCCATTAATCTGATTTTTCTCGCAGAAAGCCGGGTTCGTTAATTGTACCAATGGTGATTTTTACTCATTCGGCACTTGCTACTCACTCGTATTGATATTGTTTTTACCGAATCTGACTCGGAAATTTTGACGTAGGTACGAGGCTATAAACCAGTTTAGAATGTGAAAACTAGTTGTTTTTATATGTAAGAAGTATGTTAGAAGATTATTTCTGATTGTATGGCTTTTGTATGTGTGCTATTATCACTTCGGTGTTGTCAACTTGCTTTTGTGGTTTGCATTGTTCTGAATGGTGTTGCTTTGATCGCGGTTCGGTGTTTATAGGGGGCTATCGATGGAGCGGGAAAGAATTTTCAGACAAGGTATACTTGTCTGCGTTGATGTCATCTGTTTGCTCTGTTGCGCCGCCATTGCCGCATATCTATCAATGGGACGTGTTCCCAACACTGCCACTTTCTGGGGAACGATGGCTTTCGTCAGCGTATTGCAGATCGTTTCCCTTGCGATAGCGCATGTATACCGTATCAGGTTGGTCAACAGCTCCTTGGAGCTACTCACGCGTATCATCTGGGCGCTGATTCCCGCCGCGTTGTTTGGTTTTGTCGCGCAATCGATCTTCTATACATTCTTTTCCGGCTTGCTGATTCGGTTCGGCGTCATCTATTATGTCTTTTCGTTCGTCGTATTGGCCGGCTATCGTATACTTTATCGTATGGCCATGAACCACAGGAATTTCATAGTCGCGGAGAATTCCAACAAAGCCATCATTTACGGTGCCGGTGAAATAGGCTGTACGCTTGTACGACAGTTCGTCAAGGGGAAGCTCGAGTACAAGATCGTCGGTTTCGTCGATGACGACCCTTCGCTGCAGGGAGTGCTGGTAACCGGCGTTCCCGTCCTTGGAACCATAAGCGAGCTTGAACAGGTGCTGAAATCCAAGAAGGCTGGGGTGCTGATCATAGCTATCACGAACCTTTCCGGCGCGAATATGCAAAAGGCCCTTGACGCCGCGGTCAATACTGGTGTGAAGGTACGGATAATCCCGTCGTTGTTCGAAGTAAACGAGCGGGGGTCGCAGAGTGTCGATCTTCGTTCGATCAATTATGAGGATTTGCTCGGTAGGCAGATGATATCGATAGACCGCGGACCGATCGAGGCAATGGTGTCCGGACGGCGGGTTTTGGTCACCGGGGCGGGGGGAAGCATCGGGAGCGAGATTTGCCGCCAGTTGCTCTCTTTCCATCCCTCCCAGCTCCTGCTGCTGGACGTAGATGAGACGGAATTGCATGACCTGTCCTTGCGCCTGCACAACTATACGCAGGAGTTCTCTTCCGATATTTTCCCCATCTGCTGCGATATCAAGAACGAAGCCAAGGTGGATCGCGTATTCGAGCGTTTCCAGCCGGAGATTGTCTTCCATGCCGCTGCCTACAAGCATGTGCCCATGATGGAGTACTACCCCGAAGAGGCAATACGTACCAACATAGCCGGTTCCTACAATGTGCTTTCCAGCGCGGTCAAGCATCAGGCCCGCAAGGTGATCGTTATCTCCACCGACAAGGCGGTGAACCCGACGAACGTGATGGGCGCGACAAAGCGTGTGGTGGAGCTGGAGGCGAGCATGCTTACATGCCCCCGGACGGAGATCGTGTGCGTGCGCTTCGGCAACGTGCTGGGCAGCCGCGGCTCCATGCTCCCACTGTTCCTGGAGCAGATACGGGAGGGGCTTCCGCTGACCGTCACCCACAAGGACATCATCCGGTACTTCATGACGATTCCCGAGGCTGTGAGCTTGGTGTTCCTTGCGGGTGCGATGGCCAAGGGCGGCGAAGTGATGGTGCTGGACATGGGCGAGCCTGTGCGGATCTACGACTTCGCGCAGAAGCTGGTTAACTACTTCGGAGACGGGCGGAGCAAGGTGATCGTCACCGGGCTGAGGCCGGGGGAGAAGCTGTACGAGGAGTTGCTGGCGAACAAGGATCTGACGATTCCGACCGACAACAAGAAGGTGTTCAAGGCGAAGGTCACGGGCACGCTGGACAAAGCTTGGGTAGATGAGAACCTGAAGACGATCCACACGGATCCGGTGGAGGTGCTGATCGCGAAGGTGCAGCAGGTCGTGCCGGAATTCCACTACCAGGGGCCTGCGCCACTGGCGGATCTGGTGAAGGAGGACAAGCCTGCGGGGTAAGACCGCGGAGCTACATACTACCTGACGGCGGAGGCGTCCCCGCCGCCTTTGTGTATATAGATGGCGGTAGCTGTGGATGAGCAGAGACTTATCCGAAATACTGCCGAGGACGCCATAGGAACCCAGAGGAATCCGTACATCGTTTCGGCGTGGCGGGGGATGAAGGGGGAAAGACCGATTTTCAAAGACGGGACAATACCGCCTTTGAAGAGGTGTGTGTGGTGATGGGAGGGGATGCCTCTGACGCACAACCGTTCAATGACTGTTCACAGGTGCTTTGAACAATCTGCGAATGTAAGGCAACAAAGTATGGCAGCAACGTTATTGTTTTTCTCTTTTACGTGCGTAGAGGAATGTTGTTGATAGGGTAAAGATAAGATGGAATAGAGGGATAAGCAGTAAGGCTGAGTCCTTCGTTTTTATTCTAATGCTAAGAGACTTTTCATGTTCTTATCTCAGTTTTCATAAAAAAGGAAATTATGAAAAGCGAATTATTTCTTTTAGTCCACCAGACATCACTGAAGCGAAAATACAGAAAGTAGCAAATGCTATGAGATCAGGGTGGATTACAACCGGTTCTCGTACAAAAAAACTCGAAAAAGAGATAGCTTCTTGGATTGGTGTTAATAAATGTGTCTGCCTCAATTCAGCGACTACCGCACTTGAGCTTGTATTTCATGTTTTAGGAATTGGGCCAAGTGATGAAGTAATCACCTGCGCCTACACCTATACTGCCTCAGCAAGTCCTGTTTGCCATGTAGGAGCAAAGCTTGTTCTCGTTGATTGCAAGAAAAATAGTTTTCTTATCGATTATAATGCAGTTGAAGCTGCGATAATAGAAAGAACTAAAGTAATAATACCAATTGATCTTGGTGGAATCCCTTGCGACTATGATAGGTTGTTTCAGATTGTTGAGTCGAAAAAAGCACTGTTTCATGCTTCAAATAAGATTCAAGAATCTATAGGAAGAATTGCAATTATCGATGATGCAGCACATGCTTTTGGTTCTGTATGGCATGGGAAGATGGTTGGTTCTATAGCAAACTTCACTAGCTTCAGTTTCATAGCTTATTTGTTAATTCCTAGGTTTAAGTCTTTACAGTGTGAAGAAACAAAAACGGATTTTTTAGTTGCTTAAATTCAAAATTTTGGTTTTTATCACTGAAATGAGGGGCCCCGAACAAGAGGGAAAAAGTCGGTCGTGATTTTTTTAACTGCTTACAGTAGAGATTGTATGGTAGATTAAAACAATATATTGTAAGTAATTAAAACAAATACAACTTTCAAAAAAGAAGAACTAAAGAGTGAAATTCATAGGCTTCTGGAACAAAAATTGAAAAGGAGACTGTAAGAAATATACAACTTGGTATTTTATTTCATTGTTGATAGCAGAATAGTTTGTCACCCTTGTTTCTCCTTTGTCATATGTTTCGCCTTCGGTGCAGATGGGGATGGGTTCAATAGTAGAGCCAATGGCTGTTGTCCATTCCAGTTGTGTTATTGGTGACGGCTGTATTATCTCGTCTGGGGTTGTGGTTAATCATTTCTCCAGACTTGTTGATGGTGCCCACGTAGACTGTTACGCCATCGTAGCGGGCAATACTACAGTTCCTGACGGGGTAAAGGGTTGCTTTGGCGACGTCTACAAAAAGTTTAATAACGCAGAACAGAGACAACCCAGGAGGTTTCTGTGATAGTACTTGAGGTAATTGGTGGAGTGTTTTTACTTCTCGCCTTTATTGCATTTTGTAAGAAAAAAGGCTCGGTTTACGGAAACGCTCCTGACCAGAAAAATCCCATGGAGGGCAAACAGGTCATTTTTGTAGAGGATCAACACGACGACGAAAATGCTGATGGGGTAAGAGGGCACCTTGAAGCGGTGGGAGACTCCCCGGTGAAAAAAGGAGTCTATAACGTCTTCTTCAAACGGCTGTTCGACATTATCCTTTCTTTCGTCGGTCTTGTGCTTTTGTCTCCTGTCTTTTTGCTTGTTACCATTGCCATCAAGATTGACGATCCGGGTCCTGTATTCTTTACGCAGAAACGTGTCGGAAAAAGAAAAACTTATTTCAAACTGCATAAATTCAGGTCTATGAAAATGTCCACTCCTCATGACATTCCAACGCATATGCTTTCAAATCCGGACCAGTACATTACAAAGGTTGGTAAGTTTATTAGAGCTCACAGCATAGATGAATTGCCCCAGATTTGGGATATCTTCATTGGAAACATGAGCATTATTGGTCCAAGACCGGCGTTGTGGAACCAGGATGTGCTTACAGCAGAGCGCGACAAGTTCGGTGCTAATGACATTAAACCTGGTCTTACCGGATGGGCACAAATTAACGGCCGCGACGAGTTGGAGATTTCTGAAAAGGCCAAGCTCGACGGGGAATATGTCAAGAAGCTGAGTTTTGGCGTGGATATGAAAGTCTTCCTTGGCTCCGTTCATGTATTTGGAAAAGATGATACTGTTGTTGAGGGCAGAACTGGTGAGATGAAAAAGAATAAGGAAATTGCTAATAAATGAAGATACTAGTCGTGTGTCAGTATTATTACCCGGAACCTTTTCGACTCAATGACATCTGTGAAGAGTTTGTGAAAAGGGGGCACGAAGTAACAGTAGTAACCGGTACACCAAACTACCCTATGGGTGAAATATACAAAGGCTATGAGAACGGAGCTAAGAGTGATGAGATTCTAAATGGTGTTAAAGTTCATCGCTGCAAGATTTTTCCCCGAAAGACAGGAACTCTTCATCGTGTCCTCAATTATTACTCCTATCCTTCAAAATCAACTAAGTACATTAACTCTCTCAAAGAGAAGTTCGATGTTGTGTTTATCAATCAGTTGTCACCAGTAATGATGGCAAGGGCTGGAATTAAGTATGCGAAAAAGCACAAAGTAAAGAGTGTTTTATATTGCCTAGACCTTTGGCCGGAAAGTTTGGTTGCTGGTGGAATAGGAAGGTCATCACTTATGTATAAGTTCTTTCATTATGAGTCGGCAAAGATTTATAAGAATGTGGATAAGGTACTAGTAACTTCTAGGTCTTTCACAGAATATTTTAAAGGTGAATTTGGAATAAAAGAAGTTGATTACTTACCTCAGTACGCAGAGAATTTGTTCAATCCAGATGAATGTAAAAAAGAACCTGATGAATATATAGATTTGATGTTTGCTGGTAATGTAGGTATTGCGCAGAGTGTAAAAACTGCAATAGAAGCTGCAAAGAAATGTAAAGATATAAAGAACCTTCGCTGGCATATTGTTGGTGATGGTGTTGAACTAGAAAACTTAAAGACAATGAGTGAAGGGTTGCCAGTTAGTTTTTATGGCAGAAAACCTTTAGAAGAAATGCCGAAATATTATTCAATGGCAGATGCTATGCTGGTTACTATGCAAAAAGATCCTGTGTTGAGTTTGACTCTTCCGGGAAAGGTTCAGAGTTATATGGCTGCTGGTAAAACAATTATAGGTGCGATTGATGGTGAAACACAGAAAATTGTTGATGAGTCAGAGTGTGGGTTTGTTGTAGGAGCAGAGGAAGCTTCAAAATTAGAAAATATAGTAAGAGAATTTGTTCGGTTAGAGAAACGCAAAAGTTTAGGTCGGAATGGACGAGAGTATTATGAGAAATATTTCTCTAAAAATGGATTTATAGAAAAACTTGAGAAAACGTTTAACTAAGTGAGATTGTTAGGAGTTATCAAATTTGTAAATCCATGTGTCATGAATACTACTGATGATAATATTTCATTTGATAGTAACTATCCTGTGTTAGCTAAACTAGCGAATAAGTTTCCAATATTTGCAAAAGTAAAGAATTGCAGATCCATCTGGAAGAATTTAATAGTGAAGTTCAGAAAAGAAATGCAAAAGATAAATTCGTTATAGTTCCAAGACAGGCGGCGGAAAGAATTCCAGAGTTGTTGGCGGCTTGTGATGCGTCGTTTTTTTCTGTCCAAGACGCATAGCTTTGAACGATGACAATACCTGCAAAGTTGCAAAGTTATATGGCTTATGGCATGCTAGTCATTGCAGCGGGGCAAGGTGAAACAGAGAGAGTAATAAGTGAAGATGGGTGTGGAGTTTGTAGTAAGATAGGCAATGCTAATGAATTGAGTTTGAAGATAAAAGAGGTGGTGAAAGCGGATGTGGGTGAAATGGGTAGTAGAGAGTACTTCGAGATACATTTTAATAAGAAGATGCTGATGGATCAGATGGATGATTATTTTAAGTAAAGGATAGTTGTTTGATGAAAGTTCTTATGATTAATGTGTGTTGTGGAATTCGAAGTACCGGAAGAATTTGTACTGATCTTGCTACTGCTTTAGAAGAGCAAGGGCATGAAGTAAGAATTTCATATGGTAGGTTTGAAGTTCCTGAACAATTTCAAAAATATGCTGTGAGAATAGGAACTGATTTTGATGTAAAACTTCATGGATTAAAAGCACGTTTATTTGATGGAATGGGCTTTGGAAGTAGAAAAGCAACGGAAAGATTTATTGAATGGGTTAAAGAATATGATCCAGATGTAATTCATCTTCATAATATTCACGGCTATTATATCAATATTGAAGTGCTGTTTGATTATTTGCGGTCGTGTGGAAAGAAAATAATCTGGACACTACATGATTGTTGGGCTTTTACAGGGCATACAGCATATTGTGATGTTATTGAATGTAAGAGGTGGGAAAAAGAATGTCATGATTGTCCATTAAGAAAAGAATACCCAATGTCATTGTTGGATAATTCAAAAAGTAATTGGAATAGAAAAAAAAACATTTTAACTGGAATAAATAATCTAACAGTTATAACTCCATCAAATTGGTTGAAATCATTAGTTGAGAAATCCTTTTTAATGGATTATCCGGCTTATGTAATACATAATGGAATTGATACTACTGTATTTTCGCCAATTTCGAGTAATTTTAAATATAAAAACAATATAGAAGACAAGATAATGCTACTAGGAGTAGCAACTTCTTGGGATGAAAATAAAGGATATTCTGATTTTATAAAAATTTCTCAGTTATTAGGAAATGAATATCAAGTAGTTTTGGTTGGATTGACTGAAGTTCAGAAAAAAGAGTTACCTAATAATATTATTGGTATTACTAGAACAAATAGTACAAGTGAGTTGGTGGAAATCTATAGTTCAGCTGATTACATGTTGAACCTTTCTAAAACAGAAAACTATCCAACAGTGAATTTGGAGTCAATATGCTGTGGTACTCCCGTAATAACGTATGATGCTGGAGGAAGTAAGGAAAGTATTGATAATTCAAACGGGGTTGTTATTGGGAAAGGTGATGTAAATGCTGTTGTTGTGGCGATAAAAAGTAGAATTACAAAAATTAACAAGGAATACAAAGAATTCGATAAAAATTATTCTATAAGTTCGTATTTAAAATTGTATAATTCACTTTAGAATAAAGATTCTTTCAAGGTGTTAATTATGAAAAACGTTATTCTTCTATTAATAGATTCGGTATACAGTGAGTGTTTGGGGGATAATAGGACGGAAGTTAGTTCTACTCCGTTTATTGATGAAATTGCTTCACAGGGTTTGTATTCTACACATGTTTATTCATATGGTCCTTATACAGATGCCGCAACTAGAGGTTTATATTGCGGGAATAGGACATTAGATGATTATGGCTATTATTTTGGTATTAATACGCCTGCAGAAAATCATTTTAAAACTTTTTATGAGAATGGATATGAAACTTATGGATTATATTATCCATATTATCTTATTGGTCCTAATGTAAAAAAATATATTAATCATAGTATCTACACCGGTGGATTCGAGTATAAAAGTGAATGGGGCGGCAAATTTAATTACTATGCTGATTTGAAAAAAACTAGAGAACTTACTGATAGTGAGTATAAATTGCTTATTAAACATGTTGACTTAATGTTTGACTGTTGGCTTAGTTTTTATGAGGATATTGAGAAAGATAGTGATTCTTCTTTAATCGTTAAAGATTATAAAATGAATTCACAAGAATATATTGGAAAAAAGAAACTGGTTGAGGAATATTCATTCTATATAAAAAATAAGAAAACTTATGTAGATCAAATCTTGATGCAAGGGATGGAACATGTTCTTGCAACTATTAATGATTATACTATTGATAGTAAAATAAATAAGGCGTTTATCAATAATATTTATAAACATAACCCAAAATTTTTTGGTAGCATAAAAAGAAATCAAAAAAGTAGAAATATTAAAAACAATAAGTTTGACTGGAAACAGGCAAAAAATTCAAAAAGGTACATTATTAATTATCTGTTAAATTTGTTTCAACAGGAATATATGGAACACTTATCTAAGAAAAATGGATGGCAATATAGCGCGTCAGCATTTACGCAGATAGATACTATTTTAAAGTTAATCGATAAAAGAGTAAACAACAATCGTCCCTTCTATATGTCATTACATGTTGAGGATCCACATAATTATATATCTTATTTCACTTATGATATTGAATCAAAAGAACAAATTGCTGATGAATTAGGTTATTTAAAACCATTGGTAGATAATTGTGGAAAAAAGTTTAAGGGAAACTTGTCATATCAATTGTCACTTAGGTATATTGATTATTGTGTGAAACATCTTTTTGACGGATTGAAGGTTAGAAAACTACTAGATAATACAATGGTTGTATTAACCGCAGATCATGGGTCTTCTTACACTAACTTTCCGTTGAGATCAAGCGTTGTAAACAATTTTTATAACGAAAATTATCAGACTCCTCTCATAATTTGGACTCCTGATTGTAATAATCCAATTAAAACAGATGCTCTTTTTTCTGCGGAGGATACGTTAAAAACACTATTGAAAGAAGCAAAACTAAAAGTCCCAGATAAATACAAGGGGATTGATATGAGAAATAATACAAGTGGACGAGATTATATAATTACAGAGTATATGGGACCGGGTGTTCCGGATATGATTAATAGAGATGTATGGATGTCAGCAAGAAATAATAAATATGTCGTTAGTTATATTTGCAATATCTCAGGTAATTTCAAAAAAGACAACCCTATAGCTGTTTTTGATTTGGTAAACGATATTAACGAATTAAATCCGTTAAAAATAGGTGTGGATATTCCATTCGAAGACATTAGTGAACTTGTGTATGCACTAGAAAATAGATTTAATGAAATTAAAAATAAAACAAGTGATTATTTAAGTAGGTTAGATTTTTAATTAAAAATGCCTATTTGTAGTCTAAGTTAGAATAGAAATTTGCAACTTTATTGAGGCTTGAAATGATAAGTGCATTACAATTTATTCTTGCAATAATTGCCATAACTATGTTAGCGTGGTATCTTCTAAAATCATTTATGGCAGGTAGATATATATCTTTTTTGACATTAATGGCTTTATTTGTTATTGTCGATGTTTATATGCCTGGTGCAATTGGCGTAATTACTGGAAAGTATCTAAATTATCATTATTTCAAAATCGCAGATAATACGTATTTCTTGGCGTTAATAATATATAGCATTAGTATTTTTCTATTCTTGCTTGGCTTTTATGCAAAACCACACTATTGCTTTAGAACTAGCAATGAAGAATATTATATCAATGAAAAAAGATTACAAATAGTATTTGTAGTTGTTTTGTTAGTTGTGTTATTAAATCTTTATAATGAGTATTCTTATTGCGGAAGTTTAGATAATTTTATAAATTATAAGTTTAAAAGAGTTTATGCAGTATCTATACAATATGATTCAGCAATTAAATCTCTTGTTAGATTTATGTCTGAATTTTCATTCACTTCAATGCTTGTTATCATATCAATAGGTTTTATTAATAATGATAAACTAAGACATAGGTTATTCTGGAAATATACTTCTCCTGTTATAAGTTTAGCTGTTGCGTTAACAACTATGTACAGAGGGTCAATCATAGAACTTATGTGTACGATTATTGCATCTATTCAATTGTCATATTTTGAGAAAATGGGTGTAATGCCAAATGCTATAAAACACAAGATGAAAACAATAGGGTATTTTGGAGTGTTTGGATTCTTGATTTTTGGCGCAATAAGAAATAGTCTTTCGGCTCAAGCATGGGGAAATGACAGTATACCTTTACTGACTAGCATTTCGGAAATGCTTACAGATACTCTTGGCAATTCGCTGAGTGCCCTTTCAAGATGTATAGAGTACGTTAATGCAGGTAATAATTTATTTTGGGGGCAATCAATTATTGAAATGTTGATTTATCCTTTTATCCCAAGAAGCATATGGGTAGGAAAACCAGCCTTATATGGAATTGTTATCTTAACAACGGCAATGGGAAGCCCTAATACCACAATGGATGCTGTAACAATTCCTGGTGAGTTAATAATGAACTTTGGATATATAGGCTTGATAATTATAGTATTTATTGGAAAACTATATAAGTTTATCGAAAAATTAAAATATCATAATAGATTTAAGTATCTATACGTTGCTACTGTATTTAGTCTGGTGTCAACTCCTCTATGGATGGGTTTTACGGGTTTCTTTGCGAAAATCAGATATTTCCCAGTATATATTCTTATCATTTTCTT
The DNA here is from genome assembly GCA_023401595.1 of Spirochaetota bacterium. Taxonomy (GTDB): domain Bacteria; phylum Spirochaetota; class Spirochaetia; order Sphaerochaetales; family Sphaerochaetaceae; genus Spiro-02. The sequence goes on from JAEXDQ010000043.1 coordinate 63,870, forward strand.
TGTAGTTAGAAAGAGTTATCCAAAGGACGGAAACGGTAATTATTTAGATTATGAATAAAAAGACTATTAAAGAAATATATAAAACTAACCAAAAAGAAATGATTTTCACGAGCTTGGCACAAATCATATATATTTTGGAGTCAGTTCTGCAAAACAAGATATTTACCTCTTTTTTTTCGACAGATATATATGGTAAGTGGGCGTTGATTCTATCTATATATACATTAATCTCGATGTTGCCATTTACTGCATTTGATCAAGGTGTAAATAGAGTAGCTGCAGAGTGTAAAAGTAATAACCAAGATCGAAGCTTATATAATTTGATTTCTTTAGTATATGGGGTGGGGTTTTTCCTGTATACCATATTACTAGGCAGTGTATACTTGATACAAGAAGAGAATTTTTTTGCCAGTGGTTGTTTTATTGTATTTATGTTTTATACATCTTCAGAAATCTTCAAAAACATTTTTATATTGATAGATAACGCTTATAGAAATAGAATTCGAGTATTTAATATTCGTTTGTTTGAGTTAGTTTCAAGATGCGTATTGTTGTTTGTGTTATATAGGATTAATGCATTTACGATTTTCAACGTTTTACTAGTGCTTGGACTAAGCAACGTATGTATTATCATTTATCAACAACTGTATTTTCACATGCTATCTAAATTAAGACTAGATGAAAATGGGAAGGTTCTATTCAACAAGATTCTTAAATTTAGTTTGCCATTAATGACTTGGGCTATTTTCGGGTGGATGCAAAATATGATAAGCAGATGGTATCTAGATGCTTTTTTGGACCTAAACGCAGTTGCCATGTATTCTGTTTTAACATCCTTATCGTATTTTGTGCCTAGTGCTATTTACACAATCTTTAATGCTTATATAACACCAATAGTCTTTGAAAAAAATCAATCGTTTTCAAGGGCTAAATTATTAAAATACATGGGTGCAGTTGGAATTCTGGAATTATTCTATGTTGTATTTGTTGTCATCTTTGGCAAATATATAATTTTAATTCTTACAAACTCTAAATATTTGCCAGTTGTAGATTATTTGCCATACACAACGATTTCGGCATGCTTATATGTGCTTTCTATGTTGTCTACAATAGAAATTTTTAGGCGAAATGAAACAAAAAAACTATTAATGTCAACAATTATTCCCGGGTTATTAATGGCGACTGTTGGGTTTTTCTTAGTCAAATCATTTGGATTTAATGGAGCGGTTATTAATTACATCATGGGACAAATGGTGTATGCTGTGTTTACATCAATAGTAGTTTTTAATAAAAAGAATATATCCTAGGGGAAATGAAAGTGGATAGAATATCAATTTTGGTCAATACGTGTGATTCATATAGTGATGTATGGCCTCTTTTTTTTAGGATTCTTGAAAAAACATGGCCCGATTGTAAGAAATATAAAATATATTTAAATACTGAACACAAAAATTATGAAGATACATTTTTTGATATAGAAGTTCTCAGTGTTATTTCTTCAAAACAAAATATTGGTTGGGGAAAAAGACTGATCGATTGTGTAAATCGAATAGACAGTGAAATTATATTGTTTCTATTAGAGGATTTTTTCTTCGAAGAACCAGTTGATGATGAAAGGATTACGAAGATAATTGACTGGATGGATAAAAACAAAAACATTGCAGCTCTTTCGCTCACATCAATATATGATGTGGGGGAGGATGATTATAGTGGTAAGTATGGTTTCGTTCTTAGAAAAAAGAAGGTTCATTATACTTTAAATGCTTCCCCAACTCTATACAGGAAAGAAACGTTGTTGAAATATACAGATATTAATGATAATCCTTGGGAATGGGAATTTTTTGGAAGTATAAGAACATGGCATTCTCCAAAAGAGTTTTATGCGAAAGCTACCAATACACATGATATCTTTAAATACGATATAAAACGCGGAGGAGCAATACATCGTGGAAAATGGGTAGGTTGTACTGTTTCTAGATTATTGAAACAATATGGTTTTGAAGCGGATTTAGAAACCCGTGGTGTGATTGATGATTGGTTAAAATACAATCCTGAAAAGCCTAAAAGAACTATATTTACTATCTCAAAAAATAAATATCTTTTTATAAAGAATTATATTAAGTCAATTGTATTAAGGTAGTTCTTCTACAAATCTTCAGTGGATTAAGGAGGGGGTAGGATTGATCTCTGTAATAATGTGTGTATATAAAGAAAAATTGAAATGGATAAAAGAATCCATACAATCTATAATTGAACAGACATATAAGGATTTAGAGTTAATAATTGTTATAGATAACCCAAGATTGGATAGCGAAATTAAGGACTTTTTAATTAGAGCAGAATCAAGTGATAAAAGAATTAAGTTATTGTTTAACGAAAAGAATGAAGGCCCAAGCAATAGTAGAAATCGTGGAATTATGAAATCTGTAGGAACGCATATTGCTTTGATGGACAGCGATGATATAGCATTACCTAATAGACTTGAAACAGAATATCAATTTATGTGCAATAACAAATGCGATTGCGTTGGGAGTTTATATTATATTGTTGATGAAAATAGTAATAGAACGGGTGAATCAGAAATAATAAAAAAGGATATTAATACACTTTTGAAATATAGTAATTACTTAGTTAATTCCACTTTGTTGATAAAAAAAGAGAAGATAATGGCGATAGGGGGGTATCGACATTTCAATACATGTGAGGATTATGATTTTATCTTAAGATTATTATCTTCTGGGTGTAAATTTGGTTTAGACAATGAGTTTTTATTGTCGTATAGAGTGAGTGATGGAAGTAGATCAAACAGAAGTGTGTCTTCAACTAGAAATGATTATTATTACATACAAAAACTGTTTAAGGAAAGAAATAAGAAAGGCACATTGGAGGATTCTTATTGTGAGGAGAACTACAAGGAATATTTATTAAAGCATTCGGGAGAAAGCGTGGAGGCCAATTACAGGAAAGTGAATGAATGTATTCAAGAAGCTGTTTCTAGGATGAAAAATAAACAAATTTTTGGTGGCGCTATTTTTTTTATCAAAGCTTTTTGGATTGATTTCAGCTATGCAAAAAGCGAAATTGCATTAAGATTAAAAATTATGTTTATAAAATGAAAACATAGATTAGTTTACAACATTATGATATAGAGGAAAATTTGATATGAAAGAGATGGGCTTATTTAAAGATAAAATCTTGATGATTACTGGTGGAACCGGTTCGTTCGGTAATGCAGTGCTCTACCGCTTCCTCGCAAGTGATATTGGCGAAATCCGGATTTTTTCCCGTGATGAGAAGAAGCAGGACGATATGCGCCATGAATACCAAGCCAAGTACCCACAGTACGCCGAGAAGATTAAGTTCTACATTGGCGATGTGAGGGAACTCCAGTCTGTAAGAAGCGCCATGAGGGGGGTAAACTACATATTCCATGCAGCGGCACTCAAGCAGGTACCATCCTGTGAGTTCTTCCCAATGGAAGCTGTAAAGACCAACGTCATGGGAACCGACAACGTACTTACCGCTGCAATCGAGGAAGGTGTAGATGCGGTAATTTGCCTGTCTACCGACAAGGCTGCCTACCCAATCAACGCCATGGGAATTACAAAGGCAATTGAGGAAAAAGTAGCAGTTGCAAAAAGTCGTAATAGTGGTAAGACCAAAATCTGTTGCACACGCTACGGCAATGTAATGTGTTCCCGCGGATCTGTAATTCCCCTTTGGATTGATCAGATTAAGGCCGGTAATCCAATAACTGTTACAGAACCTTCTATGACAAGATTCATTATGTCTTTGGAGGAGGCTGTGGACCTAGTGCTCTTTGCCTTCGAGAAGGGTGAGAACGGAGACCTTCTGATAATGAAGGCACCGGCATGTACCATACAGACCCAGGCCGAAGCAGTGTGTGAACTCTTTGGCGGAAAGAAAGAAGACATTAAGGTGATTGGAATCAGACACGGTGAGAAGATGTACGAAACCCTGCTAACCAACGAAGAGTGTTCCAAGGCAATTGACATGGGTGATTTCTACCGCGTACCGGCCGACAACAGAGGCCTGAATTATGACAAGTACTTCAAGGACGGCAATGTTAAGAGAAACACCCTCACCGAGTTCAACAGTAACAACACCAAAAGACTGAACCTTCAGGAAACCAAAGAAACAATAGCTAAACTTTCCTACATTCAAGAAAGACTGGCGGAGGAATAAAAATGGAGTTTGTCTGGAAGGAAAACGGAAAGATTAAACTGGCCATTGGACTGGGAACCCGACCTGAAATCATAAGGCTGGCTGCCGTAATCAAGAGGTGCTGTGAGTACTTTGACACCTGCGTAATCTACTATAACCAGAACTGGGACAAGAACCTCTCAACTGTTTTCTGGGAGGACTTTGAACTGAAAAATAGGCAGGGTGAGTTTGGTCCCGACATTCTGGTACCCGTAGTAGGGGATAGCCTTGGAGTAACGTGTGGGAACATCTTAGGTCGTAGTTATGAACTTCTTAGTTTCCTTCGCCCGGATGCCTATCTGGTCCTTGGCGACACCAACAGTTGCCTGTCGGCAATCTCTGCAAAGAGACTCCACATTCCACTGTTCCACATGGAGGCCGGAAACCGTTGCAAGGACGAGTGCCTGCCCGAGGAGACCAACCGAAGAATAGTGGACGTGATTTCTGATGTAAATTTGGCCTACTCGGAGTTTGCCCGTAAGTACCTGGCCGACACAGGACTACCAAAGGAACGCACCTACGTCACCGGTTCTCCCATGGCTGAGGTTCTTCAGGGTAACCTAGATAAGATTGAAAAGAGTGACGTTCTTGAACGCCTGGGGCTGGAAAAGGACCACTATATTCTTCTTTCTGCTCACAGGGAGGAGAACATTGACACCGAAAAGAACTTTCTGAGCCTGTTCAACGCCATCAACGCCCTGGCCCAGAAGTACGATATGCCCATACTGTACTCATGCCACCCAAGAAGCCGTCACCGCCTTGAACAAAGTGGCTTTGTACTGGACAAGAGGGTTCGTGTAAACGAACCACTTGGATTTAATGACTACAATTGCCTTCAGATGAACGCATTAGCCATAGTCTCTGACAGCGGGACACTTCCAGAAGAGTCATCGTTCTACCTGTCTATCGGACACCCAATTGCAGCTGTGTGTATTCGAACCTCGACCGAAAGGCCCGAGGCCCTGGAGGCCGGGGACTTCATCCTGGCCGGCATTACCACCAAAGAACTGCTCAATGCCACCGAAATGGCCATTGAGATGAAGTGCAATGGTGTCTTTGGCAAGCCCTGTCCCGACTACACGGACCAGAACGTCTCCATGAAGGTGGTGCGCATTATTCAGGGCTATGTAAACGTGGTCAACCGCTTTGTGTGGAGGAAGGAATGAACATACTGGTCACCGGTGCAAAGGGCATGGTAGGAACCGCCCTTTGTAACAATCTGAAGAACATAAGAGATGGAAAAAACAAGACCCGACCCGGTATTTTCGTTGATTCTGTGTACGAGTATGACATTGATTCCTCTTGTGAAGAGTTGGATGAGTACTGTGCAAAAGCGGACTTTGTGTTTAACCTGGCCGGAGTCAACCGCCCCCAGAACCCCGAAGACTTTATGAAGGGAAACTTCGGTTTTGCTTCTGTGTTGCTCGATACGCTTAAAAAGCACAACAACAAAGCAACCATCATGCTTTCCTCCTCTGTACAGGCCACACTGGCCGGTCGCTTTGGTAATTCTGAGTACGGAAGAAGCAAGAAGGCCGGTGAAGAGCTGTTCTTTCAGTATGCTGCCGAGACCGGTACCAAGGTTGCCGTCTACCGTTTTGTGAACCTGATGGGACACTCAAGACCCAAGTACAACAGTGCCATTTCCACCTTCTGTTGGGCCGTTGCAAACGATCAGCCGTACACTGTTAATGACCGCTCAACCGAACTTGAGGTTCTGTACATAGACGACCTCGTTGAGGGCATGTTCGACCTGTTGGAGGGGAAGGAGCAGCACTGCGAGTTTGACGGTGTTAATACAGTTTTGACCCCTAATGGCAGGTACTGTTGCGTTCCGGTAATACACAAGGTCACACTTGGAGAGATAGTGGACCTTCTGGAGTCGTTCAAGGCACAGCCTGTTACACTCATGATGCCCAAGATGCCCGCAAACTCCTTTGCAAAGAAACTGTTCTCGTTGTATTTAACATACCTTCCAGCCGGGAAGTTCAGTTATGACCTTCGAATGAATTGCGATGATCGCGGTTCTTTTACTGAACTGGTACATACCCAGGACTGTGGACAAGTTTCAATTAACATTTCCAAGCCCGGCATTACCAAAGGCCAGCACTGGCACAACAGCAAGTGGGAACTCTTCATTGTGGTTGCCGGTCACGGCCTTATTCAGGAACGGAACATCAACACCGGAGAGACGGTGGAGTTCGAAGTCTCGGGTGACAAAATTCAGGCGGTGTACATGATACCCGGTTGGACACACAACATCATTAACCTATCCGAAACCGAGAACCTGGTTACCGTTATGACCTGTAACGAGATCTTTGATCCTTCCCATCCGGACACCTTCTTTGAAAAAGTCTAGTCTGTACCGGAATAAGAAAGGGCTAATGATTTAGATGGGGAGGGAGATAACCGATAATTTCGCGCAAATTGTAGCACGAAGAGGTCGTGCATGTCAGGAAAGGAGTTTCTCAGAGTCCGAATCCTCATCTGAATCATCCTCTGCGTCAATTCCAAAAGCCTGGACGATAGGAATGTGAATATGAATAAAAAGTAATAATTGATCATATAAAGAACATACCGTATATGGAATTTGAAATTCCTTCTCCAGGACTTTATGTTGTAACCGGCAAAAACGGAAGCGGAAAAACTACATTGTTTACCTGTTTAAGCAGAATATGTAATAGAAATGCTTTCCGAATGGGATTTCCAACAACTCAAGGGAATAATAAACTCGATTGCTTCAGTGGATACATTGAGTACGAAGTAGATGATTCATCAGTAAGATATTCAAAGCATCCAAGTGGGAAATGGCTCCCATCAAAGCAAGGAAAAGTTTTTTCATTAATGGGTTACCCGGAAGTAAAGAATATTACAACAAAGGATGAGCGCTTATTTACACAAACTGATATTAATCCACGAAGAAGCAATCAAGATGATACATGGCTTAATCAAAAGCTGAATGAAATTCTTGGAACTGAAAAGTTTTCACAGATGATACGAATAACTACAGGTCCGTTATATCGAGGAAGGGCAAAAACAAATGTTGAATCTGAAAGAAGATGTATTGCTTATGCCATACCTCTTGGATCAGATAAGTATTATACTGAGAGAAACTTCAGCTTTGGTGAAATTGTTCTGTTGAACTTGCTTTATGATATTCATATTGTTACAGATGGATCGCTGGTATTGATAGATGAACTTGAATTGGCTTTACATCCATCGGCACAGGTGCGTTTGCTAACTTGTCTGAAGGAGATGGCAAGAAAAAAAGGCTTGACCATTTTGATTACCACACATTCAGCTAGTATCATTAGAAGCGAAAAGTCTGTGATATTGCTTGAAGATGTTGCAGATGGCAAAATCGATGTTTTGTATTCCTGTCCGCCAGCAAAAGCTATTGGAGCTATTGGAATGCGTGAAGATACCATGCCGGATATCGTGGTGTTAGTTGAAGATGAAATGGCCAAAGCGTTATTCAAAGAGCTGAAGCAAAAATATATTTCTCTTGAATCACAATACTCATATCTAGACATACGTGTATTGGCGATTGGTGGCTATAGGAATGTTATTAACTTTTACTGTGAAGCGGTTAACTATGTGTTTTATCAAAATGTATTTGTAACTGCTTTTATGGACAAAGACGTGGAAACTGATATCATTCCATATCCACAATACGGTAATAGGAAGTTAATAGATCAATATACGAATAATTGTCGGTACTTAAAGTTCCTTCCGTATACACCAGAAGTATTTCTTTTTGAAACACTAGAAAATAAGAAAAGGGAATTATTAGCTTCTATGAGGTTGCATTATAGCAATCAACAGCTAAGTTATACTCTGACTGATGCTGTAGACTTGGGTACATATAAAGCTGCTTTTCCGGAATTCCAAAGCCAAACAGCTTACAACTCATTTATTGAGCGTAGGAGTACCATTCGTAGCAAGTGCAAGGATGTTGCAGAGTCAGCAGCTACGGAGATGGCTAATGCTTTGAAGATTACTGTCAATGAAGTGTACAGATATATTTTCCAGTTTGCTGTTCAAAATCTATCAGAAAGTGATTTGAACATAAGGGCTTATTTAGCCCAAACAATAAAACGCTTAAGATAATTGCATGAATGGGGTCATTTCGATGAATTATTAATATTGGCAACTTTGATAACACTCCGAGGCCCTGCAAAACAGGAACGTCTATTCTGGTTGTGAAAATATTATGATTCTTGAAATAGTATAATTTTCTTGGTAAATTTCTTAAAATGACAATTGCAATATTATCCGATATCCATGGTAACCTAGCCGCACTTGAAGCTGTTTTCAAGTCATTAAGAATCTTTGCTCTAGAAGGGATTGTTCTTCTGGGCGATCTTGTGGACTATGGTCCTCATTCAAATGAAGTGATTTGTTCCTTTCAAAATATAAAAATTCCTATTCTTTGTAACATCATTGGTAATCATGAGTACGCTATCCTAAATGATGATTATTCAAGGTTTTCTTCTGAAAGAGGAATTCTTTCTGCAAAGCATACAAAAGAAACTCTTGATGAAAACTCCTGGAACTTCATAAAAAAAGAAATGAACAATGAGGGAATGGAACAAATAGAAATGAAAGGTTGCAAATGTCTTGTTGTTCATGGAAGTCTTAGAGACCGGTATTGGAAATCTATAATGCCTGGCGACGATTTATTAGAGTATAGTAAATATGACTATGTGTTTTCCGGTCATTCTCACTATCCCCATTATTTCTCAATGTTTTCTAAAGTGGATAATCCTGTTACGAGAAACCGAAGAAAAACAGTTTTTATTAATCCAGGGTCTGTTGGACAACCAAGGAATATTTGTTCCAATGCTCAGTATTCTGTTCTAGACTTTGACACAGGAGAAGTGATAATGCGATGTGTTCCCTATAATATCAAGGAAGAGCAGGAAGCTTTTTCAAACGAAGTTGATTCTTTCTATAAAACAAGGTTGGAGGTTGGTGTTTGATGAGCAATATGTATGTAATTAGCGGTGTCACTGGAATGACTGGAAACGAATTGGCTAGGCAATTGACTGCCAAAGGTGATTTTGTTTTAGGATTTGACAATTTCTTTGCATCTTCAATTCGCACGGTCGAGGATATTCTTTCTAATCCCTTATTTGTGTTCCACGAATATGATATCAATAATAATTTTCAGATGGACAGTTTAAAAGATGAGGTTTTGTCCAGAAAGGAGAGTTTTGGGCAGATTATCTATATCAACTGTGCTGCAGTCGTCCACACAGAGCACTTCTATCATGTTAACAGAACCTTTGACACCAATGTTTTTGGAATGAGGACCTTCTTGAATCAGGCGATTGAAGTTGGTGCGGAATCTTTCATCAACTGCTCTACTTCAGAAGTATATTCCATGCAGTCTTGGGCCGAAGACGGCGTGAAGGAATCTGACTTCATCACCATGGCTGATGCCGAGCATAGTCAAAGAACAAGTTATGCAACAGGAAAGCTCTTGACCGAGTTCTTCATGAAAGATGCCGTCAATGAAGGCAAGATTAGGGGGTGCTCTATTCGCTTTGCTAATGTTTACAGCAAGAATGAGCTTTATCCTAAACACATTATTCCTCACATCTTGTTTTCACTTGTAAAAGATGGAAAAGTTGTCCTTTTGGAAAATAGCAAAAAGAATCGAAGGACCTTTCTCCATAATTTTGACAGTTGCTCTGCAGTCATTGCTCTTGCAGAGACCCCGGAGGCTCTGGATGGTACTGTGTATAACGTTGCTACCGACGAAGAGATTACCATTGTTGACCTTGTTTATCTTTGTGCTGAGAAACTCGGCATTAAGGACCCTCAGATAGTCTTTGAGGGCTATCGTGAATCAGACCCGGAAAGAAGACTTCTGAACACCGAAAAAATTAGAACTCGCACCAATTGGGAACCCGTGGTTTCATTGGAGAGAGGGATAGGGGAATGCATCGGAGAAATTAAAAGATGAAGGTCCTAATTGTTACGGTCGCCGGATGTTCTACTAGGTTTAGCCGTTCTGTCGGAGAAGAGACAATCAAGTGCCTTTATTTCCAGAATAGCTTTGAGGAGTCTCTCCTTTATCGAATATTTCACCAACCTTTCGAATTCGACAGATACATCATTGTTGGTGGCTACCGCTATGAAGAGCTGAAAACCACGGTCGAGAGCAGATTCCCAGAATATAAAAAAAGGATGGTCTTCGTCGAAAACCCATATTTTAAAGAGTATGGTTCCGGATATAGTCTCTTTTATGGTATTAAAGAAGCCCAGAAGTTGTGTGCTGATGAAGTCGTCTTTGCGGAAGGGGACCTATTTCTGGACTCCGAAACGTTCGTGGACATTTGCACTTCCAAAAAGAGCGTTGTTTCCCTGAATCGAGATCCAATTCTTGCGAACAAGGCTGTTGCTTTCTATTTCAACAAGAACAATACCATCCGATACATTTATGACACTGGTCATGATACACTCTTTATCAATGAGCCATTCATTTCCATCTATAATTCCGGTCAGGTTTGGAAGTTTACGGACAAGAAGGTCGTTGATAGAATTTGTACAGGGATGACAAATTTCGATTGGCAGGGAACAAACCTTGTGTTTGTGGAAAGATACTTTAACACCTTGGCGCAGGACGACTTTAGGTTGGTTTGTTTCAAGGAATGGATAAACTGTAATACTGTAGATGATTTTATCAACAGCCTAAGAAAAGGAAAGCAGATTGAAAACAATTAATGAAAAACTGAATCTTCTGAAGATGGCTTCGGAGGAACGTAAGATTCGTATTATGATTGTGGGGCTGGGTAGTGTCGGAAACTATCTCCTCGACTATCTCATGTCAACAAGGGATGAGGGGATTGAGATTGCGGTTGTGGGAAGAAACTCAGTAAAACTGGAGTCTGATGCGAATATTGTAAGGGTTGCCTCTCTTATCAGAGGGCAAAATAGGACTTCCATCACTGTTATTGGGGATGTGGATCTGAATGACGTGAAGTCCATTTCACGTGCAATAGAAAACTTCCAACCGGACATCATCGTCAACACAAGCAGGGCTTATTCCGGTCTGAAGTATGGAAGTATCTCATGGAACAGTATCCGGGCCTATGGAATCTGGAGTCCGCTCTCGATAAAGTATGTGAGAAACATTATGCAGGCCTATGAAGAAAAAGAATCCAATGCTATAGTTATTAATGCATCTTATTCTGATGCTGTCATCCCATGGCTTAAAAGTGCAGGCAAGGCCTATCCTGACTTCGGTTCAGGCAACATCAACCATCTGATTTATCGGTTCAAGCTTGCCGCGGGACAACTCCTTCAAATCAGCGACTACTGGAATATTGATATCACATTTGCAGTATCGCACTTCCATGATGTCTGCATCAGCAAGGAAGGAAATACCGAAGGAACTGAGATGCTAATTGACTTGAAGTATAAAGGCGAACCTCTTGAGATTTGTATCGACAGAATCATCGCTTCCTGTGGTATTCCAATGCCCGTAGATGCCAAAAGGAATATGATGAATGCATCCAGCAACTTCGAAATCATCCAGGCACTCCTAAAATCTGTCAGAGAAGGCGGAAAGGTAAATCTCCATTGTCCTGGTGTTTTTGGTGAGATTGGTGGTTATCCCGTTATCATTGATGGTTCTGGGGCGTTTCCTGAAGCCTACATAGATGAATTTTGCTTTTCTCTGGACGAGATGAGGAAGAAAAACCGAGAGTCTATCTATTTAGATGGTATCGAGAATGTACAGAATGGTGTCCTCACCTATACTGATGAACTGCTAGCCAAGGTGAAGAATGCTTTCAGTGTTAATCTTGTGAAAGACGTTCCTTTCGAAGAGATTGATAAGACTGCGGATTTCCTTGTTAAAGAGATTATTGAAAAGAATAAATGAGGGAACGACATGAAGACTGTCTATACATGTTTTACAACGGATGTCATCCATGAAGGGCATCTGAATATCATCAACGAAGCAGAGAAATACGGCGAAGTAATTGTTGGTGTCCTTTCTGATGCTGCACTGGTTAAGTTTGACCGCTTTCCTACCATTTCCTTTGAGGAAAGGATGGAACTGGTTAGGAATATTCCAGGTGTTAGTAAAGTTATCTGCCAGAAGACTATCATGTATGATGAGATAGTCGCTGAACTCCACCCTGATTATGTAATTCATGGAGACAACTGGAAGTCGGGTCCAACAAGGGCTATCCGAGACAATGTTGAAAAGCTTCTTGCTCCATATGGAGGACAAATAATCGATGTTCCTTACACTTACAACGAGAACGTTAAACGTATCGATGACAAAATCAAAGAAAAACTGGCGATGCCTGAATTTCGAAGGAAGAGGCTCAGACAGCTTCTTGGAATAAGACCAATTGTAAAAGCCATTGAAGTACATAGTGGGCTGACAGGGCTCATTGCTGAGAAAACCGTCGTTGAACATGAGGGTAGGCTCGATCAGTTTGATGCCATGTGGATCTCTTCTCTCTGCGATTCTACAGCTAAGGGAAAGCCAGACATAGAACTCGTTGATATGACAAGTCGATTCCGTACTATTGATGACGTTACGGAAGTAACTACAAAGCCAATAATCTTTGATGGAGATACAGGTGGACTTACTGAGCACTTCGTTTATACCGTCAGGTCCCTTGAAAGGATGGGCGTCTCAGCTATCATTATTGAGGACAAAACCGGTTTGAAAAAGAATAGCCTTTTTGGAACGGAAGTTGCCCAAACACAGGATACCATAGAGAATTTTTCAACAAAGATTCGTGCGGGTAAGAAAGTCCAACTCACGGATGACTTTATGATTATAGCAAGAATCGAAAGCCTCATCCTTGAGCGTGGAATGGAGGATGCCCTGACCCGTGCTTTTGCCTTTGTTGAGGCAGGTGCCGACGGCATCATGATTCACAGCCGTAGAAAGGATCCTGCAGAAATTCTTGAGTTCTGTGACAAATTCAGGGAAAAGAACAAGACAACACCTATTGTTGTCGTCCCTTCTTCCTTCAATATTATTACTGAAGAGGAGCTTGGTTCCCATGGTGCAAATATTGTCATTTATGCAAACCAATTGACAAGAAGTGCATTCCCTGCAATGGAAGAGACTGCTAAGGATATCCTTCGTTACCACAGAGCAAAGGAAGTAGATGACAGGCTGATGCCAATTAAGGATATTATCTCTCTGATTGATACCCTGTAGAAATTTGGAGACATTACATGAGGGTTGAAAAACTTGTCGACATTGTTGGGGCAGACTTTTATACAGGAGTTCCTGATTCCCAGCTGAAGGCTCTTTGCAACTATCTAATGAAGACTTATGGCATTGACCGTAATCATCATGTGATTGCTGCAAATGAGGGAAACTGCACTGCTTTGGCTGCCGGATATCATTTGGCTACAGGAAAAATTCCTGTTGTGTATATGCAAAACAGCGGAGAAGGCAACATCATTAATCCTGTTGCCTCCCTTTTGAATGATAAAGTATATGCAATCCCAATGGTATTTATCGTCGGTTGGCGTGGTGAGCCGGGTGTTAAGGATGAGCCCCAGCACATCTATCAAGGCGAAGTTACGGTCAAACTTCTGGATGACATGGGGATTTCCAACTTTATCATTGGCAAGGATACTCAAGACGAAGAAGTTGCTACTGTCATGGATAAATTCAGAGCCAAGCTTTCAGAAGGTAAAGACGTCGCTTTCGTCATCCGCAAGGGGGCACTTTCCTTTGATGGCAGTGTTATCTATAAGAATAGCAACACGATGTCCAGAGAGGATATCATTCGTCATATAGTTAAAGTTTCTGGAGAAGCCCCCATTGTTTCAACGACAGGAAAGGCTTCGAGAGAGCTTTTCGAGATACGTGTTGCCAACGAACAAAGCCATAAGTATGATTTTTTAACTGTTGGTTCTATGGGACATTCCAGTAGTATTGCCCTTGGCGTTGCCCTTAACAAGCCAGAAACTAAAATTTGGTGTGTCGATGGGGATGGCGCTGTACTGATGCATATGGGTGCGATGGCTGTCATAGGAGTCAATGCTCCTAAGAATATGATTCATGTTGTAATCAACAATGGAGCGCATGAAACTGTAGGAGGAATGCCTACGGTAGCTGTCGGAATTGATTTAGTTTCCATTGCGAAGGCTTGCGGTTATGGTAATGCTGTTTCTGTTGGAGATTTTGAGTCGTTAGACAAAGAGTTAGAGAAAGCAAAGAAAAGTAATGTTCTAAGCTTTATTGAAGTCAAGTGTTCTATTGGAGCAAGAGAGGATCTGGGAAGACCGACAACTACAGCAATTGAAAACAAAGAAAATTTCATGAGGTACTTATCGGCAAAGAAATGATGTTCTTGAAAATTCTTGGACTTTCTGAAGAAGAAGATGGAGTATCGCTAAGGTTGAGATTTGATCCAATGGAAAGAAAGTACTCAATATGAACTCCTTAGATACTGCCTTTGAGAAGGTTTGAGCTAGTAGGGCGAACTGAACTGACCCCAGCTCAGACGGCCCTATTATTTTTTGCATCTTAAATATACTAAAGTACTACATGCCGATTTTTTGGATTGGGCTGTATTATAGTGTACTTAAGTTTTTTGAAGGGTGTGATGGGGAATATCTAATGAGACCCGTTAATGAGGAGCGTCTGTCGGCGCTATACAACTACATTTTTGATTTTCAAGAGAAAAAGGGGAAAACACCCACTTTTAGGGATCTTGCGAGGAATCTTGGTTATGCAGGTGTAAGCTCTGTCCAGGCTGATATCACTCGACTCAGAGAAAGAGGGCTCTTGTCTTATGAAAAGAAATTCTCATCCGTTGAGTTGAAGGGGAGAAAACAAATTGGCGATTTTCATGGAGCAAAGATTCTTGGAACTGTCCGTTGTGGTCAACCAAGTACTGCCTATGAGGATGTTGAAGCGGTAGTAGTTTTGCCTGATGAGTTTTTTGGTAAGAAGGAACATTTTCTTCTTCATGCCAAAGGTTCTAGTATGATTAAACGTGGGATATTTGATGGAGATCTTCTGGTTGTAACAAAAACCAGTGAAGCAAAACTAGGTGATACAGTGGTGGCTCTTATAGGAGATGAAGCAACAACAAAGATACTAGCAATGAAGGACGGCTAAATATACCTACAGGCTGCAAATGATAACCATGAGAAGTATGATGTTTATCCTGTTGCTGATTTTTCAATTATGGGAGTGGTAGAACATGTTATTCATCCGGTTTCAAAGGAAGACGTCGATTAATGCATGGAGGTTTTAGTGCAATACAAAATAAAAGCCACATCAGAAGTACTAGTACAGGAAGATGTAGAAATCATCAAAAAGGTTCGAGCAATAACTGATGAGGGCGATAATGCAGAAATCAAAAAAGCAAGGATGGAAAACTAAAAGTTTTGAAAGTGAAAAAACAGTAATATAAACCTGTAGTCAAATGGGACTATAGAAGGACCAATTGGGGGGCAGTTTCTTACAGAAGTGTAGGGAGCTGGCCCCTTTTTGTTTTTATACACCTTTTTCGTTGAGCACAGTTGGAATCACTTGATATGTCTAGCTCAGACAGTTCTGTGTCAAATGCATGACAACTGACAAATAAAATTCTCACTACCGTTTTCAGAACAGACGGCAGCAAAAACCGAGCATAAAGCTTGACTGTCTTGCTGTCAGTATTCTGATTACCAAATAGCCATCTTTCTGCCCGGAAAGGAACAGAAAATGAAACTATATCTTCAATTCGATGATGTCAGACAGACAATCGAAGTACCGGATGATACTGACTTTAGTCTGATGATTGAGAATTACTATCATGGCAGGTTAATTGGGCCAACCGCACATGGTATGAATCCAGCCTGTATCTCAAGAAAATCTCCGCAACAGATTCTGGATTCAATGTACAAATCTGAAAGACAAAAAGACATTGAATTTAAAAGCCATAACATTCAGCCAAGTTTTTTTTGTTGAAACCGGGAATGCAAATTCTAGTGGTATTTCTCTTGAGGATCTTTTCATTGATGAAACTGAACCGGGAGCCTTTGAGAATTGTGATTTTGCCCACGATAGATTAATCAAAGCCGGTCTTTCTGAAGAACAATTCCAACTATTCATGCGCCGTGCAAACAGACACAAAGAATCAGGGCGCCGTATAAAAAAGAGTATGAACGAGACATAATAAAATCAAAAGGTGGTATAAATGATTATTTCTTAATTGGAAAAATTGACATTGATGCGTTACGGCAATTTCAACATAGAAGCTATCCTGATGATAGCCCCAAGGTGCTTTTCAAGCCTTTTCCAATTGGATGCCAGATGTCCCCTGAACGTATTCTATCATTAACGAAAAGGTTGCAACCAAGTGAATAATTACTTTCTGGGAGAAGTGAAATTGCCCATGTAGCAGAATCCACTCTTGGGGCGGCTGACTGTCAAGAAACAAGTGGAATTCCAGTCAGCAAAGAACCACGTCCATCTTGTTCTTCTTCAGCTTTGTAACGATGGCGGGTGAAAGCCCTGTGTCCGAAATAATGCAGTCAATATCGTCCAGCGGGCAGACGAAAGCAAATGAACAAGAACCGAACTTTGTGTGGTCGGAGACAAGCACTGTCTTGCGTCCACACTTCGTAATGGCTTTTTTGACACCTACTTCCAGATAATTCACGTTGTAAAGGCCACTGTCAGGATCAATGGCGTCACAAGCAACAAAGGTTATGTCTACCTTGAATTTGGAAATGGTGTCTTCGGTAATAGGTCCCACTACAACGCTGAAGTCTCGTCTGATCATCCCTCCAGTAAATATTACGGTGGAGGATGGATCGAATGAAACCATGTAGGCCACGTCCAGATTGTCTGTTACAATGGTCAGATTTTTCTTTTCCTTGATGGCTTCAGCAATGTATAAGGTTGTAGTTCCTGAATCGAGACTGTAAAAACTTTTGTGTAAATTGACCAGGAGAAAACCAAGGCATGATACAATAACTCGGCTAGGGAGTTGTCATGTCAAAGAAGACACAGGATCCAGAGAAGCAAAGGCTTGTAAAGGA
>JAEXDQ010000046.1 GCA_023401595.1 Spirochaetota bacterium
TCCTTTACAAGCCTTTGCTTCTCTGGATCCTGTGTCTTCTTTGACATGACAACTCCCTAGCCGAGTTATTGTATCATGCCTTGGTTTTCTCCTGGTCAATTTACACAAAAGTTTTTACAGTCTCGATGGTGAACCGTGCGACAGGTGCTAACCGGAAATCGGTACGATGGATAGGATCGATGGGATGGTTCGCAGGCTTTTGATGATTTTCTTTGAGTCTTCCTCGTGGGAGACCTCCATGGTGAAGGTTCCTGTGAGCCGGCCTTCCTCGTCGTCATCCAACCGGCCTTCGATCAGATGTCCTTTGTATTTGCGTATTGCGCCTTCGATTTCGCTGAAAAGGTCGAAGGTCCGTTTGCTGGTAACGCGGAAACGGCGGGTAAGCAACGGGGATTCTGTCTCCCACTCGACCTCGATGGAACGGTCGTCTATTTCGGACATGTTCTTGAGGTTCGGGCAGTCTTTCCTGTGGACGATGATTCCCCGACCACGGGAGATGTATCCGACGATATCATCGCCACGGACCGGGTTGCAGCATTGGGCGAGGGATATCATCATGTTTTTTTCATCGCCGACCTTCAACGTCATCCTCGACTGGTCGGAGACCTGCCGGATAATGCCGTCGCCGTCGCTCAATTGCTGGAGGTTTTCCAGCTTCTCCTCCACTGGCGCCGGTTCCTTTTTCTTTGGGACGATGTTCTTGGCGATGATGTTTTTGTCAATCAGGAGGCTTTCATCGTTCTTGTTCAGCCAGGCCCTGATTTTCTTGCGGGCGCTGGTGGTCTGGGCGTACCGTAGCCAGTTGAGGTGCGGACGGGCGTTTGGCGAGGTTAGTATCTCTATTACCTGGGTATTCTTCAACGGCTGGTTCAATGGAATGATAGAACCGTCCGCCTTCGCGCCGGTGGTATGGTTGCCGATTTCGGTATGTATCTGATAGGCGAAGTCCAGAGCAGTGGCGTTGGCGGGAAGCTCGACGATGTGCCCTTGGGGGGTGAAGACGTAGATCGTATCCTTGAGCAGCTCGCCCTTGATATCGTCCATGAAGGATTCGCTCTGTTCGATCTCGTTGCTCCAGGTCTTGAGCTTGCTGATGATCCTCGTGAACTGCTCGTTGTCCATCTGCGCCCAGGAGCCGCTTTCGCTACCGGTCTCGGCCTTGTACGCCCAGTGGGCGGCGACGCCGTATTCAGCGGTGTAGTGCATCTCCTTGGTTCTGATCTGGATTTCCAGAAGCTTGCCGTCCAACGCCATGACCGTGGTATGGAGACTTTGGTAGTTGTTCGCCTTAGGCATGGCGATATAGTCCTTGAACCTCCCTTCGATAGGAGGCCAGAGCCGATGGACGATTCCCAGCAGGGTATAGCATTCAGTGACCGTGTTGCAGAGGATTCGGACGCCAAGGATATCGAAAATTTCTTCGATTTCCTTCTTGCGTTTTTTCATCTTCATGTAGACCGAATAGGTGTGCTTCGCACGGCTGGTGACCATGACGTCGGTGAGCCCCGCTTCACCGCAGGCGCGGTATAGGGTTTTCTCGATACGTCCGAGGTATGCGGTCTGCTCTCCCTTCTTGGACAACAGGTAGTCCTGTATATACTGGAAGGTGTCTGGCTTGAGAATCTTGAGCGACAGGTCTTCAAGTTCATCTTTGAGCCAGGAAATACCCAGCCTATCGGCCAGAGGAGCATAGATATCCAGACATTCGCTGGCGATTTCCTTCGCCCGCTGTGGCTTGAGGTGCTGCAACGTCCGCATGTTGTGGAGCTTGTCGGCCAGCTTGATGATGATGACCCGTATGTCCTTGCTCATGGCGAAGAACATCTTGCGGATCGTCTCCGCCTCCTGGATGCTCTTGTTCATGGCTTTCAGATTGGCGATCTTCGTTTCACCTTCAACCATGTCGGCGACCGGCTTGCCGAACAATTCAGACAGCTCGTCGTATGTCGTGGCGGTATCCTCGATCGTGTCATGCAGCAATCCGGCGCAGACCGTGTCCTGATCCATCTTCAACTGGATGAGTATCTCGCCGACGGCAAGGGGATGTATGATGTAGGGTTCTCCGCTGGCGCGTTTCTGGTCCTTGTGCCTTTCCGCCGCGAATGTCGCCGCGGCGAGGATTTTCTCCTGGTCGTCCTTCGAGTATTTGAAGGCTTTCTGGATGAAGCGTTCCAGCAACTGCTCGTACATTACAATATCCCCCATACGACGCGAGGCTTGCCAGCCAAGTCATTTTCGATGCTGATGTCGTAGAATCCCTGTTGCTTCATGATATCAGAGACCTCGTTACATTGCCTATAGTCGCACTCAAGCAACAACGCACCGTCTTGGGCAAGTACTTCGGTCGATTGTTCGACCAGATCTCTGATCAGCTTCAAGCCATCCAGGTCCCCGCCTGCCAGCGCCAGTCGGGGTTCCCAGTGTACCTGGGCCTCCGTTTCATCGCACCATCGGTCGGTGAGGTAGGGCGGGTTGGAGACGATGACGTCGAACCTGCGCGTCGTATCGGCGCTGAACGGCTCAGGCCGGGACAGTTCATAACCGTAATCTTCATCCTGATAGTTTTCCCTCAGCCGAGTATCATACGCTTTTCGTTGGGTTTCCAATGAAACGGGAATGAACGGCGTCAGCAAATTCCCCTGCACATAATCGAGATCCTGTCCGAGAATGGCGTTGGCGTTGGCTTTCGCGACAGCCAGCGCATCGGCTGAGATGTCGGAGAGGGTGACCGTACAGCCCGGCAGTTCCGCGGCGAGGGAGATTCCGACGCAACCGCTTCCCGTGCAGACATCGAGGATTTTCAGGTTGTCGCCCCACGTCCCTCCAGTGCATCGATAGAAGGACTGTTTCGCCCTGATATGGGTCAGGGCCGCTTCGACGAGCGTTTCCGTATCAGGCCGTGGAATCAGCACTCGTTCATCGACAAGGAAGGTATGTCCGTAGAAATCGCGCCGTCCAAGAATGTAGGCCATCGGTTCGTGATCCATCCGTCGTCGTACCAGCGCATCGATTTTCTCGCGGCCTTTCCGGGGTAGCGGATCATTCATCCGACAAAGCAGCTGCGCTGTCGTCAATCCGAGCGCATCGCAGAATATCAGCCGGACATCCAGCGCCGAAGTATCCGACGCCCGCACCGTGTCCAGCGCATGCTGAGCCATGGACATCGCCTGCGCAACAGTGCAGGGAGCGGCGTCAGGCATCCTTCTACGCCTCTTTCAGCGCAGCTTCGCCCGCCGCGATCTTCAACGCTTCGACCACTTCGTCAATCTGTCCCTCCATGACCAGGTCCAGCTTGTACAATGTCAGGTTCAAACGATGGTCCGTCAAACGGTTCTGGGGGAAATTGTAGGTACGTATTCGCTCTGAGCGGTCACCGCTGCCTACCTGATTGCGTCGGGCGTCGGCTCGTTCCTTCGCCTTTTTATCCTCTTCCATCTCGTAGAGTCTGGAACGGAGAACCCGCAGAGCCTTCGCACGGTTCTTGAGCTGGGATTTTTCATCCTGGCAGATGACGACCAGTCCCGTCGGCAGGTGGGTCAACCGAACGGCGCTGTCGGTTGTATTGACGCACTGGCCTCCCGGTCCGCCGGCCCTCATGACGTCCACCTTCAAGTCTTCCGGTTTGATCTCAATATCGGTTTCTTCGGCTTCCGGCAATACCGCCACGGTGACGGCCGAAGTATGGATCCGTCCGCCGGACTCGGTTTCTGGAACCCGTTGTACACGATGGACGCCGCTCTCCCATCTCAGACTGCCGTAGACGTCCTTGCCGCTGATGGAGAAGATGATTTCTTTCAGTCCGCCGATGCCGGTCTCGTTCATGGACATGATTTCGATCTTCCAGTTCTGTCGTTCGGCGTAATGGGAATACATACGATACAGATCCGCGGCGAACAGCGCGGCTTCCTCGCCGCCCGTACCCGCCCTGATTTCCATGATGATGTTCTTGCCTGCCAACGGGTCGGGGGGAATCAGCAGCATTTTGCAGCGATGCTCGCTTTGTTCCAACGCCTCCTTGAGATTCGAAAGCTCATCCTTCGCCATTTCCACCATGTCGGAATCGGACTCTTCCTTGATGAGCGTTTCGGTCTCCGCGATCTGATCGGTAAGACCCTGCATGTTGTGCAGCTCATCGACAATCGGTGCGATATGGGATCTCTCCTGCATGAGCGTCTTGTAGGCTTTCAGGTCCTGCATGATATCGGGTGCGGCGAGTCGCTGGTCTATGTCTTGTAGCTGCTGTGTGAACTCTGGCAGTTTTTCAAGCATTTCGGTCTCCTGGGTTCCGCGGATATATGGCGGAAGATTAACGAAAAGTATACAGAATTCCGTACCCCGTATCAACTCATCCCGGGGTGATTCATTCCTCCGTCTCCGACGAACTGCCATGCGCCGGACGAACCACCATGCGCCGGACGATGGCTATCGCTTCTGTTATCCTTGCGCAGGGTATCCCAAAAATCAAGGATGGAAAAGATTTCCCCTACATCCTATACTGATACAAGGAGGCAAGCCCGACACGTGGACGCTATACGTCGATTCCACTGGACTTGCATGATGACTATATCATGAGGATGCCATGACCCGTTTTCTATTGCCCGCGCTACATCTGTTCAATGACGGATATCTCGCCGCGATGCCGTTGTTGTTGCCGTTCATGGCCGAAGAGTTAGGCATATCTCTTGGCATGGTCGGTTTCTTGGGCTCCCTGCTCAGTTTTTCAGGTATCATATTGGCCTTGCCCGCGGGCATGGTCGCCGCTAGGTTCGGCGCCCCGCGAATCCTGAGCTGCGCGGTTCTGCTGTATGGCCTTGGATTCCTGGTACTCGGCATGTCTTCCGGCCTACAGCTTGTAATCCTTGGCTTTCTGTTAGGTAGCCTTGCATTCGGGGTATTCCATCCCGTTGCGTTCTCAGCGGTCGCCCGCGATGCCCGCGGCGGTGAGTTGGGCAGAAAGATGGGCGTCTTCGCGGCGACAGGCGATATCGGCCGGATAGGTTTCGCGACGACGATTACCGTATTGATCGCATGGAGCTCCTGGAGGACGACTGCGTTTCTCTATGCGTTGGTCTCCGCATGCGTTTTTTGCGTCTGCCTTGTTTTGTCACGCCGGGGCGGCGGGAAGGCCGTCGTGGAAGAACATCGAAAGGTCCTTGATTTCTCACTATTCCGGAACAAAAGATTTTTGATGGCGAACTGTGCCAGCGTCCTGGACGCCTTCGCCAATTCCTCGTTGTTTATTTTTCTTCCGTTCCTGTTGACATTCAGAGGAATCGACGCCGCGTTGATGGGATCGTTCACAGGTGTTTTCTTTATCGGGAACCTGCTTGGAAAAGTCGTCATAGGCCGATTGGCTGACAGGGTGGGGCAGAACCGACTGTTCATCATGGGCGAGCTATGCGTCGCGGTCTTTCTGATTCTGCTCTCCCTGGTACAGCAGCTGCTCCTAATCATGGGAATTGCGTTTCTGTTGGGATTCCTGACAAAGGGCGCCGTACCGATCACCAACATCATGATAGCTGAGGCGGTGTCCGGGACCGATGGATTTGAAAGTGCGTACAGTGTCAACTCGTTTACGATGAGCATCGCCAATACCGTGGCTCCGCTTGTGTTCGGCTTGCTGGCCAATATTTTTGGTATCCAGACCGTATTTTTTTCCTGTGCGCTCGTGTGTCTCTGTTCAACGGTTCCTGCGATCGTGTTGAGCCGGCTTGTCGGAAATGAAAAGACGCAAGCATGAACTGGTCGATGAGAATGATTTCATTTCCAAAGGCAAAAGGTGCGGTCAGTTCCGCAACGTCGGTTTGGCTCCGTTGAAAATACTTGATATCGGGACTGCAGTCGAGGGAGATTTATGTTATTATCCCGATGATGCTGTCTATCAGGTACAAGCGTTGGGCAAGGTGTTCAGTTCGGTCTTTGTATTGGATGTCTATTCTTCCGTTTTTGATGCCTAATGTGAAATCGTGACCTGATAACAGAAAAAACTATTGAATATATTGGGGTGCCTATATGATTAAGCTATCGTTGTTGCCGAAATCTCCCAAGAAACTGATCCGTAAAGCTGCGGCGAAAGACCTCGACGCCATTATGGATATCGTGTGGCGGACCATCATGTTGTTGCAGTCGGAGGGGAACCAGCAGTGGAGCGAGGACTATCCTACCCGTGATGATTTCTCACAGGATATCGCCGAAGGCACCTTGTATGTCTGTGAGGTGAACAAGAATGTGGCGGGTTTCATTTGCTGCAATTTTACCGCACCGGCGGAATATGCTTCGGTCGTGTGGGCCGCTTCGGATTCCCCTGCGTTGTTCATCCATCGGTTCGCGGTGTCTACTGAGCTGCATCGTAGGGGTATCGGTACTGCGTTATTGCTAAAAGCCGTGGAAATCGCAGTTTCAAAAGGATGCGGGAGCATTCGGACCGATACTTGTTCCTTGAACCTCAGGATGCGAGCGCTTTTTGCCTCCAACGGATATGAAAAGGTGGGCGAAGTGCATTTCAAAGGTGTTTCCCATGTCTTCTACTGCTTCGAAAAGCTACTATAGGAATCGATTTGTTTCACGACCGGGATTCTGGCATACGGCGTCGGCATGAGGTCTTGGCGCTTCCGCTTTTTCCTAGCAGTCGGCTCGGCCGCCATAGAAACCATAACCCTTGACCTTTTCCTCCGGAGGCGTTCTCCTTTGCAATTATGAAGGCACGTTTTCGCAATGCCCTTCAAAGCTCATCACTTTTTGTCCGTCGTGTAGCGAACCACCATATGTACTTTCGCAGGCTGCGCCGATTCGTTTGAAATTGTATGCTCGACATCGCAATGGTACATCAGAAAATCGCCCTTTCGCAGTTCCGCGGCATTTTCCCCCGCTGTCACCTTCACCGTTCCCTTGATTATCGTCAGAAATTCCTGAGTGCCAGGGAAGTGTGGTTCCGAAGGGAGCGAAGTATGCGGCTCAAAAGAGAGCATATACATTTCCAAGTCCTCGACCATGTTCAGCGGAGAGAGTATTTGGATTGTGACGCCGTTTTCAGCCGTCTCCAACTTTGTCGTGGCTTCCGATGCGGGATTGATAGAGAACACTCTCTTGGGCTGGGTATCGGTATCAAGCAGATCCTGCAAATCGACACCAAGTCCTTTCGCGATTTTCCACACGGTTGCGACGGTAGGGTTGACCTTGTCCGACTCGATTTGGCTGAGCATCGCCTTCGAGACGCCGGAACGCTCGGAAAGCACATTGAGGGTGAGACTTCGTGAAGATCGGATTTTCTGTATGTTTTTACCTATCATCGGAGGATTGTCCATTTGTTTCTCCTTTCGACGCCAATATGGAACGCCGTCCCGGCAGCAACTGCAATATTTGCGTCGGTGACTAAAATGTTTGACATATTAAACTATGTTCAATATACTGAACATAGTACATTGTATTGCGGCACCGGCCGGTTGTCAAGAAATGTCGTTCACCGTGGTGGGCGGCATGTGCGGGGAAGACCTTGCGACGGTCTTGCAAAGGGTTTGCGCATGAAGAATATCCTTATCATAGGTTCTTTGGGGCAGTTGGGCTCGGAAATCGCTCTGGGACTTCGACAGAAGTATGGCGCCGAACATGTGGTGCTTACCGATATCAGGGACGATATCAATCTGCCGTTGGTGAACGGCGGTCCGTTCTACAAGGTCGATTGCAGGGATGGCGAGACGATCCGTACGATTGTTTCCCGGCATCATATCGATACCATCTACCATCTTGCCGCCATCCTCTCCGCGACCGCGGAGAAAAATCCGCTCAATGCCTGGAACATCAACATGGGGGGGCTGGTCACGACGTTGGAGATCGCCCGTGAATACGGATGCTCCGTGTTCACTCCATCGTCAATCGGGGCGTTTGGCCCATCGACGCCCAAGCAATATACCCCACAGGATACAATCCAACGGCCGACCTCCATATATGGCGTCAGCAAGGTCGCGGGAGAATTGCTCTGCGACTATTACTATCATAAATATGATGTCGATACCCGCGGCGTCCGTTTCCCTGGGGTAATCAGCAACATGACCCCTCCCGGCGGGGGGACGACCGATTACGCGGTGGACATCTACTATGCGGCTGTGGAGCGGCACCATTATGATTGTTTCCTCCGCGGGGATACGTATCTGGACATGATCTACATGCCGGACGCGGTCCATGCCGCTATCCAGATCATGGAGGCCGATCCCTCGAGGCTTCGGCACCGGAATGCGTTCAATATCGCCTCCATGAGCTTCTGCCCAGAAGAACAGGCGGCATACATCAGGACCAGAATCCCCGATTTCACCATCAGCTATGACATCGATCCGGTGAAACAAGCCATCGCCGATTCCTGGCCCGACTGTCTGGAGGACTATGCCGCCCGGGTGGAATGGGGCTGGCAACCGAAATACGACCTGGCGGCAATGACCGACGACATGATCGATACGATTGAACGCCGCCGCGCCGAGACAGTGTGACGGAATCCCTGCGAAGCAGGAAGTAGCTTGAATTTGGGATGTGGAACTCCGAAGCGGACATTCCGCGGCATGCGGATGGAGAAATATCACCGTACCGGATTCTGCGTCCCGGCGGAAAAGGAGTTGAATCATGTTAGGGACAATCAAGACCGAATTGCGGGAATTTCTTGCTTCTTTGGAAAGTCAGGGCCTCGCAAAGCATGAACGTATCATCACGACGCCTCAGAGCGCCAGTATCGGGGTGCGGGACGGTCAATCCGTTTTGAATTTCTGCGCAAACAACTATCTTGGACTGGCCGATGACCCACAAGTGATATCCGCCGCGAAAGCCGCGATGGACACGTGGGGCTACGGACTGTCTTCCGTGCGTTTTATCTGCGGTACCCAGTCGATACATAAGGAATTGGAACGGCGAATCAGCGGGTTCCTCGGCACGGACGACACGATTCTCTTTTCCTCTTGTTTTGATGCCAACGGCGCGGTTTTCGAGCCGTTGCTTGGCGCTGAGGACGCTGTCGTCAGCGACGAGCTGAATCATGCGTCGATCATCGACGGGGTCCGGCTGTGCAAGGCGGCGCGATACCGCTACAAGCATAGCGACATGTCCGACCTGCGCCGATGCCTGGAGGAGGTCAAGGGCGCACGACGTAAGTTGATCGCCACCGACGGTGTCTTCTCCATGGACGGCGATATCGCCAGACTCAGGGATATCTGCGACCTTGCGGAAGAATATGAGGCGATGGTGATGGTCGACGACTCCCATGCCACCGGTTATATCGGGGATACCGGTCGGGGAACGCCGGAATACTGGGATGTCGTGGATCGCGTTGATCTTGTCACGACCACTTTCGGCAAAGCTTGCGGTGGAGCGAGCGGCGGTTGTATCAGCGGCCGTCAGGAATTGATCGACCTGTATCGTCAGCGAGCCCGTCCGTACCTGTTCTCCAATACCGTGGCGCCTGCGATCTGTGGAGGTACCATCAAAGTCATCGACCTGCTGGAAGCTGGCAATCCGTATCGAGAGAAGACTGTCGCCAACGCCCGGTATTTCCGTGAAAGGATGGAAGCCGCAGGCTTCGAGTTGGTCGCAGGAGACACCGCGATTGTTCCCGTCATGCTGTATGATGAAGTGAAAGCGGTCGCAATGGCTGACGCGTTGCTCAAGGAAGGGGTCTATGTGGTCGGATTCTGCTATCCGGTCGTCCCGAAAGGAAAAGCCCGCATTCGCGTCCAGCTTTCCGCCGTCCATACGACCGCGGACCTGGATAAAGCCGTGGCGGCCTTCGTGAACGTAGGGAAGAGAATGGGGGTGGTCGCATAGGTGGTCGCATAGGGTTTGCGATCATCTATAGCGTTGGATAGAATGTTCGGGGGTATCGCAAGATACCCTCGCTTCATATCCTCGCATTCTCCGTTTCACGTAGCGTCAGTTCGTAACGTTCTCCTCCGTGAACAGCTTCCGCACCAAATCCTCGCCATAGTCCCTCAGCTGTGAAAGGACGGCCTTTTCCTGTGGGGTCGTTTCCGTACTGTCCAGCTTTTCGGATATCTTCCGTCTGAAGAAAGCCAGATTCGCGGGAACATCCCCGGGAGGATTGAGCAACCGGTTGGCCGCGAACGACCGCCATTTCCGGGCTTCCTCTTCGGGTAAGGTTTCAGGCCAGTTCCGGCAGACATGACGCCAGAGCATCTGCGGGCAACGTTGGTCCTCGAACTGCAGGTTGAGGGTGAGCTTCTGGGTCGGGTCGGCGTTACGGATTAGCGTGAACTTCCGTTGGTCGGAGTCTTGGAAGAAGCCGTCCGCATAGATGCGGAAATCGGGATCCCGCACCTGCTCGTATTCATCCCGCTCTGCGGCGTTGCGGAAAAATACCGGAAGCATCGATTCCTGGACAAGACGGTTGTACCGGAACAGGCAGGTCTCGACGTCGATGCCGAGTTTGATCGCCAGATTCGGAGTCAGGACTTTCATCGGACTGATGAACGGGCATTTGTTCATGGCGATCTTCAGTACGCCCGGAACCCGCATGATGTCTTCCTCGCCGGTCCTCAGCAATGTGGCGATATCGTTTGAGAGATCGAAGCATATGATGGAGTTCGGGTTGTTGGGGACCGCGGTGATCGGCATGACAAGGTGAGAGCAGCCGTTAGGCGTGGTGAATTGCGCCGAGGTATACAGCACTGGTTCCCCTAGCGGTACCTGTATCAATTCCTTGACCTTCGCCTTTTTCCTGAGCTCGAGGTAATAGGAGAAAAGCTTTGGTTGCTTTTCTTTGATAAGCCTTGCCACTGAGATCGTCGCATTGACATCGGACAGCGCGTCGTGGGCTCCTTCGTGGGAAATTCCGTTTGCCGCCGTCAGTTCCGTCAGCTTGAACGCCGGGTTTCCGTTCTCCTTCTTGGGGGGCCAGACGATGCCTTCCGGGCGCAGGTCATATGCTGCGCGGACCAGGTCGATGATATCCCACCTGCTGTTGCCGTTGGCCCATTCTCGCCTATAGGGGTCGAGGAAATTCCTATACAGGGCGTTTCTGATGAATTCATCATCAAAACGTACAGAATTGAAGCCTGCTACGCAGGTGCCCGTTTTGGAGAATTCCTGGTTGATCCGTTCAATGAAATCGCTTTCGCACATTCCTTTCTGCTGTACTTCCTGCGGCGTGATGCTTGTGATGAGACAGGAAAGCGGGTCAGGAAGATAGTCGTCGCTCAACCGGCAATAGAGTAGCACTGGTGCGCCGATTGGATTGAGGTTCCTGTCCGTCCGCTGCCCAGCGAATTGGGCGATCCTGTCGTAATGTGGGTTCAGACCGAAGGTTTCAAGATCGTACCAGAAGAAAGTTTCATGAGTGTTCATATGAGTATAGTACCATAAGTGCGGTCGGTAGAAAATCGTCTATGGGCAATTTCCTTGTTGAGAATTCTCTTGCGAAGGAGAAAACGGACGGATATCATGGCATATATGACCGCCGTACCGCCGGATCGTCGGCGGTCTGCAGCCTCCGGATGAAGGATGGATTACCGATGCGTTTCCCGAAGACTCTCCCGCTTTTGATAATCTGCATGTTGCTACCTGTATGTTTGATGGCTTCATCTGACTATATACCGACATCAAATGATGTTAATACATCATTGCAGGCTATCATTGATGCGACGATGTCAGCTGTAGCTTCTTACCTAGCTTCGCCGTCTTTTCAGCTTCCTGGTTGCGATATCGAAGCCGGATCCGGCAAGGCGCTACCTTCGATGGTTACCTTCCGCGATTCGGACCTGTCCCAGTATCTTCCCGTTCTCAGGCCTGAAACCCCCGAATCTGGTTCGTGGCTCCAACGTTTCCTGTCCAAAGTAAACGCCGCGGTCTCCAGCCCCATGGCCTCGACAGCGGCGAGTCTGCTTGAGAACAATGGTTGGCGGATACGTGATGCGGTGCTGAACGGTTCGCTGGAGCTGTGGTTTCCCGACGGTGCGTCGGTCGCCTCGTTGATGGCTTTGCTGGTGACTCCCCGACCTGGCGAGACCATAGCCACTGCCGCTGTGGACGTAGTGTTGGTCGGCGAACGCTTTGGAGGACCTGTCCATATCGAAGGGGACTTCCTTCTTGAAGTACCGCAACGGGGGACGTTGACGGTGACCCCGGAGGATTTGACGGCGAACGGTCTGGTCTGCCAAGGGGGACGTATCCGTATCGGAATGGGCGAGTCCTTTTAGCTTCCTATGCGTTCGGGCCAATACTCCGGTATGTACGTCGGAATCCAGGGAAAGTCCTGCATTCCCGCCGTCGTTCCTTCTACGAGGCAACAGGCTTTTTCCTGGGCCGTTCTGGGGACGCCGTTTTCTGTCTTTGCCCTCATCTGCGAAGCCATAGTGTAATTGTGTTTCTGAATTGACTTACGTGACGCCCCCTTCTATGCTCCTTCGAGGCTGAAAAGCTGATGCGGAGGATTCCAGAGCATCCGCAGGATAGCTCGTGGACGTCATGCGTCCGGCCATCAGGAGTGTCGGCGCTATTTTTTTCATCCACCAGTACCACCGATTTTGCAGGATACGGACAGTTTTCCGCATAGCGACTGTTTTCCATGACGCTTGTTCATAGGATTCAAAGAGAATGTCCGGAGTTTTTGGCGTTTGCGGGAGAGTTTGTGCCTGTAGGCGCTATGTCGATGTTCCTGATTGGCCAAACTAGACAATCAACTGGTTTCCAACTAGAATGTACTCATCATTTACTTGTATTCCTGCGGCGGAAGGACAGGATGAAAAGGAGAGGGCGACCATGAACGATATCGTTGCACGTACTGAGGCATTTTTGCAGAAATGGAAGATTACCCCGGACGCGGTTGATATGGAGAGTGTCTGTGACCGGTTTCTGGATGAGATGTCCAGAGGTCTAGCCTTGCCTCATGGTAGTTCCTTGCGGATGATTCCCACCTACGCTACCGAAAGCGAGGCCATCACCCCGGGAGAGAGCGTCATCGTCCTCGACGCCGGTGGAACCAACTTTCGGACATGTCTTGTTACGTTCGATGAGAACTTCGCCCCCCATATTTCTGAATTCCACAAAAGCGGGATGCCGGGGGTCAAGGAAGAGGTTTCCGCCGAACGTTTTTTCTCATTGCTTGCTGATGATGTGGAACGTCTGATCGATAAGAGCGACAAGATCGGGTTCTGCTTCTCCTATGCCGCGGACATCCTTCCGAACCACGACGGGGTCCCTGTGGTGTTTTCCAAGGAAATCAAGGCGCCGGAAGTCATAGGCAAGCCCGTCGGGGCCTGGTTGCTTGCCGAGCTTGCGCGTCGTGGACACGATGTTTCAAAGAAGACGGTATCGGTGGTCAATGATACTGTAGCGACTTTGCTCGCAGGCAAGGCCGCCGCCGGCGCTGCTTCGTGGGACGGGTTCGTCGGTTTTATTCTGGGTACCGGTACCAACACGGCCTATTCCGAACAGAACAGCGCTATTACCAAGCTTGACTGTGGCTCCTCGGGCAGTCAGATCATCAATGTCGAGTCCGGTTCCTTCGATTTCTGGCTCGGAGAGCTGGATGAGAAGTTCTTCGCTTCCACAAAGATTCCATCCGCGTACCATTTTGAAAAGATGATCAGCGGTGCGTATCTGGGGCCCTACGGCCACATGGCGATCCAGCAGGCGGTCGATGACGGCTTGTTTACGCAGGGGTTCGCTGAGCGTTTCGCCGCGATTGAGCCTCTGACTACCACGACAATGAGCCACTATCTGGAAATGCCGTTGAATCCCGAATATGCGTTGGTGAAATGCGTCGGCGGCAATGAGGACGATGCTACGGCGTTGTGGATGATCCTCGATTCCTTTGTCGCCCGTGCGGCCAAGCTGACCGCGGTCAATCTCTCCGCGGCGGTTCTCAAATCCGGTAAAGGTGCCGATCCCCGGCGTCCTGTCTGCATCAATGCCGACGGCACCACCTATTACAAGACGAAGTTCCTGAAGCAATATACCGAATATTATCTGTATGAATTCCTACAGAGACAGAAGCACCGGTATGTACAGTTCGTGAAGATTGAGGATTCTCCCGTCCTCGGAGCCGCTATCGCCGGTCTGCTCGGTTAGTTAATCGTATCGGTCTCTCGCCGGTATTGTAAGCGCGACCATTATCTCCCCGTCTTGGTGATGATGAATTCCGACAGGCCGTCTTGCTTCCGACTCCGCTCTCCGTCATGGCGCGTCCCTGCGGACGCAGGGTCAGCGGCCAGCCGCCTTCGGGCTTGCGTAGTGCTACCCTTGGGCTACCGTAGTGCTACCCCTGGGCTACCGTAGGGCTAGCCCTATACAGAAGAGTCGGCTTTTGCGATCATCTCTCTATGCCAGTCGAGCAGATAGTCGTGACGTGTTTGTGAGTCGCCCTTACAATCGGCAAGTACCCTGAACACAGGCTCCGTACCGCTGCCACGCATCCAGACATAGTCGGTTGGATTGTCTTTCGCATCGAAGAACACGATTTTCAGGCCGCCTTTACCTGCACCAGTTCGGAAGGCGGGACCGACTCCTTCGCGACAGACCATTCCTTCGGTCTGGTACTCCTTCCATGAGACGATGCCATACTCTTTTGCAAGGAAGTCCTGTCTCCGTCGCCATTCGTCGAGAAAGATTTTTTCGTAAGCGGTCTTGAGCCTTCCGTGGTCGGAACACGTTACCTGCATCTTCCCCGCGGGAGAGAACGCTCCTGTAGTGGTATAGACCGGCAGACTGTCAATAATAGCTCCGATTGAAGCTTTGCCAACGTTATGTAGACCATTCGCATTATTCCAAGTCGTGAAAATTGAATCCTCGCCTGTGGATGAAAGAAATTTAACCAACGACATGATCGTGTTCATCGGATCCCTGACCCTCGCAGGATGGGTGATGTTTCCTCCATTCGACCCTTCGCCAAGGATCCTGACGACAGCGCCTTGCGAACGGAGCTGTTGCGCGAGTTCCACGACGTTCGCTTCTCCGACTTCTGCGCGATGGACCTCGACGTCCAGGACCTTGCACAGACTTTCGATTCTCATGGATGTCGGACCGTTCACAGCGATAGCCACTCTGGCCCCCGCGGGAAGTTTTCGCCGCAGATCAGTGAGTTCGATGACCGTCACCAAAGCGAAGACCTCCTGTGCCTGGAGGATGTGGGCCTTGCCGTCCGAGGGCCTGATGTAGACGAGATTGCCGCGGTCCCCGTCATTGTCGGGGACGTAACCGATCTGCCAGGAAGCATCCTCGTTGAACAGGCGCTCCAGGGTCTTCCTGCAGAGCTCAAGGTTTTCTCCCTCCGGGACGATAGGATGTACAATCTGTCTCGGCCTGTCGTTCATGGCGTGGACCTTCAACCCGAGGGAAGTGAGGAAATCGACATCGATTGAATCCCCTCTGGCGCTTCCGTTGAGTTCCGCCACAATCCCGACGGGATTGCCGGTCATGAAGCCCCTGATCTGCGTGACCAATGCGCCCTGGTCCGTTTTTACAAAGGAATCCGCCGCCGTAGCGAGGACGAAACTCCTATAACGTTCCAGCGATTGAGCCTTCTGACCGGCCATCTGGGACAGTACGCCTTCATAGGAAGCTGTATCGAGCAAAGCGCTGAGTCTCTGCACGTAGGCGCAAGCCTTCGGATCCTGGACGAGTTCACGCATCGTCAGAGCGAGCTTTCCCGATTCCGCTCCGGTATAGACTCCTCCGGCTTTTCCGAATTTGATGCCGTTGTGCCCTATCGGATTATGGCTCGCGGAGATATAAAGAAACGCATCGGCCTCTTTCGGACAGAGCGAGCTGTCGGCCATTATCTCCGGCGCCGCGGCGATGAAGAGATACCGGACGTCTGCTCCACAAGCTATGAGTATACGGTTGATCACGTTCGCCAACGCGGGGCCGGTCGGACGGGCGTCGATCCCTACGAGAACCGTGCAAGGTTCTTCGGGGCGTACCGGCAGCGTCAACAGCTTGGAGCCTCCGTCGGCCAGTTCCATGAATTTTGGGCAAGCTCCCGGCAGCCCCAGATACCGGGCGAGGGATAGCGCTACGAATGCGGCGAGAATCGCGTCTTCCTGCGTTATATGTTCGGAGGCGTCTTCTTCGTCCCCGCTCGCAGCGAACACCTTGCGCCAGCCGGAGGCGGAAAGAATCATCGAAGAGAAGGCTTTCTGAATATCCTCTCGCCGTGGAGTCGGAAACGCAAGAGGGTCTTCAGCGGGGTTGGCTACGAACAATTCTGTACGTGCGTCATATATCTTCATGGGTACCTCCGGAAATTCTGGATATCGGCTCCAATATAGCATGATGACGGACTCTCGCCAACTCATGCTTGCGGACTCGTTCTCGCCATGGTAAGGTAACTATGTTTTCAATTGAAAACAGTCTGACATGCTTTGTATACAGTGCTTGGCTTGTCTTCCATGGTTTCTTACGGTACTGTTGCATCAAGGGAGGAAGAGTATGCTCGCTGATTGCGCCGCCATCCATGATTTGTCCTGCTATGCGAAAAGCTCTTTGACCGTCGTTACTCCAATTCTGGAAGCCATGGGGGTAGAAGTCTGCCCTGTTCCGACCGCTTTGCTGTCCACCCAGACCGACGGTTTCGAGGGATATCTGTTCGAAGACCTCACTTCCCAGATGCGGCAGGTCATCTCCCATTGGCATCAGCTCGGACTTGTTTTCGACTCCGTCTATTCAGGCTTCCTGGGATCCCCCCGCCAGGTTGCCCTGGTGGAGTCGTTCATCGACGAACAACGCCGTCTAGGCTCGCCTTTGGTGCTTGTGGATCCCGTCCTCGGCGACGCGGGGAAAACGTATGGACCGATGGACGCTTCGCTGATTGCCCAAATGCGTTCTCTGGTCGCCCGGGCCGATGTCATCACCCCTAATACGACGGAAGCGGCTCTGTTGCTCGGCCATGAGTGGCGGCCGGTCGAGCATTCGTCCGATATCTATGAGAATGTCCGAGCCCTTTCCGGTCTTGGGCCGAAACATGTGGTCGTCACCGGCGTGACGCTGGAATCTTCCCAAGACAAGTGTTCCGTAGCCTGGTATGACCGGGACCTCAACGACTTCGGCGTCTTCTCCCATGCTCGGATATCCCCTTCCTATCCCGGCGCCGGAGATCTGTTCGCCAGTCTGCTGTGCGGGCTGTTGCTCTGGGGGCGGACTTTTCCATCGGCCGTGGAGCAAGCGGCGCTCTGGGTGTCGTCAGCCATGACGCTGACCAACGCCCTTGGATATCCGGCTCGACATGGCGTATGCCCATCGTCCTTGATACCGACCATAGTTCGCTGCCGGTTAGAGGAGGAATCCCGATGAGAGTCTTGATCGTGGCGTCCTCTGAGCATGAACTTCAAGGATTGGCTAGGTTTTCCGATACCGATGAAGCATTTGTCGAGCGCCTCCTTCCCTGCGGGCATGGTGAAATTGTCGGAGCGCCTGTCGGAGTAGGGCTGGTGCAGTCTTCGCTAGGCTGTTCCGCCGCCATTATGAAATGGAGGCCCGACCATGTACTCTGCTTCGGGACAGGCGGCGCGGTGCGCGAGGATCTGGAAATCGGGGACATGGTGTTTGGCGACGAAATAGTGCAATATACGCTGGATCTTCAGGCGTTCGGGTTGAGACGGGGAGAATGCTTCGGCCCTCGTCCCGGTACCGTCGTCGGGGCGCTCAAGCCAATGCTGCAGCTGCCTCCAATCGCCGATACCCGCAGGGTCGACGGCGTCATCGGCAGCGCGGACATGTTCGCCATCCGTTCCTGGAGGGATGCGAACCCCTGGTTGCGTAACGAACTGCACGTCATTCTGACCGACATGGAATCCTACGCCATGGCCAGCGCTTGCCGGCAGTATTGTCTGCCCTGTTGCATCGTCCGGGTGGTAAGCGACACCTGCCACGGACACAGGCCGAAACGATACGACCGTTTTCTACAGGAAACCGTCGGGGGAATCCTTGGTGCAATCATCGATTCGGTGAAGGATAAGTTCTAGACCGTACCGAGGGAGAAATCTCCGATGATCTTGTACAGATTACCGTCCTTGACGATTTGAAGCTTCCTGTCCGGGAAATAGAGGGGCAGCAGGCTCTTCAGATACGCGACCGCCGACGCCTCGATCGTTTCAAAGTCCTTCTTGTCGACCCTGGAAAGGGTTACGATATCGATATCGATGATATATCCGCGGCCGGCGCCGCTGCCGTATCCCATGGTGAACTGTGTCCCTGTGGAGAACAACCCGTCGTACGCTACGCTCGCCGCCTTGCCCCTTGTAAGACGATTCGGGTGAAGCGGATATCTGTCGCCATAGGCATCTTCCAGAAATTTATCCAGATCGTCGCACATCCTACGTAGAGTATCCTCGAGTTCCTGCTGCTTCGGATGAACGCTCATTCCTTTCTCCTGACATGGCCAGTGACAATGGCCTCCTGGGTGTTGTTGATATTGCTTTCAATATTATATTCCGAATTCGGAATATTCACAATCTCATTTGTATCACAAAGAGTTCCTGTCGGTTCTTGGGGGACAGATTGCTCCCCGGAACCAACGCTTTCTTCCGCCGCCGGTTTCTTTGGGAGCCTGAGCTGATCAAAATTTGTCCGTCTGGACAGTTGTACTGCGAAGCCCCGCAGATTCTCCTTGTTCTCCTGGTAGATGACTTCGGCCCCCTGCTGCAGCTTCTGCATAGCGGAGTCGCTCGTATCGTCCAGCTTCACTTTCTCCTGACCGATCGCTCCATGCACACGGATATAGTCGAGGTCGGGGATTCCCTGGGCCAACAGGTCGGAGGTCTGCATCTGGGACTGAGAATATATCTTCTGGATCGGAGCGCCCTTGGCGGGATCAAGCCAGCCGATTACGCCGCCGCCGGTTTTCCCAGCGTCGAACGTGAATGTGGTCGATGCCGTCGAGAAGGACAGGATATGGAACCGCTTCGCATCCGGATATAGCTTTTTCGCCTCCAGATAGGCGAACAGCACTGGATTGTTCGCGATGACGCCTCCATCGATCAGACTGAGGCGTTTACCCTCCTGCCTGTCGGTAAGGATCGCGGGGGAGAAGTAGGTGGGGGCGGCGCTGGTCGCGCGTGCGGCCTCCCTCATCAGGAACCCATGTCCGTCCCTGCTGGACAATACCACCGGAGCCGCGTATTTCGTGTCATAGGCGACTACCATGACCGGGACTACGGCGTCGGACAACGGGATGTCGTCGAATACACGTTTCAACAGCCGGGACAGAGGCTTTTCGTTGTATTTGTCCGTGAAGATCGGTCCTAGGATGGACAAAGGCCTGCTGGGGCTTTTGGGGAATATCTCCCTCCCGCTTTCAAGATAGATGTCCAGCAGTTGCGTCGGGTCGACGCCCGTAGGTATCGTCCCGGCGGACAACGGAGGTTTCTGTCCGAACAGTATTCGCCGCCATACGGGCTGGGCGTCCGGCGGAGCATAGAACGGGGCGGGAGGCAGCGTCTCCTGACGGAGACCTGTACGGGATACAGGGGCGGCAAGCGCCAAGGCGAGCAATCCCCCGGTGGAAGTTCCTGCGATCAAATCGAAATGGGCGTAGAACGGGCGTTCATCCCCGGCTTCCTTGAGCAATTCAGATAATTTCTTGAGCAGGACGGCGGGCACTACTCCACGCATGCCGCCCCCGTCTATACACAGGATATAGCGGTCATCGCGCTCGTTGATGACTTCTTTCTTTTTGCGTGGGCCCCATATGCTCATGTCAACTAACATGATACAATTGTCGGCAAGGGTCAAGGGTCTTGACCGAAGCCGACCGTGCAAGGAGTGGTGTTTTTTCATGAATGATGATGTGTCGTCCGAGTACCGTAGTTGCCGTCTCTGTCCGAACTACTGCGAGGTGGACCGTTGCGCCGGAAAACGCGGGCGTTGCGGTGAAACCAGCGAGGTGCGCGTAGCTTGGAGCGGCCTCCATAGGGGCGAGGAGCCTCCGGTCACCGGCGAGCATGGTTCGGGAATGATTTTCTTCTGCGGCTGCCCGTTGCACTGCGCCTTCTGCCAGAACCACCAGATATCCGGCGGGGCGTTCGGCGGAGACCCTTCCGTAGGCGTCCCCCTGTCCATTGACGAGCTGGCCGAGCTGATGCTTGAATTGGAACGGTTCGGAGCGAACAACCTGAACCTGGTCACCGGCACACACTATATCCCGTCGATCATAGCGGCCCTGAAGCTGGCGCGAGGACGGGGGCTGAGTCTCCAGGTCGTCTGGAATTCATCGGGCTACGAATCCCTCGAAGGGTTGGAGCTGATCGATCCCTACGTCGATCTCTACTTGGTCGATGTCAAGACACTCGACCCTGGCGTCGCGGCGCGTTTCTGCGGTTCGGAACGGTATGCCCGGTGCATAGAGCCGGTGATGGAATACTTGGTAAGCCATCATGACAAAGTGTGGTTCGACGCCCAGGACAACATGCACGGGCTTCTGGTCCGTCATCTGCTGTTCCCCGGGACGATGGCTGCGACCGTCCGGTTCCTCCGTTGGTTCTCTGAACATTTGAAGGATCATGCCTGGCTTTCGATGATGGTGCAGTTTGTTCCTCCGAAACAGGACATCGTATTTCCTCCGCTCACGGATGATGAGTATTCGTATCTGATCGACTTGTTCGATGAACTCGGCATCGACGACGGCTTCATACAGGAGCTGGGCGACGACATCAAGTGGATTCCGGATTTTACCCAGGACGAACCGTTCCCCGAGCCGTTTGCCGGCGTCTTGCCATATTTCCTAAAGCTAAAACATACTAACTAGTTGTATCTGAAAAAGATATCATATTAATAAGTATTACTAACCAACTGAATGAAGGACAAAGAAACCGCTGTCGATCTGTTCGGCCGAGTCAGGAGGGACGCAAAAAAAGTAGTATGTCCGTAGTTGGGAAAACGATGTGCTATTCTGTTCTTGACGGAGAACGGGAACCGGTGATTGTGTAATCGGAGTTTGCGATGGATGCGGAGATATCCGACATACCTCAATAAA
>JAEXDQ010000055.1 GCA_023401595.1 Spirochaetota bacterium
ATCAAGACTCTGAGAAGAAAAGCTTATGGTTTCAGAGATACTGAATACTTCTTCTTGAAAATCAAATTTGAGAGCTTAAAGCCGAGATTGCGTTACCTATCCCCCAAATTTCTGAGTTGAACCAAAGCTTCTTCATACAGCCGTTTTACCATGAAAAACGGCTACTCGCAACCATTTTAGTAACAGTATCAGTAACACTTTTAAGGTAAAAAAATAAGCAACCCCATATACAATATAGGATTGCTTATCATTTTCGATTAGCGGCGAAGGGACTTGGACCCCTGACCGAACGGATATGAGCCGTTTGCTCTACCAACTGAGCTACGCCGCCGTCAGTCGCACGGTTTTTGCGACATCGGCTACTATATAGATGAAGTTGCCGTCTGTCAAGCGGGCTTTGGAAAAAGATGATGAAAAATCTCCGTTCCGTTCGCATCGTCCCAGAGAGATATAAGATGGAGCCGCCTGCCCCATCCACTGTAAATCGAACAGCCAGCATGCACCTTGGGCGAGGCGGGGACGGGGAAGAGCTGTCGTATGCCATTTTACGGCCGCATACCGGTACCGGACGCCGGACCGTTTTAGTCCGACCGGAACAGAAAGCCCGTTCCTCGCAACGCCTCCTACATTTATTCCGATTCGGGCTTTCCCGCACCTGGGTGCTTTACCCGGCCAAGCCAGCCAAGGAGAAGATAGGAGACGGCGGTGAGCGGACTTACCGCGACAAGGCCGATGCAGCCTGTCAAGGTCTGCACGATTTCCGAAGAAATGGTCTTCGACGTCAGGATGTTGAACACAGGAGTCCCCTGGGCCATATAGACCATCAACACGGCCAGGTAGCTCGAAAGATAGGCGAACAACAACGTCGTCGTCTGGGTCCCTACCCCGGCACGGCCAATCGCAAGGCCGGAACGAAACAACAGGCGGGAGCTGATGCCGGGACTTGCGTTTTCGACCTCCTGCATCGTAATTGCTACGTCGATCGATAAATCCATCATGGCCCCAAGGCAACCGAGGTAGACGGCGGCCTGGAACAAGGCTCTGAGGTCGAGATTCTGGAACCCGCTGTAGAGGAGGGATTCCGACCATTCAAGTTGAGTACCATCAATTTGAAATATCGATATAACAATCCATGATAGGAATAATAAGAAGAATGAACTTATTAACGTTCCAGCGAAAGCAGCGCCGCTCGCCTTCTTGATGCCGCCGACCATCAGCAGTGTCGCCGCGGACATCAGTATTCCGGCGAAGAACGCCACAGGAATAGGGGCTATACCTTTGAGCGAGCAGGGAATCAGAATCTTCCAGACGACCATGAAGGAGAATATGAACGACAATATCGTCCTGGCGCCCCGCCAACCAGCGAACGCGACGAGCGCCGCGGCGAAAACCAGCGCGAGCAGCAGCTCCTTGTTCATCCGGTAATGGTCTATCATGTTCACGAAGATAACGGAATCGTCGGCATCCTGTTCCACAAGAACCCAGGCGACGTCGCCCACGTTGAACACCTTGTCGTTCGCCAGAGAACCGGAAAAAAGATTGACCGCTTCGTGGATTTCCCCCTTGTGAGAACCGGAACGAAGTTCGACCTCACACCGTTGCTCGCCGTCCCGAAACAGCCCTATCTGAAGCAGCGTGGAGTTGTCCACCGACAGAACCTTCGCTTTCGCCCCTTCGGCATTGTAGTATATGTCCCGCTCGAAGCCCGTCGGAAGGAACGCCAGGGCCGTCAGCACCACGATATATATGATTGGAAAAATGATTCTTTTTTGCATGATGATATATGGAAATCCCGACCGCCGGCTCGCTACAAGCCGACGACCGGGACTTCGGGTAGGTAGGATAGAGCGTCAATCAGTTGACGCCGCAGACTTCAAAAAGCTTCTGACCGACCTGTGTGTTGTCGTATACGCCGCTGAACGCAGAGCTTCCAGCGCCGATGGCATACACCGGCACGGGGACGCCGGTGTGGGCATAGCTCGTCCAGCCTATCCCGGCCTTGTTGTTCAGGATGTGGGTCAGCGTCACGGACAGCGGGTCGTATCCGCCATAGAGGAGGGTGGCTTCGTAACCGGTCGTCCTTTCGCCGGCGGCCTTCATGGATTCCTTGAACGCAGCGGTCAGCTTCGCATATTCGTAGTCGTTCATGACCAGAGCGGGATCGACCGCGGTCTTGCCGGGGGCGACGAGCCCGAAGACGTCCTTGATCACCGTCAGGGTTTCCTCGAAGGTCAGGTTCGGGTTCGAAGCCTTCATCTCACCGATCAGCGCGTCAAAGGCGACATAGCTCATCGTCTGGTTCTCGATCAGGGCGAAGGCGGTGTCGTAGCCGGTGGTGGCCTGTCCGATCGTCAGACCGCCGGTCTCATGGTCGCCGGTCACGAGGATGAGCGTATCCGCCGGATGCTCCTTGGCGAAATCGACCGCTACCTTGACTGCCTTGTCGAATTCATAGACGTCCTTGATCGTGGCCGCCGCATCGTTGGCGTGACAGGCCCAGTCAATCTTGCCGCCTTCGACCATCATGAAGAAACCGTTCGCGTTGTCGAGGACTTCTATCCCCTTGCGGGTGAAATCGGCCAAGGTGAGGTCGCCTTCCCTGTTGTCGATGCCGTACTTCATGGCTCCGCTGTCCTGGAGTTCAGGAGCATATGCGTATACCTTCTCCCCGTTCTGCAGGGAGAGTATTTCATCGCGATCGTTGGTCACCTTGTAGCCGTTCTCGGCCAAAACGGTGTAGATGCTCTTCTGCCCCTTGTCCGCAGCCTTGTTCACGGAACCGCCGGCGAAATAGTCGAAGCCGCTGGCCGCCATCTGGAGCCCGATATCATAGTAGCTGTTACGGGAGGCCACATGGGAATAGAATGCGGCGGGAGTGGCGTGGTTAATGGTGACGGAAGAAATGATTCCGACCTTCCAGCCAAGCTGTTCCTTCACCTTCTCGGCGATGCTCTTCCCCGCGGCCTTGCGGTCAGGCCCCATGCCGATCACGCCGCTGTGGGTCTTGTATCCCGAAGAAAGGGATGTGGCGGTGGATGCGGAATCGGGACAGAAGGAGGTGGAGTCCTGGGTATACTGGATGCCAAGCACCGGGAACTGGGTATACACGAGGGGGTCTAGCTCAATCTGTCCGGGCACGTTGCTTCCGGTCAGGATCTGGGCCGCGTTGGTCTGAGGGAGAGCCATGCCGTCGCCGATGAACATGAACACATACTTCGGAGTACCGGAGGCTGCTCCATAGACGGTCCCCTCCTGCGTCCCTTGCGCAAAGGCCGCCCCCATGACCATGAGCAGGGCCAATACTGTCGCGACAAATTTTCTTTTCATGTAGTTCCTCCAAATAATGAACTATGGAGAAGCTACCCGATAAACATGAAAAAACTGCGAGCAGAAGATTAGGAATGTCAAAACTTATCCAAGAAGAGGCAATACGCTATACGCTCATTATCGCAAGGTATTCATCGCAATCAAATACCATTGTCCATCGTCGGCCAACCGCCAGATGAGCGAATAGGTCGAGGAAACGCCGGCTTGCGGTGAAAAGAATCTGACGGCGACAGTCCGGGCGGACTCATCCCCTACGGGAGCTGACCCAACCATATGTGGGACCGGTAGCAAATCCACCATCACCTTGTCCCAGGTGTGAGTGAACATGGACCGAACGGACGGCTCTACATATGTGGAGACCCATTGCACCGACCATGGTTTTGAAAACGCTTCCGCACAACGTTCCAACAACGGATCGGAAGAAACATCGACCAGCCGGCCGAGGGAGGAATCCATCGGCAAGAGCGCGGGAGCCGGCCGCGAGGGCAGATAGTCCCTTACCCCGACCACGGCAAAGACGGACGCCAAAGGAATAAAAAGCAATATGAATGTCGTTGCAACAACCGCACTGGTTCGACGCATGCATTAGGTGTACCCTATGGACCGCCGTTTGTCAAACTCTCCTCGCCAGCCTGGAGCTTGGGCAGCCGACGACCCTAGCCGACGACCTCAGCCGGAGAGCGGGTGGACAGAAACGGGCGAGTCGCATACACTGGACTGACCATGACCGACACTACCAGACAGAAAGAGAACCTCGCCTTTCTATACGGCGATTTCAATATTTCCATCAGGGATCCCCTGTGGAAGGATATCAAGCTCACCCCGGGGTTCAGCAAGCTGTATCACCTGCCGGCCGTCCAGAAGCTTGGAAGAATCAAACAACTGGGGCCGACGTTCCATGTGTATCCCGGAGCCGTCCATACAAGACTCGACCATAGCCTTGGAGTATACCATGTGGCGCGGCTCATGTTGACATCGTTCCTGCGGTCTGACCAGGGTGCGAGGTTGCTTACCAAACGGGGGATGCTCGCGTTCCTTGCGGCGGCGATGCTCCATGACCTCGGACACTTTCCTTATGCGCATTCCTTGAAAGAACTACCGTTGGAGGAACATGAACACCTCGCCGCCGTCATCATCCGGCAAGACGGACAGATCCGTCGGGCCTTG
Source organism: Spirochaetota bacterium (assembly GCA_023401595.1). Classification (GTDB taxonomy): domain Bacteria; phylum Spirochaetota; class Spirochaetia; order Sphaerochaetales; family Sphaerochaetaceae; genus Spiro-02. The sequence continues at coordinate 4,495 of JAEXDQ010000055.1, forward strand.
GAGGAAATCGGCTGCGACATCGGACAAGTCTGCGCGATCATCGACGATACGACGCCGAGCGATTCGGAAGAAACCAGCTTCTACAGGGCGTTGCTGTCGGGCACGCTCGATCCCGACAAGCTTGACTACCTGAGCCGGGACGCTTATTTCTGCGGGATTCCGTATGGAGTGCAGGACGCATCCTATATCATAGACAGACTTGCGCTGGCGGATAGACGTCCCGCCATATCCAGGCAGGCGTTGGGCTCGGTGGAACATCTGCTGTTCAGCAAATATCTGATGTACAAGAATGTATATTGGCACAAAGGGACCAGGGCCGCGACTTCAATGATCAAGAAGGCGTTGCTGAAAGCTTTGAGAGAAGACGCGATCAAAGCCGACGACCTGTATGGCCTTGACGATGAACAGTTCTTCAGGCTACCGGAGGTTCTTCATACACCGGCGTTTGAACTGGTCAGCCGGGTCAAGGACAACCAGCTGCTCGTCTGTAGATATGAACGGACGTTTTCCGAAATGGAACCGCTGCACAGGATGGTGATGGATCTCGACGAACGCCTCGACTGCGAAGGAAGGCTGCACGCACGTCTGGTCGAAACCTATCCCCAGCTGGAAGACTGGGAAGTCATCATCGATATCCCGGAACCGATATCGTTTGAATCAGATATCCCGGTCCTCGAAGACGATGGCTCGACGCAACCGTTCAACAAGGTCGATGAACTGTTTTCCCAACCGGTCGTAAAGACCTTCGCCTCGACATTACGCAAAATCAGGATATTCGTACCCGACTACGTTGACGCGCCCCGGCTTGCGGCATCCGTTGAACGGATGCTACCGACCAAAGGTGCCCACCGGCTCAAGGATTGAAGCGACGAGCAGCGACAGAGGTGCAAAAAACGACAGGATGAACATATAGCGCGAAAAAGCCCCGTGTACGACGACCCGCGGAACGACGCGGTCGGAGAGCATGCGCATGGCGCTCGACGCAGGCAAGGAGACATACTCACGATGACGGACGATACAATACATGAAGACAGGCAGGCTACGGAGAAAATCCCATACCAAAAACTGATCGAGGGCGACATCCCCCCATGGGTGATGCGGTTCATCAAGCTGACAGGAAAAGTCATCAACCAGTACGACATGATCCGGGAAGGCGACACCGTGCTGCTCGGAGTATCGGGTGGCAAGGATTCGCTCGCGCTGGCCTTGGCGCTTTCGCTTCGAAGGAAATGGCTTCCGGTTCGATATGACCTGAAAGCGGTCATGATCAACTGGGTGGAGCATCCCATACCGCAGGAAGCAAGGGAACCTCTACAACGATATTTCGCCGACCTTGACATTGATTTCATCATCAAGGACGAACTCATGTTCCCCGGTTCGTTCGCCGGAGAGTTCAACTGTTATCTCTGTTCCCGGAACAGGCGGCGGATTTTGTTTGAATACGCCAGTCAGAATGGCCTTGAGCTGATCGCGATGGGGCATCATCTGGACGACCTGGTGGAGACGACGATGATCAACCTGTGCTTCCGTGGCAAATTCTCCACCATGCTGCCAATCCAGGAATTCTTCAAGGGAAAGCTCCATATCATCAGGCCGATGATAGAAGTCCACGAACAGACGACAAGAAGACTCGCCGAACAATATACACTGCCGGTGGTCAAGCCGGTCTGCCCCTATGACCAGACAAATATCAGGTCGAGCGTCAAGCCGATCATCGGGCAGCTCTCCAAGCTGGACAAACTCGCCAGAGAGCATATGTACCATGCGCACACGTTCGACTACCGTATACCGAGGGAACGGGAAACCAGTAGCCGGGAATCCGAGTAGGTACGCAAAGAAGACTTTCATCCATCCCAGTGCAAATACCGTTGCAGGTCATTACAGCGCCATACAAAAGAGAAATACTTTCCCATTATCGTTCAATCGGATATACTGGAACTTGAACAAACAGCTGGTTTAGGGGGAGACTGAACGGAGAAGCGTATGAAAAGAACAAGAGTCGTCTTACTTTGTTGCGTGGTTTGCTTGATTTCATCGACGTCGCTCATCGCAAAGTCCGCGAAGTTCAACCTCGGACTTGGATTGAACTATACGTTCGCACAACCGCAGGGGGTGCCTGACATCCAAAACGCAAGCCACAAGCTGGGTTTGGAAATCAGCCCGTCCTTCTCCTACGGCAAGTTCGCCATGCAGCTCGACGCATACCTGTTCTTCGGCATCAATCCGTTCGCGTCCGATTTCGGTTTCTGGCCGAACAACTGGTTGCCGCCTGAGAGGAAGCCGGAAGACAGCGACTTTTCCTATGCGATGCGGGTGATCAGCCATTATAGCGGCGTCATCAACTATATCACGTATGGCGGAAGAAACGACGACGTCTATTTCCGTTGGGGAAAGCTGAACGGGACGACCATGGGCGACGGCGCGTTGCTCACCGCCTATCAGGACAGCACCGTGGACAGACGGGTGACAAGACCGGGAATCACCTTCAAGCTCGACGCGAAGACGTTCGACTTCCCGTGGCTCGGTTTTGAATTCATTACAGACGACATATTCCACCCTTCCCTGCTGGCCTCTCGACTGTTCGTCCGGCCTTGCACGGCAACGACGATACCCGTCATAAAGGATATGGCGGTCGGAATCTCGTTCGCGACGGATCCGTATGGGCATGTCATTCTCGGCTTGGATGAAATAACGGGCGAGCAGGTCGCGGTCGATACAGTCCCGCCGCTCACCGACGCGGCGGTGGACGTCGTCCTGCCTCTGCTCTCGGACAAATGGATAGCCCTTTCGTTCTACAGCGATTTCATCATGCAGTTCCCCGACCAGAAGGCGCTTGGCATGTCCCATGCGGTCAGGCTGGGTCTGGGGGGGACCATCACGCCATGGATACTGTTCAACGGGGCCGTCACTTTCCCGACAGGCAACGGTTATGTTCCTGACTATTTTGAAACGGGCTTCAATACGCGGACTTCCCCGCAGCTGGCGGCGAACAGGATGCTCGTCGGAGAGATGCATTTCACAGGAAGGCTGGGCGTACAGGTATTGGATACCGCGATCTATACCGGAGTTCTCGCGAAGGGCAACTACAGCGCCGAAAAGAACTGGCACAACTATAGTTTCGGAATGAGGGTGCATATCGACAAGGAGCTGCTCAATTTCCTCGGTCTTGATATCACCTATGACAAACGATATCCGAAGAACTCCCTGACCAATGAAACAGAAGAGTTCGGCAAGGGGCTGCTCACGCTCAAGAACGTCTCGATCGGGATGAACGCATTGGTTACGTTCAGGCCCGTGGACCTCGACCTCGGCGTATCCGCCGCATTCGATAGTGATGGAAAAAGTACCGGCGTCAAATTCGACATCGGTTTTCGTTTCTCGTTCTTCTAGAAGAAGTTTTGAACATAAGAAATCGCCAGACCAGAAGAAGGAAGGTGGGATTGATGAAGAGTACGCATACATGTTTTCGCTTCATGCTGATTACGATAGCAATGGCATTGATACCTGCGCTGGCATTCGCCGGTTCGCCATTGTATGTCTCCGATGGGGATATCACGGGATTCAGGGTGTATGACGCCTTGGGCAAGGCCGTGGGCATAGACCAGATGCTGAACGACGGTCTGTACGAAGGCTGGATCCTGCGCACCGACGACTCCTCCATGGCGTTGGGGAGCCCTGCCGGCACCATCGTCATGCAGCCACAGTCGATTCTTGGAGTAAGCCGGCTGACATATGAAGACCCGGTATTCTATCTGGTTTCAGGCTCAGCGATTTTCCAAACCGATACAGAGTTCTCAGGAACGCTCAATGTCGCCACACCGGTATCACGGTATCAGATGAAGGGGCCGGGTCAGATATGGGTCAGCTCCGATATCGGGGAATTGATATATTCCTTCGGCGGCGACGTCGATACCTTTAACGTGATTACGAAGCAACGGACGGCTGTCCCGTCGTACTTCTATCTTGACATGATGATTCCGCTGCTGGCTCCCAAGCCGGTGAGTAAACAGGCATATATGTCAATGGCATACAATCCTGATCCCGCGGTCGCGGCAACTTTGTCCGGAACCCCCGGTCAACCGGTGATCGCCTCGGCCGTCGCAACGGAGGTGGTCGAGACGACCATACCGGAAGTTCCTCCGAAACCGGCAGTCGCGCCGAAGGAGCCGACGGCTACGGTAACACCGGCCGCTCCCGCAAAACCTTCCGCAGCCGTCACGCCGATCGCGCCACAGGAGGCGCCCGCCCCCGTTGTCCCGTCCGAACCCATGATCCGTGCGGCGAAGGTAACTCCGATGGCTCCTCCGGCTCCGGTATTCTCCGACGCTATCGATGTATCGCCGGTGATGCCGAAGGCTCCGGTTTTCGCAGGGACGGCGGAAAGCAAGCCCCTAGTCCCTCAAGCGCCGGTCTTTGAAGCTCTTCCGACAAGCCACAGGCTTGTTCCGAAAGCTCCCGTCTTCATTCCGACGAAAATCTCCTACTACCGGCCAAGCGTCCAGTTCATTGAAGAGCCCATGGTGATACATGAGGCGCCCGTCGCAACGAAACCGGCTGAAGAACGGGTCGTGGCGCCGGCGCCGACACAGACAGAAGACGATAAACTCACCGTCCGACAACCGAGCGGACTGATCTCCGGCGCTGCGCCGGAACAGGCCAAGCTTGACGGAGGGGTGGCGCTCTCCTACTCGCTCCACTACGACGGCTCGTCCGCCTCCACCGACGTACAGCCGCTTTCCACAATCGCCGTCAAGCCATATTTCAGCTACAACACCTTCAAGCTGGGGCTCCAGGCGACACTCAGCACGACAGGCTCCTTGAAATGGGAGGATTTGGGAGGAACCGTCAAGTTTGACGCATCCTCTCCATTGAAGCTCGCGTCCTCGTTGACCAGCTTCATCGATTATTTCAGGTTCGGCACAGTCTCCGGCAAAGTATACTTCAACGCGGACACGACCTCCCCGATCAGCTTCGGCGTCAATTCCATGATGGGGGGCATCAACCACCGGTTCGACAAGACGCCGATGCTCGGCTTCTACAACCAGGTGAATACCTCCTGGTATGGACATCAGATATATTTCGACGACCTCTATCTGGACGGACTGATCAAGAACAACCGGCAGTCCGGCGGCGTCCGGTTCTATTTCACACCGACGCAGGCATATCCGTTCAGCATCGGGCTGTCCTCGCTCGTCGTTCTGTCGAAGCCCTCCGCCACGCTCATAGTAGACTTGTATCCGTCGCTCGATTTCGTCTTCCCGTTGATCAACAACCGGAAATTGCGGATGAACCTGAATGTCGGAGGGGCTTTGTACCTGCAGGCATATCCCGATTTCAAAGCTTCCGACATCTATGATAAAAACGCGGGGACGTTCATGGGAAGGTTCCCGAACCTCCTCGCCAGCGTAGGCCTTGACGCGGCTTTCGGCGGTGCGAAGCTAGGCGCGACCGTGGCGTTCAACAAGGGAAAAGTCGTATCGAATCTGATCAACAACACCTCGTACAGCGGAAAACCCATGACGGCGGAGAATGTCCTCGATGTCATGCTCAACGGCTCCTACTCCGTCAACGGCTTCCAGATCGCCGGAGCATGGAACCTTCCGTTCAAGCTTTCAGGAACCTTCGGTCTGGCACCGCTCGTAGGCGATTCAAATGGAAGGAAAGCCGATATCGCATCTTTGGAACTGGGATACACGGGCAGTACGTGGAGCTTCGGGACCGGCATCCAGCATATCGACGTGATCGGCACCTATAAAGCGTTGTTCACCGGAAACGGAAGCGCCAGTTCCAAAATCGGTGCGTTCCTGAACCCCGAATATACGAATGTATACGCGTATGCGGCGTATGACGCCGGCGCGGTTCGTCTTGACATGAAGCTTTCCACGGCGAAAGCGACGCAAGGACAGACAAATATCGGCATAGCGCCGGTCCTGGATATCGGCATGGCGATGCGTCTCGGCACAGGAACGTTGCCGCAGTTTGGAGAATCCCCTTTGCTGACGAAGGAAGGCAAAGTCAAGATTTCCGGCAGTATCGGCGCGACCTATGTGAACCGCAGGTTCTCATCCACTCCGTCCGGGAAGGATTCCAACGATCAGATGCTGTTCATCAGGCCGACATTGCTGCTTGATTCAGATCATTTCTCCATGGGGCTCGGCATCAATTTCGGCGCTAGCCTCGGTTATCACACGATCTTTGATCCCGCCTCCTGGTATGCGCCGCATGGCGACAGATTCTGGGATTTCGGTCTGATCGGTACAAGGAATCTTTCAACCGCCGGCAAGATTTTCGATCTCGTGACCGATGTGTTCAACCTTATCGAACATCTGCGCATCGGCAAACCGCTGAGTTCATTCTACCTGCTCATGGACAGGGAGCAGGCCCTGACTTTCGCGGGCGGCCGACTGGTCGACAACATCCTGCCGAACATCGAAGCGCCGTATTTCACCGCGCTACCGTTGTACGACAGGCTGAATACCAGATATTTCGGTTACGAGCTATTTATCGACGATGTAACCTTCCCCACTCTGGGCGGGCTGGCTCTTTCCGCGAAGCCGACGGCGACGAGCTATCCGTTCAGCATAGGGGTATCGGCCGTCGCACAAACGAAGCATAAGATCTATGACCTACGGATGTATCCTATGGTGGACGTTACTTTGCCCATCATATACAACAAAGGGCTCGATTCTATGTCTTTCGGAATCCATGCTTCGACCGCGGTGCAGCTGAGCAAGACGAACGGCAACAAATTTCTATTGCTCGATGACAACAGGAATCTAGCGAACTATCTGCTCGCCGGCTCTCTTGATGCGACATTCAACAGGTTCGACTTCACTGTCGCGGGAGGAATTCAATCAGGTCTCCTGACTTATGGAATGTTCGATGAATTCTACCTGCGTCGCAATACGGAGTTCGTCGGAGACGAAACCGCCGCCAGGACCTTCTTTGGCAAGGCGGCCTTCGGATACGCATCGGATATGTTCTCGATCAACACCGGCTATATTGTCGATTTCAATCTGCCGGGCTTCAAGAGCTTCAAGTATGTCGGGGATAAATTCAACCTTGAGCTGAAGGTCAGTACTTCGTCCGTCGATGTCTCCACCGGTTTCGTGAAGCAGGACATAGCCAAGGAAATAAAGAGCCTGATCGATACGAAGCCGTCCGTTCTCGATGGCATGGAGACGTTCTTCGTCAACAAGAACACTGTGGTGTATGGACAGATCGACGTCAAGGCGGGCCTTGCGACCATGACAGGACGCATCTCCACTACGGCGGTCTATGACACCGCCGGCAAACTGACAGGCGCCATCAGGCCCGCTGTTTCCATGGGGGTCAAAATCCGCTTCTAGTCTTTGTCGAAACAGCTTCAATCGGGGACCGTGCGAACGTCTTATGACGAGCATGGTCCCTTTTTACTTTTTCCATGTAGATGTGCTACAATGGGAGCATGAGTAGAATCCAATTGCTAGATCCGATCGTCGCCCAGCGTATCGCGGCGGGGGAAGTCATAGAACGGCCTTCGTCCGTAGTCCGAGAACTCATCGACAACGCCATCGACGCACATGCGACATCAATCAATGTGTACGTCCAGGAGGGCGGGCTGAGACGGATAACGGTGATCGATGACGGGGACGGCATCGACAAGGACGATCTGCAGCTCTGCTGTAAAAGCCATGCGACAAGCAAGGTCTCCACATTGGACGACCTGTATCATCTCTCTACGATGGGGTTCAGGGGCGAAGCGCTCTACAGTATCGCCGCCTGTGCGAAAGTAACTATCGCAAGCAGCAGGCTACAGGGCGCCCCATGGCAGATCACTGTGGACAATGGAACGGAAGGCCCCGTAGCGCCGGGAGGACCGGACAGAGGCACGAGGGTCGATGTCGAAGACCTGTTCCATGATATTCCCGCACGCCGGTTGTTCCTCAAGCGTCCGTCAACCGAAGCTACGATGTGCAAGAACGTAATGGCGGAAAAGGCGCTGGCCTTTCCTGGCATTGAATTCAAGTTCTATGCGGATGATATACTACGGCTGCACCTGCCGCCGACTTCAAAAAAAGACCGTGTACTCGACGCCCTCGCCACGGACAAGAACCTTGTCCGTAATGAAACCCTGGAGCTATACGATACGGCGGGAAAATTTTCGCTATATGCGGTGGCGTCGACCCCTGCGTGCTACCGTTCGGACAGATCCCATATCAAGGTATATATCAACAATCGCCCGGTCGAGGAATTCGCTTTGGTACAGGCTGTGATCTACGGCTACGGCGAAATGCTGCCCGGAGGCAGCTATCCGTATTGCTATCTGTTCGTGACAGTCGATCCTACCCTTGTGGATTTCAATATCCACCCTGCGAAACGGGAAGTGAAGCTTCGCAACAAAGCGGAGATTCATCACCAGGTCGTTGAAATGGTCAGAACCCAAGTACGTCGGGCTATTCCACGGCTCAGGATAGACGCGGGCCAACAGCCGTCGCAACTGGAACTTGGACAACAACCAGTCGCTGAGGGTGAGGAAAGACGGGAATTCCAATCCGCTTCTGGGAATTTTTCCGCTGAACCTGCCAGACCCTACGGCAATAGCCGTCCAAGCGTGGACGGTACGGGCGGAGGCCATGTTCGGCAGGAGAGCGGATACGGCAGCCAAGAACAACGTCCTAGCGACCCCGCATGGTTCGCGAAGGCGAAGGCCATGCTCAGCCCCCGGCGGCAGGACCAGCGGGACCAGCAGGATCAGACGCAATCCGCCGTCGAGTATCAGGAACCGCCGCTTGCGACCGCCGACCGCAGTGCGCAGGATGCTTCTGAGTGGATGCCACAATCGACCGACCGGCAAGGTTTTACGTATCTCGGCCAAGCATTCGACTTGTTCCTCATAGCACAGAAAGAAGACGACATCTATCTGGTGGATCAGCATGCCGCGCATGAACGGATTCTGTTCGATGAAATCAAGGCTCATAAGGATATCCAGAAGCTGATGGTTCCATTGTCCTTTGAAGTGGACAGGGATGTCGACTTGTTCCTACAGGAGAATTCCTATATATACGGAGAGTTCGGCATGGAGCTGTCCCGACCGGAGGATTTGCTTTGGGAACTCGCGACGTTGCCTGCGTTGTGCAAACCCATCGAACAAGCGATCATCCGCTTCATCAGTACACAGACTGGCGATCTGGATGAAATCGAGAAGGGGCTCTATGCAATCATCGCCTGCCATGCGGCGATCAAGGATGGAGACGCCGTGGACGCCTATACCGCGAAAGCGATTCTAGAAAAAGTATTCGCCATGAAGGAGCCCTGCTGCCCTCATGGCCGGACGTTTTTAGTCAGGATCAGCAAGCAGGAGCTATGGCAGGCGGTAGGAAGAACCTAGTCGAAAAGCCGTTGCCTACCGACCAGTGTGATACGAGACTCAGGTATATACCGATAGACGACCAAAGCGGACGCCTTTGCCCAGAGGGACTCTCCGCCCAATTCCTCCAACGTGTAGGAGCCTAGGGAAATCTCGTTCTGGTAGAGTGTCGTACCCGTCTGATCGACCAACTCAAACACCCAAGTATCCGGTGCTGGCGACCTAGAATCAGGCGATGGAGCCTCAGAGACGGCATTCTTCAGCATATCCGTGGAATCGCGGGATACGTCGGACAAAAGCCGATCGTTCAACGTCTGTGGAACGTCGAACAAAGACGCGATCCGGGACTTACGCGCGCCAGAGGTCGTCAGCACCACCCTACGCTCCCCTCCGGGAGCTTCACCGACGATGAAGACAGGATAAAGAGCAGGATCTATCTCGTTGTACGAAACGGAAAAGAGCCGGTCGATCGTCCGTCCGTCCTTGAGGAACAGCCGCAACGACCATTCGCCTTCCGGCAGGGGCGTTCCATTACCCAGCGACAGGCTGGGATATCCCAGCCATCGAACGCCATCAAAATCAATCGATACGGGGAAGAACTCCCAATTGGACAGACCGTCCGGCGTAGCGACGGAAAACTGCAGCTCCTCAGGCTCTATTGCGGAACCGACATCCACGTACAAGGACAGGAAATGATTCACGGACAGCGGGATTCCTGAAGCGTCGATATCGACGGACACTACGACGGAAGACTGTTCCTCGCGCAAAGAGAAATCCTCACGAGAACAGGAAGCACATGCCAGCAGGAAGACAAAAGACAAAGCCAACCAGCCGGCACGTACTACCGGGAGCATTCTAAGCATCAGCTTCCGCAAGGTAGGACCGCACTGGATTAGCATAGGAATTGAGTACGAATTCCCGGACATCCGTCTTCAAGCCTTTGTACCGTTCAAGGAATCTTTCAGTATCCAGATCGGCGTATCTGTCGGAGAACCTGTCGGTCCCTTCCAGGTAATCATAAGCGAAGCAGTTGGTATCCCAAAGCCGGTACTCAAGATGTATCTGACGATCGATCTCCCTGGCGACTTCCTCCGGCGTCTCATAGTCGTCGACCAACGGCTTGCCGAACGCGAGGTGGATGTTCCCTTTGTATTTTCTGAGGCCGCGGAGCATGTTCAGCAGATCCTCGTATTTCTTTTTCTGGTATTCACCGCCATGCAACAGCTTGCTGACCTCCTCCCGCCCCTTGTTGATGTCGCAGGGATCATACTCATAGCTGATCGCCACAGGGACGATGTTGCAGGATTTGATCAGGTCGGAGAATTTCACACCTGTCTTTTTCTTGGACAAGTACAGCATCTTGATAATCGCGGCATTGGTCGTGTCGATTCCGTCCTTGGACCGTCCGCTCTTCTGCGCCACCCAGATCGACTGGCGCTCCTCAGTTATCAACTCTATGAAGTATTCGCTGAGACGGATCGATTCCAGGTATTTCTCACGCATCGGAAGCTCCCTCTTGACTGTGATACCTCCGTTGAGCTTGAACAGGTCGGTCGCGAACTGGTTCACCAGCAGGTTGTCGCCTATCGCCATCTCGCACAGCATCATCCCCGACTGCAACAACGCATAATCGAGAAGCGTGCAATCCAGCACGATATCCCTATGGTTGCTGATAAACAGGAACGGCTTCCCGGTATCGAGACGCTCCGCACCGCTGAACGAGAACTTGTCCACGGACTTCCTGAGGATGGTGGGGATCATTACGCCAGCCGTAATCGACCGTTGGAAATCCTCATATGTCTTCACCTTGTCCAGCAGAGCCGGAAGCTGCGCCGTAAAGGCCGCGACAGCCTTTTTGGAATCCTCGTCATCTGAAGAAAGCAACTCCCCAAGTCCTATTATGAATTGCGGCGAATTACGCAGCCTGTCTATCGCTTGGGCGACCGCGGCAGGATCATAGGGAGCTATATCTCTATATTTTGCCTTATCCATGGTAATGAACCTCTTCTATTTAGTTCCCAGCAACGACTTCATGTACTGGCTGCGCTCCCAGGCGGAAGGGTCGGCCATGCGTTCCTGAGCCAGCATTCCATTGAACTGCGCAATTTCCGAATACTCGTGTTCTCCCATCCATTTTTCAATATCACCGAGCATTTCCCCGATGCGTCCGAAGCCATGCTTAATGACGGCGGAACAAACTTGGACGGCCTTCGCACCAGCCAACAGCTGCTTTACGACGGTCTCCCCGGTATGTATTCCAGTCGTCGCGCAGATGTCGCACTTGATTTCAGCGCTCATCAAAGCGGTCCAACGGAGCGATTCCACATATTCATGAGCCGTACTGAGGATTTCAGCGGGCTTGAACGTCAAATTATTGATATCAATGTCGGGATGATAGAAGCGGTTGAACAGCACGAGAGCGTCAAGTCCAAGCTTGTCGAACTGTCTGATCATATTGGCGAGGCTGGAGAACTTATAACCGAGTTTCAGGCTCAACGGCAGCCCGAATTCCTTACGGGCGCTTTTTACAAGCTTGAGATATTCCTTCTCGACATCTTCGCCGGAAACCTTCGCATCGGCGGCGACCACATAGTGGTTGAGTTCAAGGGCATCGGCCCCGCAGGAAACGAAACGTTGTCCGTAGTCGAGCCAGGTTCCGACATCCTTGCAATTGACTGACGCTATCACGGGGATTCCCAGCGCACGCTTCGCCCCCTCCACCAGCGCAAGATAGGCATCGATATAGTGGTCTTTGCTCGCTCCCTCAAGAAAACCATAGGCGTCCGCATGGGTGAGATAATCCTGCGCATCGGAAACCGCTGCGGAAGCATCGGCGTCGATCTGCTCTTCAAAAATCGATTTGATGACCACGGCCCCCGCTCCGGCGTCCTCGCACTTGCGCAGGCTGTCCAAGCTAGCGGTCAACGGACTGCTGCCGACGATAATCGGATTTTTCAGCGTAAGCCCCATATATTTTGTTTGTAGAGAAACCATAAACCCTCCTGCTCGACGAATTGAAAGCGCAATTCACCGCGATGGTTCCATCATAGCATGTTCTGTCCTTTTTGGCTGTACCAAAGCGATGATTAGAGATAATTTTCTTCAACCGCATACATTTTACTTATAATTGTGCAATTATTCGGAGTCGTCATAGAATTGAAGTCGCCGCCGACCTGCCGCAGGCTGACGGCCGCCCCTGGACAGAACCCCGCCCTTACTGCAAAGGAATCCAACCGGCTGGTTCATTACTTTGCTCCTTGAGAAGAAGCCTGACCAATCTTATACAGCTTAGGAACACCAGTACTCAGGACTGGGCTGGGAATGAAAACAACGAGACCGCCATCGGAGAGAATTCGCTGACATACGCCCCCGCCCTATCCATGCGTTCATATCCATCGGCAGGACTTTGGACGTTTGAAACAGCACGGCGGCCTTTGGGAAAAATAAAACCGAACAGATACTACAGAATGTATGGGATTCTATAATTATGAGACTGATAGACGACGAAGGTTTCAACCTCAAGCACTTCGTTGATCTTCACCAACTCATACTTGAAGAAATCCAACAAAGAGAGATTCTCATCCTCGCTCAGAATCAATTGGACGATCAGATCGTAGCGCCCCGTCACGACTGCGGATGAAATGACCCCTCGCAGACGGGAGAATTCCTTGGCTTTGCGTTCAAGATCCAACGTCTTGAGCTTCACGCCCATCATCACTACCTGCAACCCGGGAATACATTCAGGATCGACCAGGCCGGATATCTGTAGGATACCCTCCTCGATCAACTTGTTCACTCGGGCTCTCACTGTATTTTCAGTGATATTCAATTCTTCAGCAATCGCGCTATACGCCTTACGTCCATCACACAGCTGTTTAATTATCGCTTTGTTGGTTTCATCGATCTTTTTCACCACGCACTCCAAATATATGACAAGGCCTTCATACGGACAGCTTTGCACACGAACCGCATGAAGGCCTTTGTTAAATCAACCGTTCTTCTTCTGGAAATCCTTCATGAAATCAGCGAGAGCCTGGACATCCTCGATGGGCAGGGCGTTGTAGACGGAAGCCCTGATACCACCGACGGAACGATGTCCTTTGAGACCCAGCATGCCGTTGGAGGACGCCTCGGCGAGGAACGCCTTCTCCAAGTCGTCGCTCGAAAGGCGGAACGGGATATTCATCTTTGAACGGAACGCAGGATCGACCGGAGACCGATAGAAACCGCCGCTTCCATCGATAGTGTCGTAGATTATTGAACTCTTTTCGACCGCGCGCTTGCGCATCCCTTCCGCGCCGCCGTTCTTCTTGATCCATTCAAGGACGAGCTTGACCGCCCAGATGGAGAATACAGGAGGCGTGTTGTACAAACCCTTCTCCTTCGCATGCAACTTATAGTTCAGGTATGCGGGAAGGTTGTCGTTCTGCTTTTCAAGCAGGGATTTCTTCATGATGATGAAGGTCGCCCCGGCAGGTCCGAGATTCTTCTGTACACCGCCGTAGATCATGTCGAACTTCTCGACGGGAACCGGGCGGGACAGGATATCGCTGGACATGTCGGCGATCATCGGGACGTCGCCTGTGTCTGGGAAGCTCTGCCATTCGACACCATGAATCGTCTCGTTCGAGCAAAGGTAGAGGTAGGAGCTGTTTACACTCGGCTTTACCGTCGCAGGATCGGGCAGGGTCGTGAACTTGCTTTCCGTTCCGTCGAAATACAGATGGACGTTGCCGAACTTCTGGGCGTCGTCGGTAGCCTTGTTGGACCAAGTGCCGCTCTTGATATAGTCGGCGACGGTGCCGGGACGGAGGAAATTCATCGGGATCATGGCGAACTGCAAGGTCGCGCCGCCACCGAGGAAATACACATCGTAATCCTCAGGAATGTTCAACAACTCCCGCATCAAGCCCAGGCATTCATCGTACATGGCTTCGAACATGCCGCCACGATGGCTGGCTTCGATCATGGACAGCCCCTGCCCTTCATAGTCGACTATTTGGTCCCTCAGCTGTTCAAGCACCTCCACAGGCATTACGGAGGGGCCGGCAAAATAATTCTTTTTCCTGTTCATCAGATCTTTCCTTCCTTTGCGAGTCCGGCGATCAACTCACGGACTTCATCGCCGATACGATTCAGATTCTCAACGCTATTGGCTCCCACATGGGGGGTCAGAGTCACATGCTCCGCCTTCAATACAGGATAATCTTCAGCGGGGGGGTCGGAGGGATAGACGTCGGCGCAATACCAAGAGACGCTTCCGTCCTCAAGAGCCGCGACCATGTCGTCGGCATCCACGCACAAACCGCGCCCCGTGTTTATGACGACAGGCTTGCGGGTGCAGCAGGCGATCAAAGACTTGTTCATCATGCCCTTGGTTTCGTCGGTCAACGGCAGGTGCATGGAAATGTAGTCGGCGTCCTTCACAGCTTCTTCGGGAGTCGCCTTCATTTCGGCCGCGGCGCTCTGCTGTACATATTTGTCGTAGGCGACGACCTTCATACCGAAGACTTTCGCCCGGCTCGCAACCTCACGGGCGATATTGCCGATACCGAACAGACACAACGTCTTGCCATACAGCTCGGTACGCTTGATGTTCTTCAGCCATTCGCCGGCTTTCATTCCCTCATGGTACTGGACCAGATGGTTCGGGGTACTGAGCATCAATGCGAAAGCCAGCTCCGCGACTGCGATCGCGGAAGCTTTCGGCGTATTACGAACCATGATGCCTTTGCTTTCGGCGTACGCTTTGTCGATATTGTCGATTCCGACTCCGCCACGAATGATCAGCTTCAAGTTCGGAGCCTGATCGATATACTCCTTGGTACACTTTGTCTTGGCCCGGACCAAAACGACATTCGCTTCAGACAGACGGCCCTTGTCGTCGGTGACTTCACCGAACTCCGCCAAACGTCCCGGCAGGGATGCATCAAACGCATCAGAAATAAGAATAAGCATTCGTCCGCTCCTTATTGCAAGATCCCGGAAATTCATTTTCCAAGACCCGTCTTGAGGCTCCGCAGGGTCGCCCCTGTATAAAAACATGCCTACCCGAACGCCCTCCTGCACATAGGAAAACCGTAGCGTTCCGGCCAAGCATATTTTATTGTAATGTGTAAGTAATGTATTTGTCAAATTTATTTTGAGAAATTTATGTTATAGTAAATTTAATGGATAATTGTTGATGAAAAAATAACTAATGATACCGTCGAATGGGATATATCAAAAACGAGCGCCGTGTGTCTTTGCGCAAAACGGCAAAGCGCGAGCAAAGAAACAAGCAGGAAAACGGATAATACCGCATATTACCCGACAACGCCCGTTATAGCAGGATTCAACGATTTTGTCCATGCGCCCTTACCTATCGGGGGATCGGGGTGGGGGGCTGTTATGACGGCAGAGGACATCGCAAGTAAAAAAAAACTCCGCGACCTTTCGGCCACGGAGGGGTAAATTCAATTTCGCCTCGAATCCCAGGAACTTAATAGCTCTTGGAGGAGTGCAACTTGCGAACCTTCTTCATCTGTTTGCGGGCGAGAGCCTTCTTCTTCCGATTCAGGATGGTGGAGGGCTTTTCAAAATATTCCCGTTTCTTCCACTCGCGGATGATGCCTTCTTTCTCAACCATTCTCTTGAAGCGTTTGATCGACTTCTCCAATGGTTCATTGTCATCAACTTTTACATAGGCCATAAACTAACATCACCCCCTTCCCGTTCTTCGCCTCGGGTCGAAATGCTCAATCATCATCTTGAAAAATCATCAAAATGTCAAGCGGTAGCAAGTCGCATTGATACCGATCACGCGCCATGCCGCTTCATGTCAAGGACGGTCAGCTGCAAAGTCTCATGATTCTTGTAGTAGTTGCGTCCAAGACGGAACACGACATCGACGGACTCGCCGGTATCGAAATCCTTCCCGGCCCTATCGCCGGCCTTCCAGAACACAGCGGGCCATTTGTAGCTTCCGAAACCAAAGGTCAGCTTCAGATGGGCCGGACCTAACTTCGCATTGTTGAGGAACTGCATATCCTCTATGAGCGCCCCCTCCATCAGGAACTGAAGCGGGGGATTCTGTTCGCCGTACGGCTCAAAGAACTCTACCAGCTTGATGATGTCAGGATTGAAATAATCGGGCGGCAACGTACAATCGACTCTGACGGTTTCCTCTTCCTCGTCCCCGATATCCATGCAATCGATCTGTTCCATCATCCTGTCATGAAGCTCCGCGATATCCTTTGAATCGATGGAGAAGCCTCCCGCGCAGGCGTGGCCTCCGAAATCGAGGAACAGGTCGTCGAACATGGCGAGGAAATCCCGGACGTTGAAACCTGCGGGACTACGCATCGACCCCGTGGCGCGCGCCCCCTCGACCTGGGCGATCACAAGCGAAGGCACGGAGAACTGCTTGAGCAACCGGGCGGCCATCACCCCTGTGATACCACGTGAAAGCGAAGAATCCTCCACCATCAGGAACTTGCTGCCGAACTCCTCCAGGCTGTCCTTCGCCTTGGGAAGCAGGCGATCCCAGGAATCCTCCCCAAGCTTCTGACGCTCTTTGTTCAACCGGATCAGATTACCGGCCAGCTCTTCGCACATGCGAAGGTCTTCCGCCAGCAGCATGTCGGCAGCGACGCCGGGTCGCCCCATCCGCCCCGACGCATTGATGATCGGCGACAGCTGCCAGCCAAGGTCGGTAGTCCCGATCACCCTGCCGGACAGGTTCTGCATGGTCATCAGAGGAAGCAGGTTCTTGCGATTGCCCTCCATCAACACCTTCAGCCCCTTCTTCACCATGATCCTGTTCTCGTCCGTCATCGGCATCAGGTCGGCTACGGTCCCGATGGCCACCAAATCGAGGATCTTCTCATATTCGGAAGAGAGCGCCGGGTATTTCTTGAGAACATAGGCGTTGAACAACGAGATCAACGCTTCTAGCTCGTCGCGCCCATGATTGCTGCTATACCGGACGGCGCGGCTCATCGTCGAGAGCGTGAACAAGCTACGCCCCTTGATAACGGGAAGCACAAGCTCCATCGCGGGACGAAGGTCCGCGAGATGGATGTCCACGTTCTTGCCGAACGCCTTGCGCAGCTGCTGCGTCTCGACCTCGGCGTCCAGCACGAGTATCGGCAGTCCACAGGACAGGAAATCGATCAAACGGCTTTGCGACGGGGGAAGGACGCCGGGTACGACCTCCTCGACGACCCTATCGACCTCCAGTAGGTTTTCAATCCTGACGGCCTGTATGATCACGGTATCGTTGCCCGGTTGCGCATGCAGCAGAATGAATTCTTCACGATAGAAATCCGTCTGCGAGAACCGCAACGCCCAGATGCATTTCGCAACGACGCCACATCCCGCCAGATGGGGAAACGGATAACCGCTCCCTTCCGCCTTCGGATCTATCACAGCTACGGCGGGAGGAATCATGTCCCCTGAAATATGATGGTCGAGGATGATGGTGTCGATACCCAGCTCATGGGCGCGGGATATCTCCTCATAGTTGGAGATACCGCAGTCGACGGTAATAATCAACGTCACGCCATCGGCGTGCGCTTGTTCCACCCCTGCTATCGTGATGCCATACGGCTCATCGCCTTCAGGAAGCTTGTAGGAAGTCTCTATCCCCAGGCTGTCCAGTTCCTGCTTGAGCAGCACGGTACTGGTGATGCCGTCCACATCGCGGTCTCCGAAAATCCTGACCTTCTCCGCGTCTTCCCTGGCGTTCGCGATACGGTCTACGAAGGTCTCCATATCATCGAACAGGAACGGGTTGCGCAGATACGTCAACTCCGATTCAAGATAGAACTTCGCCTGATCGGGCGTCTGGACATCCCGTCTGGCGAGAATCGAGGCGGTTATCAGATCAATTCCGAACCGCTCATGCAACTGCCGAACCACTTCGGCGGAAATGTGAGTCTTTTTCCATGTCATATACAGTTATCAACCTTGTCATTGTTCTTACACATGTCAATCGGCGCCGCCGGACAAAATCCAACGGAAGGCCGTCGCCGCTGTCATAGGCCACGGTGGAGGGAAGCCAAAGTCTCCCTTTCCCGTGATTCATGTAGTACAAGATCCTTCGCGGCAGGAAAGGATCAGGGCCGGTTCACAGGCGGATGACACCAGAGGGGCCGGCGCCCCTTCAACCAAGGACAGTTCCGCAAGGCTCCCCGGCGGCGCCTCCGAAAGACGAAGCCGTAGACTGCGGAACGAGTCCCTTGCACGATTTCGGCGACCGTCGGACGGAAAGCCTACAGGATTCCGGCGGCGAGGGTCTTCAGACCTCCGCCGGCGAACAGCGACGCATACCTCAGCATATACGCCTTGATCCGCTGTTGGGCCGCCTCGCTCAGTTCCACCTCAACCGCTTCGGACATCTCCATCTTTTCCGTCAGCGACAGATATCTCCTCGCTCCAGGAGGCAATATCATTTCATCGCTTTCGCCAGCGCAAGAACGGCAACATGGCGCCAGCAACGAAAGGCTGAAACCAAGGATTTCAGTCGGCTCGTACAGACGGTCGCACACCGGGCAGGAAGCCAGGTCGGCGGCGTTGCCAGCGACATGGAGCAGCTTCCAGACATACTGAATCAAAACCCTATCGACCACCGCCCCTCCTGACAACAGGTCCAGAGTCTGCGTAAGCAGCAAGAACAGCAGCAGGCTCTCGCCCCCCCCTGTCTTCAAGACCAGCTCCACGCAGAAAGAGGCGGCCCATATCCGATGGAAATCCCCCCCCAAAGCGTCATGAGCCTCCAACGGTTCGACATCCACCAATGAATACTCCTGCCGGACAGGATTATAATACAAAAAAAACCTTCCGGTAAGAAATCTTTCGGCTTTTCCCGCCTGACGGCCTTTCCTCGCCCCGTACACCAGGACGTCAATGATCCCCAGTTCAGGCGTCAGCAACGAGACTTTGCGATTCAATTCACCCCACCTACGGCTTTGCAGCACGACAGCCAACGTGGTGATGTTCCGCTCCATCTCGCCTCCTTGCACCGTTCAGAGTAGACGCTCAGCCCGCCCATGTCAACCATTGTCGGGTTATCAGAAAACCAAAGCCTTGCAAGACAGCCTCCCGTAACATTTCCGGACGGGCGCCATGGCGGAGGGACCGCCGTCGAGACTACGGCTACGGCCTTTTACGAGCTGAAGGAGACGCCTCGCGGTTCGTTTTCCAACCGCGCTAGAAAATTCATCGTCAAACACATCATCACACAGCCGAAGGGACGAGTTTTCTCCTCGTCGGGTTATTGGAGGAACCTCCCTTGTGTGCTATCCTGTCGCTATGATAAATCGAAGAGTATTCTGGTTGACAATGGGCTTGGTCTTCATCGTTACAGCCTCCGCATCGGCTTTTTCCGTCATTGAAGATGTTCATGCAGTCCAGCCGTTCGATTCAGAGGAGATGCTCTCACAATGGGATTTCGACTTTTCAATTCCGGAATCTCAGCGGGAATTTGCTGAAAACTGCGAAATACAGCTCGTCACAATCGGTCGAGGAGATCCTCTTTATGCCTGGTTCGGACATTCCGCGCTGGTCGTGTCTCCATCGGACGGATACCCGGTGATGTTCGACTATGGGATCTTCAATTTCAAACAGGATCATTTCTATCGCAATTTCGCATTGGGACGCCTATACTACAATGTAATGGGGTCGGCCGCCGACTGGCGGCTTGACGAAGCCATCCAGGAACGACGGGACGTGAGGGTTCAGACGCTGGCCCTCCCCCCATCGGCGAAACTCGCGGTGGTGCAGTTTCTCAACGAAAATGTCCAGCCGGAGAACAACACCTATCTGTATCATCATTTCAAGGACAATTGCGCCACAAGGATCAGGGATATCATCAACGCCGCTACAGGCGGGGCATTCAAGACCTGGGCTCAGGGCATCGCCGGAACGGGTACATACCGCCAGCATGTCATGCGGCATACGGTCAGCGATCCAATCGTAGACTGGGGGCTCAATTTTCTTCAGAGCGGAGAAATCGACCACAAGATCACGCTCTGGGACGAGATGTTCCTACCGGAAATTCTTGAACAGGCCGCCGGTCGTTTTTCCTGGACCTGGCCGGATGGCGTAACGCACAGTCTTGTCGAGTCCACCGAAATACTCTGTGATACCGCGGGTCTTGAGGTACGTCCGACGAACAGAACCGCTCCCCCGCATGTATTCCTGCCCTCCCTGCTCGTAGGATTCGTCCTCGGCGGTATCGGACTGGGGTTGCTCTGGTGGTATCGAAGACATTGCAACAAGGAATACGGTTATGCTTTGCCGAGGTTTCTCTTCGGCTTCTACAATGGCCTCCTCTGCCTTGCGCTGGGAATCGTGTCTTCCGTATTGTTGTTCATGATGACGTGTTCCACCCACGACGTGACCTGGTACAACGAGAACATCGTTTTCGCGAACCCCTGGCTGCTTGTCATGGCGGTCCAGGCATTCATCATCGCTTTCAGCTCAAAAGGAAACATCCACGGTCTACAGAGAGGGTTCAGGATGCTCTCGCTCCTCGGTCTGTGCCTGCTGATCCTCAAGGGGGCCTTGCCGGATATCCTGCGTCAGGCGAATTTTCCGATTATGGCGGTCCTGCTCCCCTACTATGCGTTACAAGGCTGGATAATCCGTTTCGCCCCAAGAAAACGTTCTGAACGGAAAACGAAGGAGGAACGGAGACGGGAAAGGGCTCTGACGAACGAAATTCGACGTCAGAACAGGCTACGGGCGGAAGGTATCGAAGAAACTGAACACTAGCTTGTAACGGAGGGAGGAAAAACGTCTGTACGACAGCCTCGTCTTCGGACATTACGGAACCTTGACGAACCTTGATGTAGCCGAGATGTGTCCGTGACAAAAACATGGCAACGCCCGGATGGCGAAAACGAAAAGCCGGACATAAAACGTTCAAGGCCGGGTCTGCAATGCCTGCTGGATTGAAAACCGGGAGGGTGCCGTGATTCCTCGGCGTGCAGCACTGAAAACCATCGGAAAGCTGTTGATTCGTCGTTCGAGATACAATGCGGCGTCTTCATACGAAGCCATGGCTTCAACCAGATTTTCTTCGCAATCCCCCAACGATTTAAGCAGCCTGACCACAGCCTGCCCGCCGACGCTTTCTTGCAGGTCCGGGTGAAGCAGCAACATACGTTGGAGACGTTTCAGAACATCGTCGAGCTGATTGTAGGAATTGGAAACCTGCGTGACGACACCCTCCGCCTCCCGGTACGAGGCCACGGCGGCATCCATGTCGGTTTGAAGCCGCGAATCCTCCAAGGCTAGACCATGAAGCACCTGCGACAGCTCTGAGGCCAATTCGAAACGTAGTTCCACCGACGCATCGACCTCCCGCCGGGAGGCATCGACCGCGGCACTGGCTCTGTTCAAGGTGTTGCCATTGAAACCATCCATGATCACAACACCAACGATCAAGACGACAAGAACCACCACAACGCTCACTATAGCGTCATGGTGGTCAGTAAACAATGTTTTCCAGTTCTTGCTCACCGTACGATCTTCGTCCCTTTGCCTTCGTAAAGGGCGCCGTAGATATGCTCGGGGTCGGTGATCAGGCCCATATTGCCGGTAGAATCGACGAAATCTATGACGGCCTGCACTTTCGGAAGCATACTCCCCGGTGCGAAATGGCCTTCCTTGACATATTGTCGCGCTTCTTCGGTGGTGATGGTGTCCAACGCCTTCTGGTCGGGCTTCCCGAAGTTGAGGCAGACTTTCTCGACAGCGGTGGAGATGACGAACAGGTCGGCGTTGAGCTGCTTCGCCATCAGCGCCGCGGCAAGATCCTTGTCTATGACAGCCTCCCGGCCTTCAAGCATGCCGTCCGGCTTCCGCACTACAGGAATGCCGCCGCCGCCCCCTGCGATGACGATGATGTTGTTGTCAAGAAGCGTCTTCACAGTCCCGAGTTCAACGATCGATACCGGTTTCGGGCTGGCGACTACGCGACGATAGCCGCGACCGGCGTCCTCAACTACGTTCCAAGCGTCATGTTCAACATGATATTGCGCATCTTCTTTGGTCATGAAGGAACCGATCGGCTTTGTCGGTTTCTGGAACGATGGATCGGAATCCGACACCTCGACCTGGGTGACGACGGTCGCCACCTGCGGATGAAGCCCTACTTTCGAGAATTCATTATCCAGCGCCATCTGCAAGTTGTAGCCTATCGCCCCCTGGGTATCCGCCACGCAACTGTCCAACGGCACGGTATGGAGGATCGAACGGGAAAATTCGGCCCGAAGCAGTATATATCCGACCTGGGGACCGTTTCCATGGGCGATGACCACCCGATGGCCGGCCTGTACCAGCCTGACGATATGGGCGGCGGTTTTACGAGCGGCTTCATACTGAGCCGACACCGTGACATGATGAGAATCTTCGATAAGTGAGTTTCCTCCGATCGCAATGACAATCAACTTGCTGTCCATAGTCTTCTCCCGGCCCATTCTGCGGGCACGTCTCATAAGTGGCAATGTACACATTCCAGCAGACCGTCCATCGCTGGCTGATACCCCAATCATATCACGTCTGCAACAAATTGCAACAACTTTATACAAAGTTTTAGACACGCCCCGCACATCGCTCACGAACAATATCTTGCAGGGGCTCACTCTGGGGTCGCTCTAGGCTCAACCGGTGGTCGCTCTAGGCTCAACCGGTGGTCGCTCCAGGCTCAACCGGTGGTCACTCTAGGGTCAACCGGTGGTCACTCCGGGCTCAACCGGTGGTCACTCTGGGCTCAACCGGTGGTCGCTCTAGGGTCAATCGGTGGTCACTCTAGGGTCAACCGGTGGTCACTCTGGGCTCAATCGGTGGTCACTCCAGGGTCAAACAAAAGGCAGGTAGCGAGTGTGCCGGCTGCGACAAACAATCACTTTGACACCGCTTTGTGGCTAACGTAGGGCTACCCCTGGGCTACCGTAGGGCTACCCCTTGAAAAAACATTGTCCGCAACCGGAAGTTCTCGCTGCTCCCACGCAAAACTTCCGCAGGGATACCTTCCCTATCGGACAAACTTTGATTACATTATGGAATACAGCTTCGTGCTTGTCCCGTCCGATCGCGGACGGGTGTGAAAAAACAATATTTGCATTGGAGGGTACCTCATGCCAGAAAAGGAACTGATGCCTATCGAGCAGCTGCTTCCCAATAATCTGTTCATTCTGCCAATCACCGGCAATCCGGTTTTTCCAGGATTATTCACCCCCCTCATGGTCACCGACCAGGAGGATATCGATATCGTCGGGCAGGCGATCAACCACGGCGGAAACATCGGGCTGCTGCTAACGAAAGCCGATACGAACGGATCCGAATATGATCCGGAAAACCTGCATACAGTGGGCACGGTGGCGAAAGTCATCAAAAAAATCAAACTCCCCGACGGGGGAATCAACATCTTCATCTCCACCCTCAAGCGTTTCAGGGTACGACAGTTTTATCCGAGCGGGCCGTACCTCGTCGCGGAAGTGGAATATCTGGAGGACGTAGAGGACAGGCCCACGGAGCTACGCGCATGGACACGGCAGCTGATCAGCGAGATGAAGGAGCTTTCGAAGGGCAACCAGCTGTTTACTGAAGAGATGCGCCTGAACATGGTCAACATAGACCACCCGGGAAAGCTGGCTGATTTCATCGCCAGTATCCTCAATGTGGAACGGGAGCAACAGCAGAAGATACTTGAGACGCTGAACGTCCGGGAACGGATCGAGAAAGTCCTTGTGTTCATCAAAAAGGAGCAGAAGCTGGCGAACATGCAGGCCAAGATACAGGCGCGCATCAACCAGAAGCTGGAGAAGAACCAGCGGGAATATTTCCTTCGCGAAGAACTCAAGGCGATCCAGATAGAGCTTGGGATGACGAACGACCCCAAGACCAGTACATACGAAAAGCTAAAGAAAAAGATCGAGACGCTTCCACTTGAGGGAGAAGCGAAGGAGGCCGTCGGCAGCGAATTGGAGAAGTTCCAGCTGCTTGACCCGAACAGCCCGGAGTACTCCATCAGCAGGACGTATCTGGAGACGATCGCCGCGCTCCCATGGAAGGAGCCTAAGCCGGAGGATTTCTCCATCGAAAGCGCCCGAAAGATTCTGGAACGGGATCACTACGGAATGAAGGACGTCAAGGACAGGATCCTTGAGTTCCTCGCCGTTCGCAAAAAGAAACAGGATACGAAGGGATCCATCATCTGTCTGGTCGGGCCTCCCGGAGTCGGAAAGACTTCCGTCGGTGTGTCGATCGCTCGCGCGCTGAAAAAGGAGTACTATAGATTCTCCGTCGGCGGCATGCGCGACGAAGCCGAAATCAAAGGACATCGCAGGACCTATATCGGGGCCATGCCCGGCAAGATCATCCAGGGGCTGAAGACGGTGAAGGCGAAGAATCCGGTTTTCCTGATCGACGAAATCGACAAGATGGGAGTCTCCTATCAGGGCGACCCGGCTTCAGCGTTGCTGGAGGTCCTCGATCCGGAGCAAAACGGTACGTTCAGGGACCACTACCTTGACATTCCGTTCGACCTGTCCGAGATTTTGTTCATAGTCACCGCCAACGCTCTGGACACCATCCCCACCCCGTTGCTCGACCGTATGGAGGTCATCCAGCTGGCGGGCTATACGTCCGATGAAAAGCTGGCCATCGGCAAGAAGTATCTCGTGCCCAAGAGCATGAAGAAGCATGGGCTGACGAACAAGGAGGTCAAGTACACCTCCGCGATTCTCCGCAAGATCGCCGATGAGTACGCCAGGGAAGCTGGTGTACGAAACTACGAGAAGGCGTTGGACAAGATACACCGCAAGGTGGCTCTGGAGATCGAGGAGCTTCCGGCTGAGCAACTGAAGCTCCCGATCAACCTCGACGCTGAACGTGTCGTCAAGTACCTGGGGCAGCCGATCTTCCATGAGGATGAAATACTGCGCGCCGACAGACCTGGAATGGCGGTCGGCCTTGCTTGGACCAGCATGGGCGGAGACACGCTTGTGATCGAGGCTCAGGAAATCCCTGGCAAGGGGGAACTGAAGCTTACGGGACAGCTTGGAGAGGTCATGCAGGAGTCGGCGAACATCGCCTACACCTGGCTCAGGGCCGCAAGCCCGCGCCACGGCATCGACATGGCTTGGTACGACAGGAACGGAATACATCTCCACGTGCCGGAGGGCGCGACGCCGAAGGACGGACCGTCAGCGGGCATCACCATGACCTGCGCCCTCTATTCGCTGGTCACCGGACAGACGATCGCCCCCGACCTGGCCATGACCGGAGAGCTGACGCTCAAAGGGAAGGTCATGCCTATCGGAGGCCTGAAGGAGAAGGTTCTCGCCGCGAAACGGAACATGGTCAAGACGATTCTCGTCCCCCAGTTCAACAAACGGGACCTGGACAAGCTGGACGACAACCTGAAGGAAGGAATTGAATTCCATCTGGTGGGGGACATGGAGCAAGTGCTGTCCTACGCCTTTCCGAACGACAAAATGCCGCATCTCGCCGATACAGAGGTGCAGGAGGCTAGACAGAAAGCGGAGCAGAGGGTAAAAGAAGAAGCCAGCCGACAGAACTCGGCCATCGCGAAAGCGGTGGCGGAAGCCGTCGCGGCGGTATTCGCCCAACAGAAGGACTGATCATGATGGAACTGCTCTCCCCCGCCGGTACGTACGAAAAGCTTGCGACGGCGTTCGACTATGGCGCCGACGCCGTATACATGGGGCTCAAGAATTTCTCAATGCGGGCTAACGCGGGGAATTTTTCGGATCGGGAATGGGAAGGGCTTTCCTCTTTGAAAAAACGACCGGGGAAAAGCGAGCGCAGGTTGTATTGCGCAATCAACATACTGTTCCACGAAGACGACCTCGCCGGACTTCGGGAACAGCTGCCGTTGATTGCGCAATGGCCGTTCGACGCGTTCATCGTCACCGACTTGGGGGCGGCGGCCATCCTCAAGGAGGCGTTCCCTGAAAAGGAACTGCATCTATCGACCCAGGCGAGCTGCATCAACGCCGCCGCGGCGAAAGTCTACCGCGACATGGGGTTTTCGCGAATCGTTCTCGGTAGAGAAACGCCGTTGGAGGATATCAGGAAAATCAAGGACGCCGTACCGGAACTGGAGCTGGAGGTGTTCGTCCACGGAGCGATGTGCATGGCCTATTCGGGCCGGTGCCTTCTTTCCAGCCACCTGACCGGCAGAAGCGGCAACCAAGGGGATTGCGCCCATACCTGCCGATGGAACTACCGGCTGATGGGCAGCGACCGCCTGAACCGCTTGTCGGATGCGGACATCCTCGGCGGCGAAGCCTTTGCACTGGAAGAGGCTGAACGTCCGGGAACCTACTACCCCATCAGCGAACAGGACGGTTTCACAACCATCCTCTCATCCAAAGACCTGTGCATGATCGACCACCTCGCCGAGCTACGCGACGCGGGGGTGGACTCGCTGAAAATCGAAGGGCGCATGAAATCGCTCTACTACGTGGCGCTCGTCACCCGGGCATACCGCAAAGCGTTGGATGCGTTGGAAGGGGCGCCCGGCTCCGAGCATTGGCAGGAATTCAGGAACGAACTGTTCAATATCAGCCATCGGGAATACTCAACCGGATTCTTCTTCGGACACGGTCCGGTCGATCCAGAAATGGGAGGAGACGGCGAAACGACATCCGCTGTTGAAATCGATGGCGAAATAGACTTCGCGGCCACGCCCGGCTATATCAGGGATTACCTGTTTCTCGGTATTGTCGGAAAAGAAGTCAAGCCCGGGGTATTCGCTCTTGATATCCGCAACCAGATCAGGACGGGACAGCGACTTGAATATATCGGCCCCGATGTGCTGAGCATCGTTGACGAGACGTATAGTCCGCTCGATGAAAATTTTGAACCGGTCGAACAGATCGACCATGGAAAGACATGCTATCTGTCAACTGACAAACCTGTGAAAACTGGATATCTGATAAGAAGAGTTAATGAACAAAACAACAAATAAATGTTCATTAAACAAGAAAACTGATGTATAGTAACAACTACAATACGCTCATCCTATATGATTGAGGAACATACGTATCATGAATAATAGAAAGCTTTTCGTACAAGGGGCAAAATTTCCCCTGCTGGTGCTGCTGCTGATATTTTTTCCAATGACCATCTTTGCTGCTTCCGTCATGACGGATCAATGGAGTTTTCTGAACAACTACGCGCCTTTCGTCCGTTTTGTCGCGGATGTCAAGAACGCCGAGCCTGTCGACAAGGTAGATCAGGGGTATGAGGCTTTTGTTGATTCCTTGCCAGCTTCCGGCCTGTCCAAGGCGAATCAGCTGATGGCTCACTCGAAGGCGAATACGACCTTGGCCCGGTATTATACCGAAATACGCCCTAAACGCAACAACGACGCAAAGAGGCTGCTCAAAGAAGCGAATACACTGCTCGAAGAGGCCGCCGCGTTGGGGATCCCCGAATCAATGGCGTTGACCCAGGAGGCCGACATCGATTCCATCTGGTATCTGATCAGTTCGATGAATATTTCAAAAGGATTGAACTCCACCAAGCTTACCGACAAAGCATGGGAACGGTACCCGGAAGAAATCACCGT
The DNA here is from genome assembly GCA_023401595.1 of Spirochaetota bacterium. Lineage (GTDB taxonomy): Bacteria > Spirochaetota > Spirochaetia > Sphaerochaetales > Sphaerochaetaceae > Spiro-02. The sequence goes on from JAEXDQ010000055.1 coordinate 32,433, forward strand.
CAAGGTACTCATGGCGAACAGATTGCTTTACGCCCCCGCCATCGGAGGAGGAGATACGAAAAAGGCCCTCATGATGTTTCTGGAACTTATGGAGACCGCCCAAGGGCAGATGTCTCCGTGGGACATGTTCTCCGTCTATTCCGGTATCGGCATGGCCTGCAAGAAGCTGGGAATGAACGAACGTGCGATTCAATATCTGGAAGTAGCGACGCAGCTATATACAGGCGACAGTCAGATCGATGAAGCTCTTGCCGAGCTTCGAAAATAAAAGGAGCCTCCATGTCATGGCTTGTTGTCTACAGTGTACTGATCTTCGCCATAGGCATCTACGCATTGTTGCTCTCCATTTCAAACGTACAGGTCCTCAGCAAGCAGATCCCGCGCACGCTGACGCATGACGGCCCGCTGATCTCGATCCTCGTCCCGGCGAGGAACGAGGAGCAGAACCTTCCCTCCTGCATAGAGTCCCTCCAGAAACAGGAATACCGAAATATCGAGATATTGATTCTCGATGACAATTCCACGGACCGGACCTGGAATGTCATACAGTCCTACGCGGAGAAGGATCCCAGGGTACGCGGCGTCAAAGGCCTGCCGCTTGCCGACGGCTGGAAAGGCAAGCTGTTTGCGATGCAGCAGCTGTTCGAAACCGCGAAGGGCGAATATCTCCTGTTCACGGACGCGGACACCACGCACACCCCCCAGAGCGTAGCTTTTGGCTATAGCGTCTCTACAAAGAACAACGCGGCGTTGGTATCAGGATACCCTAGGGAAATTTGTCCGAGCTGGGGAGTCGGAAGCATCATCTCGGCGATGTTGTTCAATACCGTCCTCTACGTTCCCCTCGCCCTCCAGCGGTCCTACCCCAAATCAATATTCGCAATGGCGATCGGCCAGTATCTGTTCATCAGGCGCTCAGCCCTGGAGGACATCCAAGGATTCACCCGATTCAAAAATACGATTACCGACGACGTACACCTTGCGAGGGAATTCGTCAAACAGGGGCACCGGCAGCTTTTGGTCGATGCGTCCAGCGCCGTTTCATGTACCATGTACGCGACGACGAAGGAGGCTTTCGGAGGTATAGAACGCAGTATCGTAGGGGTCATCCCTCTGAAGCTCTTCCCGTTGATAGTACTGGCGGTAATAGTGCTGCTTTGCTGCGGACTGGCCCCGTCTGCGACAGCGGCCTGGATCGTGGCCGCCGCTCTAGGATATGAAAGCTTTATCATTCCAGCCATTCTCACCACCATCGGGACGGTACTCCTGTATGGGATATGGGCGATCATGGCATTGTTCCATGGATACCCGATCAGTGTCGCCTTGACGGGCTTCGTCACGTTTTTCTGGATTTGCGGGATGTACATACACGGACTGTTCAGGACTTTCACCAAGAAAGGGTTTAGCTGGAAGGGGCGGACAATCTGAACCACGCCCTGTCTTTTTAGGGCTAAAAGTGTAAAAACAGCATAAATTTTGCATATTTTTTACTTTTTTCTTGCGTTTTAAGATGAAAATGCTACTATAATGAGCAAGAACTATTTAGGAGGCTCGCATGACTATTCATGAGCAGATCGTAGCACAGTATGAAACTTACATCGCCGAAAACGCAAAGTTCACCGAAAAAGGTGTAAAGGCTTCTGCGGCTAGAGCTCGAAAGGCTTTGGGTGAAATTGCCAAGCTTTGCAAAGACAGAAGAAAGGAAATTCAGGAAGAAAAAACCGCTGAATAAGTTGTGCATTCCAGCGAATTACTTTGGTCGGGTTGGCGTTCAACCCGATTTTTTTGTCACCGACGCCAGCCCCTGCCCATACGGCAAATGCCCTGCCCATACGGCAAATGCCCTGCCCATACGGCAGAGCCCCCGGCTTGGGCCAGAGACGGTCGTACATGATGACAATCAGCGGCAGCCGCGCTACCGGTCCCGCATCAGATTACAAGCCACGTATGAGGCGCGTATCATGGGGCTACATGACCACCTGCAACCCCAAACCGCTCACCTTGTAGATGAACTGGGCGATATCAGTAGGGCTTTCCTTCATGCCGCCTTGAACCCACGCCTGGATGATACCGACGCTTCCGTTCGCGGTAAATGTATAGAGCCATTCAAGCTGGCTGCGGTCCACATGCTTGGCGACCTGCTGCCATTCGTCCATGCATTTGTCATGGACAATGCATAACAGTTCCCTGATAAATTCTTTATCCCCGTGTTCACTGAACAGAATCTTGCACAGATCCCCGTTCTTCTCTATGGACTGGAATATCTCCTGAAGCAGTACTTGGATTGAATCCGAACTCAACGAACGTTCCAAAGATTGGATGATTTCGCTGTACAGCTCCTTCTCGATCTGATGCAAGAGGTCGTATGGATCGGCATAATGCGCATAGAAGGTACCTCTGTTCACTTCCGCCAGCTCACAGATGTCAGTCACCGTGATCTTGTTGATCGACCGTTCCTTCATCAGCTCCAGCAAGCTCTGGCGTAGGACCATCCTCGTATACTGGACTCTTCTATCTAGCTTGTTGTTTTTCATCGCCCCCATCCTCGAACATCAGTTTTCCATACATAGTGGAATATAATACAATTTTGAAAGAAAATAAACAAAATGTTTGATATTGTCGCTTTTACATCGATATTTCCCTATGTGATGATGGAGGTCTGTCGCCCCTACTTCGCCAGAAACGACGGATAACCCGCTTGCACGAACAGGCTTTTCTAAGTCGGCTTTTTTGGGGCGCGACTGACCAGACGACAAAGAAAAGCCGTCGGAACTCCCTTTGGGGATATCCCGACGGCCATCAGTCGCTCAGCGTTGCGTCGCGATACTACACACGACTACAGGAACGAACGGAGTACTTCCAGGTGCTTCGCGCCCTTCTCAAGTTTTTCCTCGAACTCAGCCTGTTTTGAACGTTCCTTTTCAACTGCCTCTGGCTTTGCGTTGGCGACGAACTTTTCATTGGAAAGCTTCTTCAATACACCGTCCAGACTCTGCCGGGCCTTTGCCAAATCCGTTTCCAGACGTTCAATCTCATGGTTGATGTCGATCGCCTCCTTGATGAAGACGAAACATTCAAACCCGGGACCGGCTACGGGCACGGCCCCCGATACATCGACATCGTGGGCGGCATCGATCACAAGCTCACCGGCGTTGATGAATCCTGCCAACAGATCCTTCCGCTCCTCAAAGAACCCGGTCGCCACGAAGCCCTCGTCAGGCCTGACGACGACATGGAGCTTCTTCTCTGGACCGATCTGCAGTTCGCCCCTGAGGTTGCGAACCGCACGAACCGCCGCCTGCATGGAGCCGACCACAGCGGCCTCATCCGGATATGCCCGGCTTTCCACCCACTGCGGATACGTCGAGACGATCAGCTGGTCGCCGACATTCGGCAGCTTCTCGTAGATCTCTTCCGTAATGAAGGAGAGGAACGGGTGCATCAGCCTCATCGATTCAGCCAGCAGGTCAAGAAGGATTGAAATAGCCCTGTCTTTTTCCGCAGGATCATCGCTGTACAAGGAGTGCTTCACCGCCTCGACATACCAGTCGCAGAAATCATTCCAGAAGAAATCATACACAGCCTGGGCGGCGTCGTTGAACCGATAGCTCGCCATAGCCGTGCGGACCTTGGCCGAGGCTTCATTAAGCTCGTGGTATATCCACCTGTCCATGATACCCAGCTCCACGGTCTTCGGGTCAACCAGCTCGCGCCCATCGAGGTTCATCAGCAGGAACCTGGCGGCGTTCCATATCTTGTTGGCGAAACGGGAACCCATCTTGAAGGAATCCATGTCGATGAGGACATCCTGGCCTTGCGCGGCAAGGTAGCACAGGGTGAACTTCATGGCGTCGGCGCCATAGATATCGACGACATCGAGCGGATCGATTCCGTTGCCCAAGGACTTGGACATCTTGCGCCCCTGCTTGTCGCGGACGAGTCCTGTGATGTAGATGTCACGGAACGGGATCTCCCCCATGAACTCCAGCGACGCCATGATCATCCTGGAGACCCAGAAGAAGATGATGTCATACGCCGTAATCAGCGTAGAGGTCGGGAAGAACTTCTCAAGATCAGGCGTCTTGTCGGGCCAGCCGAGAGTACTGAACGGCCAGAGCCAGGAGGAGAACCAGGTATCAAGCACATCCGTATCCTGATGGATATGCGTACTGCCGCATTTGTCACATTTGGAAGGATCCTCGCGGGAGACCATCATCTCCCCGCAATCATCGCAGTACCAGACGGGGATACGATGTCCCCACCACAGCTGACGGCTGATGCACCAGTCGCGGATATTCTCAAGCCAATGGGAATAGGTATTCTCCCAACGGCGGGGATAGAAGACTACCTCGCCTTTCTTCCACGCGTCGAGAGCCTTGTCCGCCATACCCTTCATGCGGACGAACCATTGCTCGGAGAGATACGGTTCAATGACGGTGCCGCAACGATAGCAATGGCCGACTTCGTGGTTGTGGTCGGTCTCCTTGACCAGATACCCCTGCTCCTTCAAATCGGCGGCGACCAGCTTGCGGGCTTCCACCGCCGGAAGGTTCCGGTATTTTTCAGGGGTATTGTCGTTCAGCGTCCCATCAGGATTGAGAATGTTGATGGTCGCCAAATCATGCCGCTTGCCGCATTCCCAGTCGTTTGGGTCGTGCGCCGGAGTGATCTTGACCATTCCGGTGCCGAATTCCATTTCTACGAAGCTGTCGGCGATGATGGGGATCTTGCGGCCGGTCAGCGGAAGGTCCAGCAGCTTGCCGACTACGGCCTTGTATCTATCATCGTCGGGATGGACGGCGACGGCGACGTCTCCGAACATTGTCTCGGGACGGGTCGTCGCGACTGTAATATAACCGGAGCCATCGCTATAGGGGTAACGGACATCGTAGAGCTTGCCGGGCAATTCCTTGTACTCGACTTCATCGTCGGCCAAGGCCGTGCCGCATTTGGGGCAGTAGTTGACCAGGTAGTTGCCCTTGTATATCAGTCCGCGTTCATACAGTGTCACGAAAGCTTCCCGAACGGCACGGCTCAACCCTTCGTCCATGGTAAAGCGTTCATGCTCCCAGTCGCAGGAAGAACCGATCTTTTCAAGCTGTTTGGCGATGATGTCGTGATGCTTCTCCTTCACCCTCCAAGTCCGCTCGAGGAATTTCTCGCGTCCGAGGTCCTGACGGCGCAAGCCTTCTTTGGCAAGCTGGCGTTCAACGACATTCTGCGTGGCGATACCGGCATGGTCGGTTCCCGGCACCCACAGCGTCGGACGGCCGTTCATGCGCCAATAACGGATCACGATATCCTGCAGGGAATTGTTCAGAGCGTGCCCCATGTGGAGAATGCCGGTTACATTCGGTGGAGGCATTACGATTGTAAACGGTTTGCCTTCCCTTTCCTGAGGTCCAAACAGTCCGCTCTTCTTCCACTCTTCGTAAATCCGGTCTTCAAAGTCCTTTGGATTATAGGACTTCTCCAGTTCCACAGCCTTCATGCGCACGCCTCCTGGCAGCAAAAAATAGTGGGTTCATGGTAGCAGAAATGCATTGTTAAGACAATCCACTGGACATCGGCGGCAGCCGATATTTATGCATGTCCCGGTCGTCGCCGACACATAGTCACTCAGTATCAAAGGAGGGCTCCTGCCCTCTTTGGATGAGGAGCCGGACATGGCTTCCAATGGTCAGACACGGACTTGAGTATCGACACATCACTGGTGCATCAACCAGAAAACGAACGCCCCAAGAACATACCGCCCATCATATGGAATCTGAACAAAACTACATCCATCCATACAAACGTTGGTAGACTTCGCTTGAGTTCTTCCACGAATTGTCCTGCTCCATACCCCTGACCTGCAAGCGTCGCCAGGATTCGGGACGTTGCTGGAAAACATAGTGGGCGTGGTCGATACGGTCCATCAGCTCCCAGGAACTGTATCCGGCGAAGGAAAAACCGGTACCGGTCTCCATATACTCGTTGTACGGCTCGACGGTATCCTTCAATCCCCCGACCTCATGGACGATTGGGACAGTACCGTAACGAAGAGAAATCAATTGGGTGAGTCCGCAAGGTTCGAAAGCCGATGGAATCAACAGCGCATCGACACCAGCGTAGACTCTATGGGCGAGAGAATCGGAATAGTAGATTTGCGCGGAAACCTGACCGGGATATTTGTCCTGGTAGTACCGGAACATATTCTCATAATTGGCGTCGCCGGTTCCGAGGACGACCAGGTTGATTCCTTTCCGACACATTTGATCCATGACTTGGTCGATCAGGTCCAGCCCTTTCTGGTTGGTCAGTCGCGATACGATACCCAAGGTGAACACCCCGCCGTTCCGCATCATTCCGAGTTCCTGCTGCAAGGCGAGCTTGTTTTCCACTTTCCTTTCCGCGACATCCTCTACGGAATAGGTGGTGGCAAGCGACCGGTCCGTCGAGGGATTCCAGACATCATAGTCGATTCCGTTCACGATTCCGATCAGCCGGTCGCTCCGCCACCGGAGGATATCGTCCAGACCGTCGCCGAAATTCATCGTCTGGATTTCCTGGGCATAGGTCCGGCTGACCGTAGTGACATAATCGGAATACACGATGCCGCCCCTGAGCATGCTACAGTTCCATGAGGAGGACTCCACCGACCGGTCCTGGAACGGGCTGACCAGCCTCCCCGGCACGAAGCATTCGTCGGGCAGGCCGGAGATCCACCGGATATGCCCGACATCCCACGTCCCCTGGAAACGGATGTTATGGATAGTCATCACGGTACGGATACCATGAAAAAACGGGTCGCCTTGAAAAACGGTGTTCAGATAGACGGGAACCAGAGCAGACTGCCAGTCATGGCAGTGGATGACGTCCGGCCTGAAATCGAGCAGCGGCAAGCTGGAAAGCACCGCCTTGGAAAAGAACGCGAAACGCTCCAAATCCTGGAACATGTCGTAATACGGCACAAGCCCGCCGAAATATCGTTCATTATCGATGAAATAGTACGTGATGCCATCAAGCACCAATTCATGGATACCTACATATACCCTGTCGTCCATCTGGAAATAATACAGCACCCGCTGCAGACTACGATACTCATCTTTGATGGCGTGATAGTTCGGAAGGAAGACCCGCACATCGAACTGCCGTTTATCTATACTCTTGGGCAAGCTTCCTACCACGTCGGCCAGCCCGCCAGTCTTGACGAATGGAACACATTCGGAAGCGACAAATAGGATTTTCTTCATTACTGATTCCTAAAGTGAATTTTGTCTCCAAAGAGTAACTGAACCCATGGGGTTTGTCCATTCCAAGCGATGGTTTTCAAATTTAAAAAAAATCCGGCGCTTGCGGCACCGGATTCATGTCATTGCTCCTGTCTCTGTTTTTGCAGATCAGAGTACAGGCTCATTAGCATCCACCAAAGTATCCTGATTTACGGTAGGATCTTGATCCAACGGGATAATGCCCTTCAGCCGGACATCCACGTCATATCCTTTTCCATCAAGATACTTGAGGATTTCTTCAAGAGAATAACTGTCCAATGTGCGGGACGCGGCGATATTGTCTGACGCGCGGATCTGCATGATATTTGCGCTATCCACGGTCAGAGCCATACCGGGGATGATTTCCGCGGTCTGCTGCCCATTGGTCCCGAACAAGACGAACGCACCGATAAACACCACTACGAACGCCGCGGCGGCGGTAATGATCGTAGGGATACCGACTTTTAGCTTACGGCGAAAGAAACTGACCTTCTTGTGCTTGTCCAAATAGTTGTGTTCCACGAAAGAAAGGACCTTCGCCTGATGAGGGGCGATTTCTTCATCGGTGAGAACAGCTCCCGCGATGACCTCGTGAAGCTTCTGCAACTGTTCAAACCGGGCTTTACAAGCCGGGCAATAGCTGAGATGCTCCTCTACCTGGGTCTTCCACGGCTCAGCCAGTTCACCGTCGAGATAGGTGTTGAGTATCTGGTCATCAAGGCACATTCACTTCCTCCCGGTCCAGCATCGATTCCATCATCTTACGGGCTCGATGCACTCTGACCTTCACATTGCTTTCAGAAATCTGGAGAACTTTGCCGATCTGTTTGTAATCCATATCCGCGTATTCTTTCAATACGATGACAGACCGGAACTTCTCAGGCAGCTTCTCGACAGCCTCACGTACCAAAGTCCGGGTTTCCTTGAACACCAGCTCTTCCCCACCGTCCTTATATGAACCAGGAGCCGGCATCTTCTTGATCTTGTCCACCATCCCTTGTTCCCGCATCTTGCGCTTCACATGGTTGATGGCGAGATTCTTCGTCACCCGAATCAGCCAATACTTAGCGTCATCTTCGGAAGCGAACTCCATATTCTTGTCAAAGAACCTGATGAACGCTTCTTGGCAGATATCTTCGGCTACATCGATATTGAAAGTCACATGATACGCAACCTTCATCACAATAGGAAATACATCCTCATAGACTTGCCGAAATGTCTGCTCGTCGCTACTTTTGATTTCCATAATACTTAACAACAAACCTTGATGTTGGTTACATCTTTTTTACAAGCGTGGTCCCTGTGGGGGTATCCTTTACGATATACCCCATGGAGTCCAGCTTGGCTCTGATTTCATCGGCGAGCTTGAAGTCTCGTGCCTTCTTGGCCGCTGCACGTTGCTCCACCAACCCCAACGCCTGGGGGTCATCGACCGATTCATCTTCCTGCTTTTTGGCCGGTATGGCTTCCAGTCCGAGCCCCAGGACAGAATCCATTCCGTAAGCCACCGCGAGTTTCTCAGAAGCGGAGACGGCGTCGTCCTTCAACAGGCCCCAAAGATCGGCGAGGCCGCGAGGTGTGTTCAGGTCATTGAACAGATGTTCGTTGAACAGAGCCTCCCAGTTGGCCGCGGCGGGACCAAGCTCTCCGGCGGGGGCGGCTTCGGCCTTGAGGGCGGAGACACGGTCGAAGAGGTTCTTGCGGCTGATCCGGGCGGTATCGAGGGCCTGCCACGAGAATTTGAGCTGGGAATGGTAGTGTCCGCCGAGAATGAAATACCGATAGTCCATCGGTTCATACCCCTTGCCGACCACAACCGGCAACGTCAGGAACTCACCCGAGCTTTTGCTCATCTTGCCGGAATCATTCAACAGGAATTCTCCATGCAGCCAATAGTTGACCCACGTGTGGCCTGTAGCGGCCTCGCTTTGGGCTATCTCATTGGTATGATGGACGGGAATGGCGTCGATTCCTCCACAGTGGATGTCAAAATGTTCGCCAAGATATTTCATGCTCATGGCGGAGCATTCGACGTGCCACCCCGGATACCCCCGTCCCCAGGGGGAATCCCACATCATCGCCTGTTCACCGAATTTGCTGTTGGTGAACCACAGGACGAAATCCTTGGGGTTGCGCTTGTTGCCGTCCACGTCGATACGCGCTCCGCTGCGAAGCTCATTCAAATCCAGACGGGCCAGCTTGCCGTAGTCCGGGAAGGTATCGATACTGAAATAGACGTTCCCTCCGGCGATATACGTATGACCGCCATCTTCCAAGCGCTTGATCAACGCTATCATGTCGGCGATGTGATCCGTCGCTTTACAGATAATGTCAGGACGCATATTGTGCAGGGAATCGAAATCGTTGAAAAACGCTTCGGTATAGAAACGCGCGATGTCCCAGACGCTTTTACCCGTCTCCCGCGCGCTTTTTTCCATCTTGTCTTCACCGTCGTCGCCGTCTCCGGTCAGATGCCCGACGTCGGTGATGTTCATGACATGCTTGACCTTATATCCTGCGTGAATCAGGGTCCTTTTAAGCACGTCTTCGAAGATATAGGTGCGAAGGTTTCCAATATGAGCGTAGTTGTACACCGTAGGGCCGCAACAGTACATCGTCACCGATTCATCGGAAATGGGTTTGAATGGTTCGACGCTACGGGACATTGTGTTGTACAAAGAAACTGACATGGCCTTGGACTCCTTCAGCCGGCAGAGATGTTTATTGTCTGAGCCGTCAAAACGGGATACTATACCCGTGTGACTACAACAATAAGCAATACCGGTGAAAAAATCAATGCTGGCTTTGACAAGCCGGTTCGACTTTCCCCATCCCGGTGCGGAACCGCGCCGGGCAAGTCATGCGCCCCCGGTCGTCCATGCCGGCACGAGTCGTCGGTCTTACGGCTCCGGTTCTCGTTCGGCTTCCCTGCTTTTGTGCGGTTTGCGCCGGACAGACCGAGTACTTCCGACCGTCCGCATCACCGCCGTGAACGCTCCTGCGAAGCCAATCCCGGTTCGGTTTCTCAGCTCCGGTTTGAAATTCCGGTTCACGCTTCTCACCAGCGGTATCCATCCAATCGAAAAACCATGCGTTCCGTCTATTTCAGGAACACCGTCAATTACATATTTCAACAAGGACAGCCAGTATGAGCGAACAAACATCGACTGAGAATCTCATAACCCGAAATGAACCCATAGCGGAACATACGACTTTCAAATGCGGCGGTGCGGCCGACTATGCGGCTTCGCCGTCTTCGTTGCAGGAGCTCAGGGAAACGCTGGAGTTCGCCAAGGAACTGCAACTGCCGCTCACCATCCTAGGAGGCGGGTCGAACGTCCTGGTTAGCGACAGAGGCGTCAGAGGCCTGGTATTGTTCACACGCAAACTCACCAGCTGCCATGCCCGGGGAGAACTCCTCTGTACCAGATGCGGACTGTCACTTGATAAAGCGATCAACGTCGCGATTGAAAACGGACTCATGGGCATGGAACGGCTCGGAGGAATACCGGGAACGGTCGGAGGGGCGATCGCCGGCAACGCCGGCGTACCGGAACTAGAGATCAACCGGCCGTTGGAATACATTGACTATCTGACGCTGGACGGAAATCTCCATAGGCTGGAAGCGACCCCCGACCTGTTCTCCTACAGACGTTCCCCTTTTTCCGATAGAAACGATCTGATCATCTTCGAGGCGGGTTTCCGGCTGGCTCCGACGAACCAGACGGCCGAAGCAAGGCTTCGCAAGGAACAGGCGAAGACCCAACGTAGACAGGCCGGCCAATATGACTGCCCATCGGCGGGAAGCATGTTCAAGAATCCAAAGGGGGAATTGCCCGCCGGTAAGCTTCTTGAAGAATGTGGTTTCAAAGGCCGCAAGTACGCAGGTGCGCAGATAAGCCTCTCCCATGCGAATTTTTTTGTGAATCCAGAACACAAAGCGACAAGTACGGATATCTGGCGCTTGTCGGAGATCGCGCGGAAAGCAGTACTTGAACGGACAGGCATCGACCTCCAGCGGGAAATCAAATTAATCGGGGACTGGAGAGACGAAGATTTCATGCTGGACTGACGTATTACCGCCACCGGTCATATGGACAGGGAAAACGTCAAGGAAAAACGTCGTTCAGTATCTATGGAACAGGTCAGACGCCCGTTGGGCAGTTCATCATTGAACTTCAGGGAAACGGTGAGTTCTTCTCCGTCCCAAGCGACATGGGCGGTACCGACATCCAGCACGAGTCCGTATCCCCTGAATAGTTCCGGTTGAGTCCCCCCTCCCCGTAACCACGAAACCTCGCCGGTCAATTCAACGGGGACATGATGAACAGGGTGTTTGAGCTGTAGTCCGAAGGTGTGGACACCGCTTCTCCTTCCGTCGGGAAACCATGTCGTGACATCTTTTACGAACAATTTGCAGGACGCGCCGTCTTTTGAAACCGAAATGGACATGTCCCCCGTGGTCCTTCGACGTTGGCTCAGCCCGCCATGTACCGGAGACTGGTACAGCACGTCGTCATATTGACATTCTACACGAATACAAGCCGTTTCATGGCGCAGGATCAACCTCAGAAGCTGGACGGGCCGTTGTTGAGGCCCGACGGGAAGAGCAAGCTGGAATCCTCCCGCATCATGTTTCCAATACGCCTTGACTTCAAAATCGAGTCGTTTTGCCTCGACCGACCAGCCGCTTGTCGCGCCATATCCGATAAAACGGTCAAAACCTACCCTAAACGACATTCCGGACCGGACTGAAAAACCCAGGAAAGGAATAGCGCCGGACTCGACTTTCACCAACGCCACGCAGGCGAGAAACGGGTACAAGGTAACCCAGTCAACGGATACGTTCCGGGGGACATCGCCATCGCCCCCCACAGCCTTATGGACGTACAAAAGGGATACGGCTATCCGTGCGAACAGAGGTTGCGATTCCATTAGCAGCAACGAAGTCAGTGGAGCCCTCCCTACCCAGGGCGGGAAGCCTACCGACACGCCGAACGACGTACTCCCCAGAATCCCGCACATGGCGGAGTATTCCGATGCTATGCCCGGAAACATGTAACGCGAAGAGGAAGCCGTCGGAAACCCGAAGAACGTTCTTTCGTCCGTACCACCGGAAGAAACGGGAGAAACGGAAGGAAACGCCATAGGGTTGAATAATTCATAGGCCAGCCCTACAGGCCGCAACCACCCGATTTGTATTCGCAGTCCACCGGTTGATGTCAAGCGTCCAGAAAACCGCACGGACAGGTCGGAAATCCCCGCGGCGGATTCATCCCCATCTCCTCCATCCATGGAATGATATACGGCGATATCGCTTTCAAACAGATACGTGGCGGTCCTGTATGAGGAGCGAAGGTCGGTCCTGAACCGCCGGCCGTCTTTGTTATCAGAGACTCCAACCGTCAACAGGGAGACGGGGCGTCCCGGAACGGCGGACATGAAGGGAGCGCACGACAGGCATGTATCTACAAGCAAAAACACCATGACAAGGAATAAGGTAGGAAGCAAGGCGCTTGGAGGATTGGGTTGGTACTTCATGCCCTATCAGATGAAAAAAACGGCCGTTGATTCAAAGACAGTGAAAATCGACCACACAGACATGTTTCCGACGACCGTCAATACAGATAAAGAGAGGAAGGAAGCTGTATCGTCGAAGATTTCAGACACAGGAAAATTCGCATGAGATGGAAGAAACCCGAACCTTCTCCCGTTGCTTTTTTCCATAATCCATGCAATAATTTTTGGCGCATATCATTTATATTAAAACTTTTATTTTTTATTCTGATAAACCTAGAATCGAGGAGTGTATTTCATGGTTATTCTGACTCTGAATTGTGGTAGTTCATCCGCCAAGTACCAGGTGTACGACTGGGACAACAAGGACGTTCTGGCGGTCGGTGTCGTAGAGCGCATCGGCCTGGAGTATTCGACAATCGAGCATAACGCCGTCGGCAAGCCCCAGTATGCTACCAAGTTCTCTTCCCCTACCCACAAGGAAGCCATCGAGTTGATCATCAGTCTGTTGCTGGACAAAGAATATGGAGTCATTGACGACCTGTCGCAGATCGGCGCGGTCGGGCACCGGGTGCTGCATGGCGGCGAGCTGTTCAAGAAATCGACGTTGGTGACCGACGAAGTAGTGGAGCAACTCAAAGGGATCATCCCGCTCGGCCCGCTCCATATGCCGGCGAATATCATGGGCATCGAAGCCGCCCGCAAGGTCATGCCGAACATCCCCCACGCCATCGTCATGGATACGGCGTGGCACCAGACCATGCCTCCCGAGGCGTTCATGTACGCCGTTCCCTATGAATGGTACACCAAGTACAATGTCCGCAGGTACGGGTTCCATGGAACCAGTCACCTGTATTGCGCCAAACGCGCCGCGGTGCTGCTCGGCAAGGAGAACAAGGACACGAACGTCATCATCTGCCATATCGGCAACGGCGCTTCCGTCTGCGCTGTGAAGAACGGCGTATGTGTCGATACCTCCATGGGGCTCACCCCGCTTGAGGGTCTGGTGATGGGCAGCCGTTCCGGAGACCTCGATCCCGCCATCCTCCCCTACATCATGAACCAGACGGGCATGTCCCCTTCCGAGATGGACACCATGCTCAACAAGAAGAGCGGTCTGATCGGAATCTGCGGGAAGAGCGACCGTCGCGATGTTCACCAGGCTGCGGTAGAAGGCGATGAAAAGGCTCAGCTGGGCATAGACATGGAATGCCACCGCATCAAGAAATACATCGGAGCCTATGCGGCTTTGCTTGGCCGTGTCGATGCGGTCGTGTTCACCGCCGGTGTCGGAGAGATGGGGGAACATATCCGCATGAAATCCTGCGTGGGGCTCGACAATTTCGGCATCAAGCTCGATCTTGAGAAAAACGACCTCGCCCATTGCCGCAACGCGGAACTGGAAATCAGCACCGACGATTCGCCGGTCAAGATATTCGTCATTCCTACCGATGAGGAGCTGGTCATTACCGAAGACGCTTTCGCGTTGATGAACGGGACCTACGATGTCCATACGAACTTCCATTACACCTTCGAGGACAAGAGCTATCAGAACAAGGCGCGCGCTCGTGGTCTGGTCGAGAACTTGAAGAAGAAACCGGAGTTGGCGAAGATCGTAGCGCACGCGAAATAACGGAAATGCATGGTACGTCGAAAGAAGCCGTTGCATAAGCCTGAGGGCTTTTGACAACGCCTTTGCGATGGATAAAAAAAGATTGCCGGGCATTTTGTCCGGCAATTCTTTTTTAGGAGTTAGGGGTAGCCCAACGGTAGCCAGCGCTCACCCAATTCCAGCCACATGCCGACGGCATATCAGCCCTCTGTCCACAAGCCCGGCCAACCCTCCATTCCCTCACGAGACGGAACGAACCCTATGCGAAGTCCATGTCCTACCAACGGAAAACCCGGGCGCACGGCTTTGCCCGGCGGGCGACGCACAGTACCTACGCCGCGAACGCCCCTGCCCATGCGCCCCGATGACGGAGAGTATCAAAAACGCAAAGCCTTGCCCGCTTCTACGCCGGGTTGTACAGGTTGCTAGTCGGGAACTTCGGCTCGCTGGTCACGTTGATCCCCAGCTTGCGAAGGCCGGTGGAATCCCCCGCGCTGGGGATATGCGTCATGTGCGCCTCGCACCCGCGCAGCTGGGGAAGTTTCTCCAACGCGGCCTGGGCGGTCGGGTTGAGCGTAGCGCTCATGGCGAGGCAGATCAGCATTTCATCGAGGTTCAGGCTTACGCCGCGTCCTCGGAGGACGTCGCGCTTCATCGTCCGGATGGAATTGATGATCGCCTTGGGTATCAAGTCGATGCACTGGGGAATCTGGGCGAGTCGTTTCAATGCGTTCAGTACCAATGCGGAGGAAGCGTGCATCAGCGAGGAGTTCCACGCGGTGACCATCGTACCGTCAGGCAGCTCCATCGCCGCCGCGCAGGTGATTCCGTTGTTTCCCTTCTTGTTCTCGATCGCAAAGGCCAGAGCCTCTTCGGAAGCCGGTACGCAAGGACGCATGGCGGGAGTAAGCTTGGCGGTTTCCATAATCGCTCTCGACCGGTTGACGGTCTCCAAGGCTCCGATCCCCTGGGCGTATTCGCATACCGCCCTGAAATAACGGCGGATGATTTCCTGGTTGGCGGCGTCGCGGACGGCATCATCGTCTACAATACCGAAACCACAACGGTTCACCCCCATGTCGGTAGGAGATTTGTAGACGCATTCCTTACCGGTGATTTTCTCCAGAATACGCTTGAGGAGAGGATACGCCTCCAGATCGCGGGAATAGTTCACCGAGGGGGTTCCATAGGCGGAAAGATGGAAATGGTCGATCAGGTTGATATCCCCGATATCCGCCGTGGCGGCCTCATAGGCGATGTTCACAGGATGGTCGATCGGCAGGTTCCAAATGGGGAACGTCTCGAACTTGGCATAGCCGCTGTGGCGGCCGGCCCGATAGTCATGGTACATCTGAGAAAGACAGGTGGCGAGCTTGCCGCTACCTGGACCGGGCGCGGTAACGATCACGACGGGGCGCTCCGTCTCAATATAGGGGTTCGCGCCGTATCCTTCGTCGCTGACGATCAGATCGACATCATTGGGATACCCTCTGGTCGCTTTGTGGGTATAGACGGAGATTCCCCTGCGTTCAAGGCGGTCCTTGAATTGCAGGACGGCGGGCTCTCCGTCGAAACGGGTAATGACGACCCTGCTGACCACGATCCCCCACGAAGCGAAATCGTCTATCATCTTGAAGACATCGGTATCGTAGGTGATGCCGAAGTCGCTTCGCATCTTACGCCGTTCGATGTCCCCGGCATGAATACATATGATGACATCGATCTGGTCCTTGAAGGACTGGAATACACGCATCTTGACGTTGGGATCGAACCCGGGAAGCACACGAGAGGCATGGTAGTCGTACAACAGCTTGCCGCCGCATTCAAGATACAGCTTGCCGTCGCACCGTTGCATCCGATCCAAAATGAAGTGTTTCTGTTCTTCCAGATACTTTTCGTTGTCAAACCCAATTCTGTTCATGCTGTCCTTCCCCATTCCTCATATAATGAAAAACGAGGAAACGAATCGCTTCCTCGTCAGTTCTGACATTTATTTCCAGATGATGCCGGCGGATACGCTGTCGGCCTTGGCCTTGCCGAACAGCTTCTCTATGATAGCCAAGGAAAACTCAACGGCACAGCCGGCGCCTCGGGCGGTAATGACGCCGCCATCGACCAAAACCCGTTCGTCACTGAACCGAACAGAAGGACAAGCGGCCTCCTGTCCGGGATAGCAGACGGCCTTGCGCCCGTCCAGCAGACCGGCGGGACCGAGGACTACGGCCGGGGCGGCGCAGATCGCGCAGACAACGCCGTGTTCGGCGACCTTCACTAAACGCTGCATCACCTCCCAGCTGTGGGCGAGGTTCACGGAACCGGGCATCCCCCCCGGACAGACCATGCAGTCATAATTGGAATCGGCCTCGGAAACCTCGATATCGCAGACGATGCGGATTCCATGGGAGCCGGTGATTTCCCGCGAACCGACGCCGGCCATGACGACCTGCGCACCGGCGCGCTTGAGCAAATCGACGGGGACGAGCCCTTCGATTTCTTCAAACCCTTCGGCGAATACAACCAGAACCTTCGGTACCGACATGCAGACCTCCTTTTCGGAAAAAACCGGAAAAAGAACGCAAGCTTGCGCCCGCCTTCATCCTTTCCACCAAGACGACGTTCCACGTCCCTGCCGACCAGGCCGTCCGGCATCCCAAGCGGTCGCCGGACACCCTGCGCCGACCTGGGGAACCGGAATGAAACGACAACCCTCTACAACGGGTTATGCATCCCCGCGTCCATCCGCGCACGGCGCAGCAGCTCGCAGGCGTTGAGCAGTATCTTTTCAGTATCGTCCCAACCGATGCAGGCGTCGGTGACGGAGACACCATACCGAAGCATCCTGCAATCCTCAGGGATTCTCTGGTTGCCCGCGAGCAGATTGCTTTCCAGCATGAAACCGCGGATGGAGGACTCGCCCCATATCCGCTGGTCGATCACAGAGCGGAGGACCCGTTTCTGCCGATCGGGGTTCTTGCGGGAATTGCCATGGCTGCAATCTATGATGATCGAAGGCTGCAGCCCGGCGTCCTTCATTTTCTGCCGGGCCAGCTCGACATCGTCTTCGTAATAATTGGGAGCCTGGTCCCCGCCTCTGAGAATGAGGTGGCAGCAGTCATTGCCCGTAGTGCGCAAAACGACATTGTGCCCCTCCTTGTCGATACCGATGAATGAAGCCGGGCTCGCAGCCGACTTGACGGCATTGATGGCGTTGGTCAGGTCTCCGCTGGTGCTGTTCTTGAACCCCACCGCGACGGAAAGGCCGCTGGCCAGGTTGCGATGGGTCTGGCTCTCCGTCGTGCGGGCCCCGATGGAGGACCAGCTCATCAGCTCGTCGATATACTGGGGAACGAAAGGATCCAGGACCTCGCACCCGACAGGAAGACCAAGACTGGTGATCTCCAGCAACAGGGAGCGGGCTTGTTCCAGACCCAGTCCGATATCATAGGAACCGTCCATTCTCGGGTCAAGGATGAAACCCTTCCATCCAAGAATCGTGCGGGGTTTTTCAAAATAGGTCCGCATGACGACAAACATCTCGTCCTTGACGGCGTCGGACAATTCTTTCAGACGGCGGGCATAGTCTATCGCCCCGTTGTGGTCATGTATGGAGCAAGGCCCCACGATGGCCAGCAGGCGGGGATCCTCACCTTTGATGATTGCGTTGACGGTCTTGCGCGAAGCGGCGATGCGCTCGCACACTTCCTCGGGTACAGGATATTTCTCCGCCAGAGTCGCCGGAGTTACCAATGGATCAATCTGTCTGATCCTGACGTCTACATTCTGCATGTTGATTGCCTCGGATACTCAGCTTTATACCATGAAGCTTCGTCGGGCGACAACCCCAAACAGCGAGGTTCAGAGAAAAGGTCCATGGACGTCGGGATATCCTTGTCTTCCCCTGACGGGCGGCCGTCGGCAGTCATGCGTTCGTTTTCAACGCCCGACTCAGCGTTTCAAACAGTATCAGCGGCTCGATCGGCTTGGCGATATGCGCATCCATCCCGGCATCCAGACAAGCCTGGACATCATCGTCATAGGCATTGGCCGTCAACGCCAGGATTGGAATCGTCTTCGCATCCGGCCGTTCAAGCGTTCGGATCGCCTTCGCCGCATGCAGGCCGTCCATGACAGGCATGCGGATATCCATCAGAACAGCCTTGAAATAGCCAGGAGAGGATGTACGGAACGTTTCCAACCCCTCCTTTCCGTCAGCGGCGCACGTGACGACGCAACCGACCTTTTTCAGAAGCCCCTGAGCCACGAGGGTGTTCACCTGGTTGTCCTCACACAACAGGACATGCGTTCCCGCCGGTATGTCGTATCGAGGCTTCGCGGAGGCTCCGACGGCAAAGCCTTCATGGCACCTTTCAAAATCAAGATACACGGTGACCGTCGTTCCTGTGCCGGGAATACTTTCCACCTCGATCCTGCCATTCATCATATCTACAAGACGTTTCGCGATCGACATACCCAGTCCGCTGCCCTCACGGCCAGCGGAGGACTTCGAATTATATTCCTGCTCGAACGGTGTAAAAATCTTGGGAAGGAATTCCGGGCTGATCCCGATACCATGATCGACAATCACGAACTTGTCGCGGGAAACATTCTCCTGCCTGTCGTAGCATTCAACGTATAGCTCGACATGGCCGCCGACCGGAGAGAACTTCACCGCGTTGGACATGATGTTCAAGATAATCTGCTGCACCCTCAGCTTGTCCATCCTGACGAACCCCACCCCCAGGTTTCGCTAACTGACGGAACAAGATACACTGCGTTCCTTCGCGTAGGCATCGACCAATGCAAGCGTCTCATCCACCACTGCCCTGGAATCGACGACCTGCATATTGAGCCTGAGCCTGTCGCTCTCGACCTTGCTCATGTCCAGGACATCATTGATCAGGTTCAGCAGGAACCGCCCCTCATTCGAAATCTTGTGGAGCAGCTCGCGCGCCTGATCAGACATCTCCATATCCTCAGACAGCTCCGCCAGACCAAGTATACCGTTCATCGGCGTCCGCATGTCATGGCTCATACGCGCAAGGAAATCTGATTTCGCCGCGTTGGCGCGCCGTGCCTCCTCCGCGGCCAGCCGTGCCTCCTCCCCTTTGCGTTCTATCGCGGCGAGCGTGCGCCTCTGCATGATGGAATAACACACCCACCCTGCCAGCAGGCAGGCGAACACCACGAGAACGATAAGCAGCAGATATCGGTTTTCATACAGTTTGTCGGTAAACGTGGCGTCATATCTCAGAAAAGTACTGTGATAACGGACTATGCGGTCGATCGCCCTCGGAGGAATCAGGGAAATACCGCTGTTGAGTATATTGTACAGTTCATCGGGGGCATCCTCCCGTAGGGCCAGGCAATAGTCGAACGGACAGCTGTAGGAGTATGCTATCCTCAGATTTTCGTTCCGGGGCTTCTTCAGCCGATATTCAAGCTCATACATCGCATTGCCATAGGCATCGACCTCACCGGCGCGCAGGGCTTCGAGGCAATCCTGCGTCGTACCATAGCTCTTGAACTCAAGATTTTCAAAATAGGATGAAAGCATCCGCCGAACGCCATCGTTCGACTCCGTGACCGCCACGGAAAAACGTTTTCCATCCGACAGTCGGTTCTCGTCTTTGAACGCCAAGGCCGCTGACAACGAAAAGAGAGGCCGGGTGATACGTATCGGGATATCGCCGTCGTAATACGCCTTGGATACGACGGGCATGATGAGATCGACGGCGCCGGATTGAAGCAACGTCATGGCGGCCACGCCTTCGTCCATCGGTACGTATTCAAAACGCAGACCAGTGTTGTCGGAAAGCCGTTCCATCATGTCGATGGCGATCCCTTTGAACGTTCCATCTTCCGCATCATACCATGACGTCGGTTTTCGATCCGTATAGGTACCGACGCGAACTGTCGGATGCCGTTCGATATACCGGGCCTCCGCACGGGTAAGCAGAATCGTTCCGTAGACCTGTCGTTCAATGAGATAGTCGTACTGTTCAGCTATCATTTCCGGATTCTGCGTATACATTTCCTCAATGGCGAGGTTCAACCGGCGCATGATGTCCGAACCTTTCTTAGCCATGATATAGTTCGGATCGGTATTGTAGATGGAGATGACCTTCAGATCCTCGGCATACATGTGGGCGTCGCAACCGAAAGCGTCTATCTCTCCCCGCCGCAACGCGAGACGCAGGTCGGAAAAGGACGGATACTCCACAGCGATCGCCGTATAGCCATGTTTTAACGCGAACGCTTCATACAGCGGCAGATTCCGAGAACCTGACTCAAAGCCTATGCGGAGCTTGCTCATCGCGGCGTAGTCGTTGAAATATATATCGTCCATCTCCTTGGGGGCGAAGATCACCCCTTGGATCTGACCGATGCACTGGACGGAAAAATCATACAGCCTATCCCGTTCAGCGGTCTTGCGGGCGTCGGTCACGATATCGATGTCCCCGGACAAAAGCCCTTCCAGACATTCCTGCCACGTAAGCCGGACATATTCATACCTGACATGGGCATATTCCGCCAGCAGCTCCATGAACTCGGCCCCATACCCCGTCATTTCATCGTCTTCATCGAGGGCGATGAAGCCATTGCTCTCGAAAACCCCTATGCGGACGACCGTCGGCTCATCCTGTGCGAAAGTCGGCGACGACGCGGCCAAGGGCAAGGAAAACGCCGTCAGGACTATGAAGACCAGCAGCCTGACCCAGTTCCAAATCCCATGCCGCGCGCCGAAGTCCCCCTCAGTCCCGCCATCCTTGGACGACATATTGATTCTTCCCATTTTTCTTTGCCTCATACAACGCCTTGTCAGCGCGTTTTAACACCTCGTTATAGCTGATTCCCTCTTCTGTGACGCTTGCGATACCGATACTGCAGCAAACAGGCTTCACGTCGCCGATTTTTATCCCATGGACCGCCAGAAGTATGGAATCGGCCTTCGCCGTGATGCTTTCCGGATCCGCCGCCGATTTCATATAGACGATGAACTCATCGCCGCCGAACCTCGCTACGATATCATCCTTGCGGAACATTCCTTGAAGAATTACACCGATCTGCCGAAGGACCTCATCCGCTTCCAGATGCCCGAACGTATCGTTGATCGCCTTGAAATTGTCTATGTCCAGGAACAGGACCGCATCGGTACTGCCGGCCCGCTTTTTCCGCAAGGCCGTCGCGATGGCGAAAATGGCGTAGTTCTTGTTATAGATGCCCGTCACCTCATCCACCTGAGCCGCAAGACGAAGCTGATCCTGTTTGATGATGATGTCATTGATGTCGTCAAGACGCCCGATGACGCGGTAGCACTTTCCCGTCTCGTCGGCGAGGCTTACGTATTTCGCACGATACCAGCGCATACCGGTCCGATAGTAGTCGCCCTCGAAATCATACGTACCGCTACGGGAGGTTTTGATCGCGTTGCGCAGCACTTCGGCCAATTTCGACCGGTCCGTACTGAAAATACGCTCGTTCGTATCGATCGTCTCCAAATAATATTCCCAGACCAATTCTGTGAAGCCCTGCTCAGGCAGCAGCAGGGACAACCGCATGACGTCCTCCTGCGGAGAATAGTCGAAAGTGATGATATCCGCGGACTCGCTGAGAATCTTATATTTTTCAGTCTGCCACAGATAAGTCTGTTCCCTCGCGACTTCATCGGAAATATCCGCCAGTACGGCATAGCACAGCGGAGTGCCGTTCTCACTCCTCCCCATACTGCAGAAGGCTCTGATCCAGAACCAGCTGCCGTCTTTCTTCATCACATGGAGCTTCTGTATGACAAGCGGCTGTCCGATGAGCAGCTTTTCCAGACCATCCGGCGGAAGCTCCCGCGTATCCGGCATGAAGCTGACAGGTTCTCCATTGGCGATGCGAAGGTCGTATTCCTCCCGGGTAAAACCGAACATCTCGCAGAGCTTGTCGCTGACGAAGATCGGCAGGATCTTCTCCCCGACCTCGTAGATCGCGACGCCGGTGGGAATATTGTCGATGATACGACGCATACGTTCAGAAAGCTGTTCCAACGCCTTGCGTGAGCGCATTTCTTCATCTATGTCGGTGAAGGTGCCGATAGTGCGCAACAGCTTTCCCTGCCCGTCACGGATATAGGTCCCCGCCATCTTGGTCCAACGGTAGGAGCCATCGACCATTTTGATACGCAGCACAGCCTCCGTATGAGAAGCCCCGCAGCTTTTCATATCGAAGAAGCTTTGCAGTTCGGCCTGGTCGTCGGGATGGACCAGGCCGCGGTCACCGGAGTTGGACATCATCTCATCTTGGTTATGCCGGCTGGTTTCATATTTCCCATAGGCTTCGGAACAGGAGAACTCGCCGGTTTCATAGTTCATTTCGATGACGGCCATACCGGTCTGCTCCACGACGATACGGTATCGGTCCTGGGCCTCGGTCTGGGACTGGAGCAACAGCACCTTTTTCTGCAGCGCCTCCGCTTGCTTCTGCTCCGTGACATCCTTGTTGCAGCACAGATACCGCCATTGGTCGATCTGCAGCAACGTGCTGCGGTAACAATGTCGCGAGCCATCCAGCAAGGTGAACAAATATTCAAAAGTCGGCGCGGTCTTTTTCCTGAAAGCGTCACGGATGTTCCGCAGGTCAAGGAAACCGGAGAGCGCCTTCCGGTCCTCATCCTTGACGAAATGGGCAGTCCACTTTTCAATCGCAGTGGACAAGTCCTCATGCCCCCCTCCTCCGGCGGAGGCCTGGGAATATGCGGAGGAAAGCAACAGGAAGGTATCGCTACGGTAGTCGAATTCAAAGATTTCATCGTAGAGACCGAACAATGTCCGGGTGTAGCGATCCAGATCCTGTAGATACTCAGCCTGCCGTTCGTCTTCAGGCTTCACCGAAAAACTGCTGGCGGAGGTGCCCGAAACGATAATGGCCTTCCGGCCGCGCCACAGGAACGGCGCAGCCTGCATAATGAAGCTTCTGCCGTTCCTGCTGATTTTCGTCGGAACAGGGAAGCCAATCGTATGCAACAGCTTGACGGGACAGGCGTCGCACATGGAGTCCCTGTTCATGAAGGCCCTGTAGCAGACCTCCCCTACCAGAGGCTTTCTCGTCACCTCCGCCATGGAATCATTGCAGTACAAGGTTTCGCACGTATCGGGATCGATGACATATATGAACGAGGGACTCTCGCCGAGAGCCTGTTCGGCTTCGGAGGAAAGCAGGAATTCCTGTTGTCCGCGGTTGGCGAACAGGAAAGCGCCCAGCAGCTTCGCCACGACCTGGAGCGTATGGATCTGCCTGACGGTCCAGTTCCTCTTTTCCCGGCACTCATCGAATCCCACGTACCCGCAAAAGACGCCCGCGTCCATGATGGCGCATTGGACGATGGACTTGATCCCCTGAGGTTCCAGCACGCTCCGCATCCATCCAGTCAACGTAGACACATCGGAACAAGCCATAACGCCGTCCTCGCCGAACATCCGGATATAGTTGCACCGCATCCCTTCGGGGTATTCATAGTCCTGAAGGTTGTCTATCTCCGGTACGATTCCATCGTCGCACCACTCGAAGGTATTGGAACAATGACATCCATCTCCTTGCTCTTCAATGACATAGGCACGGCTGACCTTGAAACGCCGCCCAACGAGGGCAAGCACCTTCTGAACCGCGGCGCTAGAATTCGAGGCGAACTCCAGGACCCGGATCACTTCGTCAATGATGGAAGGCTCATAGGACAGCTCCCTATAGTCGGAACCTGTAATCTTCAAGAGCTTCTCCGAAAGCTCCAGCCGTTGATTCCCCTGCAGCTGGCTGACTTGACCAATGATACGGTAGACGGTGCCTGTTTTGTCGGCGATAGAGGCGATCTGGGCATGACAGAGACCGAAATCACCGTTGAAACGGTTGGAACGGTATTCAGTGGCCCAACATCCAGGCGTCTTGGAGGCTTCATAAAAAATATCCCGCACACGTCTACGGTCTTCCACGCTGATGGCCGGATTCTCGGAAATCGTGGCAAGATAATGCTCAGTGGTCTCCTCGACGACACCATGCTCGGCGTCCTTGCGTTGAATCTTCAACGTATCGGAGACAGGGGCATAATCGTAGACCAGGATACCGGTGCTTTCGATGAAGATACGGTTCTGTTCATCCTCCTTCCTACGTTCATCGACCAGAGCCTGGAGGAGTTCGTTCTCCTTGGACAGACGCTGGACGTTCTTCTGATCCGTCATATCGCGGTTGCAGGTCAGGAAGGAGGAGCCTCTGAGATACAGCACGGTCGAAGACGCCCATCGTTCTTCGCCGTCAGCGGTGGTGTATCTATACTCCAACGTTTCAGGAACATGTTCCGTCCGTTCGCCGGCCTTGCCATAGAATTCCCGTATGCGCTCCCGATCCTCAGGGACCGCATACTCATCGCACAGGACCGCAAGGTATTTATGGAAAGGAACATGTCTGCCAAGACGGGGGTCAGCCGGACGCTTCGACGAACGCATGAAGCATATGTCGTGTTCCGTATCGTACTCAAATATCTCGTCATACATACCGAAAAGCGCGTTGCTCAACTGCTGCGAATCCTCTTGCTTCCGTTCAGTGATATCGGAAAAGACTACTTGCACTACCTCCTTGCCACTGGAATACCTCATTTTCTGGAACAAGGAATGGATCCAACGGAGACTGCCGTCGGAACGGACGATCCGATGGTCGCAGTCCACCCGCTCCCCAGGTTCGGCCTGGCATACGGAGACGATACACCTGCGCACCTCCGGCAGGTCATCGGGATAGACATCCTTGAGCTTGCTTTTGCCGTGGACGGCCTCCACATACTGCATACGGCTTTCATATCCGTAGATTCTCCAAGCGGTATCGTTGAAGCTAATCAGACCGGACTTGCTTTCACTGTCCATCGCCACGGAAAACTGCATGATGCCGCAAGGAATCGTATCGTACAGCGACCGTAACGAAATCCGTTGCCGTTCCAAATCCTCCGCCTGTTTTTTCGCGACCTGTTCCTTCGCCACCTGGTCGTCGATATCCATCAGGATACCGCTGGCGAAAAGCCTGTCTCCCCTTCTGCGGACGACATGCCCCGACAGATGCACCCAGCGCCAACTTCCATCGGCGCATCTGTGGCGGTAGGATGCTTCCAACACCTGTACGTCTCCTTGAAGCACCTTGCCCATATGGGTCTGAAGCGACGGCAGATCGTCAGGGTGCGCGGCGGACAACGGCGTCTCCGCGAAAAGCGATTCGTATTCTTCGCGGCTATAGCCGAACATGGAAGCGGTGATATCGTTGAAATAGACCGTGCGGATATGGTCGGTCACTTCGAAATCCAGAATTCCGCCCGGCACACTGTCCATGACCGTGGTAAGATGCTCGGTAAGCTGTACCAGCTGGGTGATGTTCTCAACCGTAAGGTACAGGAGATACCTCCCCCCGTTCTGGTTCAGCAGCCGCATTCTCGTTTTCGTCCAAATCCAGCCGCCCCGGTCGTTCAGCGGCAATGAGCATAGCTCACGGCTGCTTTCATCGCCCGTTTCAATCGCCTCCTGTATGGCGGCGAGAAAAAGACTTCGGTTCTTTTCATCGAACCGTTCCAGCATTCGAAGTTGTTTTCCGGCGTATTCCTCACGGGTAGTTCCCAGTACTTCAAAGAACTTGTCATTCAGGCGCAACGCTTCCACGTTGGTCCCATCATATTCTATGATGGCCGCACCGCCGACGAAGCTATTGAAAAGCAATGTGGTCTGAGAAGCCGAAGACAGGAAATTGATGGAATTCCGAGGGGTCCTTACAACGGAACGCTCTGTTTCCCCGCCTACGGAGCGGCTGTTCAGAAGCGATTCAAAATCCTGGACCGGCATCGGCTTTGCAAAATAATACCCCTGCATATGCAGACATCCTACACTCTTGAGGTATTCCGCCTGCGCCAACGTCTCCACGCCCTCGGCGATGACAGGCAGCTTGATCCAATTGGCCATGCGGATCACTGAAGTCAGGATGCTGCCGCCCTTGGTGTCGTCGGTTCCCCCTTCAAGAAACTTCATGTCCAGCTTGAGCTTGTCGACCGGTACGGTTTTCAGCGTATTCAAAGAGGAATAACCGCTGCCGAAATCGTCCATCTCCACCGAGAACCCTTCGCCTTGGAGCGCCTTTACGATCTTGATCAACTGTTCCGCGTTCTCCATATAGGCCGATTCCGTAATCTCCAGCCGCAACAACGATGGCGAAAGCTCGTATTTCCTGACCAGCCCCACGATGATTTCACAGAGATGGGGATTGTAGATGTCATATCGGGAGATATTGACGGAAACCGGAATCACGGGAAATCCTTCGTCAAGCCATTTCCGCTGCAACCGGCAGACCTGTTCCCACACATATTCGTCCACTTTGCTGATAAAACCGTTACGTTCGAATATCCCTATGAATTTCCCAGGAGGAATCAACCCTTTTTTCGGATGGTTCCAGCGAACGAGGGCCTCCGCGCCATGGAGCGTTTTGGTAGCGTAGTTGTATTGGGGTTGCAGGTACACGACGAATTGACCTTGCGCCAACGCCCGGTCCATCTCATTGATGATCTCCTGTTCGTCCATCAGCGCCGCGCGCATGGATTCATCGTAGTAGGCGAGCCGCATCCCATAACTGGACTTGATGGAACGAAGCGCCAGCAAGGCGCGGTCGCACATCAGCGCCACATCCAGCTTTGGGTCATCCACTACATACACCCCAAGCCGTGGCACGAATTCAAAATCGGCATGCAGCTTCGTCACCAGCTGAACGATCATGTCTTCTACATGATTACGTTCAAACTGCTCCTTGAGCATGCATGTTACGAAATGGTCGGCTTCCCAGTGTCCGTATATCATGCCGGGACAGGCCTTTTCCCTGTAGGCCGCGCCGACAGCGGCAAGGAATTCATCCCCGGCCGCTACGCCGAACACATCGTTGAAGACCTTGAACCGGTCTATGTCCCAGCGCATCAGCACATATTCACGATCAGGGTTCTTACGGAGCAAGTCGCTTGTCATTCTACAGAAGGCGTGCTTATTGTAGATACCTGTTTTTTCATCGATCTCTGACTGCCGCAGCAGTTGTTCCAGCATCCTGCTATGCTCGGCCTGCCTGTCCGCCTCCCGGCGGGTAATGATATTGCGTATACGATGCAGCGCGATCTGAGGGTTGAAAGGCTTTATCAAGACATCCATGGCGCCATAGTCAAGCGCCTTCAACTGGTTTTCAACATCGTCGTTGCCGGTATCCACCACTACCGGGATGTCCTTCAACCGGGGATCCTCCCGCATGGCGGTCAACACGCCGTAGCCGTCCAGCTCGGGCATCATGATATCAAGGACCACCGCCGCCACGTCCGCCAGCTCCCGCAGCTTTTCCAACGCCTGCACGCCATTTTCGGCTTGTTCGACACGATAGTCTTCCGAGAATATCTTTTTGAGAAGCACCCGGTTGATATACGAGTCATCGACGATCAGGATCGTCGGCTTGTTCACCCGTCCCGCCATTATCTGGCCTCCGACGCTTCACGAATGCCGGAAATCGCCCTTTCATACGCATCCTTCAACGTCAGGAAACACGCCGCGACCTCTTCATCCGTACCGGTATTGCCGCGCAGCAATGAAACAAGACTGCACGAGGCCGCGTATACATCGGTCATATCCGCGTTCCCGCTGACGCCTTTCAGTTCATGCACACAGGAGAACAAAGCCGTATAGTCGTGCTTTTCGAAAGCCACGGAAGCGCG
Organism: Spirochaetota bacterium; assembly: GCA_023401595.1. Lineage (GTDB taxonomy): Bacteria > Spirochaetota > Spirochaetia > Sphaerochaetales > Sphaerochaetaceae > Spiro-02. The sequence goes on from JAEXDQ010000055.1 coordinate 60,556, forward strand.
GTCCATAGTGGAATCGGCTAGAAACGCCGTCAGCACGGTCTCATATAATTCTCTGTCGCCGAGAAAACGTGTCACCCCGGCTTCATAATCGATACCGGATTGGCGCAGTTTCGTCATATTCATACCGATGACCTCCTAGTTGCGTGGAAAGCCCGGTCCAAAGCTGTCAAGAGAACCTCCAGTTCAATCGGCTTCACCACATGATCGTCCATACCGCTCTGAAGGGCCATGGCGATATCCTCAGTAAAAGCATTGGCCGTCATAGCCAGGATTGGAATACTCTTCGCCTCCGGATGCGTCGAAGCCCTGATCGCCCTCGTAGCCTGATACCCGTCCATCACAGGCATCTGTATATCCATGAGTATGGCGTCATAATATCCAGGCTCCGAAGCAAGAAACATGTCGAGCGCTATTTTTCCATTCACCGCGGTCTCACAGACGATGTTCGCTTTTTTCAACAGCCCGACCCCCACGAGGAGGTTCATGTCGTTGTCTTCCGCCAAAAGAACCCTGCGGCCCGTGAAGTCAAATTCCGCATGCGGGTCGTCCTTTCTCGCCAAGCCGCCTTTGGACAATGACATGAGCATATCGAACACCGTGGACTGGAACAGAGGCTTCGTGACGAAACAATCAGCTCCGGCGGCTTTGGCAAGCTCCTCCACCTCTGAATGGTCATAGGCCGACACGATGATCACCACGGCGTTCCGGTCATACACCGTGCGGATACGCTTGGCGACTTCAAGACCGTCCAGCCCTGAAGACTTCCAGTCAACGATACAGACATTGTACGGTTCATGCGCGGCATGCGCCGCCGCCAGGAGCGACAACGCCTCATCGCCGGACGACGCGTTCGCATAGGAGACGCCGATGCGATCCAGTACGGTGGATACATACTCCAAGCGTTCCTTGTCGTCGTCCACTACAAGGACACGCAGCGTTTGCAATCCCGTCGGCTTTTCCGGCTCGTCCCGTTCAGTTCTGTCAAACGGGATATCGACGGTGAACGTCGTCCCGACGCCCTTCTCGCTCTCCACGGCGATAGCGCCCCCCATCATCGTCACGAGATTCTTCACGATGGAGAGCCCCAGACCGCTGCCCCCGTATTCATGGGCCGTACGGGCGGTCTCCTGCTCAAAGGGTTGCGCCATAATCGTGAAAGCATTTCGTCATCCATACCGCAGCCGGTATCGGATATGGTAAAATGCAAGAACAACTTGTCCTGTTGCGAAATCCGCTGTTCGATGGAGAGACGGATGCTGCCGCTTCGTGTGAACTTGACGGCATTCGACAACAGATTCGTGAGAATCTGGTTCAACCGAAGCTGATCGCCGACGATCCATTCGTCTACGGAATTGACAAGCCTTGACTGGAAATCGATACGTTTCGCCTGGCATTGGGCGTAGTAGACAGCCGTAAGCGATGAAACAAGCTGTTTGAAATCGAACGGAGCATGAGCTATCTTGAGCTTGCCGGACTCGATCGCGGACATGTCCAATACATCGTTGATGATGGAAAGCAACATCCGTGACGCCAGCGTCACCTTGTCAAGATTCTCCTTGACGACACCAGGTTCCCCGACATGGTCCATCGTGAGCGTCGTAAGACCGGTGATGGCGTTCATAGGCGTCCGTATCTCATGGCTCATGTGCGCCAGGAAATCACTTTTAGCCTGGGAGGCGACCCGCGCCTGCTCATAGGCTTCCGCGAGCTGGACGTTTTTCGCCTGGATACGTTTCATGTTCTTGTGCCGGAGGATAAGGATGACGACGCACAGACACAGCACGACGCAGAACAACAGACCGATGATCCGGATGGGCAACCGGAACTTATGGAACGTATCCCGCCATGTGATGTGATACGGCTTCGCTATGGTATGGGCGATGATGATATCGTTCAGTTCATCATCGGTAATGGCGCTGATGGCTTTGTTAAGCACGGAGACCAGCACGGGATCCTCGCCATCGAGCATCACCAGCTTCATGCTCTCATCCACCTGATAGACGGGAAAGATCATCAGCGAGTCGAACCTGGGGCTCTGCAATGCATTCCTGACGACATACATGTTCTGTAGCAGGATATCGGCTTCGCCGGCCAGAATCGCGTCCAGACAAGCCTCATTGGTGTCATATATCCGGAGGTTCGCATTCGGGTACATCGACGCTATGGCTTCCTGCCCGCCTATGAACCCGACCGGCAACGCCACCGACATCACATGACCGGGAGCGAAGTTCTCTCCTTCTCTTCCCACTACTACGACCGACGTCTGAAAGGCTGTATCGCTGTGGACCAGCTCCGTCGACGGATGGCTCAGTTCGGAATACATGACCCCTGCGACCAGCCTGCCGTCGGTCTTGCGCAGCCAATCCACACCGCGCACCCCGGCCGGGACGGCCTCATACCGAAACGCAAGTCCGCTTTTTTCCGCAATGAGGTCGCAAAGATCGATGAACATGCCTGACAGGGCCCCGGTTTCTTCATCGAGATGCGACAATGGTTCCGCTCCGGCGAGCTGTCCTACCAGCAGGATCCCCGCGCTTTCCACATATTCAGCCTCTTCCCGGGTATATGGGGTCACGGTCCGTTCCGGATAGTATCTCTGATACAGCTGCGGTAAAAAAGAGGGGGAATCCATCTTGATGTCATTCAGCGCCGTATCCAACGTTTCAAGGTATGGATTGCCGATTGTCATCGAGATATAGTTGGATACGGAATAGAATCTGGCCAGGACTTTCAGTTCGTCGGTCATGTCCATGATGTTGGATATGACGGCGTCGACTTCTCCGGCGTCAAGGGCCTGTCTGCACAGGTCGTATCCGGGGAACAGCCGGAGGTTGTCTTCCGTGACATGGATCCGGTCAAGATATTCTCGTACATCGGTCTTTCCGTACAGGCTCCTTGCCATGGCTATCCGCAACGAGGAGAAGTTCTCATAGTCCTTGTAATAGAGGTCGTTCCTGGTCTTCAGCGTCATGAAAGCGTGATAGGTGTCCATCACGCTTTCATGGGTATATCCAAGGGCCGCGGACGGCGTGGACGGCATGGTCCCCGGAAGCCGGAGGTCCGCCTCGCCGGAAAGCAGCATGTTCTGAGTCTGCTCCCATGTGCCGGCCGGCACATATTCAAACCGCAGACCTGCGTATTCGCCGATTCTTTCCAGAAGCTCCACGCCATAGCCGGTTCGTTTCCCGTTTGAATCATATTCAAAGAATCCGTCCAGCGGATAGAAGGCGACCTTGAGGACTTTGTCCTTGCTCGCGGCGAAAACAGGCGTCAGGAAGAGACAGCACAGGAGCGCACACGATATCCCGCGCAGAATTCCAGGTATGAGCCAGCGTTTGGCCTTTATCATGGATACATCCTCCATATCGCCTTGCCCCGCGGGTCTCCGGCCGACCGATTCCGGTGTCTGCCACAAGACACCGATAAAGAACTATCTGCGCACATATGCCACAAGCATATCGATATAACCGTCAAAGACGTCAAAGGCCCCGCCCCTCCGCCGCTGAGGAGCTTCCGAAGGATACATACGCATCAGCCGTTGCATGACCCCGTTGCCAGCCGCGGCGAACAGCAGGGCTTCCACGGTATTCGTCCGATAATAAGCCTTCCACATTCTCAAGAACAACAAAAGACGGCCCAAACCGGTCTCCCCTGTCTTGTCGGTCTTTTCATTGTCTTCCACAATCGGCGTATATATTTTGCAGAGGAACCGGGAGGAGGCGTCGGACAGGAGTCCGTCTTTTTCGGGGTAGTGCCGGTTGACCGTTCGCGTGGATACTCCGGCGCAAGCCGCTGTCTGGGTGAGCCGCACTTTGTCCACACCGGGCTCAGGGACACAACCGACCGCCGCGTCGAGGATGCCGTCGATGACCATTTCTTGAGAATGTCTATCCACGACCCGTCCTCCCCGACCCGTGTGCATGTCCAGCCTATTCCGTCAGGACCTTCGCCATGACGGAATGCCGCGTCGGCTCGATAAAACCGTATCGCCGCATCGCGTTCATGCCGTCCGCCTTTGCAGCTGAACACACGCCGCCAGTACCGGAAACAAGAAAATCATCATAGCTGTCAGTCGGCATATCATTATCATTAGCAATTCTATAGCCTAATCAGGTAAAGAGCAATAGAAGTTTTGCAATGATACGAGGTTGGGACGGCAGAATGATGAATGATTTGGGGCGCTTGCTGATAAACAATAGCCGAAGGCTGCTGGCGATTGAAGAAGTGGGCAAAACGACAGAAAGGGTCGCCGAAAGCCTGAAACCAAGCTTTCATCAACCCTTTCTGCGCTGTATCCGATGTAACGACGGACTATTTCCTCGGCTCCTTTCCATCCTTGCCGGAAACACTGTCGGCGCCGGTCGGCTTCGCGGAGGAATCGGAGGAATGAGGCGTATCGCTCCCGCCCTTTTCCTTTTCTTTTTCCTTTTCTTTCTCATTGCGCCGGGTGGCGTCGTAGAGGAAACGTTTGATCTTCTGTGTCGGAGTACGTTGGAACGGCTCTTCCTGCAACTCCACGTCGCTGAGACGGCTCGACGCGCTCAGCTCCTTGTTCACGTCCTCTCTCAGCTTAGCGATATATTTCGCCGCTTCCGCTTTGGCGTCGTTGATGTTCAGGGACATCTTCTCGGCAAAGCTTTCGAGATCGAGCTTGACCATGGCCAGCAGACCGCCTTCATCGGGGACGACCAGACTCTCCTGGACAAACGACTGGTTGTTGATGACCGATTCAATCAGTTCAGGATAGATGTTCTCGCCGCCGGGCCCCAGAATCATGGTCTTGGTACGGCCCTTGATCGCCAGACGGCCCTTCTTGTCCAACAGCCCCAGGTCGCCGGTGCGGAAATAGCCATCATCGGTAAAGGCTTCCTTCGTCAGGGCCTCATTGTCATAGTAGCCGAGCATGACGTTCGGCCCCTTCACCTCGATCTCCCCCACTCCGGTTTCCGGATCCTTGTTGGCGAGACGCAGGGACACGTGGGGCACGACCTTGCCGATGAACCCCACATGCTGGCTCTTGGGCCCGCAACCGGCCAACAGCGGCGCGGTCTCCGTCAATCCATAACCTATCGCATATGGAAAACCGGCCTCATAGAGGAACTTCTCGACTTCACCGTCCAACGGAGCGCCCCCGACTCCGAAGAATTTCACCCTTGCGCCGAAGGTCATCTTCAGCTTGCGGCCGATGATACGGCTGATCATCCTCCGTGTCACGCCCCATTTCAACCATCCCTTCAACCGAGGATTATCCCTCAGCTTGGGAAGGACAGCGCTACGGTATACCTTCTCGATCAGCAGCGGAACGCTCAGCATGATGTGCGGCCGCACTTTTTTCATGGCGGGCAGGAGGATGCTGGGGGCCGGAGTCTTGCCAAGATAATGAATCTCCACGCCACAGAGCAATACGAGAATCTGTCCGATGGTGAATTCATACACATGGCTCATCGGGAGGATGGAAAGCACCCGGTCGCCGGGGCGGATCTTCACATACATGTCGGTGGAGACGTCGGCGTTCCAGACGATGTTCCTATGGGTGAGCATGACTCCTTTCGGGTTTCCTGTCGTACCGCTCGTATAGATCAGGCTGGCAAGGTCATCTTCGCCGGGCTCCCGTTCCGACAGGCCCGCGAGCTGCTTCTTGGTCGGTTTCAGGCGTGTCATGTCGCGCCCCGGCGCATTGGAGAACTGCGCCACGTCGGTTATCTGCGTGCTGATCGGTCCGGGGATATGGAACAGGTCCTCCATACGGATGAGCAGGTTGGAGCCGTCCGCGGCGAACGGCAGGCATTTCTCAAAATGCCGTCCGTTCACGATCACACCTTTCGCGCCGGAATGGGTCAGTATCTGCATGACCTCCTTCGCGGAAAAGTCGGGCAGGATCGGTACGGCGACCCCTTTGCAACAGGTGATCCCCAGATAAGCGAGCAACCAGGTCGGACAGCTTTCGCCCAGGATGGCGATTTTGTCCCCGGCTTGGAAGCCCTGTTCCAGCAAATAGCAGGAGATGGAATCGACCATGGTCTTCAAGCGTCCGTAGGTGATCGCGCTGTCATCGACGCCATAGATTTTGAGAGCCAGTCTTTTCTTATAGTTTCTCGCGGAGCAATCGACCACGGCACGCATGGTGAACTTGTCCACTTTCTTCATTCTGAGACCATCCGCCCGTTTGATCTTGCCGGGTTTTGGCGGTTTCTTCTCTCTTTCCCCGGCTTTCTTGCTCTCGCTCATAAGACACTCCAACGAACCGGTCTCACGCCAGTTCTCCTATATAGGCTCGTCCCCGTTCACACACTGTGAATCCACCGTGCCAGACGTACCGTCCGGCTTCGCGGGCCACCAGCCCGGGGTCGTTGTTTTGCGCGGACAAATGGATGAAGTATACTTTTCTATCAGTCTCCGCATCCATCCGTTCACCTATGAACAGGGACATTTCATCATCCGAAGTTTCAGCAACTTCGACCGATTCAATAATCCTGCATCGACAGAGGAACTCGAAGGCCTGGTCATTGGACAGATGCCCCCAGTCCCCGGCGATCCGTTTCTGAAGGTAATACGGGTAAGGGCCGGTCCTGAGCATCCGTTCGTCATAGTTCGCTTCCAGAAACAGCACCTCGGCATGTTCGCCGAACTGCACCATCGTCTCGTCGTAGGTGCCGGAATCGGTCAGGATCAGGAATTCATGCCCGTCAGCGTTGATGTTCCAGCCCATGGAACCGGCGCTGTCATGGGTCGTGTAAAATCCGTTCAACGAAAATGAGTCGTATCCGACGACTTCGCCCGGTTCCACCGTCACCAAGGAGGAAGGGGAGATGTTCAGCTTCGCGCAGACGGTCGTCTCCGTTTCGTACGCCTTGCGGCTCATGATCACCGGCAGCCCCGTCTTTCGGGAAAACACCCCCGCCCCGCATCCATGGTCGGGATGCAGGTGGGTAAGGAACAACGCTTTGACGGACTCGAACGGAATATCAGCTTCTTCGAGACGACGGCGCAATTCCTTCAGGGAAAAACCGCAATCCACCAGAATCGAGCTGGTTCCGTCGTAGAAGACATAGCTGTTTCCGCAGGAGCCGCTACCAAGCACGGCATATCTGATCATGACTTAGCCCCGTACTGCTGAAGAAACGCCAGATCACAACCGACGGCGCATTTGCCTTTGCTCCGCAAGACGGGCGTCCTCAACAGCTGCCAATGAGCCTTGAGTTCTTCCCGCGGGTCGAAATCCCTCCATGCGTATCCTTCTTTCTGGTAATAGGCGCTTGCGGTATCGATCAAATCCTCAGCGGAAAACGCTGCGAACAGGCTGTCCCATTCCCCGTCGGACAAGCCGCGTTGCGTCAAGTCAACGAATTGACACTCCAGAGAACGTTCCTTACACGTGCGCAGGGCTTTTCGGGTCTCCTGACACTTCTTCGTACCGATGATCTGAACCATGATGAAGTACAACCGCCTTGGCTAAACTAAGGGGAAGGCTGTATGCTTCCTTCCCCTATCTAGATGGTATGAAAATTCACCAGAAAAAGCAAGGTTTTATTTTGACAAACAGCCGACACAATGTCAGTAATAGTAGGTTTTTACTACCCCACTAGCCATTTCATATGGTATCCGACCCCACCATGCCCGCCGTCAGCGTCAGAAAGGGGTAGCCCAGGGGTAGCCCTACGCTAGCCCTAAGGTAGTTCAACAGCAACCCGACGGAGATTGAAATCCACCATTTGTAGATGTTCGCAGGGGACCCGCAAATGTGATTGATGTTGTCCGCCGGCCGTTCCCGGGTTGTTCGTCGGCCGTTCCCGGGTTGTTCGCCGGCCGTTCCCGGGTTGTTCGCCGGTCGTTCTCGGGTTGTCCGCCGGTCGTTCTCGGGTTGTCCGCCGGTCGTTCCCGGGTGTATAAGACGGAATCTCCATCGGTAGTACGGTCACATACCGACGGAGAGAGTGGAACGTATAGCAAGTGTATGAGGAATTGATTTTCCCATCATCAGGCGTACATCGACGTAATTTCGTCCTTATAGAGTTCCTGAATCCTGTGCCTTTTTACTTCCTGCTTCGCGCTCAGTTCCTTTCCGACTTCAAAGGAATGGTCGAGGATTACAAATCTGTTGACCTGTTCAAAGCTTTTGAAGCCATGCTTCGATGAAACTGCGTTCTGAATCTCGCGATTGACCAGCGCCTTGACCTCGGGAATCTCTTCCAGATGTTCCCGGTTGATGTACGGAACCTGATGCTCCTTGAGGTATCGTTCCACCATTTTGGACGCGAGGACTATCAACGCGCCGAGATATTTTCTGTCCTGTCCCACGACGACGGCCTGCTCGATGTATTCGCTTTCGCATAGGCGGGCCTCGATTGGCACAGGCTCCAGATTCTCACCGCCAGAAAGAACGATGGTATCCTTCGCACGGCCGCATATGGAGAAATCCCCGTCGTGGGTCCACATCCCGAGATCGCCGGTATCGAGCCAGCCGTCCTTGTCGATGACGCGCCCGGTCAAGTCGGGACGCCGGTAGTAGCCCTGCATGACCTGCGGCCCACGGACCATCACCACGCCTTTCTTCCCCGGAGCCAAGGGACGCCCCTGCTCGTCCACGATCTTGATCTCAGTACCGCCCAGCGGATGTACCGTTCCAGATACTTGACGGCAATATGTGCGTACAGCCACGACCGGTGCAGATTCCGTCAGACCATAACCATCCAGCAGTGAAACGCCTATCGCCTTGAAAAACGTATCCACGGGCTCGGAGAGGGAGCCGCCGCCACTGACGCCGGCTATGAAATTCGAACCCAGCTTCGCTTTGATCTGTCTGAAAGCCAGCATATCGCCAAGATGCCACAACGGGGTCAGTACGGCGAGCGGAAGCAGGGAACGGAGCAAGTCGACGATACGGCTACGGCGTCGGAACGTGGCGAGGTGTCCGTGGAACATGTCGCGGTACTTGGCCCTCGCCGTAGCGATGCTCACGAAAACATCGAACAACCGCTGTTTCGCCTTTCCCTGGGCTTTGATCGACTGGTACACCCCAGCCTTCACCGTCTCCCAAATGCGCGGGACGGAGCCCATGAACGAAGGGTTCACCCTCTGGAGGTCGGTCAAAAGAATCTTGCCAATCGGTTTCGAATAGGCAATCGTGGAAGCCTGAGAAAGTATCAGATACTGGAGAATCCGTTCAAAGGAATGCCAGACGGGCAGGACGGAAAGCCACCGTTGCCCCGGCTTGAACTCCACAATCTCGGGCAGCTGGTTCAATTGATGGATGAAATTCCTATGGCAAAGCATCACGCCCTTGGGATCGCCTGTCGTACCGCTGGTAAAAATCAGCGTGGCCGTCTCTTCGGCGGTCCCTTCCAGCAAGCGGCGTTGAAGTTTTTCCACCGTCAAGGCATCGCCCAGCAACTTGTCCCCGGCATCGAGAAGCTTGGAAAAACGGTGGATGGACACGCCGTAGAGCCGTTCAAGAGCAACAATATCACAGATTGAGGAATCATCCATGACAATCAGGTGGCGCAAGGCGGGAAGCCCCTCCTTCAATTCAAGGATTTTCTGAAGCTGTTCAAGATTCTCGGCAAAACAGAACCGGCATTCAGTAAAACCGAGGATGAAGGAAACCTCATACGGCATGGCGTCCCGTCCCCTGGGAACATCGACCGCACCAAGGGAGAGTACGGCGAGGTCCGCGACCAACCATTGGGCGCGGTTGTCGCTAATCAGTCCGACGTTCTCCCCCCGACGGAGCCCCAAGGAATCGAGCGAGGCGGCCAGCGCCCTGACTTGACACTGCAACTGGCGATACGTGGTGGTATGGAAGGCTCCCTTCGCATCCTTTGACATCTGAGCGCCCATATCGGGATATTTCTGTACAATTTCATCGAACATCTGGGGAATCGTCTGATACATGTCCCGGTCGTCCTCCTGATCTGTGTTCATCATTTATATTTACATATTTTCATTTATTGTCAATTTGTCAAAATAAAATACAAGAAAGAGCCACCCCTTGTCAAGAAAAATAACCATAATCGATGAAATTTCAGGGATACAAACAGCGGCACAGCCCATCATCCTCCCTAACCAGCGTCGCCTGCCAATTGAATGCCGGACAACGGAGTTCCAAGCGCCAGAAACGGTTTTTCATTGACAACCATCATCCATATTAAGTATAACTGGTTATACAAGTATTACAAATAACCATAATATGCTAAGGAGCGGACTCATGGACGAAATAAAGAAGATTGTCATCATCGGGGGAGGTATCGCAGGACTCACGGCGGGCGTCTATGCGCGGAAAGCTGGCTTCATCGCCGAAATATATGAGAAGAACGGCATCGTCGGCGGAGAATGCACCGGCTGGGACCGCAAAGGGTACCATATAGACAATTGCGTCCACTGGATGATGGGAACGACGCCGGGGACAGCGTTGTACGAACTCTGGAAGACCGTCGGCGCCGTCGGACCTGATATAGAAATCATCCAATCGGACAGGATGTACACGTCCGAACTGAACGGACAAAGCCTCACGCTCTGGAAGGACGCGGACAGGACTGAACGGGAAATGCTGGCGCTCTCCCCCTCCGACAAGGATGAAATACTTCGGTTGATGAAATACGTCAGGCTCTCGGAACACATCACTATTCCAGTGGAAACGCCACCGGAGCTGATGGGGCCTATGGACGGACTCAAGCTGGCGTTCACCATGCAAAATGCGTTGAAGCTGTTCAAGGAGTTCGCAGGTACCGACACCCAGGATCTGATGAACCGGTTCAAGCATCCGCTGATCCGGTGCTTGATCTCCGATTTCTGCCCGAAGGACTCGCAGGGGGCCTCGTTCCCCATGGCGTATGGCAATTTCATCGGTGGCGACGGCGGGGTGCCAAGGGGCGGCTCACGGGCTTTGGCCAAGCGGATGCAGGAACGTTTTGAACAACTCGGCGGAACCATCCATGTCAACGCCTCGGTTTCCAAAATACTCCTCGACGGGCACGGACATGCGACCGGAATATTGCTTGACGATGAACGGAAAGTGACGGCGGACTATGTGATTCCTGCCTGCGACGCAGATTTCACCTTCGGCCGGTTGCTGGACCGTTCCTATATGGGGGACTTGATGCGCTCCATGTACGAATCGCCCGACGCCTACAAAATCTACGGCATGTTCCAGGTGGCTTTCGCCGTCGATTCCCCCATCGACGCCTTGCAGGGTGAAATCATGATGGAGACTTCCGGCATGGCGTCCGAACCGTGGTTCTCCGACAGAATGACCGTCAAGAACTTCGCCTATGAACCGGACTTCGCCCCCGCCGACAGACAAATCCTGCAAGTCATGTGGGGATTGAGCGATCAGGCCTACGGCTACTGGGAAGCCCTGTATAAGGACAAGGCCGCCTACGACGCCCGCAAGCAGGAACTGGCGAAAATCATCCAGAGAAGACTTGAGGAACGTTTCCCGGACTACAAGGGCAAGCTGACGGTCCTGGACACATGGACTCCCGTCACCTACCATCGATACTGCAACGCCTACAAAGGATACAACCAGGCGTTCACCATTACCAAACGTAGCGCGAAGAACCCCTACCCCTCGGCTTGGCTCGACGGACTGGACAACGTGGTGTTGGCCGGACAATGGATCAATCCGCCGGGAGGGCTCCCCGGCGCGGCCGCAACCGGTAAATACGCCATACAGCGAATCCTCAAGAAGGAAGGCCGGAAGTTCCGATTCTGAGATTTTGAGTGGAATATCAAGAAACCGTCCAAGCTTGAAGCCGTCCGGTTGTATACGACGGCTACGACGTAACGGCTCCGTCCGGAGCAAGAGACCTGCCTGACCGCAAGTGCCTGCCTGACCGCAAGTGCCTGCCTGACCGCAAGGGACTTGTGCGCACGGCGCAGCTTACCTCATCATCCCCCAAAAAAACAAAAAGGCCACCGCCTAGCCTGAACCGACTGGAACAGGTGACGATGGCCCATCTTTCCGGCGGCTCGCAAACCGAGTGGCCAGACTGATGTGTCAGAGACTCAAACCGTCGGAGAAGCGGCCTTGTCTTCCTTGCCGAACAGCTTCTTGAAACAGGAAATCATGACGATGATCGCCAGACCGACAAGCAACACCGCGAAAATGATCTGCATGCCGTCGGATGCGAATTTGAACGCATTGGTGCCAATTTTCGCAATGATCCTGATGATGATCTGAGCCAAGGCGGTCAACGTGACGGCCAGCATGAAGAACATCGGAACGTACAGCATAGCACCCTGCTTTTTGGTTTTCTTGAGAAAGACGGCCAAAGCGCAAAGCGCCAATGCGGAAAGCAGCTGGTTGGCGGAACCGAACAGCGCCCAGATGTTCTGGTAGCCGTTGGTGGAGAGCAGATAGCCGAACACCAAGGTAACGACTGTCGCGAAATACTTGTTGGTCAGCACCTTCTGCCAAACCGGCATGTTGTCCTCGTCGGTACCGGAATCCATGAAAAGTTCCTGGAACGACAGACGTCCGACGCGGGCTACGGAATCCAGGCTGGTCAGGGCGAACGCGGAAACCGCCAAGGAAATGATGGTGAAGGACGCCGCTTCGGGAATGCCAAGCACACTGAGGAACCCGGCTACGGCGCTGGAGAAAATCACCTGCGGAGTGCCGGAGGGAATCACCCCGCCCTTCGCGACGGCGCCGACGGCGATCAGGGCGATGACGGCGAGCAAGGACTCCACCAGCATTGCGCCGTAAGCGACGGGGAGCATGTCCTTTTCATTGCGAATCTGCTTGGAGGCGGTGCCCGAGGCCACTAAGGAATGGAATCCGGAAACGGCGCCACAGGCGATGGTGACGAACAGAATCGGGAACATCGCCTGCCCATTGACGAAAAAGCCGTTGAAAGCGTTCAGCTCAATGGTAGGATTGGCGACGAAGATACCGGCGACGGCGCCGACCATCATCAGGATCAGCAGATAGCTGTTGAGGTAGTCGCGCGGCTGCAACAACGCCCAAACGGGAGTAACCGAAGCGATCAGAATATAAATGAACACCAGATAGAGCCACAGGTTGGTGCTGAGAAACATCGGAAACGACATGCCCAACGCGATACAGGCGACAAGCAGAACAATCGCGATCGTGGTGTTCGCCCATGCGTTGATTTTTACATGCTTGAGGAAAAAACCAAATGCGACGGCCACGGCGATGAACAGTGTGGAAGTCGATGCGACCTGACCGTTGGACAAGGCCTTGGCTTCGTCCAGACCGGTGACGCCGAAACTCTTCGCAACGATATCCGCGAACGCCGCGATGACGAGAATCGAGAACAACCAGACGAACAGCAGGAACAGACGCTTACCGATTTTTCCGACATACACCTCGATGATATAGCCGATGCTGCGTCCCTTGTTGCGGACCGATGCGAAAATCGAACCGAAATCCTGCACCGCGCCAAAGAACACGCCGCCGATCAATATCCACAGCAGCACGGGAACCCAACCGAAAATAGCTGCTTGGATAGGTCCGTTGATAGGACCTGCGCCAGCGATTGAAGCGAACTGGTGTCCAAATACGACCTGACTGGAAGTCGGAACGTAGTCGACATCGTCTTCCATCTCATAAGCCGGAGTCTTGCGGAACGGGTCAACGCCCCACTTCTTGGCCAGCCAGCGTCCATACAGGAGGTACGCGCCCCCCAGAACGACAATGGCGATGACCATCATCAAAATACCATTCATTTTATTTTTGCCCCTGTTAACAAAGAGTTAAGAAAAATTTCCCATTAGTACACTCCAATCCGGCATCCATGTCAACAGGAAAATGAATTTTTCTTGACAAATCTTCATTTCTTGTAGCAATGAAGAAAACAATTCAAATCATGCATTCTACGGTACTCACAAGCCGTTTCATATTGACTCGATATAGGAAAGAGGAAATAATTACAACCATTATTCTTCGCCGGCTTATCGGCGACGTGGTCCGCGGGCCATGAGACGACAAGGAGCATTCCTATGAAAGAACGCATTACCGAATTACTCAAGAAAGCTCCGGGACCGGAAATGGTCACGGCGGAAGGCTGGGTGCGTACAAAGCGCGACAGCAAGACTGTCTGCTTCCTTGAGCTGAACGACGGCTCGTGCCTCAAGGGTTTGCAGGTTGTCATCGACAGGACGACGTTCACAGACGAAGCCTCGTTGGCGAAAATCACCACTGGAGCATCGGTAGTCTGCCGCGGGCCGATCGTCGCGTCCGCCGGAGGCAATCAGGCCGTCGAGATGGCCGCGCAGGAAGTCGAACTCGTGGGAGAGGCTCCGGCCGACACCTACCCGCTTCAGAAAAAGCGCCACACCATCGAGTATCTGCGGGAGATCGCCCATCTTCGCCCACGGACGAACATCATCGGCGCGGTGGCCCGTGTCCGGAACACCATGGCCTACGCCGTGCATCAGTTCTTCCAGGAACGGGGCTTCTACTATGTGAACACCCCGCTGATCACCACCAGCGACTGCGAAGGAGCCGGCGAGATGTTCCAGGTCACGACCCTCGATCTGAACAATGTGCCAAAGACATCGGAAGGCAAGGTCGACTACAACAAGGACTTTTTCGGCAAGCGGGCGGGGCTGACAGTCAGCGGGCAGCTCGAAGGTGAGACCTACGCCATGGCGTTGAAGAACATCTACACCTTCGGGCCGACGTTCCGGGCCGAGAACTCCAACACGACCCGGCACTTGGCAGAATTCTGGATGATTGAGCCGGAGATGGCGTTCTGCGACCTGGGCGGAGACATGGAGGTGGCCGAAGATTTTCTCAAGTACATCTTCAAGCAGGTGCTGGTCAAGAACCAGGAGGACATGGAGTTCTTCTCAAACTTCGTTGAGAAGGGTGTCATGGAAACGTTGCAGCATGTGGTGGATACTCCGTTCGCTCATATGACATACACCGACGCGGTCAAGGAGCTGGAGAAATTCAACGACAAGTTCGAGTATCCCGCATATTGGGGCTGCGACCTGCAAAGCGAACATGAAAAGTTCCTCACCGAACAGATATGCCATAGTCCTGTCATCGTCACCGACTACCCGAAAGAAATCAAGGCTTTCTACATGAAGCTGAACGACGACGGCAAGACGGTGCGTGGCATGGATGTCCTGGCGCCCCGTCTGGGCGAAATCATCGGCGGCAGCGAACGTGAAGCGCGGCTCGACGTGCTCACGGCCCGGTTGAACGAACTGAAGCTCGACCCGGCCGACTACTGGTGGTATCTCGACCTGCGCAGGTTCGGCAGCGTTCCTCACGCCGGCTTCGGCCTTGGTTTCGAGCGGGCCGTCCGGTACGTAACAGGAATGCAGAACATCCGCGACGTCATTCCGTTCCCAAGAGCGGTCCGGCAGGCAGAATTCTAACTCCCTTAGGGGTAGCCCTACGCTAGCCCAGCGGTAGCCCTACGCTAGCCCAGGGGTAGCCCAGGGGTACTCAGCGTTGTGGTGCAAGGCGTTTTTTTCAAAACATGGGCAGAAGGAATTTTTCCTGTACGGGAGGATTTCAAAAGCCCTTGAACAATGGTACAAGTCAATGGTGCGTCAGTGACGGTATGCCAAACGTCTCCGACGCACCTGACGTCCATCGCTCATGATGCCGAAGACCGGTTGACACCCTGTGACGGCACAAGTATAGTTGTTGTGTATCGAAAATCATCGGGAATGAAGTTCTCCCTTGGCGACTGCCAGAACCGCAATATGCTGATGACTTCTGCGCATACTACGCAGGAGTCGTGTATCGTGATAGCTCCTGTAAATCGGGAGTTTTTTTATGCTTTTCAGTTTCGCCGTCATTTTCCTTTCCGGTATCTCGTTCGGAATACTCACCTCAAAGCTCCGGTTGCCCAGCCTGATCGGTATGATTTTCGCCGGAATCGTCACCGGCCCCTATGTACTGAACCTGCTTGATGCCTCGACCTTGGGAATCGCTCTCGATTTACGACGTTTTGCGTTGGCCGTGATATTGACAAGGGCCGGTCTGGCGCTGGACATGGGAGAACTGAAACAGGTAGGTAGACCGGCGGTTTTGCTCAGCTTCCTTCCCGCTACATTCGAAATTGTCGGTTGCATCATTATAGCGCCGCCACTGCTCGGACTTACCCATCTGGAGGCGGCAGTCCTGGGGACGGTGGTCGCAGCGGTCTCCCCTGCGGTCGTCGTCCCGCGGATGCTGGGGCTGATCAACCAAGGATACGGAACGAAGCAGGGCATACCTCAGATGATCATGGCCGCGGCTTCGGTCGATGATGTGTTCGTGCTGGTACTGTTTACTGCGTTCACTGGGTTGTCCGCCACAGGAAACCTCTCCCCTTTTACATTCCTGACCATTCCGATATCCATCATGTGCGGTATCATGCTCGGCCATCTGGCGGGGATGCTTCTGGCGCACCTGTACGGACATGCGAAGCTGTCCCCGTCATACAAGACGCTACTCCATCTCTCCTCCGCTTTTTTATTGATGACAGCCGAGGATTTCCTCGCAGGGCTCGTTCCGGTCTCGGGCTTGTTGTCCGTAATGACGATGAGCGTCGTCGTCGCAAAAAAAGAGCCGAGACAGGCACATGAACTCTCGTCAAGTTTTTCATCCATCTGGGCGGGAGCTGAAATCATACTCTTCGTCATGGTGGGTGTCACGGTGAACCCCGCCTATGTGAAAACGGCCGGTCTGGCCGCCATAGCAGTGATTATCGGAGCGTTGATGTTCAGAATGGCCGGTGTCGGAGGATCCCTCGTCAAAACAAAGCTGAAACGTAAGGAACGTTTGTTCTGCATGATTGCCTACACGCCGAAAGCTACCGTCCAGGCCGCGATAGGCTCGCTTCCGCTTGCGATGGGACTTCCCTGTGGCCACATCGTCTTGACCGTAGCCGTATTATCCATCCTGATAACCGCCCCGCTCGGCGCGTATGGAATCGACATGACTTACAAAAGGCTCTTGGACTCATAGAACAGACAGCAAAAGGGCCGGTATCATCAGCGGAACTTGTACGCTCGTCCCATGGAGCGACCCAACGGCTTCGTATGTTCAACATCCGATGCCTCAGACATCCTGATTTATACGCCCACCCCATGGAGCAGCCCCCAGATTACCAACTGGCTCAGAGAAGAGAGCCTCGTCTTGCGGTAGAGGTTCCGCCGATGGGCGGCCAAGGTGCCGGTAGAGATGCCGAGCGTCCATGCGACCTCCTTGTTGGAAAGGCCGTTGACCAACAATGAAAGCACCTCCTTTTCCCGTTTGGACAAAACGGCTCCGGAATCAGCCGTATTTTTCGCATATTTGGGAACAATTTCTCCGCAACAATCCTTTTTCAGATATTGCATACCCTGTTCCAGAAGTTCTTCCAGCTGGTCACTGACAAAAGAAGATGGAAGCAGGACGCTCCGAATCAACTGATATCGTTCAGACGGGACCAGGACTAGCAACCGCCCATACGCTTTGGTCATGAAGCCTCCGGCGCAAAGGCCCTCCAAACGAAGCAATACGGACAGATTTCCTGAAATAGCGAACATCAAGTCAAATTCAAGACCCTGGTCATGTGGAACGGAGGATGACAGCACAACCACAGGTTCAGCCAAGAATGATGACATTCTTTCTGTGATACTGCCTATTTCGGCCGAAGACTGATTCTGCGTGAAAACTGCGATACGTTTTTTCATCTCCCCTATTCAGAAGAAAAAACCTCTCTGGCGATTCAAAATCCATGGACAGGGCATAGGGGCTAGCATCAATGGAAAAGCATTTGTTCCGGATGTAACGCAATACGCCCATCGGGAAAACGTCGTAACAGCTCCACCAACTGCTTGTCCAACGTATCGGCGAAAGCTTTTGTCTCGACAGCCCCTATTCCACGACCTTGTTCAGCGTAGATGCCCATCTCGCGAAACTCCGTCATCGCATTCCGCAATGACAGTCGTTCCCCCATGTTCGCAGGAGTAAAGCACCCACCCCGGTCGTCCAAAACGACCAACCCCTTGGAGACCAACCGTGCGGACAAGGGGACGTCATGGGTAACGGCAAGTGTCCGGGGGGCGGCATGTTCAACGATATAGTCGTCAGCGCTGTCCGCGCCAGTGTCCACTACGACCATCGCAATTGGAGTCCGTACCTTGCGAATATTGTCTATTGCAGAAACAATACCTGAATGTTCTTCAGAACCGGCTTCCATGTTTGAGGTCGGCATGCAGGATACGGAAAAACCATCGGACAGAACCGAACCAGAGGACAGGGCCAGCTTCTTGACTTGACGGCGTAATGCGGCAGTATGGTCGGCCATGGACTGAAGGACGTCGGGCAACGCACGGTCGGCAACGAACGTCGCACGGATGCCAGTACGGACAACAGCCCGCAGCAAGATCGCCCGAAGGTTTTTCGGACAGGAATCTCCATCGATCCAAAGCAATACATCGGAAGCAGAATTGGTGTGGACAACTATATCAGCCATGATTTCCTACAATACCATAAAATCGACCGCGATGTCCCCTAGCAGACCATGTATCCCCCCAACCGAACCCCAACTGAACCCGCCAAGACGATTGAGCCTGGATTGAGCCTGGATTGAGCCTGGATTGAGCCTATCCGCTAAATCAGACCAGCGAACCTCGATAAACGACGGCATTCCCCTTGCAATACCTGAAAAAAAAATCTACAGTCTATATATCAAGAAAAAAGTATCCAATGCACGTCCGTCGAGCCTTGTGGAAAATGTTCCGGCAAGGTGTCGGAGACCTGTAAAATAGTTCAAAGGAGTACATACGACAAGCAAGGAAACGGACAGAGGTCGGCAAACAGCACCCAGTGCGTACAGAGAACGATCGACGACCTTATGAAAACGGCACAGCTTGTCATAGTGTATCCCGATGAAAAGGAGCATATCAGAATGAAGTATTCCCCCCTACAGCTCGCACGCTACAAGTATGAGCCCAAACTGCCGGCTATCCTGAAAGAAGCCATCGACACCATCGTCCCGGTCGCAGGTGACGCGACCGCCCCGGTAACCGATCAAGAGACGATCAAGGCGCTTTTTCCCCATACCTACGGCCTGCCGAAAATCTCCTTCGAAAAAGGAGAGAACAAGACCATCGGTACCAAGCGCAATATCGGAGTGATTCTTTCCGGCGGACAGGCGCCAGGCGGACACAACGTCGTAAGCGGACTGTTCGACGCATTGAAGGCGGCAAATCCAGAAAACAAGCTGATCGGCTTCAAAGGCGGCCCCAGCGGCATCCTTGACGACAAATCCATCGAGATTACCGCTGATTTCCTCGCTGAATACCGCAACACAGGCGGCTTTGACATCATCGGCAGCGGACGGACGAAACTCGAGACTGAGGAACAGTTCAAAGTCTGCGCCGAGACCTGCAGAAAGCACGACATCTCAGCGATCGTCATTATCGGAGGGGATGATTCCAATACCAATGCGGCCGTGCTTGCGGAATACTTCCTCCGCACACAGGCTGGCATCCAGGTCATAGGATGCCCGAAAACCATCGACGGCGACCTGAAAAATGAATCCATCGAAATTTCCTTTGGCTTCGACACCGCGACAAAAACCTATAGTGAACTCATCGGGAATATCGAACGCGACGCCAACAGCGCCAAGAAATACTGGCACTTCATCAAGCTCATGGGACGCAGCGCCAGCCACATCGCACTCGAATGCGCGCTGGAGACCCAGCCGAACATCTGCTTGATCAGTGAAGAAATCGAAGCCCATAAGACCTCCCTTACCGAAGTCGTACAGCAGGTCGCCGATACCATTGCGCTGAGAGCGGCGGATGGACATAATTTCGGCGTCATACTGATTCCGGAAGGCTTGGTCGAATTCATTCCCGAAGTCAAGACTTTGATCGAGGAACTGAACGACCTCCTGGCGACAGAAGAAAAAGCTTACGGCGAACTTGAGAATTTCGAAGCGCAGAGCAAGTTCATCGTCGCGCACCTGACCAAGGCGTCCGCCGATGTGTTCACCGTTCTGCCGGAAGGAATCCAAAAGCAGCTGCTGATGGACCGCGACCCGCACGGCAACGTCCAGGTTTCCCGTATCGAGACCGACAAGCTGTTGATCGAGATGGTCGGCAACCGCCTTGCGGAAATGAAGAAAGCCGGAGCATATGTCGGCAAGTTCAGCGGGCTCAACCATTTCTTCGGTTACGAAGGCCGTTGCGCATTCCCCTCCAACTTCGACGCTGATTACTGCTATAGCCTTGGTTACAACGCCTTCATGCTGATCGCCGGAGGCCTGTCCGGCTACATCTCCTCAGTCACCAGGTTGCATAGACCCGCGGCCGAATGGAAGGCCGGCGGCATCCCCATCACCATGATGATGAACATGGAGCAACGCCATGGCGAACGGAAGTCGGTCATCAAGAAAGCCCTTGTCGAACTCGACGGCGCACCGTTCACTTATTTTGCCGCACACCGTGCAGAATGGGCCCGCAACACCTGCTTCACCTACCCCGGCGCGATACAGTACTATGGACCGACCGAGGTCTGCGACCTGACCACTGTCACGTTGGCGTTGGAGCAACAAGGCAAATAAGTCAGACTAACGGACAATGCCATGGCGACTGCGCATATAGCCTCATAAGGGCCAGAACGCAGGAGTCATCCGTATGAACGCAACAACGCCACCCGATTAAACAAGGGTGGCGTTTTCATATGCCGCGGTCGATACGGCGTCCCTTTTGAAACTGGTTTTTCGTTATTAAAACGGTTTTTCAAAAAGGTTACAGATTCAACGGATGTTTTTAAATTATTTTCAAATTCCGCCGACCTGTCGTACTGACAATTGTATGGAACAGCGGTATATTTCAGAGAGTACGTTAGGGGGAAAAACATGGCGAAAGAAAAAACATCGACACCTACGAAAGCTCCGGTACCAACCGAAGGGAACGCTCCGAAGAAGACGCCTGCGAAACAAGCAGGAAAGACAGCAGGCGCAGATCTGACGAAAGCGGCGCAAAAGGCAGCTGCAAAACCGGTCGCGCAATCTCCGGTTCCGGCTCAGCCCGAAGAAAAAGCAAAAAAAGAAGTAAAGGATGTCCATACCCTTTCCTTCGTCGCCGGCAAAGGCTGGGCGGTAAAACGTCAGGGAAGCGACAAGGTCATCAAATACTTCAAGACGAAATTTGAAGCGACGGAATACATAGTCCAGGTCAGCGGCAATCAGAAGACATCCGTCGTCATCCGTCTGAAAAACGGCAAGTTCCAGAAGTTCGACAATGCAATGAAAGCCCTCTCCTATGCAAAGAGCGCAAAGGAAGATGAATAGCGGGAGCTTTCGTCTGGGGAACCAGAACGCAGGACGCCGTCCATCTTTTTGAACTTTATAGCCGGATCGCCGATACAGACATATTGGCCATCCGGTTTTTTTATACGTTTTCGGCGATGCCCGGTTCAGGATGAACCACCTCCGCCGATAGTCCAGCGACTGTCCGTGAATTCATTATTTCAGACGCTTGTTTTTTCTGAAAGAACAAGCCCGGGTCATCCCTGTCCAAGGTATTGGAGCGCAACGTCAATACAAGTTCCTCAGCCGCGGAGAAAGACGCAACCGCACATCCGACCGACACAGGGACGACGAATCCCCAAAAGGGAAAGGCAAGCGGCAGTAAAAACAATACACCGCCGGTAAGCTTGTTCGCATATGTGTGAAGGGACGCAAACGCATGGTATTTCACATAACCGAAAATCAATGACAGGAACCGGGCCAACGCAATCGTCGCTATCCAGAAAAGCATCCAGCGTCTCCAAGGAAAGAGCGGTAAGAATACCACCATGTCCGCCGCGATGAATATACAATCGGCTACGCTGTCTAGCGTCGCCCCGAACCGGGAAGAGCTTCCGGTACTACGAGCGATAGGGCCATCAAGCATATCCGACACCCCGCACAAGATGTAGACGATGTAGAACGATGGAGAAAACGGTTTCAGCAGAAGCAACGAAAAAGAGCCGAGCATTCTGCCGATCGTCAGATAGTTGGCGAACCGCCGCATGGAATGAATCATATCGTACAGCATACGGCAAGAACGGCGATGTATCAATTCTTATGACAGGCCAGAATCGACGGACGATCCCGGTCGCAAGGCCCGCAAGCGGACAACTCTTCTTCAAAACATGACCATATGATTCTGAAAACACAGCTTCTCATGTACATCACAATCCGTTCGTTGAAAAACATACGTTCATGCTTCAGCTCCAGTATCGTCGACGGGACAGCTTTCACCACCCGGCGCAATCCGGCGCTCCATCTGCGCCATTACCCGAGCCAACCGATACCTGTTGTACCGCTGAATCAATGCAAACGGCATGTTGCAAAGACCAATGAATGTCGCGATGCCGAAAAACAGCGGCAGGTTGGCGACGGGGTCGTTACACAGCAGACAAAAAAGCATGGACAAATAGCCGGCGACGGCGATGCTGTAGTGGACGACCTCGGCCTGGCAGGTCATGAAAAGAAACTCGCGTACATATGATGGCGTCATCTCCTTGCTCAGATGCCGTTTTTCAAAATCGTCGTTGTATTGGGGAAGCCGGTCCTTCCATTTCGGCAGTCTTATCCATCGATAGAAATCCATCTCCCGCCGCGACACCTGAAAAAAACGCTTACTATAATCGAACCATCGACATCGGAAGCTCAGGGGGGGCGCTGTGGTCACCAGCGCGGCCACTCCAAAATGCAAGGCAATCCAGAACAGTGTGTTCACAAAAATCATGACAAGCGTGAAGTTCATTTTATATCGTGCGTCCTTAGCAATGTCTCATCCGCGGTTAAACATCCGCTCCCGCCGTCCCATCCTCAAGCTAACCGGCCGACAGGAAACCAATAGAGAGCCATATGATACTGCTCCTGGAAGATGAGTAATCGAACGCCGCTATTTTGGCACAAGTCGGGGCGAGAGTCCATGGAAAACCCTTGAAAAAATTGATGAAGGGAAATATCGCGCAAGTTGAAAACAAACGCAACGGGCATCACCGGCATTCTTGACGCATCACGACCTAAGGGGCATCCTGTTTTGAACAAAATGGACTTGCCACGAACCTGATGAACCGACAAGCCCACATGTCAGGAATTGCCCGCATGAAAGCCGGCGGCCTGCTGCTTTGGGGCAATGTGGGGACAGGCGAAGCCTTGTTCACCGCGGGCATCGCCGACGTCTAGCCTGACCAGAACGGGCCGGTGCTGTCTGCTCCCAGTTTTTGAAACACCTCTGGCGCCATCGTCCGGGTCGATTTCATCGTGGATCATGTGGTCAAATGCAAGGCCATAGTCACCCTCTGGGATAACCGAGTAATGCTTGGCGTTTTTCAGATTCATCTGGCGGTACTGCATGGTTTCCAGATTGATTTCGGTATAGACATTCACAGACTGTCGCAGTGCCCGGCTCATCCAGTTCAACGATATTTCCGATGGAATCGCCTTCGGCAAATCCACGTGTTTTTTTAGGCTCTATGCAGAAATCTGGGGGATGAAGAGAAGAGAAAAAGTCAATAGGGAAGAAAAAGCATAGAAAAAGGGAATGGAACTCTACTATTGTCAAGTTACCAAACAACAACAAAGAGAGGACCATT
>JAEXDQ010000056.1 GCA_023401595.1 Spirochaetota bacterium
ATCAAGACTCTGAGAAGAAAAGCTTATGGTTTCAGAGATACTGAATACTTCTTCTTGAAAATCAAATTTGAGAGCTTAAAGCCGAGATTGCGTTACCTATCCCCCAAATTTCTGAGTTGAACCAAAATTATAGACCGTCATCCCCGCATTACGGATTCTTTCGTTACCGGAGATCTTCAAATAGGAGATCCCGATGCCGAACACCAGCGCGAAGAAAATCACGGGAAGAATGTTTTCGTTGACGACCGCCTGGGCGAAGCTGGTAGGAATAATGTTCAACAACGTGTTCGACAAGGATTGTGTCGCGGCGGTTTTGCCCGCGGCACCCGCCACCAACGTAGCCATCGCCGCGCTTGGGCGGAAGATGGAGCCCATCAGCAACCCGACGATTACCGCGAACGCAGAAGTCAGCAGGTAGAATATGATGGTCCGTATGCCGACCTTTCCAAGCGTGGCGGGACTGACCGACGAAGCGCCGACGATCAAGGTGGAAAGGATGATCGGCATCATGATCATCTTCAGCAACCGAACGAACAGAGAACCGAACGGAGCGACCCAGAGTATCTTCTCTTTGAAAATGATCCCGAGGACCGCACCAAGGACCAGACCGATGAGAATCCGGTACAGCAGGTTGAAATTGAAATACCAGCTGAGCCAGCCCTTCTTCACAGGCGCCTTGTTTTTGTCTTCCATATGAACTCCTTACGTTTTTGTCCATCGGACGCAAAAGGTCCGACATATACTTCCTATGTTTCATTCTTAAATAGAATTAAGCTGAACACAAGAATTTTTTAACAAAAAATAAGCAAATTCATAGCATTTCATTAACACACCAAGACGCCCTACGGTACAAAAAGGTCTTTACATATCTGAATATCAATGGGGGAGGATGAAATACCGCAAGCCTTCGTCATTTTGATGATGATGGATGACGACGCTTCCAACTCTTTTCGGGCAGGTTTCCCTTTTCGTCCGCAACGTCGTCCTTGCTCCTTACAACAGGGCGGCGGCGGTCAGCATGACGGTTTCGCTGAGTTCGCAGGTCGCGCCGAGGATATCCCCGGTAACCCCGCCAAGGCGACGGCGGCTTTTCCAGCCAATGAACAAAGTCATGAGTACGCCACAGGCAAGGACAAAACAGAATTTACCCAGCCAGCCTTCCGGCAACAGCAGTACCGTAGGTACAATCGCGACCAGGGCGGCGACGGCGCCATGGTACCAGCGGCTTTCGCCGACCAAAAGTCCGGCGGTTCCCGGCGCTTGCCGGGCATAACGGTTCACGGCGGTCTGCACGGCCAGCAGCATCCGACTGAGGACGGGAACGACCAACAGCCAGGCCAAGTCCGACCGGCCCATGGCGCAAATAGCTGCGACAGATACGGTCTTCGCTATCAGCAGCATCGTCAAGGCGACCACCCCGAACGCACCGGTACGGGAGTCCTTCATGATCTCCAGGACGCGCTCCTTGGTCCAACCGCCGCCGAACCCATCGGCCATGTCGGAAAGCCCATCGAGATGGAACCCCCGGGTCAGCCAAGCAAGCAAGGCGGTGACCAGCGCACCGCATAGAAGCGAGGAAAAAGCTGTTTTGGAATACGAAACGACATAGGCCAAGGCCCAGCAACACCCTCCGAGTACAAGCCCGACGACCGGAAACCAGAACAACGTCGTAGACTGTCTGCCGCAATCCTTGCCGGGCACTCTCAGAATAGTCAAAGTCCGGAACGCCGACGCCAAGCCCAGACCTTTCATTGAACTGCTTGCGAAGTCACTGGCGGACGCTCGCCCTTGATCACTACCGGAATACCGGCCACCATCAGCACTACAGTATCGGCGAGCTTGGCGATATCCTGGTTCAACCAACCGGCGTGGTCGCGGAACACACGACTTTCGGCGTCGGCGGGAATGAAGCCCATGCCTGTCTCGTTCGATACCAGGATGATTTCGCAGGGGGGATCGGCCAGTATCCGGAGCAAATCGGACTCCTCCTGGTACAGCCCCTCTTGAGGTCCATGGTGGTAGATCAGGTTTCCCAACCACACGGTCAGACAATCGACCAACGCGACGCACGTCTCGTCGCTCAGACGTTCAATCGCACCGGCGAGATCCATGGGCTCCTCGACCGTAACGAACCGGTCGGCCCGATCGGCCTGGTGCGCGGCGATACGGCGACGCATCTCTTCATCCATCGGTTCCGCCGTAGCGATATAGACACGGGAACCGGGAACCGCGCCAGCGGTTTCCGCAAGGGCCTGGGCAAACCGGCTCTTACCGCTCCTGCCGCCGCCGAGAACCAATGTCACCTGGGGCTTCAGGGGCTTCGCAGGCCGCAAATCGGCAACGCCTTCAAGCTTGGCGCCATGGGAGCTGGAAACCAACGTTCCCGGAGGTGAAACCAGTCTGCCCTGATGGTATTTCATGTCGGATATTCTGATAGTAGCCATACTCTCCCTCCCCGAATCGCCCGGAAATTCCATTCTCCCGTCTTCAACCCCTTCTCGGATATCTCCGCAATGGAGGCTTCAACCTCTTGGAATCCAGCTGTACGGACATTTTCTCCCGGGCTTTCCGCCTCCGGTACACTTTTTCCAGTATACCTTTCTTCTCCGGTATACTTCCATACCCCGTACTATAGTACTATAGCACGGCTTCCTTCCAATACTTGCAATGAATTTTCCAGGTGTTCCTGTGAAAAGACCTCCAACGTCAACACCCGCGGCGTCAAATCAACCCGTATCTGCGAAGCCAGCGCCCGCAAGAAGAACTCGACTTGCGCAGATTCGGTCGCGTCCAGTCCCTGATGATCCTTGCCGCCTACGTCCGCCCGACCGGTAACCCCATGCAGATGACAGATCCTCGTCCGGCTCAACAACGCCGCGCAATTGTCGGCGGCATCGTATCCCATCAGCCACACATGCCCGATATCAAGCGTCACCGCGAGATCGTACCGCTCGACCAACGGTAGAACCAGACCAAACGGATAGGACAGCGTTTCCGCGCACAGCATCCGGCTTTCCACCAGTCCAGTCCCAAGCAGAGTCTCCAAGGACCAATCCAGACCATCCAGCCAGCGGGGAATATCGTTGGAAGGAACCTCCCCGTACAGGTCGGGGGTCAGATGCAGGACATAACCGAAGGGCGACAGCTCTTCCGTCAGGCCAATGATACGCTTGTAGACCTCCAACGCTTTCCAACGTTCCGTCGCATCGATGGCGCCAGGGTAGACGTCCAACGGGAAATGGACCGTATATGTCAGCCCATGCTCCGCCGACAGCCTGTCCAACTCCCTGATCACGGTCTTGGATGGAAGATTGCTCGCACCTTCCGACTCAAACAGCACTAGTTCGATATCATCTACCTTGTCCGCCAGATACCGCACGTTCGGCAGGATGTCGTCGGGAATGATATAGCTGCTCGTTCCCAGACGCCACGGCCAGCCGGTCTTCGTCTTCGGATAGGATGATGATGGACGCAAAGTCATCGGAACACCTCCGACCCGTACAGTCTCTCGGCCAACGCAGTGGAATCGGTCACGCCGCATTCAGAGAAAGATGTCATGTCGGTCAGCAACGCCACCGACGCGCGGACGATCGGCCAAGCCATGAGCGCCCCCGTCCCCTCTCCGAGCCACATGCCGAGATCGAGCAACGGATGGACCAGGCCTAGATGTTCCAGCAACTGCCTGTGTCCAGCCACAACGGAGCAATGGCAGGGTATCATGTAGTCAACGACCGCCGGCTCCAATTGAACCGCGGCTAGCGCCGAAGCGGTGGCGATAAAGCCGTCCAGCAGGATCACCATTTTCCGAACAGCCGCCTCCAACATGCCTCCCATAATGAAGGCAAGCTCGAAGCCTCCATACAAAGCCATCGTTTCAACAGGGTCTTCGGGACGACCATGCAAGCTCACCGCTTGCTTCACAACAGCCAGCTTTCTGGAAAAACCTGCGTCGTTCTGCGCGGCCCCCCGGCTCGTCAACATTTCCGCCGGCCACCCTGTCAACGCGGCAGTCAATGCGGAAGCGCTGGTCGTATTGCCGATTCCCATTTCTCCGAAAGCGATGACGTCGCATCCTTTCTCCGCGACGTCTCTTACCATCTTCCGCCCCGCCGCCATAGCCAGCCGACATTGCTCGACGGTCATCACAGGCCCCAGCAGCAAGTCCTTCGTCCCATAGGCGACCTTGCAATCCACAACGCCGTCCTGGGGTTCAAAATCATGATCCACGCCGACGTCGCACACGATCAGCTTCACCCCATACAATTTCGCAAGCAATCCGCAGGCGCCCCCGCCCCGGGCAAAGTTACAGCATTGTTGCCAGGTAATTTCCTTTGGACTCGTCGTCACGCCTTCCACGACTACGCCATGGTCTCCAGCGGCAAGCAGCAGGTGGGGCATGTTCAAGTTGGGCGACAGCGTCCTCTGGATCATCGCCACACGGGCGGCCACAGCCTCCAATTCTCCCAAAGAATTGGGCAACATAGCTTTTGACAGCATTTTTTCACGGATTTCCGGGTACAGCCCCCGTGCGATAGGTTCTATTGAGGAATCGTGGTTCGACATACTCCAAACATAGCCCAAAGGCCCTGTCGCGGGCAAGCGGTATAGCACGGCACATCCCCCACCCCGCACATGCCGGACAGCCAACGTCGCTCCGACCAACGTCTCCGGCACCCTACCCTCGTGACCGCCCATCATCTGTGCATTGGCATCACCCCTGCCCATCACCTCGAGTAGTCCCAACCTCAGCAATCTCAGCGACCTGAGCAGCAAAAAGCCCCTTACCCGGGCAGAACCGCATCCATCATCACACGGATGAAGCAGGATCCTGCCTTCGCAGGTCAAAGAACAGGTTCATGATCATTCCCGTAAGAATCAATAGCGCACCAACGAACAGCTGGATGGAAAACACCCCGTAGAACACTTTGTCAATCGCAACCGACATCAGTATTTGGCCGGAACTCATCAGCAAAGCGGAATAGATGGCGGGAATCTTGGGTATGACGAAATTGCACGATACGACGACGAACACAGCTAGGGAACCGCCGCCGATAATGAGATACCATGGTACGGTAGCCATGGCGCGCAGACCGTCTATTGTCTGCCGAGGCTCAAAAACCGAATAAAACATCGCTGCGAATGCCAGCGCGCTGACGACGTTCTGTCTGGCGCTGAACAATTCACCCTTGTACGAAGCGAACAGGCCGTTGTAGACCATCTGGATCATCGTCAGCACACCCGCGAGTATACCGATAAGGATATAGGGAATAGCGAACGTACCGCCAGAGAAAGCCATGACGATGATGCCCGACGCACTGATCGCCAACGTAAACAATTTTCGCTTGTCCAGCCCGACCTTCGGCATCCCCAGCATTCCAGTCAGGTCGCACACAAGCGCGCTCAGACTTTGACCGAACACCGCCGTAGCCATCGCCAGAGACGCCCCGATATTCACGATAGTTACATAGTTCAGGTTCAATATAGCAAATCCGAACAATCCTCCGAACCACAACCACCACGGAGATTCCTTCCTTGGAGGATTGAACGAACGATTCTTCCGGCCACCCCACATGATCATGGTGATGACGAAAATCCCAACCGCCTGATTGACCATAAGCGAGACGCCCATCGTCGTAGCGACACCGAACTCCGTATTGAAGACGACCATAATAGAAATGACCATGCCGGTGACAAACACCAAAACCGGATAGAACAACTTTCCCATGCGGACAATCCTATCATGCGAACATCATTTGGTATACACCGCGAACGCCGGATTCCTCCATCAACATGTACCCTGGGAGATATTTTTAACAATGTAGAGTTTCGGCTCCCCTTCGAAATGGCATTCACCCCAAAATCCACACTCTCTCAAAGGAGTCGGCTACCCCGGTTGTCCGTAGGTTGTCCGTAGGTTGTCCGTAGGTTGTCCGTAGGTTGTCCGTAGGTTGTCCGTAGGTTGTCCGTAGGTTGTTCGTAGGTTGTTCGTAGGTTGTCCGTAGGTTGTTCGTAGGTTGTTCGTAGGTTGTCCGTAGGCTGTCCGTAGGTTGTTCGTAGGTTGTTCGTAGGTTGTTCTCCGGTTGTCCGTAGGGAGCTTAAACGTTCAACAGAATCCCGCCAGACGCCGAAGGCAATGACAGACGCCGACAGACGGTGACAATAACCGATTATTCAAAACCTATGAACTATGACTTTTTGATACGGTACCGGGGTTCCGGTTCAGCGCTCTCTTCGATAAAGCCATCGGAACAGAGGGAACAAAGGCAGGTGTCAACCCGTTCAGGTTCGAAACCGGACAGCTCGTCCAATAATTGATTGCGGCTCAAGGCGCCTCGCTCGGAAAAGTGCAACAGCAACAGCCCGCGAAGTTGTCGGTTGGAGTTTTCGAAACGGGACTGCCTGGCGTAGTGGGCGCTACGGCGGTTCGCATTGGGAATCAGAAACTTGAGCAACACACCATAGTCCATCAACGCATAGTACCATGCACGGACATCATCGACATCGGCAAGCAGATCATCGAGCAAGGTGCGTAGAACCCTGTCATGAACCTGTTCCTGACCTGGGAAAAAACAGTGGAGCAAGACACGGCGGATATTGGTCTCCAGATAGATCGCAGGTTGGCCATAGGAGAACGCGCATACCGCGGCCGCGGTCGACGGCCCGACCCCCGGCAACGTGAGCAATTCGGCATAGTCGCAGGGAAGCTCCCAGCCCCACCGCTCGGAAGCGACGGCGACCTTGCGCAACGCAAGCGCCCGCCGGGGATAACCGAGCCCCTTCCAAAGAGCCAGCACCTCGTCCAAAGAAGAAGACGCCATCGATTCCCACGAAGGCCACTTGTCCAGAAACGCTTCGTATTTAGGCAAGACGCGGGAGGTCTGCGTCTGCTGAAGCATCACCTCGCTCAACAGAACGGGCCAAGTGGCACGGGTCTCCCGCCACGGAAACCGTCGGCCGAACTCGTTGTAGAACCGCCAGATCAGGGCGCTGAACTCGTGCCGGAGGTCAAGACACCCCGCATCGTCCAACGCCAGATAGTCAACAGGCGAAAAAAGATAGTCATAGGCGACGGAAAGAGATAGCGCCGGAAATTCAGCGGACAGTCCCTTCGACACCTTGTCGGTCCTAAGTCTGGAAGCCGAACGTGAGGTAGAGGGGGAACAGGAAAATTCATCATGCTCGAAAAACTCCAGTTGCCCGGAATCAATGCGGGACATACGCTATTCGTCAGCTCCTTCCGTCTTGGATTCCACGGAAGCATCTTGTTTCGGCTCAACCCGTTTCGAAGACTTCTGCCCCTTGCCGGCAGTATATTCGGGCATGATGAAGTCGTACATGCCTGATTCGACGTTACGGTCGGCGGTATGCCTGGCTGACTTGGATCCGGCATCGGCCGTAGGAACGGACTCGGAAGAGGAACTCTCAGGCTGGGGGGAACCATTGCGCTTGCCACGTCGCTCCTGCAACTTGGCCTTGCGCTTGGCTTTGGCCAAGGCCTTCTCCTCCTCGTACTGCCGGCGGTAGCTCTTACCGCTGCTGATAATGATGGCCACGGTCCGCAACGACTTCACATTGGCGCATATGATCTGCAGGACAGAGGTGATCGGAACAGCGAGGAACATACCCGCGATTCCCCAGATATACCCCCACAAAGAGAGCGCGACCAGGATGACGACAGGGCTGAGATTCAACTGAACCCCTTGCAACCGCGGGTCGATGATATTTCCCAAGACCATTTCTATGGAAATCATCAACACGGCGACATAGATGATCATGGCCCAGTCCGGAGCGAACTGGATAATCGCCATAAGAATCGTCATTGTAGTGATGATGATCGATCCAATCGACGGGATGAAGTTCATTACAAAAGCAAGCACGCCCCAGAGGAACGCGAAATCGAGGCCGGTGACCAGCGCGGCGAGAAAAAACAGGACGCCTGTCGCGGCGCTGATCAACGCCTTGAGCAACAGGTATTTCGACACCTGGCGATTGACCCGTTCGAACAGCACGGCGACTTTCATCCCCTTGTGGTTGGACATGACTTTGAGCTTCGGAATCAACGACTGCCGTTCCAGAAGCAGGAAGAATACGAAGATATAGATCAGCATCGCGTCGCTGGCGATGGATACAAATTTACCCGATACGCTGTAGAGGCTGTCCATCAGGATCTTCGCCCAGTTGAAATTGATCAGGGAAAGCAAGGTCCCCCCACCGATATCCACGTCGAACTTGTTTACAAGGAACTCCGTGAGCCAGCTGTCGATCATCGCCACACGGGGGATATAGTTCGGAACCTGCCGGACCAACGTATTGATCGTCATGACGAAGAACCATCCGCAGAGGAGGAAGAACACCAGCAACAGAGCCATGACAATCAGCGTGGACAGCCAACGGGGGAACCGGAGCCGTTCCATACGATCCACGAACGGATTGCACAGCAGAAAACAGAAACAGGAAATGGCGAGCGGCAACGCAACCGTCTTCGCCGCCTTCAAGACAAAAAGGACAATGATGACAAGGATTATCCCGAGGAAAGTCTTGAGTGTCCGTTGCAGGTCCAAGGAGGTATCTTCCATGTATTTCACTATAGTCCAGCTTGGAAAAAGCTTCAATATCTGTTATGACTACAATATGGACCACCAAGCAAATCTGGACCGAATCCAGATAGTTCTTGTAGAGACTCAGGACGGGGCGAACATAGGCTCTGTATGCCGTGCGATGAAGACCATGGGCATCACGCGGCTCGCTATCGTCGGAGACCGTATATATGATGAGAATCGCGTACGTACGCTCGCGCTCCATGCAGCGGATGTCTGGGAGAACCATCGACGGTTCCCCACCCTGCGGGAGGCGTTGGCGGACAGCGTCCTGTCCGTCGGGGCGACACGCCGCAGGGGCAAGTTCCGCAAATTCTGCGCGGTCAGCCCGGAACAGCTGGCGCAACGGGTTTCGACTACAGGAGAAGGTATCGTCTCTATCGTTTTCGGCCGGGAAGCGGACGGATTGACCGACGACGAGGTCGCGACCTGTTCCATGGTCGTGACGATTCCGACCAGTCCCCTGTTCCCCTCCCTCAACCTATCCCAGGCGGTACAGATCATTACCTACACGCTGTACAACCAGATCAAACCATGGCCGATCGAAGCCTCCCCCGTCACCCAGCAACGGACCGAGGTCGCCGCACAACGGGTCATCGACACCCTGGAGACGCTCCCCGACTATTTCAAGGGCGATGAGAAGAAATGGACGTACCGTTTCCTACGGGATGCGCTCGCAAGGGCGTCGCTCACAGAAAGTGAGGTTCAGAAAATGGAGAAGATTTTCGTAAAGATGACCCGCATCAGGAATTTCAAGGCATCGGCGGATGAAATCGCGGCAGCGGTCACAGACACCCAGGAGGCGTCGGCGAACGACGTCCGAAACAGCGAGGAGGCTTCCACATCGGGGAAAAGTTGATACAAAGGAACTACGCGCCTTGACCCGGCGATTGCGAAGCGAACGTACATACGGTATGCAATTGGATACAGCGACGGCGCAAAAGCCGTGCGGCCAGAGAAGGAGATATCTAGAGATGGACAGTACGAGACCAGCCTTCCTCTCCCCCATGCCCGTGGTCATCGCACATCGCGGCGACAGCATGCACTACCCGGAGAACACCCTTCCCGCCTTTCTCAGCGCAGTGAAGATGGGAATAGACGTCGTCGAAACCGACGTGCATCTGTCAAAGGACGGCGTGCTGGTCATCTGGCACGACCCGACGCTGGAGCGGAATACCGACGGTGCGGGACGGATCGAGGATCATACCCTCGCCGAGCTAAAGCGTTTCGACGCTGGATATACATTCACCAAGGACGGGGGCAGAACATTTCCGTTCAGGGGGACGGGAGTACAACTGGCTACGCTGGAGGAAGTCCTCCAAGCCTGCCCCGGACAGCGGTTCAACATCGACCTGAAGAGCAAAACCTCGGCGATCGTGGATGAGTTCATCAAAGTAATCCGGCGCAACAAGTCGGAAAACCGTGTCGTAGGCGCTTCGTTCCATATCTCGAACCTCAAGGCGCTGAGAGTGAAAGCGCCGGAGATACTGACCAGTATCACGACGGTCGAAGTCCTCCGGTACCTGTTCCTCCAGAAAACGCACCTGCTGCCCAGACGTCTGGCGAAAGGAAGGCAGATCATCTTCCAGGTTCCAGTACGACAGTGGGGAATCGAGGTCATTACCCCGGGCTTCATCAAGGCGTTCCACGAACGGGGCGCGGTTATCCAGGTCTGGACGATCAACGATGAGTCGGAGATGCGGCGGTTGTTCGGCATGGGCGTAGACTCCGTCATGACCGACGATCCGGCTACCGTGATCAAGGTCGCCCAGGAGATGGGGTTGCGCAAGGCCCGATAGGCGCAAGAGCTTTTTTTCAATTCAAGAACACATGATGCAAGGAGTCACGTATATGGAAGCTTCAAAAGTATATTTCACGAATTTGAGAACCGAGGTGGGAACCAGCCGGCTGACGAAACTGGAACGGCTGCTGCATCGGGCGGGAATCGACAAAATAGATATCAAGGACAAGTACGTCGCGATCAAGATTCATTTCGGGGAACCCGGGAACCTTGCGTTCCTACGCCCGAACTATGCGGCGACAGTGGTCAAGGTGATCAAGGAGCTTGGGGGCAAACCGTTTCTTACCGACTGCAACACCCTGTATGTCGGAGGACGCAAGAATGCGCTCGACCATATCGATTCCGCATATCAGAACGGGTACTCCCCCTTCGCCACCGGCTGTCACGTGCTGATCGCTGACGGGTTGAAGGGCACTGACGAGGCGCTGGTTCCCGTCGAAGGTGGCCTCTATGTCAAGGAAGCGAAAATCGGACGGGCCCTGATGGATGCGGATATCGTGATTTCACTGAACCATTTCAAGGGACACGAAGGAACCGGATTCGGGGGAGCGTTGAAGAACCTCGGCATGGGAGGCGGTTCCAGAGCAGGCAAGATGGAGATGCACAGCGCAGGAAAACCCCATGTGGATACCGCTCTTTGCATCGGTTGCGGACGTTGTGCGAAGGTATGCGCCCATGACGCCCCGGATCTTTCCAGCGGCAGGGCCGTGATCGACCACGACAGATGCGTCGGTTGCGGCCGTTGTATCGGAGTCTGCCCCAAGGACGCAGTCCTGCCAGCCAGCGACGAAAGCAACGATATTCTCAACTGCAAGATTTCCGAATATGCGAAGGCCGTGGTAGACGGCCGACCCAACTTCCATATCAATATCGTCATCGACGTCTCCCCGTACTGCGACTGTCACGGAGAGAACGATGTACCAATAGTTCCCGACGTAGGCATGTTCGCATCATATGATCCCGTCGCCCTGGATGTTGCCTGCGCCGACGCGGTGAACGCCCAACCGGTCATGCCGGGCAGCCACTTGGCAGAAATGCCCCACGAACACCATGACCATTTCACCGACAGCATGCCGTCCACAGACTGGCGCGCCGGTGTCGAACATGCGCAGAAGATTGGCCTCGGTTCGACCGAATACACATTGATCACTATATAAGGGGTAGCCCTACGGTAGCCCAGGGGTAGCCCTACGGTAGCCCGCTGGCGGCTGGCCATGCGGACGCAGGGACGCGCCATGACGCCCGCGCCCCGCAACGGCGCCCCATGCCCCATGCCCCATGCCCCATGCCCCATGCACCATGCACCATGCACCATGCACCA
>JAEXDQ010000057.1 GCA_023401595.1 Spirochaetota bacterium
ATCAAGACTCTGAGAAGAAAAGCTTATGGTTTCAGAGATACTGAATACTTCTTCTTGAAAATCAAATTTGAGAGCTTAAAGCCGAGATTGCGTTACCTATCCCCCAAATTTCTGAGTTGAACCAAAAAAATAAGGTACTCGCTCGTAACTGTATACAAACAATACAATTACCAGTCAGTACCTTGCTTTACCGAATAAGTCGGGGCGACAGGACTCGAACCTGCGATATCCTGCTCCCAAAGCAGGCGCCATAGCCACTAGGCAACGCCCCGATGCATGAACGTCCGGTATCAAACGGGCTACGGACGTCAACTTTTGCGAGTATATTGGCTAAGCGATATCACGTCAAGAGGAAACCAAAGCTACTGCTTGCTTTTCGCGATTTCCAGACGGAGCTTCCGGCCGTTCCAACGAAGCAGCTTCTCCTTGATCTCAAAAGTCGTGCCGAACCGGAGGGAATAGCAATCGGGACAGGATTGCGAACGTTGGTGGAACAATTCATGGCATACATCCTGTACATCGCAAGCTTGCAGTACAGCATGCTGTTGGTCGCATCGTCCACGACGTAGCTCATGTTCTCCAGCTCATCAAATGGACGTATCCATATTGAAATACAACGATGGAGAGGCCCCTTCATTCTGGGTATAGACGGAATACATGTTTTTCCCCAGGCTTTTCGCCTGGTACAAGGCGATATCGGCCTTCCTGTACAAATCATTGAAATCCCGTTGAGAATCATTCAGGAACACAATCCCAAGGGACGCGGCCAAGACGAGACCACGTGATTCTGGCCCTAGCTTGATTTCGTTCAGATAGTCGCAAAACCGCTGCGCCAGAGCGTAGACATCGCTCTCATATACGGTATTTTCCAACAAAACGGCAAATTCATCACCACCCAGCCTGCCGGCCAACGCATGGGGCCCGAACACCTCGGATATGGCGGCGCCTATCAGACTAAGGATATGATCGCCTTCCGCATGCCCGAACCGGTCGTTGATATTTTTGAAATTGTCGATATCCATCATTACCAGGGCTGAACTTTTTCCAACGGAAGGCTGATGGTTTTTCATGACCGACGACACCTTGCGTTGGAACGTCTCGCGGTTGAGCAAACCGGTCAGACCGTCAAACTGTGAGCTTTTCAGAAGCTCATCGTAATGAAGCATCTGCCGTTTCTGAGCGTCGATACCCTCAGTTATCCCGACGGCACGGAGCGGCCGCCCATCATCTCGCCGCTGAACTATCGTACAAGTGACCATGAACCAATGGTACAGGCCGTCCTCGCAGAGCATCTTTACCT
Source organism: Spirochaetota bacterium (assembly GCA_023401595.1). Taxonomy (GTDB): domain Bacteria; phylum Spirochaetota; class Spirochaetia; order Sphaerochaetales; family Sphaerochaetaceae; genus Spiro-02. The sequence continues at coordinate 1,301 of JAEXDQ010000057.1, forward strand.
CGCTGCTGTTCTGGGAACGTCCATTCTCCAAAGCGAGGAACAGCATCTTGTAGTTCACAGCGGAATCAGGATGAATCACCTTGTCCCTGATCAGAGATTCGGGGGCATCGTGAATATCGCCGACGCCTTCGACCCAGTTTCCGTTCCGATGGAACTGTACGATTGTCCTAGTGTCGAAATGGTACTCCCAGAGGTCGGCCTGTACCAGCTGCAACGCGACCTGGAACCGCCTGTCGGACAGCAGCAGGCTTTCCTCTTTTTCCTTCAACGCGGTGATATCGGTATAGATCCCATGATAGACGTAGCGGTCGCCCTCCGAAGCATAGCATCTGGCGGAGAAGCTTGACCAAGCGAGACTGCCGTCCTTGCGCCGCGACCGGAAGCTGATTTTCATCGGACGTCGTTCCTCCATCGCCTGGAAGAACTGTTCTCGGAAAGCTTCGCTGTCCGGAGGATACATCAGCTCCTTCCCGTTGTTGCGCCCCAGCAACTCCAGATACTCCCGCCGGGTATAGCCAAGGGATTCAGCAAGACCGTAACTGATGTGCCTCGAACTGATCGGCGCACCTTTTCCCTCGACTGTGAACGTAACGATATCTCCCGGCGTGCTATTGATGATGGCGTTCAACTCGGTCCGGAGTTCTTCCTGTTCGGTAATATCCAGACAGACGCTGATGATCGCGAGACGGCCATCCTCCGCCCGAACGACACGCCCTTTGTCCAGCGTCCAGAAACAGCTGCCATCCTTTCGCAGGGTTCTGTACTTCAGGACATACTCCTGCCCTTCGGAGAACCCCGATGCGAAAGCCTCGGAAACGACGTCGAGATCCTCCGGGAGGATCGTATTGGAGACCAACGCCCCGGTGTGAATGACGAATTCATCGTAGGAACGATATCCCAGCAGACGAAGCATCTCCCCGTTGATGAAATAAAGGGGAAAGTTTTCTTCACAGTAGCCGCCGATCATACCGCAAGGAACGGTCTCATGCAGAAGATTGATACCCACCTGCTGGTTTTTCTCATGAAGATCTTCCAGCAGCCGGCCTCCTGTCGCAAGGCGTTCCTCCAGACGTTTCTGGTTTGAAATATCCTCCAGAAGGCCAAAAGCCTTCCCTGATACCCCCGGCATATCAAAACGCTGGATACGGATCCGTTTCCAGTCATAGTTCCCTCGCGTGGTCAGGAGGCGGACTTCACAGCCGGCCTCTTCCACACCGGCTTCAACCGACTGGAACATCCCGACCAGCTTGGGTACGTCGGCCTCATGGACCATGTTATTCTCAATGAAACAACGGGGTACATCAGTATAACGCCGGGTATCGCCGACTATATCAGCAACATCGCCCTTGTTCATATTGACGATCGTTCCCGTGGGGATATCGTAATCGAACAAAATGCATTTGGAAGCCTTCAGCGCAAAACTGAACCGCGCCTCCGATAGGCGTAGAGCCATTTCCGATTCCTGCTGCTTGGTTATGTTGTGAACCGAGGCATAGTACAACCGCCTTTCCGCATCCTCCCCGAGAAAGAACAGGCGTACCTGCAACCAGATCAGCTCTCCGTTCAGAGAACAGCGCCTGACCTGGAATTCAACCCCATCGTCAGGCACAGCCTTGGCTTTGTCCAAGGCGTCTCGAAGAATCGCATGATCGTCGGCATATATGGAATCAAAGATACGGCACCCGTCTTCATTCTGATTACGAGGCGTGCTATGAGTCAGTCTGTAGTATCCCGCGTTCGCCCGTTGCAAGATCAGTTTTCCGCCGCAATACTCATACAGGGCGATACCGCCGAGGATATTGTCCAACAACATCTGCGACATGGTCCCGGATTGAAACAGATCCTCGTACGTGAATTTCTTCCAACCAACTTCCGTCGAATAATCGTAATCGACATTCTCATCGACGGCGAGCAACGCCTCAAATTCATGGCGCGGCATCGGCTTGTAGAAATGATACCCTTGGGCGTAGTAGCATCCGATATGGGACAGGAAAGAGACCTGCTCATCGGTCTCGACACCTTCGGCGATGACCTGGATGTTGAGCCATTTGGACATATGAACCACAGATTCCAGTATGTTGCCGCCTTTTTTACTGGAAGAATTGAAATTTTCCAAAAAACGGAGGTCAATCTTCAGGATATCGACATTGATGTCCTTGAGCATGTTCAGAGAAGAATAACCGCTGCCGAAATCATCCATCAGAATGATAAAGCCCTTCGCCCGTAGCTGATTAACCGTGGATATGATCTGTTCGGTGTCGTCGGCATAGGCGCTTTCGGTGATTTCCAGCTCCAACAGCTGCGGAGGAATATTGTATTTCCTTACCAGACGTACAAGACGTTCGCAAAGGTTCGGCGCATACAAATCCTTACGGGAGACATTCACTGAGACGGGAATGGCTCTGTGCCCGGAATCTATCCACGCCCGAATCAGGGAGCAGACCGTCTCCCATACATATGCATCCAGGCGAAGGATGAATCCGCTCTTCTCGAAGAGAGGGATGAATACAGCGGGAGGAATCAGCCCTTTCTCAGGATGGTTCCACCGCACGAGGGCTTCGGAGCCGACGATTCGGCCTGTCTCAATATTACATTTGGGCTGGAAATATACTTCAAATTCCTTTTCCTTCAACGCCCTCTCCGCTCCGCTGAAGATTTCCAGTTCCTCAAGGACTTCGTTTCGGATCTCGCTATGATACTCGGCAATATGCTTGACATAGTTGCCTTTGACCGAGTTCAAGGCGAGAATGGCCCTGTCGCACATCACGCTTACGGGCACGGATACATCCTCGATAACGTTCACCCCGATAGCGGGAACGACAGGCTGATCCAATGGATAGGTAGCGAACCAATCAAGTATCTCATTCTCTATCATGGAGACGTCCAATACAGGATCGGGAATGTACAAAGCGAAGATATCGGTAGCGATGCGGGCTGCAAGACCTTTACGGTTCAGAGCCTGCCGGGCGAACAACTCTGCTACATGGCATAGCATCCGATCCCCTTCGGCGGGACCGTACATATCGTTGATCAGCTTGAAATGCTCTATATCGAGACAAACCACCGCGCAATCACTGGAAGGCTGTGCGTCGATGCATTTCCGAACTTCCCGGCAGAAGGTATCCTTATTGTACAGGCCTGTGAGAGAATCGTATTCCTTCATTCTCCGCAATTCTTCGGAAATGGCCTGTAGCTGAGCTTGCAAGGTCTCGATCTGCTCCCGGTCCGTCATACAGCCTTGAATACTCCTTTCCAGACATGCAACGATTACCTTCATTTAACACCAAGTCATACAAATAAACAAGCAAGTAATCCAAGAACAATATCCGCTAGACAGCGTTTTGGCCGCGGACATCGCAAGGTATTTATATATGAGTCCATGGTTGAGGCAGACTTGAATACCGTAGCGGACTTGAATGCCCGACTGTCGCCACCGCCCGCATGACTGGAATGTTCCTCCGGACCGCATAGCGACGCCGACCTGGTTCCTGGATCTTCCGAGCCCGGCGGTCGTCCAAAGGTGCATGCGTCTTGAAAAAGAGCATCGAAGGGATGATGAACTATCGAGGAGTAGACAATGAGGCGAGGCTCACGGTCCGGGGGGCTTCTTTCGCCGGTTTCGTCTTCAGCACGATTCCCATACCGACATATGGGTTGATAGAAAACCCCTGAGTCAGGTTGAAGGTGCTGGTATTGTCATACGGTTGTCCCATGGTAGTAACGGAATTCGTATACAGCATGGCGAAATCATAACTGCCGTTTGCCCCGGCACGAAAGCATATCCGATCGGTAATATCGAGCTTGAACCCGACGTCAAGGCCGGTTCCGAAGGAGGTGATGCCGTTGGTAGTCGTCGTTCCCTGAGTGTTCGTTTCGCTCGTCGTATGGTGTGCGAAGCTCAACCCCACGCCAAGATACATGGCAAGCTTGTCGGTACAGCGGAAACGGAACGCAGGTCCAATCAGAACCGAAAAAATGAAATCGCGTTTGCGGGTCGTACCGTCCTGGCTCTGTCCGACATCCAGAGTCGGATCCTTCGCATTGTCCAACGGGAACAGGAAACCCAGGCTTGTATACATTCCCACGTTGCTGTCCTGTCCCAGGAAGCCATACCAGCTTACGTCGAAACCCAAGGAGTTGAAATACGCGATATTATCATCACCTACCAAGTTTTTCAAATCGGAAGACGATGAACTAAAAAATGTGAAATCATAATCAACGCCAGTGAACATCCAATGCTCCTGACCTACCGCATACATCGTGGACGCCGATCCCACAAGGAGAATCATCAGAATCAGCAGTCTTTTCCTATACTGTTTCGTAGCAAATACCTCATGTCCATTCTTCATATAAAGCCTGTAGACAATTCATATAACAATGATATCGTAGGTACGTAACATTTTTTCGAGAAAAAAGGAATATGTTCCGCACAAAAACTCCATGATATATTTCAAATACCGGGCAAACCCCTGAAACATCATGACCCGGGTGGACAAAACCGCTCCATCGCGGCAAGAACGAGCTTCGGCGACCATGAATCGAGGGCTTGCCCAAAGACCATGACACGGCGACAAAGAAAAGGCTCCAACGACGGCAGGGACCCGAAACGCGAAGGAATCGGCACCCCGGCAGAATCAAAAAGAATGGGTCCCGTTACATGACATGCCCCAGGACCCATAGGGAGAGAGAAGATTAAAAAAAACTTATTCCACTGAACCGAAAGCCACTGCCGACGGACGTCCGGTACGTGTCATCGTATTACAAGGAACAGCTCCGGCACCCCGTCACAAATATCGTACAAAACGACAGAATCACCGTTCCGTTCATCCTATATACCCAATATCGCCATATAAGGTTACATCGCCAAGGTATTACCTTGAAAAAAAAGCGTATTAACGTTGTTTTATCAGATATATTGTACATTCTAGGCCATTTGTCATACAGAACGGACGATGCAGCCATGAATAATGTCACGGCAATACCGCTCAGAAGAATGACTAACCATTTGTGTACAAAGAATTAAACAAGACTGAAAATGGCTTGCTACACACGGAACACGCCCATTCTGTGTGTAATGAGAATGGCCAAACCAATGCTATAAGCACAATCAGTGATGCTTGTTTTTTGAGAGAACTTAAAAACTAATTATCAATGTCTGTTCCATGGCGAAGTAATTCAAAGTATTCGCCAAAAATGTATTTCTTATAACGCTGTTTCTCTGGTGTAGTGTCTTTTAAGATATCCATATTGCAGAATGAATCGACAATCGAGCCTGCAGTTCCAGTAGCAACATCAAGAAATTCGGCTGCTTCTTTCTTTGTTATTACAGGATCTTCGAATAGCCTGTCTAGGAGTTTAATGAAGTTAGTGTTCTGATTTGCTATCTTGCTTAAACATCTTTCACGTAGTTGCAATATTTCTTTTGCAGTGCTGATAGCTTCATCTGCAACGAAAGCGACACCTTTCAGGAAAAACTTTATCCAGGATTCCCAGTCTCCATTGAGGCGGACATCCATAAGCTTTTCATAGTATTCAGACCTGTTCAACTTGAAAAAATAACTGAGGTACAGAAGTGGTTGGCTAAGAATTTTCTGTTCACATAACCAGAACGTAATTAACAATCTACCCATTCTTCCGTTACCATCCAGGAATGGATGAATGGCTTCAAATTGTGCATGAATCAACGCAATTTTGATTAACGCAGGAATATTACTTTGATTGTGGATAAAATCTTCTAGTTTGTATAAAGCGGGGCCCATTTCATCTGGCTCAGGTGGAACAAATACTGCTGTTGTGAGTGTACAGCCTGCTGGTCCTATCCAATTCTGAGAAGTTCTAAACTCACCAGGATATTTATTGAAGCCCCTTACATCCTTTAGTAGTTGGGAATGAATTTCACGGATGAGACGCAAACTTAGAGGCAGCCTCTCCAAATTTTTTAGTCCCCATTTCAATGCACTGACATAATTGACTACTTCAGAAATACCATCAGGCGAGTAATCTACGCTTGATTGGGATGGACTATCAATAAGGAGATCTGCAAGAGAAGCCTGTGTGCCTTCAATCTGGGTACTTAATACAGCTTCCTTGTTCACATACATTGCCACGAATAACTCTGGGTTTGGTAGTACTTGAGTGATTCCATCAAGTCTTCCTAACTTACGATCAGCTTCTGAAAGCAGCATTTGCATCTCGTTATCGATTTGAATCGGGGGATTTGGTGGTAATTCTTTTGGAATAAATGAATCATATCCAGTAATATTATGTTTTATTATGCCCGAGCGATTTGATGTAAGATGCATTTTTGCTTCTTTTTTGAACTTAAAATCTAAAGAATTATTCTAAGGTCAATATATTGCACTTAGATCACTAATTCAAATTCTTAATCCAAAAAATAGCATTTTATTGAACTTAAACTACATTATAAGCCTTTTTGTGGAAATTGTGTGTTACTATGCTAGAGAGGAATAACTATGGATAATCACGTTAAGAATAGTTTTGGAGATACTGGTAGTCCCTATTCTGTATATAAGAGCAACAAAAAGGATAAGTTTTTATGGACTTACCCTGATTGTAAAAAAGATTATTCAACAACGGTCAATGAGGGAAGTTGCTACGTTCTTTTATTTGGAAAAAGCCTTTCCTGATGTCATTCATTCTTACAAGCCAGATTGGATGGAGAATAATTCAGAAATAGATATTATTCATTCCATCAAAGGCTCGTCCGTCCAGAGGAGTTGAAGACGATTGAAATCTCATCAAATCAGAGCGGCTGAGAAAAGAAATTGAAAAACTTTTCCTGAAAACGTCCGATTTCACCTCCTGCCAAGGCTACTGAGTAGGAGGTGTTCCTGACAAAGAAGGAAGACTTCGGCTACAGGACGATCGGTGAGATAAAGCCCTCTGATGCGCAGAGGTGGTTCATCAAGCTCCACAAGGACGGCATACAAATACGAAAGGCTCATCTGACGGTATACGCAAGGGAAAGAAAGTACAGACAGGCCGAGGCGACGCCGATCACAAGGCCCGCTTGCGAAGGCTTTCGTCCAGGAACCGTCCGTAGCACCGGTTGCAGGCGACGTTTGTCCGCATGGGTTCCAGCGCCGGAACATATCGTCACATCGTAGCGAAAGCTATTTGCGCCGTCCGTACACCACGGCTTCGGGAGCATGCCAAGCGGGAGCTTCCACGCCGCAGGCCCCTATCCGTTCCAAGGACAGAAGCTCCAGTCCCGCCCCCTTGAAGGCCGCCGCGACGTCCTGCACCGCATTCCTATTGCAATAGAATTGAAGCTCCCCTCCGAATACGGCGGTCTCAAAGCTCCCTTGTTCCACACGGACGGTTTCGGCTTCAGTGAAACTTGCGTATAGCATTCCGCCTCTGCGCAGGGTAAGGATCGATTCAATCAACAATTTCGTACATTCACTGATCCGCAAATGCGTCAGGCTACCGGAAAGCACCACTGCGTCAAAACTGTTGCCGGGCAGTACGACGGAACGGATATCGGCGAGATTCCATTTTGCCGACGGGACGGCCGCCTTGGCAAGCGAAAGTAGCTCCGTGGAAAAATCGAATCCTTCGACTTCGGCTCGGGGACGTTTGGCCAGCAGACGCTCCACGAACGCACCGCTCCCACAACCAAGATCGACGACCCGCGGGGTCTCAGGAAGCAGATCAATGAACACATCCCAGGATTCCAAATATGGCGCATAGCCCCTGCACCAGGCATCATAAGCACGGGCGCAGGTATCGTAGCTGTCACGGGTGACCGCATATGGTCCGGTAAGTTTGAGTTTCTCAAAGTCCATGAAAAAACCTCCTGCATACCATGAAGATACAGGAGGGCGACCGAAACGTCCAGAAATAATTCAGAATGGAAAGAAAAGCGGCGGTTCCCTTACAGACGGTTCCTTTACAAAGGAATCCTTGCAACGATCATCATCCCCGTATCGCCGGGACAAGAACCAATGACCGGTATAGCCGCAAGCTGAAGATGCTTGTCCAGCCCAAGGCCGTCCCGAAGGGTTCTATTGTATCTCGACGCATAGGTGAAAACCCGTATCGACTCAAATATCCGCGTCACGACAAGCACCGCACCTCCGCCTATGGCGGTATACAGAGCGGCTTTCAGCAACGGGGTGTCCTGCAACGAGTTTGTCGGCCTGTTGCTGAGACCGTTGGCTATCGCTATCGTCGGCTGGATGAAGAACAGGTCGATCACGAACAACCCGAGGCTCGCGCTCAACGCGCCGATACCGATGCTATCGCCGATTATGCCGACGACAGTTCCCATGGTATCACCCTGTTTCTTCGATCCGCTGCCGAAACCGAGGAGCAGGTTCAGAGCGAACGCGCCACCGGACTTCATTTCGTTCTCCTTGTACACGGCTACCCGCTGGGATTCGTTCATGGCGGGGACGTCCAGCGCAGACAAATCGAATTTCAACTGTTCGACCGACGTTCCTTTTTTCTTCGCCTCTTCCGCGGAGGAGGAGACGTCCAACGCGAAATCGACGGTCTCAAGCAGAAGCGATGCATAGGCCAACGATGCGAAGCCAAGGAGAAGAACCAACAGCAAGAAGAATCGTTTCATGACAAGACCTCCAATAAAAACCAGAATCCAAGATTCAAGACTTGTGACATTTTCTCATAAAACTTTTCTATTGTAAAACGAAATCGCTGTTTTCCGTTGCATATAGTACCATTTCAATATCAGGACATGGCAATCGGCGACATGCCGATTCCATGTCAGAAGAGGCCTGACGCCAGCCGGGACCGTTAACGGCTTTGAAGGGCAGGCGTGAGCGATATTAAACTTTATTTCATTAATATACATATAGTTATACTCAAACGACAACTTTTGCGAAAACAATGTATTGACATCGTAGTGGAAATGTCCGATAGTCCCAATTGTCAGCAAGGGACTTTGCCCCGCAATTCGCCGGGACAGGTACGCTCAGGCTACGGGAGGAATGGGAAAAAGATTGAAAGGCGTTGAAGTAACGGCAGGACATGTCACCCGTAGCTACGGGGATTTCAAGGCGCTCGACGATGTGAGCGTCAACATCAAGAAAGGTGAGTTTTTCTCACTGCTCGGGCCATCTGGATGTGGAAAGACCACTTTGCTGCGGATCATCGCCGGATTCGACTCTCCCGACAGCGGTTCCGTATTGTTCGACGGCAAGGATATCCTCCCCTTTCCTCCGGAGAAACGTCAGTCGAATACGGTGTTCCAGACATATGCGCTGTTCCCCCACCTCTCCGTATATGAAAACATCGCCTTCCCGTTACGTCTACGGCACGTGGACAAGGCTGAAATAGACAAAAAGGTACGCGAATACGTACATCTCGTCCAGCTGGACGAACATATCGACAAAAAGCCGAACATGCTCAGCGGAGGACAGAAGCAACGGGTGGCGATCGCCCGGGCGCTGATCAACGAGCCTCGGGTATTGTTGCTGGACGAACCGCTTTCGGCGCTGGACGCCAAGCTCCGCCAGAACCTCCTGATAGAGCTGGACGAGCTGCACGACAAGGTCGGCATCACGTTCATCTATGTCACGCACGACCAGAGCGAAGCGCTGTCGGTCTCCGACAGGATAGCGGTCATGAACCATGGCAAAGTGCTGCAAATCGGGACGCCCTACGAGATATACGAAGCTCCGGCGACTGAATTCGTCGCGAAGTTCATTGGAGAGACGAACCTGTATCCCTGTACCGTGAAAAGCTGCGAGCCCTACAAGGACGAGTATATGATAACGATCGACGTCCCGGCTCTCGGCGGAGACATCTTCGTTACCGATGAAGAACCGATGGAAATCGGCCGCCAGTTGAATTTCACAGTACGGCCGGAAAAAATCACCATTACGAGCGAACGTCCGACCAAACAGAAACCGGGGATCAATACATTCCATGGCATTGTCGATGAACCCGTGTATTCAGGTTTTCAATCGAAGTTCTATGTACAGCTTGATGGGGTCGGCACGGTCGTGAAGGTATTCAAGCAGCACACCAACTTCATGGACGACGGACCGGAGATAGAATGGAAGGATCTCGTCTATGTCGCATGGAGCGCCGATGACGGATATCTCGTGAAGGTGATCGACGAATGACACGTAACGCTGAGAGGCGCAAGCCTGAACTCAGGGAGCGGAGACTCGGCTTGTCCTACTCCTCTCCCATGGGACTGTGGTTTACGATTTTTTTCGTTGCTCCGCTGGTGATCATCATCCTCTACAGTTTTCTCAAAAGAGGACTGTACGGCGGGGTGGAATGGAAATTCTCATTGACGGCCTACAAGCAGATGTTCAACGCGAACTTCGGCAAGGTTCTGATACGGACGATCTGGATCAGCGTGGTCGCGACGCTCGGCTGTATCCTCCTCGCGCTTCCGACAGGATACGCCATGGCGCGCAGCAAGCGTCAGACGCTGCTGTTGTTCCTGATCATCATCCCATTCTGGACCAATTCGCTGATTCGTATCTACGCATGGATATCGATCCTCTCAACGGAAGGGTTCTTGAATGAAATACTCAAGGCGATGGGGATCATCGATGAGGGACTGCACCTGATCTACAACCATGGTTCGGTCATTCTCGTCTTGATCTACATGTACCTGCCCTTCGCGATCCTACCATTGTTCACGACCATCGACAAGTTCGATTTCTCGTTACTGGACGCGGCGAGGGACCTTGGATCCACGAAGTTCGGCGCTATCAGAAAGGTGATGCTCCCCAACATCCGCAGCGGAATGGTCACCGCCGTCATATTCACGTTCATACCGATCTTCGGCGCCTATACAGTGCCGTTGCTCGTCGGCGGCAAGGATTCCACCATGATCGGCAATATCATCGTCGACCAGGTGTCGAAGACCCGCAACTGGCCGCTGGCGTCGGCGTTCTCCATGATCCTCACGCTGATCTCCACTATCGGCGTCATATGGATGATGATGAGCAGCCAGAAGGAGCAGGCCCAGAAGAAGAGCGTCACCAACCAGCAGAAAACTGAAATGAACATCCGCAAGCATCATAAAGGGGGAGGTGAAGCATGAATGACAGACGCAATGCCCGAAAAGCCCCCAAGCCTTCAGAACGCAAGCAGGTCATGTTCAGCGACCATAGGACGCTCTCCTTCTCGAATATCGTCATGGTACTGGTAGTGGCGTTCCTGTTCCTGCCGTTGTTCGTCGTGGTACTCTACTCCTTCAACTCGGCGAAGGGGATGTCATGGGACCATGCATCGTTGGTGTGGTATGAAAAACTGATTTTCAGCAGCCCCTCCCTTTGGACTGCTTTCCGCAACAGCCTGGTGATCGCGTTGACTTCCAGCGCTACGGCGACCATCCTCGGGACGCTCGCCGCGATCGGTATCAAATGGTACAGGTTCCCCGGCAGGTCGTATATCACGACGATCAGCTATCTGCCGATGGTGCTTCCCGAAGTCATCATCGGTATCTCGATGCTGATTTTCTTTTCCGCGGTGAAAATCCAATTGGGCATGTTCACCATCTTTGTGGCGCATACCACGTTCAACCTCCCCTTCGTGTTCATGCTCGTGGCGGCGAGGCTCGACGAATTCGATTATTCCACGATCGAGGCGGCCAGGGACCTCGGAGCGAATGAACGCCAGACGTTGCTGCGGGTGATCATTCCATCGATCATGCCGGGGGTGCTTTCCGGTTTCCTGATGAGCATCACCATGTCCCTTGAGGATTTCGTCATTACGTTCTTCGTCTCCGGCCCCGGATCGGGCACCCTCCCCCTGTATGTCTATTCGATGATCCGTTACGGGGTATCGCCGGTGATCAACGCCCTGTCGTTCGTGATGATCCTCGGCACGATGCTGATCGCCTGGGTTTTCCGACGCTTTCTCAAGACCATAGCGGCGAACAGCTGATATATCGGTTCCCCTTCCATCATCCATCGTCTCTTCATCGCCTCACATAGGTTCTTGCCTTGTCCTTAAGCTATTTTCCATGGCCCGCGGGATATTCCACGGGCTGTTGTCCGAGGGGGGATTAACAGATATACTATACATCGGTTGGTCGATGAGACGTTCTGCACGTTTTCCCGCCTTCTGACGGCGCAAGCCGTGGAATCATCTGTCCGATGATATCGAACATCACTCTTCTGGGGGAGGTAATGCCATGCGCAAAACTGAACGGGTGTCATGGCGGTGCGCCATGCATCTTGTAGTGGCCATCGTCGTGATGTCCATGGTCCTGGTGGGGGTGTCATCCTGTAGCAAGGATGCCAAGGGATCCTCGTCCGCGAACAAGCTGTATCTGTACAACTGGACGTACTATACGCCGGATGAAATCATCGAACGGTTTGAGAAGGAATTCAATGTCGATGTGGTCGTAGACAATTTCTCTTCGAATGAAGAGATGTTCGCGAAGCTGATGGCCGGCGGAGGCAAAGGCTACGATATCATATTCCCGTCAGCCGACTATACGTCGATCATGATCAGCCTTGGATTGGTGGAGGAATTGGATCATACCAAGCTGCCGAACCTGCGGTATGTCAGCGACCTGGTACGGGAGAAGGCGGTCTACGATCCGCAGATGCTGTATTCGGTACCATACAACATAGGAGCGAGCGGAGTGGCCGTCAACAGGACGAAGGCTCCGGAAGGCTACGCACGGGATTGGTCCATCTTCGCGGATACAAGGCTGGCGAACAGGATGAGCATGCTTGACGACATGCGGGAGGTCATGGGCGCGGCGTTGAAGCATCTCGGTTATTCCGTGAACACCACCGATGAAACCCAGCTGATGGAAGCCAAGGTGTTGATCAATGACAAATGGAAGCCGAATCTCGTGAAATTCGATGCTGAAGGGTTCGGGAAGGCCTTCAGTCGCGGGGAATTCTGGGTGGTTCATGGATATGCGGAGAATATTTTCGAGGAATTTCCTGAAAGCAAATGGGAGGACATCGATTTCTTCCTGCCGCCGGAGGGCGGAGCCCTCTCCATAGACAACATGGTCATTGTAAAGGGTTCCGAGCATGTGGACCTGGCCCATGAGTTCATCAATTTCATCCACAGACCTGAAATCTACGCCATCTTCCTCGATACGTTCAGATATCCTGCGATTACGAATACCGAAGCGGGCAAATACACTCAGTACGAGCCCTTCTATCGCGCCGAGGATGTAAACGGCAACTTCGAAGTATTGCAGGATCTGAAGGACGAGCTGGAACTGTACAATGATATCTGGCAGGACATCAGGTACGTGAACTAACGGCGGCGAGGCTTCCCTGCGTCCGTAAGCTATATCCGCCAGTCCAGCATGTATGATGAATGTCTCCGAGGCGCGGCGAAACCGGCCCGGAGATATCCATCGGCTTGAACCGAGTTGGCTCTCCCATACTGAAAACGCAAGGTCGGTACTGTCGTGAGGCGGCGGGCCGTCAGACCATCGCTCAGGCTGTCTGAATCCAAACGAGGATAGAAATCAAGCGGAACGTACCGGAGTGTTCAGTCGACACACAGTCCCATATGGATGCCGTCCACGAACTCGTCGTTGAACCGGAACAGGCGAAGGGTCCTTCCTTCTTCCTCAAAACCGAATTTCCTGTACAACGCCACAGCGTGTTCGTTGTCGGCCCGGACGATCAGATTTATCTTACGGATACCGGTTTCCTTCCCATGCGCCCAGTTGAGCAACGCGGACAACAGAGCGGAACCGACACCTTGGTTCCAGCATTCACGTCGCACAGAAATGCCGAATTCCCCGGCATGAGAGATTCGAGGGCGGGAACCTGCGATGAAATTAAGGTTGCCTACAATCCTGTCGCCGTCCAAAGCAAGCAGACAGAGACAGTTGGTAGAGCGGAAGGTCCGTTCAAGAAACTCGGTCTCTTCCTTGACGCCTTTGGCAAACTCCCCCGGACCAAAAGTCAGGTTGTCGGATTCTCCGGCTATATCATTGACATAGGCAAGCAACGCCCGGGCATCGTCGCCAGTGGCTTCTCGGATAATCCTGACATTGTTCCTTCTCTGCATTGCGACAATCTCTCCTGTTGTTTGTCGGATGAATCGGCCTCTACACCCCCGAACCCAAACGTCATGGATGGACAGGATGACGCAACGCCGGGATACAGACGGCGACGATATCCCTTGTAATCCGCTCTATCGTCTCATCCTCCAGGAAGGAAACTCCCTCCTCGTCCAGTCCGGCGGCCCAGTTGATGGAAAATGCGATGGCGGCGAACGGGATACCGGCTTCCGCGGCGAGGATGGTTTCCGTGGCCGCCGTCATGCCTACATAGTCGCCGCCAAGTATCCTGAACATACGGATTTCCGCGGGAGTCTCCAACCGGGGACCGTTCGTACAGACATAGGTCCCCTTCACGACGATATCGCGGTTGCCATGCTCCAACGCAGAACGGGCGATCGCCTTGCGTAACGGCAGGCTATAAGGCTGAACCATCGCCACATGCTTCACACCGGCGTCGCCACCTGTAAAAAACGTATGTTCACGGCCGCCCCCGGTCATGTCGATGAACTGATCCACCAAGCCCCAGGAGCCGGGCGGCAACAGCCCGGTGATTGACCCCACGGCGTACATGCCTATGGTCTGCCCGACCCCCAGCTGTTTCAAAGCGGAGATATTCGCCCTGTAGTTGATCAAATGAGGCGGTAACGAATGTCCTACGCTATGCCGGGGCAGAAACACGAGGTCCGCGTTTTCCCCGGAGCCTTCGAACAGCTCCACAGCTCCATACGGCGTCTGTACGACACGCTGCATCATATCTATCGGAAACGAGGAATCGATACCGGTTCCTCCGATAATGGCGGATTTCATGTCGCCTCCTCAAAATGTCTGACACCAGGTCGCGAAAACACATGATTTCCGATCTGTTCAGGTTTGAATATTCCTTCAGCGGTGATGACCGAGCTTACGAAACGTGATGGTATGATATCGAAAGCCGGGTAGCGCCCTGTAATATCGGGGCTTGTAGTGGGGTTTCCCAGCGCATGGCACGTCTCCCGCCCATCCCTCTCTTCCATCACAATGTCGGAACGTCCACGTCGGGAACAGTCGGGAGCCATGGAGAAAGCGTAATATGGAATACCAAAAACATGTGCGCAGACAGCGTTAGCCAACGTACCGGTCTTGTTTACGACAGTACCATCGGCACAGACAAGGTCCGCCGCCGTCATATACCGGTCAATTATTCCTTCTTCAATATAATGAGCCCCCATCCCATCGCAAATCAGCCGGACGTCAAAGCCAAGCTCATCAAGGCTTGGAGCGGTTAACCGGGCTCCTTGAAAATAGGGGCGCGTCTCGGAGACATATATAGATGCGGTGCGGCCTTCCTGACGTGCGAAAAGCAGGCTCAGCAGAAACGTATGCTCCGCGAAGCAGGTCGTCAATATCCTGTCTCCGTCCCGAATCAGAGTCGCGCCAAAGCGGCCCATCCGTTCATATACGGAATCGAACGCAGCCTCACGTTCCCGCACCAGCGCCACGATAGCGTCCGATACGACAGCGGCGGTTCCGGCTTTGCCATGGCCAGGTTCGGGAGCGTCCGCGAAAAGAGGTCTGATGTCTTCGAGTAATCCGTCAAGCGTCCGGGCCATCGTCGTGTTCGTCGGCCGCGACGCCTTCAGAGTTCGGCAAGCGCCGGCAAAGGTATCGAAGGTCCGGGGAACGGCTCCATGACGCATCTTGGTCGCAAGCCATTCAACCGTCGTGAGGGAAACCTGCAACGGCCCGCCCCCCTGCGTGACCATCTCCCTGATCGCTCTCGCGACCTCCTCCACGGTATGGCAGGGTACGAAACGCCGTTCAAATGGAAAGACCCGACGATCTCCAATCAACAGGGCATTGCCTTCGATGCGGGCTATGTTCCTTTTCTGAAGCAGAAAGGGCAACAAGGAGTCTATGTCACGACCAACGGTATCCATACCGATATAGTACAGAGAAGCAATGAAAACGTAAAGGCACTCCGCATTCCTGCGGCATGCCATATATTCCATGAGAAAAACAGGGGTACGGGAAACCGGCGGTCAGTCTTTCTTCCAGAAATTCCGGTGGTCGGCGACGATCGCTTCTATCAACGTCGGATCGTCGACGGGACCGACGATCACCATGTCCTTCTGTCCATGTTCCAGCACGGCTTGTGCAGGAAGCGACAAGGTCGGGTTCTCATCGTGGGCTCCGGTCAAAGACAGGAGCTGCGCTTCGGTCAGCCCGAATACGAGCCTGCGGATATTCGTCCAGTACATAGCTCCGGTACACATGGCGCAAGGTTCAAAATTTGAATAAAGCGTACAGGTCGAAAGAAATTCAGGGGAATATTCACGGCCGGCGCGAATCATCAGGTTCGTTTCGGCATGCAGACAGGGACTACCTCCCCTACTGTCATTCCCTTGTGTCATCAAAATATTTCCGTCCTTGTCAGCGAGCAACGCGCCGAACGGATGGTTACCTGCGGCCATGGCCTCCTTCGCGACTTTTACAGTCTCGTACAGCAGTTCAATATCCTTCTCTGTCGGTTGTTCACGTCGTACTCTGCCCATAACATTTCTCCTAAGCACACTACTTTTTTCACATCATAGCGCTGATGAAGAACCCAGAGCAACACTACCACGGAGCTTCTGACAGCGCAACAACTTTCTTTTCTCTAGGGCTCAATCTAGGGCTCAATCTAGGGCTCAATCTAGGGCTCAATTGATCTGCCCCCGATTTAAGTAACACTTTTTTCTCCACTGATGCCGAGAAGGTAACAGAAGGAGAGAAGATGAAGTAC
>JAEXDQ010000010.1 GCA_023401595.1 Spirochaetota bacterium
AATGGTCCTCTCTTTGTTGTTGTTTGGTAACTTGACAATAGTAGAGTTCCATTCCCTTTTTCTATGCTTTTTCTTCCCTATTGACTTTTTCTCTTCTCTTCATCCCCCAGATTTCTGCATAGAGCCATACTCTTTACCCCCGACAAGCAAAAAAAGGAAAGGTCTACTACTATCGTACCTACGATGAAAACGGGAAGACTGTCGCTTGGTCGACAAGGTTGCGGTCGAAAGAGGCTGCGAGGGCCTTCTGCGACGACCTCCTTCGTCAAGGACGTCTGTTGCCCGATACGCAGGAACGAGCCAGGATGAGGGCCGTCAGGTTCGACCAGTATGCCAAGGACTGGTGGCTTTGGGACGTATGTCCGTATGTCCAGGTCCGGAGAGACAGGGGGACGCCGACCCGCCCCGGCATCAAGCAAAGTACGGTGGCCAAGAACCGTGAACTGCTCGACCTCTACATCCTGCCGTATTTCGGGAGGATGACACTCCGGAGCATCACCAAGTCCGATGTGGAAAAATGGCTGGTCTGGCTTCGTTCATTGGTCAGCGCAAAAACCAAAAAGCCGTTGGCCCCAAAAACCGTAAACAACATCCGCTCGGTCCTCCTGCTCATGTTCAAGGAGGCGGAGCAGAACAGGCTCATAGAATCGAACCCGGTCGCGAAGACTCTGCCCATGCTTGTCGATAAGCGCCCGAGGAAGCTACTGTCCGTCGCCGAAGTCCTCTCGCTGTTCGATCCCGGCAGGATCGAGCAGCTCTGGAACGGCAACAGGTACTACTATGTCGCGAACCTGCTCACCGCCGTCACGGGTATGCGTGAGGGGGAGGTCAGGGCGTTGCATCCCCACCAGGTCCACGACACATATATCGAGATCATATAAACCACTGTCCTCCAGCCAGCAATTTTTCCAGTTGAGTTAATTCCATAAGTTAATTTTTATTTGCTTTTCTATCGGCAATTGGTCAAAATAGGGGAATTGTCAAAAAAGGATAGCGAAGAGTGTTTGTTTACAGGCATATAGAGGCCATCATACCAATGGCATTAACTTGACATCTTCACTAAAGGTGTTTCAACCTGGTATTTCATTCCCGTTTGCAGCTTGGGAGTTTAAAATCAAAATCAAACCCCTATAACCAGATACCGCATAGGCACTCAACTTCTATAAATGGAATATTGTCTTTCCAAATAGTCACTCCATCAAAGTTCTTCATTCCATGTCTCTTGGGCCATATGAAATTCTCCTTCCGTCTTTTTCTCCGCTAGCGCTTTAGAAAAAGACGGAAAATTTAGATTATTAGAACTTATAAAGCCCTGACAGCGACAGCCGCGCAGTATGCGTTGGTGACAGTGCGATAGTAATACTCTTGCCATTTGGCGTTGAATCTCCATGCGTTAGAAGCATCTGTATGACTACAGGACGACCACAGACTATAAAAATCCTCGTTATCCTTCTTCCATGGGTTCCAGCTAAGCTTTTCTGCTCCTGTATTATAAGAAGTCTCGAATAGTACTAAAAGCTCTCCCATATCCGGAATGTGCCAACCATTATCTTTTGTCTCTTCTCTGAAGTCGCTCAAAGCCTTCCAAATTGTTGTATTGGAGCTATCCTTTGGCGTTGTAGTGTCTGTTTTATTTGTAGCATCCAATGCGAGATTTGAGTCAGAATGGCCTTTTCCAAAAGTATTTACCACAACGCTTCTTGTTGCTTCATCGACTGTTTCACTACCATTCATACTTGAGATATATACTCTATTACTAGTACCGGCAATTTGAGTGATGCCACTAACTTCTTTATCACTTGCACCCCACTCTACAAATTTACCGATATATTTTCCTTCTTCTTCTGATGCAAGAAGTTCTTTGTAAACAATGTAGGCTTTGCCATCTCTATCGGCGATAAATACTATGCCTTCTGTTGCTACTTTATCCACCCCATCGCTTGCAACAATCGCGACCTTATCATTAACCTTATAAACGGGACGACAACTGATGTCCGCTCTTTCTATAGTGTCTGAATTGATGCAATTCTCCTTTCTAGCAATGGCTGTAATCTTATAATCGATCATACCAGTTTCTGCATCAATACTTCTTCCATTTGCACTTACTTCAGACAGGTCAATTCCCGATCTATATGTTCCTGATTCTTTTTCCGCATCCTCAAGAACATAGGTGATAGTGTATGAAATCTCAGCATCTGGTTCTGTGGCCTCGAGTTCAATTTTTCCACTATGTAAGTCTACGAACGCATTAACAGCAAGTTTCTTAATCTCTTTTACAAGTACGATGTCGCTCACTCCGTCTTTCACTTCAATTGCCTTGATTGTTGCAGTGTCAGTTATTGGGAAAGGGGCAGTGTATCGATTACTTGATTCAGTTGGTGTTGAGCCATCTAAGCTGTAGTAGATGGTACCACCACTAGTTTTTGAAGTAATAGTAACTGTGTTTGAAGTATTATCAAAGCTAATCTCACCCCATACTACATCTATTTCATACGGAATCGGATTACATGCAACAAATAAAAAAACCACCAGTAATAAAACCAATAACTTTTTCATATCTTCACCATTAAAAATTAATTCCAACAACGAAATCCAAGCTAAGATTATGTTTGCTTGCTGGAACATAGAATCTGTAATTTACTTCTCCACCAAAGGTTAGCAAGTCATTAAATTGATACTTTGCACCTAGGTTAGCTTTCAGATAGAAAGCTGTTGAAAAATATCCAACATTACCTAATGAGTGTCCAAATGCTACTTGGTTGGCTTCCGTTAGGAATCTCTGATTAAATAGAGAGAAACCCAAGCCATAGCCATTGTAGATAGATACGTTATCAACAACATCCCAAGCAAAAACAAAGGAAGTATCTAGAGCTGTGTCATACCACCAGGAATATGGGTTGAAGAAACTATTCTTAATTCTTTCATTGTTCCAATCTGTTTCATATGGGTAAATCGTAATTCCCAAGTCCGTTCTGAATCCCATAGAGAAGTAATTCCAGCGTACAATGTCTCTTACTTCAAAGGCTACGTTATATCTAACTCCTGGCTTAGTAATATTTACATCATAGTCAGTCGCCACACCTACACTTGCGAGTAGACCAAGCTTAATATCAGATACTTCTTCATTTACAGTAGACGCCTCATTCTCTGTAGTAGATGAAGATTCTGAAGTAGCTACATCTTCTAAGGAAGCTGTTTCATCAACGGATTCTGTGGTAACTTCGCTTTCAGTTGCAACACTACTTTCAGGAGCAACTACATTTTCTGCCTTCTCAGCTAGAAGTGTATATTCGCTAACTTCTGACCAAGTAGCACCATCATGACTCCCTTGAATATAGAAAGTGTGATCTGTGGAAATATCTAGAACCGTAGAAACACTCTTGATACTTCCATCGAGAGTAGTCCAACCTTCTTCATTTGTACTATCCAATTGATAACGATAAAAAGTTGCAGGTTTTTCGTCATCCCAACTCCAAATTACTTTTGCATCCTTTGCCGTTAGTGGTAAAGACAAAAGTGACAACAATAAACAGATTGATAAAAACTTTTTCACCTTTCTCTCCCTTATAAAATCTGAGGGGAGAATGAGGGCAACTATACGTCATTGTTCAGTTTCACCCCACAGAAAGTTTTCTAAAAGAAGTTTCATTTTTACCATTAGTATTTACAGCGGTTCTTGATGTTGAAGAAGAAACATGGGAATCTAAATAATCAGATAACGCTTCTCTACAAACCATTCTAGACTCTTCACTAGATGCAATGTAACCAACATTGTAGGTGGCATCTACAACCTTTGCAGAGCCTACTATAATCACCTTCTTCCGCTACAAATCCAAGAGGAACCTATGTACCGTTTGGACGGGGAAAGGTTCCGGGCATTAAATCACTTCCATCTCCAGGAAGTGCGACATTGGTTAGGTAAAGTTTTTCAGTTCTTCATGTGTCTTTTGTCTCCATATCATCTCAAGTGGGGGCGCTAGTTTTTCCTCTAAGGGTAATTCATTTACATCACCTTTTTCTAATATGAAAAGCCGTCGATCTCCACGATTTGCGCCATATGTCTGTGATATAAAGAATTGCACACCTTCATGCGTCCCATCCAGTATTCTTCCCGCCTTTCCACCGGGATAGGCCGGAGAATGGGCGGTGCGCCACACGGCTATCTGGATTATGGGGACGCATATGGCGAAAGTCAACCTCGGACGGCCTCCAATGCCAGGTAAGACCGTCGAACATGGATAGAACAATTCATTGTGTTATATACAAATATACAGAATCACACCACGCAAGCAGTACGCCAGCTACGGTTTAATAAACTGAACCATGCCGACCGAAGTCAGGCATGTCATGTCACATGTTCGCTGACATGTATTCTTTCTTATATAATGACAAGACGTACAGTACCGTTTTAGCCAGACGCACCATGTCGCACTGTATGTCATACCATGCCAAAAAGTTTTCAAAAAAATTTTCGGTACGGGGCGTTTTCACTCGGCTTGTAGTAAGAACCGTGTATTTCACATGAGTGTGATAACCAGAAATATTCTTGTGATTTCGTTCTTGTCCATGTTTTCTCCTTTGCCCTGTTGCGGTCGGGCAGTCCGGATTCAAGCGTCTCCAATTCCTTCCCTCCCCCTCCTTGGCGGGCAGGAACAATTCCCCCATGACCCGCGTGCCGGCCGGAGCAATGCAAGGGCGCCGCAGGCGCTTGCCCGGCCCTTGCATTATGACGGACGGTACGCTATCACGGGTGGGTGGGGGTGCAGGGGGTCGGGGGAAAAACGTCCGACGAGTGGAGGCCCCCCTCATCCATCCCCGCTCACGATGTCGGTACATTTTCCATCGCAGGCACAATCAAGAAAATTGTTGCCATCGGGATACCGTACATGTCGGCCTTCGCCTCAGGTTCGATTATCCGACCTTTTGTTGCCTGGGTAACTCAAGGGTTCTTTTATCTCTTTGAAACTACTTGCACGGCATGCCGCTCGATGCGGATTGTCACAGGGATTTATACATAGCCACGACGGAGGGCGCACTATCTTTTTCCGCCGATTCCGTTCGGCAAGCCTGGTATGACGGCGGTAGCGGACGCTATATCGTCGAACGGACAATTCCACTAGCCAGCGACAGCGATCGTCAGTACTTTATCTACATACGATTGCAACAATAACGGAGATCTTCCGCATATCGTAAAACAGTCTTGTCCGATGTGACGCGGGGCGCGGACAATGGATATCGCATGATATCCATAAAGAAGGAGATGAGAAAATGAAACTGGTATTGATCCGCCATGGCGAAAGCGAATGGAACCGACTCAACCTGTTTACAGGCTGGACAGACGTCGATCTATCGGACACAGGAAAAGCGGAAGCGAAGAATTCCGGCATCCTATTGAAGAATGAAGGCTTTGATTTCGATATCTGCTACACTTCCTACCTCAAACGTGCGATTCATACCCTCAACATAGTACTTGGGGAGATGGACAGGGAATGGCTACCGGTTGAAAAAAGCTGGTTGTTGAACGAGCGCCACTATGGCGCGCTACAGGGCTTGAACAAAGCGGAGACAGCGGCGAAATACGGCGAAGAGCAGGTCAAGATATGGAGAAGATCCTTTGATGTCCAGCCCCCGGCCCTTGATCCGACCGACGGACGAAACCCTCGGCTGCAAGAACAATACCGAGGAGTCGAGCCTGCCAGGCTTCCCCTGACGGAAAGTCTGAAAGATACAATCGCAAGGGTCGTCCCCTATTTCGAGAATGTCATCAAGCGGGAAATGATGGATGGAAAACGGGTGATCATAGCCGCCCATGGAAACTCTTTGCGGGCGCTGGTCAAATACTTCGACAAGCTTTCCGACAATGAGATCGTCGCGGTCAACATCCCTACAGGCGTCCCGCTGGTCTACGAATTCGACGACACATTTACCGTTGTCGGAAAACGGTATCTCGGCGACCAGGACGCAATTGAGAAAAAAGTACAAAGCGTAGCGAAACAGGGTAGCGTCCAAACATAACGGCTGACGGTCCGCCGAGGAATTCCCCCTCTCCTCTCCGAAACTATCCGTCAGGAAGAAGCGAGGGAAATTACCTTCGCGGCATTCATGTCCGTAGCTTCCGAAAGGTCATGGGTCACCAGAATCACAGTCCTGCCCTGCGTCATGGAACGGGTATAGGAAACTACCCGCATTTTCGTGGCATCGTCCAGCCCCTTGAACGGCTCATCCAGCAGCAGGAGGTCGTAGTCGGCGAGAAGCGCTCTGACCAAGGAGACGCGGCGCCTCATACCGCCGGACAATTCCCTCGTAGGCTTGTCCAGGCAATCGCCCAACCCTACAGCCCCCAGCGCCTCATGGATCGTCTTTCGGGAAACGGCGGACGCCGTGACCAGCTTCACGTTGGAGACCGGGGAGAGGTTGTCGCATAACCGATCCTCCTGAAATACCGCACCGACCCGTAACAGGGGAAAGGGGCCGAGGTCACCGGCATCCGGCCTTTCAAGTCCCATGAGTATTCGCAGGAACGTCGTCTTGCCGCAACCGGAAGTCCCGGAAAGTACATTCACCGCGGCAGGGAGGAAAGAACAGTCGAATCCGTTGAACACAATGACATCGGAAAAACGCTTTTGCAGACCATGGACTTCCAGTTCCATCACATCCTCTCCAACTTGCCGACGATACCATCGACCAACGACAGAAACAGTTTCTCAAAACAGACGCTGATTACGATGATCACCAACGTCCAAGCGAACAAATCGGAAGTATCCAGATAAATCTTCGACTGATACAGCTTCTCCCCGATCGAACCGACGGGTATGCCGATGACCTCGGCGGCGATCCCAGACTTCCAGCTCAGTCCGAGAGCCACGGAACAGGCCGAACGGAAGAACGGGAGGATCTGGGAAACATAGATATACCGCAGACGTTTCCAAACCGGCACATGAAATACATCGGCCATCTCCAACAGTTGGCGATCAGTACTGCGGATACCCATCAGCACATTGGTGTACATGATCGGCAACACCATCAGGAAAGAGATCACGATGGAGAGGTTACGGGATGGCACCCAGATGAGAATGAGAATTACGAACGAGGCGACGGGCGTCGCCTTGATGGTCTGCACCAACGGTTCAAGCAGGACCTCGATATTCCTGAAACGGTAGGAGACGGCCGCAAGCGACGTTCCGAGCAGGGTCGCCAGAGAAAAACCTCCGGCGATCCTGAGAAACGAGAACAGTACGGAACTCCAGAAGGAGCCGGTACGAACCAACTCCGACAATCTGCGAAGAACGGAGAAAGGAGATACCAGCAGGATGTCCTGGCCGATCGTTCGCGCAGCGAGCTCCCACACGGCAAACCACAGCAGCACAGACCAGAGCCTGACCGCACCCCTGCCGCGGCCGTCGTTAGAGGGCGTAGTAGAAATCATCGAGCGGCAACGCCCCGCCTACGCTTTTGGGATTCCGTTCGAACAGGACGGAGAGATAGCCTGAAAGCTTGGATTGAAGTTCAGAACCGGTGATACAGACGATATTGCAATAGGGCAAAGCCTTTTGGGCTATCGCCGCGGGAATGATATCGTATTTTCCGATCAGCGCGGCGGCCCGGGGAATATCACGCTGTACGAAGGAAACCGACTGTGCGTACTGTTCGAGAAACGAAGCCACCGCTTCCGGGTTCTGGTCAATGAACGATGCGCGCCCGACTACGACGCCGGTCACGAGCGTACTAGGAGCGGAGGACCGTTCTTGCAGGTCGTCCCACAGCCGGGTCATATCCAATGCGATGCGGATTTTCGGATTCTTCGTCATGGCGGTGGTGACGAACGGCTGGGGAAGCATGGCGATTCCGTCGGAAGCCGTCGCAAGTGCCGCGACACATTCCGCATGCTCGCTCTTCCATTCGATCACAACGTCCTTCTGCGGGTCGATCCCGTTCTGCGAGAGTATGTGGTTCAACGCATATTCAGGGGTAGCACCCTTCCCGCTGGCATAGATTGTTCGGCCGCGGAGATCCTCGACGGAGGATACGGTATCGCCGCTTTCAACGATATAGAGGACTCCGAGCGTGTTGATCGCCAGAACCTTGATCCCACCTTTCGTATTGTTGTACAGCACCGAAGCCAGGTTCGCGGGAACAGCGGCGATATCGACATCGCCGCGTACGATTTTCGGAGTGACTTCATCAATGGCTGATGCGATGGTGAAGGTATAGGCGTTTCCAGCTACGGGTCCGGCTTCGGCTTCGTCCATCAGCTCCACCATTCCCATGGAGGTCGGGCCTTTCAGCGCGATGACCCGGACATCGGTCGGCGAAGCGGCCGTGGCGTCGAAGCCGGACAGATTTACGGGCACGCCCTCCCGGTTCCCCGCCGCGAACAGGCAAGAGAAACCCATCGACAAGACGAGCAGGAGAACAAGTATGTTTCTTTTCATGGCAAATCCTTTTATGCCTTCAGGCATATATGATGTTCTATCGCTGGAGAAGCTCCTCCAGAAGTTCACGTTTCATGACGATGATACGGGCCCCTTCGTTGAGAATCGCGCCGGAATCCTGCAACGAAGCCAACTCGCGATAGAGGGTGGCCCGACTGACGCCAAGCGTCAGAGACAGGGCTTCCTTCGTTTCCGGTCGCAGAATCCCTTCAGTCCCGACGGACTGCGAAAGCAGATAGCCCGCCAGCTTCGTTCGAGCGGAATTCAGGGCAAGCTGCTCGATACGGCGAATCAGGAACTGTATCTTCCGGTTGCACAAAGCCGCGTATTCGGCCATCGATTCCGTGGATTTCAAGATGATATCCTTCAGGGTCTTCTTGGGGATGAACAGAAGCTCGCAATCGGTCCTGCACTGGAGTACGGTCCGAAGCTCATCCGGTTCAAACAGGTTGCAGATTCCGAACATCTCCCCCTGCGACAACGTTGAAAGCAGGACCTCGTTGCCATCCAGGGAAACACTGAACACTTCGACCGAGCCTGATTCCACCAGGACTGCGCACGCCTCGCCCCCGCTGCGGTCCTCGATGAGCCTGCCCCTGCCATATTGTGCGCGGGAACACTCGTTTGCGGCGATACGGCAAGAGGGCAATACGGGAAGATGACAATATTCAATCGCTTCAACGGACCGCATATATTTCCTTATATAAGTTAATCACTGCTAACTTATATCGAATCATATTATAGAAAACACAGTTAATCAATAGCAGAAAATATCACAAAACCGTCTCATATGAGACTGTGCAGAAAAATTAGTTATGATAGGCTAACAAAAGAAGGTGCAAGGATGAAACGAATCATAATGGTTTCAGGAGGAGCCGCCGTCGGCAAGACCGCATTGCTCAAGGCGATGATTCCCTATCTTGGAAGAAACGGACATAGCGGTAGCGTCTGTAAGATGGATTGTCTGCACAGCAAGGATCAGGAGATATACGACCGATTGGGAATTCCCTGCGTCACAGGCTTGAGCCAAGACATCTGTCCAGACCATTTCCTCGTCTCGAATCTTCCCGAACTCTGGAACTGGGCGCAAAAACTCGGGTCGGAGTTCCTGTTCATTGAAAGCGCAGGACTTTGCCACCGATGTTCTCCCGCGACGGAGCAGACCGCCGCAATCTGCGTCCTGGACGCGACGGCGAGCTGTCAGGCCCCCGCCCAGATGGGTCCGATGCTGACGCAAGCGGACAGCATCGTCGTTACGAAGGTGGACATGGTTTCACAGGCGGAACGGGAAATCATCGCCTATAGGCTCAAGGAACTCTGCCCGCAAGCGAACATCTTCTTCATCGATGGAAGGGAGGGGTACGGTACGGAACTGGTCGGAGACTGGATACTCTCGCTCCCCTCCATTGAAACGTATGAGAACGACAGGCTGAGGCATACGATGCCCAGCGGGGTCTGCTCCTATTGCGTCGGAGAACGCAGGGTTGGAAGCGATTTCCAACTCGGTGTAGTAGGAAAAATTGATTTTACAGGAGTGAATTGATGGAGAACATCACGATCCTTCCCGGACGGAACAAGGGCGGCGCAAAAGAACCGTATGAAGAAATCGTCCTACAGAAAGGCGGACTGTATACGATCGTCGGAAGCACAGGCTCCGGCAAAAGCCGTTTGATCAAGGATCTGGAGCAACTGGTCGATGGCGATTCCATTACCGGCAGACGGATACTGCTTGACGGAGCCCCTGTACAAAGATGCGATAGAAACCGCTTGTCAAATTCCCTGATCGCCCACTTGGGGCAGAATATGAAATTCGTTCTGGATATACGGATTTCCGAGTTTCTCAGACAGCACTCGGCGGCGAGAGGTCTTTCCGACATCCTGTACGATGAAATCATCGAAACGGCGAACAGCATTACACAAGAGCCGATATCGCCGGACCAGCACCTCAGCGAGCTCAGCGGAGGACAGAGCCGGGCGTTGATGGTCAGCGACATTGCCCATATCTGTGATAGTCCCGTCGTACTAATCGATGAAATTGAAAACGCGGGCATCGACAAGGAGGCCGCGCTACAGGCTTTGACAGGCAAGGAGAAGCTGGTGCTGATCGTCACCCACGACCCTCATACTGCATTGATGGCGGACTTGCGTCTCGTTCTTGCACATGGGGGAATCGTCCAGACGGTCCGGCGCAACGGGGAGGAACGGCAGTTGTTCCAGGAGCTGGAACGGCAATACCGACGGCAGAATAGGCTACAGACCGTGTTAAGGAAAGGAGAACATCTGGCATGAAGCATATCTCATTATACTGGAACAATATCTGTGTATTGCACCGGCAGGAGCTGGCCTATCTCGGTACGTGCGTACAAGCGCTACGGCACCAGGATATCGACCTGCGGGTGGAGAGCTTCGGTCTGGGATATCCGATGCATATGTCCGACTACCTTCGGAAGGACGCCGCCAGGTTGCCCGATATCATAGTCAGCGCGGACCTGGAAGTATTCGAGGACCACAGGGTATTCTCCAAGCTTGCCCATGAGCTACAGCCGGTTCACCGATGGTACGGAACGAAGTCAACGGAAGGAGTCCCTGTCGTGGAGCGCAGCGATTTCCTGTTGCCGTTCCTGATCATACCGCTCGTATTCTTCAGTTCGGATCCGAATCGCGACATCGACCTGCGCCTGGAGGAGGTCGCCCGGAAAGGTCTTCCCGTCGCATTCGGAGGTATCGACAACTCCGCCGCGAAATCGGTGGTGAAGACGGTCTGGAGCAGATACGGGCTCGACGCGGCCCGGTCGTTGTTCCGTCAGGCTACGGTGACCGGCATGCCGGTACAAGCCTTCCAGCTGGCGAAGACGGGGGTGAAACCGTTGGCTCTGGTACCCTCCTTATTCGCGGCAACCACGAACGAAGGCAAGGCGTTCGCCCCCAGCGATGGCGCCGTGGCGGTTCCTTCGTACATCTGCGTGAGAAATACTGTCAGCGAAGAGGACGCACGAAAGGTCATCGATCTGCTTTTCGCACCGGAATTCCTCTCCTTCTTCGTCGAGAAAGGAAACTTGATTTCACCGTTGTCTGGCAGTCCGGTACAACTTTGGATGGAGAAGCAGGGCTCGCAGCTACAGATCTCTACGACGAAATGGCTGCAAGAAACACAACCGGAGGAATTCTATCGTTTCTATTGCGAGATGATTCCATCCGCCGAGAGGCATGATTGAATAATGACTCAGAAGAGCGTTTCAAGGCGTTTTTCATCGGTATTCTGCCGACGCTTCATTGTACCTTTGCCTATGCCTATGACCACATGTCAGCCGGTCTTCGACACAATGGAGACGGGTATCACGCTCTTGTAGAGACAGCCGTCGTACCAGCACTCGTGAATTCTGACATCCACGTCAAAGGCGCGGCACATATTGCATTCGGAGACGATCTCCAAAGTCTTGCCGCAGCAGTTGGTCAAATCCCGGTTCAGCAACAGCGCCTGATCGGATATCTTCAGCGCATGGGCGGGATAATGGGTGTTGACGACGGCGGAAATGCCCCTTTTGTCGGCTAGTTCACGAACCGTGTCGAGTATCAACAACTGGTTCTTGAAATATGCGATGTCAGCAAGCTGAACGGACTCTCCCAACCTCTTGATCTGATCCAACACGGAAGGAATCTTCCTCCCTCCCAGCAGCAGCTGGGTGGAATCGGCCTTAGGGTCGCAACCGACTTGCATCACCCTCAGACCTTGCGACGCCAACGCCGCGGAGAGATTCGCCGTAGTAGTGGACTTGCCTATCCCTCCCTTCCCATAGATCGCAATCTTTTTCACAACACCTCCATCCCCAAGGTGTCACAATGAGTACGTACCTGGAGTGTTCGTGAACAATGTTAGCTATTGCAAACTTATTTTGCAAGGAAGGGGTATGCGATATCCTTGGCCGTATGCTCGTGATGCGCGACAGGGAATTGTTATGAAAAAAGCAAGGGCAAATACCATGAACTATCATGCTAGTTACTTGCAATGTAAACTTATATTAATACTACATCAATAAGGGCACAGGATTATTGGAAAAGCCATATCGGCATCCCAGTCCATTGGATGAAATATATCAGGCTTGTCTAATATGTTAGCTAATGTTAACATATTATGCAAACAAACTACCCCTATCACGGGATGATGATGCACTCTTTGATACCGGAAACGTTATTCCATCAGCACGAACCACTTGAGAATAGATTGCTTGACTGCGAATACGGTCTGGTCGATGCTTCTGTTCTCCAAGCCCTTTACAATTTGCTCATGGAATTCCACTGAATATTTACCGTTGTAACCACGGGATACGGAGCGTTCCATCGAGGGTTGGAACAGTTCCATCGTAAATCCATAGATTTTTTCAACCAAAGGATTCTTTGTCGCTTCCGCAATCGTAGTATGGAATTTCAAATCGTATTTGGCCAACGTCGAGATATCACAGGAACCGCTTTCAACGGCGGCGGACATCTCCTCATGAGCCGATCTGATTTTCTTCAAATCCTTTTCTTCAGCATGTTCCACTACCATCTTCACCATACCGATTTCCATAAGCTCTCTCAGTTCCAGAAGCTTCTGCTTGTCAAGATCGGTAAGAATCATCTGAAACAGCAGATGGTCGAACAAACCGTCGGTCATTTCCTGAGAAACGTAAGTGCCATCTCCACGGCGGATTTTCACTATTCCATAGGAAGATAGGACCTTCATCGCTTCCCGGACGGAGCCCCTGCTAATTTGCAGACTTTCGGATAGCTCCAATTCCGTAGGAAGTTTATCGCCAGGACTCAACTGTTTTGTGATGAGAAGCTTTTGGATCGTTTCAATCGTTATGTCTACAGCAGATTTTGGTTTTGTCCCAGAAAACAGCTTGGCATCAATTTGAGCCATAATCCCACCTTTTGTTTAATCATACTACATTAGACATTTTCTTCGAAATATCAAAAATCTTCAACCACTTTTCCTCGCTTCTATAGAACAAAAAGCGTATCCAGGTTTTTCAAGCTCCTTGATACCCATTCCCTCTCCGTTTCAACAGTGGCGTCTACGCCTTTTGGAGACGGAGGCGTCCACAATTCCAGAATCGCATGAGGATTCCTGCGCTTGATATGGGGATTACCAAGCAACAAGCAAATATCAAGCATTCCTTCGCCGGCCGGAGTCCCTTCCACAGTAAATCCCATGTTATGAAATGGACGGAAGATACGGAAATCCTTGAGATGTACATTCACCGTATAAGGAGCTAGATTGGCGACGACCGTTTCAGGGCCTTCCAGCGCACCGAATGAATTCACCGTATCAAGACAGATACCTACATGGGAACTGTCAACTCGTTCCATGATATCCGCCAGCGTCCGAGACGAGAATCTATCATGATTTTCAACAGCTAAAATGATATCCCGTCGTTTTGCCTCAACCGCCCATTTGCGAAGCGATACGGTGATTTCATCGGGATCAGGATAAAAACCTGTCGCATCCGTGATTATCCGAAGTATCGGAGAATCAAAAAAATCAGCGATTTCCAAGTATTGCGCGATATTGTCATCGGTCAACCCTCTTGTGCCGACCTCTATCTCTATGGCATGGCTCCCGGCATATCCACGCAACGCTTGCAGCTGTTCAGTTGAAAGCACATGCAAAGGAAGGTTGTCCGCTATCTGGACCAGATGGACTCCAAAGCTATTGGCGGAAGCCAGAAAATCAAGGCCGCTCATGGGACTGGATGATTCCAATCCCGGAACGCCTATCGACCAAGTATATGCGAACGTACTGATGCCAAGTCTCATGCGGACTCCTTCCTTTGCTGATATCAAGCCTCTGAAATTATTTTTTGATCGCCTGCGTGATGCTTTCCACACTCTTCCGGATACTCTCCAGATTGAAGATGTTTTCTTTCCAGTCAGACTTGAATATCTTGTCGCGAGCCTGTCTCATGGCAAGCAAAGCGCCATCGGAAAACTTAAAATCGGCGAAACCGAACAATACCGCAAACTGGATTCTGGCATGTCCCATGAAAAAATCCAGCGCCGCGTCCTGGGGTACGCCCATCTTGACGACTTCATCAAAGGCTTCTTTCATTGCTTCGATGAGTGTCGAACTGAAAGTTTCGACCAATGCAGGTTCCAGAATTGCCATTTGTTCGACCGTAACCCTGAAGGTCCGCTTTACGGGAGCATAAATTTCACGCGCAAGACGCTCCCCAATGACATACGACTCTTCCGGTCCATGATACAAGGCGCACATTGCGCTCTGTTTCGCGATTCCACCAAAGTAGTCTTGTTGCGCAACGGGCTCTACTTCATCATTGAACATCGTTGGATGCGACGGATGGGCCACGAAATAGACCAGATCATCCCTGACCGGCATCACCTCCGCATATGCGGCGGCAGGATCGAGACTCAGGAGCATTGTACCGGACGCCAACATCGGTACGATTTCATGCGTGATACGCCCAATCAGAACATCAGGAACAGCAAGGATGACTACGTCCGCACGGTCAAGAGCTTCCGCCTGCGGCACAACTGAAAAACCCCTCTCTTTCAGCCGCGCGATACCGGCGTCGCTGACTTCCACATGATACACATCATAGGCGGGATTATCTTTCAGGTTGTCAGAAATCCGACACCCCATCTTGCCACCGGCCCCCATGATCGCTATTTTCTTTTTCATATACATAACCTCCAATACTTCAGAGTTCGCCCCCGAAGTCTATTTCGACACTGAATACCTACAGACCGGACAATCAATAATGAACGGACGTGCCAGCCAAAACCGCGGCGGCTTCCATGACTGCCTCCGACAAGGTTGGATGGGCATGAATATTGTGGGCTAATTCCTCGTATGTAGCCTCCATGCTGTTCGCAAGCGTCAACTCAGGCAACAATTCAGAAACGTCGGGACCTATCAGCTGGGCGCCAAGAAGCTCCCCAGTCGTTTCTTCGCAAACCATTTTCACCCAGCCCTCCGTTTCTCCAATTCCAAGGGCCTTCCCATTCGCGGAAAACGGAAACAGTCCGGTCCTGACCTGATACCCGGCGGCAACAGCATCCGCCTCTTTCCATCCAAAGGAAGCTATTTGTGGGGAACTATATACGACATGAGGAATCATCCTGTAATCCAAAGGGGCTATAGGTTCACCAGCGATGGCGGCAGCGCACAGAGCCGCTTGAGCATATCCCGTGTGGGCGAGCATCAGCCTGCCGGTCACGTCACCGATCGCCCAGATACCGGGGACGGACGTGCGCATAGCATCATCGACTTCTATCGCACCATTCTTCGTACAACGGACACCTATACGTTCCAAGCCGAGCCCGCAGCTGTTCGGTTTAAAACCGATAGCGACGAGAACGACATCGGCGCACAACTCAATATCCGTCATTTCGCCGGATTTTCTTACCGTGACGCAAACCTTCCCGGCATTCTCAGCGATATGCGTCACGGTCGAGCTGGTCAGAATATCAATCCCCTTCTTCCGGAGGGAACGGTCCAGACATTCCGAAACCTCCGGATCTTCAAGAGGGGCGATATGACTTTGCATCTCCACGATATGGAGAGGAACCCCATAACCATTCCAGATTGTGGCGAATTCCAGTCCGATGGCCCCAGAACCGATGATTACCGCAGATTTCGGTAAAGTTTTTCTCAAAATCGCCGTACGATAGGAAAACACCCTGTCGCTCACAGCCATCCAGTCGGGCGGTTCGATGGGTTGCGCACCGGTAGCGATCACTATATCCGACGCAAGATACGCTGAAACATGCCCGGAACCATCGGTAATCCGAACTGAACCCCGCGCCAGTACTTCGGCGGTCCCAGAAAGAACGGTAACTCCATATTTCCGCATCAGCGACGACAATCCCCTTACAAGACGGGAGCTACAGGCTCGGGAAGCTTCATACGCAGGAAGAAAATCAACTTTCAAGGAATCAAAGGACAAACCATAATCCTGAGAATGTTGTCGTATCGTACGAACGATATCGGAATGATGAATCAATGCTTTCGTCGGGATGCAGCCGACATTCAGACAAACGCCGCCAAGAGCATCCTTTTCAACCAGCGCAACCTTTTTTCCTTTACGTGCGCATCGGATAGCGCAAGAATACCCCGCAGGGCCTCCGCCAATGACCATTACATCAAAATTCATTGTAGACTCCGTTTATTGGTTCGTCTGTTTCGAAGCGAGGAACAAGACGAAGATGATGAACAACCCTGTAACAATTTGTTGACTTCCGATCTTCATGCCTGCGACCTGCATCGTAGTAGTCAGCAAAGTCAGGAACAAGCTGCCGAAGAATGTGCCCAAGGGAACCGCCTTTCCACCGGAAATCAACGTTCCGCCCACGACTACGCTTGCCACCGTCTGCATCTGGTAATTATCACCAAGGCCGAGGAACGCCCCGCCGACCCGGGCGGAAATCAGTATTCCTCCGAAAGCGGCGAGAAAACCGCTCAGACAATATGCTATGATCTGCATGGTATTTGTATTGATACCAGCCAAGCCGGCCGCTTCAGAATTCTGTCCCAAAGCCACCAAGGATTTCCCGAACCGTGTCTTACGCAGGATAAAACCGAACAACACGACAAGAGCGATGACGAGAAGTATCATGATGGGGATAATGCCGAAAATCCGATAGCGGGATATCGATACCAACGCCGGGGCGACATCGAACACTCTGAAATTCTGGTTGTACAGCATGATCATCGTCGTGATGATATAGTTCATTCCCAATGTCGCGATAATTGATGGGATTTTCAGGTACAATACAAGCAGGGCATTGACGAGACCGATAAGCAACCCGACGCAAAGGACCACGGGCACTACATATAGCAGACGAAGATTACTGCCATTCGCCAGCCCGGTCGCCAAGAACGCCGACAGTGTGATAACACCGGAGATAGACAGATCGATCGCCCCGCCTCCGGTAGTGATGACAAGCATTTGCCCTGTCGCGACAATCGCCAGGAAAGAGGCGGAGGTCGCGATAGTAATCAAACTCTCGAAACTAAATTTACCGGAAAATATACTCAACAACATCCACATGAGGATAGTGCCGATCACCGCCCAAATCCATGGGTACCTAGTAATCCCCCTGACTGATTTCATCGATATATTCATACCTTCACCTTCCTCAGCAACCTAGAAGCGAGAATGACTATGAGAATAATTCCTTGAACCGCGGTGACCCAGCTGGAGTTCAGGCGCATGAACCCCAACAAGGCGCTGATCAGGGACAATGTTATCGCGCCGATTACAGAACCATAGGAGGATACGATACCGCCTACTAGTTCGCTACCTCCGATGACTACCGACGCGACCGTCAACAAAGTATATGAGGTAGTCGAATTCACATCAGAAGCCCCGGTGCTGGCGGTGATAGCCATGCCTCCGACAATCGCGAACAGGCTGGCGAGCGCATATCCGCAGATGAACGCTTTCAAAGGGGACCAGCCGCTTCGTTGCACAGCGGATACATTGTTGCCAAACCCTCGCAGAACTGTTCCATACTTCGAACGATAGAACAAATATGCCGCCAATCCGGCAAGAAGGATCAACAGAAGACTTTCAGGAACCGGCAAATCAAGGTTGAACATTTTCACCAGCCACTGTGGAGCCTCTCCACCCGGGCGTTCCTGAATCGTATAGGCGATACCCAGCCATACGTATGACATCCCCATGGTCACGATAACGGCGGGGATATTACGGATGTAGATGATGGCGCCGATTACTCCGTAGATGACCACGGACCCCAGGATAAAAAGTACTCCGACCAAAGGTTTATCCAGCAACCATGTCGCGCACAAGACATTTATCAGCCCCATATACGCACCGATCCCAAGATCAATTTGGCTGAGTCCAATGATGAACATCTGGGCCATGGCGGCAAAAACCAGCGGGACGGCTCCGCTAATCAGCAAGTCGATACCGAAGCTGGTGAACACCCCCCGTTGATATATTCCGCTGATGATGAATACAGAAAGCATCGCCGCAAGGGGAACCCATATGGAGGATTGGAACCGATGCATCCCCGTTTTCTGTCCCTGGGTCTTGTCCAACAAATCTTCGCCTTCAAAACTCGCCTCGATAATCTGAGATTTCTGAATATCATCTCCTTCAAGCTCTTTGACAACCTTACCATACCGAAACACCAACACCCGGGAACACCATTCCAGTTCATCATCCTCCGTGCTATACCAGATTACAAGTTTTCCATTCGCAGCGGCCTCACGGAACAAGAGGTACATCTGGTTTTTGGTCGCGATATCGACGCCTTTTGTAGGATCATCCAAGATGATAATATCGGCGTCCGCAAGAAAAGCACGAGCGACGAGGACTTTTTGCTGGTTGCCTCCAGAAAGGGACAAAATGGAGGCATGAGGTCCCTCGGCCTTGATTTGCAGATGCTCATACCATTTCTTCACCTTGGCGGCGAGAACTTTCGTATCGAGAATCCCGAAAGGTGAGGATTTGTTGACTTCGACCACTTGCATATTGTCCGAGATATCAGATAGGGGAAAAATTCCCTCTTTCTTGCGGTCACCAGTCACATAGCATACTTTACCTGACATTTCTATCTGTTTTGAATGTCTTCCGAAGAAAATAGCCTTCAGGAAATCCCTTTGTCCGTTGCCGTCCAATCCGGCTATCCCAACCAATTCACCACCCTGCAACGAAACATCTATTCCTCCAAGTTTCCGTTGAGACAGGCGATGCGTCCGAAGGAAAAGCTCCTCATTCTTTTCGGTCAACGGAATTTTTTCCTTCACACGGTGTTCCTGCGAGGGATCGACGGATTCTGTCATTCTTTCCACCAGATCCAGTTCGTCGATACCCTCATTCCGGCCTTCCCAAGTTTTCTTACCGTTACGCATGACTACGATACGGTCCGCAAGCTGAATGACCTCACTCAGCCTATGAGAAATAAAAATGATAGAGATCCCCTGTCGGCTTAATTCTTTCAAATGGGCAATCAGCTGTTGGGTTTCATGTACACCAAGCGAGGACGTCGGTTCATCGAGTATCAGAAGCTTCAGCCCTTTCATGCTGGCGGCCCTGGCGATTTCGACCATCTGTCGGTTGGACAAGGAGAGATTTCCCAGACGGACCTTCGGCTGTATGCCATTACCAGGGAACACCCCCTCCAATGCTTCGGTCGAGCTGGCGACAAGATCCTTCCGCCAATGAAGATTTCCCTTATAGGATTCATGTTGATCGATATAGAAATTTTCATAGACAGAAAGATTCGTACACAGCGACAATTCCTGGTATACGACACGGATCCCCAGTCTATTCGCTACAGCCGGATTATAGGATTTAGCCGATAATTGCTCCCCTTCAAAGACGAGCGTCCCACCAGAATCAGGTTCCGTCACACCTGAGACAACTCGCATCAAAGTACTCTTGCCGGCGCCATTGGAACCTATCAGACAGAGTATCTCGCCCCGTCTGATAGTCAGGGAGACATCGGACAAAGCGGTTGTCGCCCCGTATGTCTTGGTGATTGAATTCAATTGGAACAGACATTCATGATCCATAGTTTTTCCTTCAGGAACGTTCCGGTGAGTGATATTCCCGCCGCCTCACCGGTAACAGTAGATTTCCAAGAACGCCTGCGGACCAGCCAGTTACACATAGAAGTCCATACATAGGTCCGCAGACAACAATAAACATTCACAATGGAAACAGGGATTCCCCTATTTGCCCAGAATATTCTCCAATACGAACGCTTCATCATACTTCTGAGCAAGTACAGTACCAGGTTGGATATCCTTGTACTGATCCAATGTCTCGTTCGTCAGCGCGACCAACGGCAGCTTGATGGTCTTGGGAACATCTTTACCTTCCAGAATTTCCAAGGCAGTCCAGAACGCGATAGCGCCGATGCTGGGTTCCGTTCCTAGGCTGATCGTCTCATATCCATTCTTTTCTTTTTCATCCGCCCACCATTTGATGAATTCGGCTCGGTTGCCGCCGATGATGACCGGAAGTTTCTTGCCAGCGGCTTCGTAGGCTTGTACGACCCCATAGGAACCACCCTGAGTCACAACGGCATCGATATCACCCAAGCTGGGCAGGACGTTCGCGACCGCATTCTGTGTCGTCGCGGCATCGGCCTGACCATCGATTTCCGCAACGACCGTAATACCAGGATTCTGACTGAAAACCTCTTCGATACCGGCATGGATCTCAATCTCAGGAGCGGAACCGCGGATACCACGTACTTCCAGGACCCGAGCGTTCCCATTGAATTTGTCAACGATATATTGAGCCTGGATTTCTCCCCAGCTCTTCAAATCGTAGTCCATCTTGTACGCGGCGTCGGTAGTTACAATGGAATCGAACGTCAATACCATTATTCCCTGTTCAACAGCCTTCTCAATGACGCCGTTCAATGCCGTCGGAGAGGCTGCATTGATACAGATCGCATCGACGCCGCTGAGAATCAGACTATTCAACTGTGCGATCTGTGTATTCTGCGTGCCGTCTCCGTTGACGACCATGTACTCGGATATCCTACCGGCGGCTTTCGCCTCTTCCGCGGCTTCTACGAACGTATCCACCATCTGTTTCCGCCAGGAATTTCCATAGAACGAATTGGACAGCGCAATGACATAGCCATCATTGCTCGCAGAAGAGGATTGCTCCTGAGAACCATTTGCGAACACGCCGCCCATAGATACCAGCATTATTACCAATGTTACTAATGCCACCCTTTTCATAACTTCCTCCTATTTTCTTTTGGAACGCCTTGTTCATATCAAAACACGGCTTCTGGCATTCCAAGGAAATACAAAACTAATACACGCTCCCATCGCGACATGAGTCAAGCGCTTGAACATACCGCATGACAGCCTCATGTTCTCCGACATCACCGATCTTCAGCTCGCCGGAGACAGCTCCGTCATAGCCAAGACTCTTGAGACAGCGAAGTCCACTACAGATGTCCAGATGTCCATATCCCGGCAACAACCTGTTGGAATCCGCGATATGCACATGGAACAACCGCTTTCTACCGTAGCAGAATCCCAAAGAGGACGGAATTGACGCCTCCTCGATATTCATATGAAAGAAATCCAATACCAATCCAACGGAAGGAGCGTCCAACGCCTCAAGAAAACCGCAAGTTTCCTCTACATTTTGCAAAACATCGCATTCATATCTATTCAGCGGTTCTATCGCGACCAGGACACCCCGATATGCGGCCCTTTCAGAAAAACGTAGCAACCATTGTCCAAAATCCAACAATTCATCGGAAGCTTCAGGATTACCACGTACACCACCCAGTGTAAGGACAGGGGCATGCAAAGCCTCGGCAGCATCCACCATACGGTCCAGAACTTCAAAAATCTCGGTTCCGCCCATCCGTAATGATTGGAAAACCGTCGTGCCCAGACACTGACGGACCGACCCCGTTGAAACAGCATGGACCTGCAGTCCATATCGTTCAAATTGATCCGCCAGCGCCCCGTTGTCGGCGTTTCCTAAGGTCATCACTTCCAAACCTTCAAGCCCGGACTCTCCAAGCCAAGGAAGCTTCATCGACACCCCACCCTGTATCATCGCAAAAGGGTTGGGTAAGGAAACGTCATCCAGGGTGACGGTCGCACAACTTTTCCACATAGACGTTCCCTATCAGCGGTACAACGCAAATCCGTCTTCGCCTACATGGTGGACCTCGAGTCTTCCTTTCTCCCCTTCCGTCACGTAGATGTCACCGGAGCCTTCTGGGCCGAAAACAAGATTCGTAGGGCATTTCCCCCCAAGGACGATAGAATCGACCACCTTGCCGTTTCGATCCAATACAACGACGTCTCCTTGTCCAAAGACGGTACAATACAGATTGCCGGAAGCGGAAAACTTCATGCCGTCAGGGCCTCGGTAATACACCTTCCCGTCATCATGGATGACATTGCCGAACAACTGCCTTGTCCGTCCGGCATACTTCCCGTCAATCCGAGCATAGCGATAGATGTTTCCTGTGATAGTTTCATTCACATACAGAAGATCGTCCGGTCCTATCGCAATTCCATTGGCGAACTTGATTCCGTCGTCTATCAGTTCAATCTTCAGAGTAACAGGGTCGATACAGAATACTTTGCCATTGTAAAACGCCGTCGCATAGTCAGATCGGATTTCTCCATCAATACTGAAGTTTTCAAACTTGATACCTGAATCCGTCATATAGAGCATGCCATCGGAACCAAACGCCAGATCGTTCGGGAACAGAAAAGGAACTCCGTCGCATCCTTCAAGCACCACTTCGGTCTTTCCATCGGGAAAGACTTTCAATAAAGACGGGTGTTCTGATTCCGCTGTCCAGACTACACCGGACGCATCCACCGCAAGACCATTGGGTCTACCGGTACGAACGATACGCACACAATGCCCGGTCTTTGTATCGATGCGGGAAACCGTCCCGGCATCCGCTCCCATCTCCACGACAAGGAAATCTCCATTATCCAGCAGCACAGGTCCTTCCGGCGACGACAGAGCCGGCGATATGAATTCCTGTTGTCTCATGATTCCTCCTTAAGATACTTCAGCGGTCTGCCCGCCATCTACCGCAAGAACCGCCCCGGTCACGAAAGACGCGTCATCGGACGCCAAGAACAAAATCGTTCGCGCGATTTCTTCCGGTTTGGCAAGCCGTTGAACAGGAAGCGTCCTGGCGAACGCGGCTCTTCGGGTTTCATCCATCTCTTTCCTGATCATCGCAGTATCAGTAGGTCCAGGAGCGACGGCGTTCACCCTGATGTTGTCCATCGCATGGTCTATCGCCAATGCCTTGGTCAATAGCGTGACACCACCTTTGCTGGCGATATATGCCACGGAATCCTTACAAGCGTCATAATTGCCTGTCGAAGATGAAAAATTGACGATATTCCCCCCATGGTTCTCTTTCATATAGGAAATAGCCGTCTTACAAGAGAGGAATGTACCCGTCAGGTTGATATTGATGACGCGATTCCATTCCTCGACTGATGTATCACAGATATTTTTCAGAACCAGAATAGACGCGGCATTGACGACGACGTCAAGCCGTCCGAAAAGTTCATCGACTTTCTTGTATAAAGCGGTCACGGAAGACATGTCGGATACATCAAGCACGAATCCCTCCGCCTTTCTTCCTTGCGATGTCAAAGAATCGACGATCTCTTTGGTTCCGGACGCATCACGGTCCGCCACCATGACAATCGCTCCATGTTCAGAAAACAATCTGACGCACTCTCGGCCTATTCCCGCCGCACCACCGACGACGACCACTACTTTGTCTTTGAATTCCATATACCCCTTCCTAGAAATCTTCCATAACCTTTTTGAGCATGGAAAGGAATTTCGCCCCAGTGGAACCGTCGGCGCACCGATGGTCCATACCGAGAGTGACCTGCATGACAGGTCTGACACAGACGGCACCGTCCTTGACGACCGGAGTATCCATAATTGCACCGACTGACAGAATCGTGGCCTGCTCCGGTACAAGTACTGATGTAAATGATCTGATATCGTATGTACCGAGGTTGGAAACAGTACATATCCCGCCGGAAAGCGCTTCGACAGGACATCTTCCTTTTCTTGCCGCCGCTACCAAATCCCTAAGCTCATCGTTTACTTGAGCAAGCGTCTTCCCATCCACTTTTTTTATCACGGGCACGACAAGTCCTTTGTCCGTCGCGACAGCCACACCGATATTGATATCCTGCTGGATCTGTAGACCGGATTGAACATACTTGGCGCGCAGTTCAGGAAACCTTGCAAGGCATTCGGCCACTTGCTTCACAATAATGGCCGTAATTGAAAGTCGATAGCCTGTATCCAATTTCAGTTGCGGATCAACCGTATTTTTGAAACGAAGGACCTTATCCATGTCCATCGGCGTCTCTAAATAAATATGGGGAGCCTCGTTCCAGCTTTGAGAAATCCTCTTGTTGGAGATAGCGCGTATCGTACTGAATTCAATTATGTCAGCATTGACCGTATCAGATTGCTCCGCAACCTTTTGGGAAGACCGGGACACTGAGATATAGCTCTCTACGTCAGTCCTCCGGATCCGTCCACCCGGCCCGCTGCCGCTGATATTCCTGAGATCAACAGCATGGAGCTTCGCAAGCTTGCGCGCAACCGGAGTTGCCAATACTTTAGTCGCATCTTCCGATATCCGACAAGGGGTGGACGCATCCTGCTCTATGGTCTCCGGCATTCCGACGTCACAAACGGATTCTTCAGAATTATCTTCTGTAGCAGAATCGGTATCGAACGATGGGATTTCCTCTCGTGTATCGGCTACATATCCGATGATTTTCTTAACTGGCACTTCGTCATCGCAATGAACCGACGGATTCAAAAAGAACAAACCGTCGGATGGAGCCGTAAGCTCTGCCGTCGTCTTGTCGGTTTCAATCTGGAACAATACGTCATCCTTCGACACTTTCTTTCCATCGGCGATGACAATCTCAAGTATCTTACCGGATTCCATATTGCTGGACATCTTCGGCATCATTATTTCGGCATACATCTACATTCCTCCTGTATTCCCGGATTCAATATGCCAGCGTCTCTTTCGCCGCACGATATACATCTGAGAAATCAGGCCATTGCCCCATCTCCAGGCTGTAGGCATATGGAACCGGAGTGTCCCGTCCTGAAACCTTTACGACAGGCGCTTCCAGATAATCAAACGCACCCTCCATAATGGCCTGAGCCCATTCATTCGCCACATTGTAACTTTTATGAGACTCATTCACGACGATCGCCCTACCGGTTTTTCTGGCGGATTCCACGATAGTCTCCCGGTCAAGGGGACTGACAGTCATGACATCCACGACTTCCGTCTCGATGCCGTCCTCTTCGTGGAGTTTCGCCGCGACCTGCATAGCAAGCCAGACCATATATCCATTGGCAACGATCGTTAGATCGGTTCCTGTACGTTTGACATCGCATTTCCCCAATGGAACGGTATAGTCTTCCTCCGGAACATAATTCTTGAAATTGTATAGGAGCTTATGCTCCAGGAACACTACAGGATTATCTGAACGAATGGCCGATTTCAACAAGCCTTTCGCATCATACGCAGTAGAGGGATGCACCACGGTAAGTCCGGGGAAATGGGCGTACAACGCTTCTAGGCTTTGGGAATGCTGAGCGGCTATCGCCTTTCCTGCCCCGCCCCCCTGTGGCATCCTGATGACCAATGGTATTTTTACTTGACCTGCGGTCATGTATGAAAGCTTCGCGGCATGATTGACGATCTGGTCCATCGCAAGCGTAGAAAAATCCGCGAACATGATTTCCACTACAGGGCGCATGCCCACGATAGCGGCCCCTACCCCTGCGCCGACAAAAGAGTTTTCGCTGATAGGAGTGTTCCTGACCCGTTCTGGACCAAATGTATTGAATAACGTCCTGGTAACACCGAACGCACCGCCATGAATACCGATATCCTCGCCCATCAAGAATACGGACGGGTCCTTTTCCATTTCCTGAGACAAAGCCTCTCTTATCGCTTCCTGGCTCGAAAGTATCCGTCTACAATCGCTTTGAATAATCAAATCCGGGGAAGCGGGAGGAATATTCGCACCCAAGGAGACAGCGTCACGTTTGTTAATATCCATAAGTTTCGCCATGATTCTTTTCCTCTCCTCACATATAGATGAAACTTGTAGCCAATGCATGGTCAGGTTCCTGACTTTCCAATGCGAACTGACAGGCGTTTTCCAGTTCCTTATCGATTTCCTGTTCTAGAGCGACCAAAACTTTTTCCGTCGCCCGCTTCTCCCGTAGCAATCTCTGCCGGAAATGAGTGACAGGGTCATGTTCCCTGATTACTTCATTGACTTCATCCTTTGTTCTGTAGACTTCCGGTTCTCCGGCGTAATGCCCTTCGATACGATAACATTCTGTGACCAACAGCGTGGGGCCTTCTCCGTTTCTTGCCCGTTCCACAGCTTCCGTCGCCGCCTGATAGACGGCTACAGGATCGAATCCATCAACTCGTATACCGGGAATTCCATATCCCGCGGCGCGAATGGAGAAATCCTCAATATTTGACGAGGTTCTACAATTGGTAGAAACCGCATAATGATTGTTCTCTATCACGAATATAACGGGGACGTTCCAGATTGATGCCATGTTCAGGCTTTCATGAAAATTGCCGGTATTGCATCCACCATCGCCGCTGAAAGAAACCGCGACACGTTTTTCCCCGCGCATCTTGAATGCCAGTCCAGCCC
Source organism: Spirochaetota bacterium (assembly GCA_023401595.1). Classification (GTDB taxonomy): domain Bacteria; phylum Spirochaetota; class Spirochaetia; order Sphaerochaetales; family Sphaerochaetaceae; genus Spiro-02. The sequence goes on from JAEXDQ010000010.1 coordinate 26,671, forward strand.
CAAGTGCTATTGGGATACTGGCGCCTACCAGACCGAAAGCGCCGAGACTGCCAGTTTCAAAGGCGGCAATATGCATTGATCCTCCGAATCCTTGGCAATACCCGGTGGCTTTTCCCAGTATTTCCGCCATCATCCGATCCGTCTTCGCACCTTTGGCTATATTATGGCCATGACTCCTGTGTGTCCCGGCGATCAAATCATCATCATGCAACGCAAGACAAATTCCCACGCCGGATGCCTCTTCTCCGATATAGGGATGGACAGTTCCCTTTACGTAGCCTTTCATGAATAAGTTTTTCGCAGAAAGTTCAAATTGTCGGATCCGATACATCCGACGATACATCTCAAGATAGAGACTTCTTTCCAAATCCATGGTTCCTCCTTTTACCTCAGTCGCATATCTCGTAGCTAGAGTTCCTGATGAATGATTCAGAATTCAAGTATAGATTCACATACAAATATAAATTTGTCAAACATTTTATGTATAATGTTTATCATATGATGAATAGATAAAAAAAGAACGATTACACATACTTGACCGGTCATCATAAGGAGAGGGGTCCAATGCGAATGCTTTACTTTTGCACAATGAGACTTATTTGTGTCGCAATAAGCAAAACCAGCAAAATACACAGGATGCGACAATACTGAACAGGATGTAGGCGACGGCAGGCTGGATGTCATTTCCGTCCCTAGAAAGCGCACGAGAGATAGGTGTATTTTTGAGGTTATCACCCCTATGACGGCGGCAGGACTACCCTCGACGTAACACTTCCCGCCGGAAGACAACAGGTCATCCTGCTTAATTTCGATAGAGCCGGCTTGAAAACAGCATATCTACCATGAAGGTTTGCGGTCATCGGCGCAAAGGCAAATCCCCACAAATGGATGTTATATCTTCAATCCTTCCGGGTATTGTCGTTATCGGCATGCCCACAGACAATGTACCCCTCGCATCAAAAATATATGTTGATGGGTTCGGCCTCTTGTTTTACTCCACGAACTTGAATCCGGCGTCGGCGAGGGCTTTGCGTATTTGGCGGATATGCTTGTGGTCCCGTGTCTCCAACGTGAGCCGGAGTGTGCAACTGTTCAAATCCGTGTTCTCGCCGGAACGGTCATGATGGACGGCGACCACATTGCCTCCAAGTGCGGCTATGATCGACGAGACCTCCACCAATTGTCCGGGTTTGTCCAACAATTCCAGTGTAAAATCCGCTGAACGGCCGGATTTCAGCAACCCGCGGGCTATGACCCTGGACAGAATCGTTACGTCTATGTTACCGCCGGACACAAGACAGACGGTCTTCTTCCCACGGATATCGACTTTGTCGAACATGGCCGCGGCTACCGCGACCGCACCGGCGCCCTCGGCGACGAGCTTCTGTTTCTCCATAAGGGCAAGGATGGCGGACGCCACTTCATCGTCCGTCACGGTGACGATACCGTCCACATACCGTTCGCACAGGTCGTAGGTCAACGTTCCGGGGGATTTGACGGCGATGCCGTCGGCTACGGTGGAGACCCCTTTGAGGGTGACCTTCTCATGACTGCGCATGGAATCGTACATGGAAGCGGCGCCTGCGGCCTGAACGCCGTAGACCTTGCAGGAGGGGCGTAACGATTTGATGGCGTACGCCACTCCGGAAATCAAGCCTCCCCCGCCGACAGGGACAATGACGGTATCGACGTCTGGAAGCTGGTCGAGCAATTCAAGGCCGATGGTACCCTGTCCTGCGATTACGTCTTCATCGTCGAACGGATGGATGAACGTGCGCCCTGTCTCGTGCTGGAGACGGCAGGCTTCCTGATAGGCGTCGTCATAGACGCCCTTGACCAGGTTAACCGTCGCCCCATAGGCCCTGGTCGCTTCGACCTTCGATATTGGGGCCCCTTCGGGAATGCAGATGACGGCCTCTATGCCGCTGCGTTGGGCGGCCAACGCCACTCCCTGGGCGTGGTTGCCGGCGGAACAGGCTATGACGCCTTTCGCTTTCTGATCCTCGGTCAGCTGGGCTATCTTGTAGTATGCGCCACGAACCTTGAACGAACCGGTGATCTGCAGGTTTTCGGTCTTGAGATAGACCTCTGAATCAGGAAATATCCGGGGGGCGCGAATCAAGTCCGTGGTTCTCGCTATGGATTTCAGCACATAGGCCGCATGATAGATTTTGTCGAGCGTCATGGAGTCCTCCGATGCCCTCCATCAGAAAATCGGTCGTAAACGGGCATCGAAGGGCATCATATCACAATACATGTGATGATGTCTCTTGACAGCGGCGTGGTTTCGGGTCAATTTTGCAGTATGAAGGTTACATACATCCATCATAGTTCGTTTCTGATTGAGGATGAGGCCCGCACCCTGCTGTTCGATTATTTCGAGGGCAATCTACCTCGTATAGCGACGGACCGTCCGCTGTATGTCTTTGCCAGCCACCGTCATGGAGATCATTTTTCTCCTGTGATTTTCAATCTGGCAAAGGAAGTCCCAGACATTCGGTACATCCTCTCCGCAGATATCTGGAAAAAACGGGTGCCAACGGAACTACTGGAACGGACGGCGTTCCTAAAACCGGATAGCGATATTTCGTTCGATGGGTTGGTGGTATCAACCTTGAAGTCCACCGACGAAGGGGTGGCTTTCCTCGTGTCATCGGAAAACTGGAAGGTCTATCATGCGGGAGATCTGAACAACTGGTATTGGGCGGAAGAGAGCGACGACTGGAACACGAAGATGGCAAAGTCATACCTTGTTCAACTTAAAAAGCTGAGGGATGTGAATATCGATGTGGCGTTCGTCCCCGTCGATCCCCGGCTGGAGAGGGCTTATTCGCTGGGCGCTGAAGAGTTGATGGAGGCTACCATTCCGACATATCTTTTCCCGATGCATTTCTGGGGCGACTTCTCGGTTTGCGAAAAACTCAAGGCGCTCTGGCAGGAAAAAGGGTTCCCGGCAAATGTCATGGAGATAACCCGCTCAGGTCAGGTATTTGAGCTTCCTCTAAGAACCTAAGGCTCACTCTAGGGTCATTCCAGGCTCACTCTAGGGTCATTCCAGGCTCACGCTAGGGTCAATCCGGGCTCAATCGGCGTCCGATTGGCGGGCAGATCGGCTTGCGTGGGGGAAACTTCGGAGGAGGGCTAGGGGCTTGTGGAGCTTGGAGGTCGGCCTACCCTTGACCGATTCTCATCAGAGATAGAATATACATGGGAGCATGTAGAGAAGTACGGGCATCTTATCTTGCCTAAAGCGGAAATGGTAACGAAAGCACACGAGGAGACACCGACCATGGAATTTCATTTCGTACACAACAATTTCAATGTCATGAATCTTGAAAAATCACTCAAATTCTATCAAGAGGCGTTGGGGCTCAAGGAAGTCAGAAGAAAAGAAGCGGCCGACGGTTCGTTTATCCTGGTCTATCTGGGGGACGGCAAGACAACGCACCAGCTGGAGTTGACCTGGCTGAGGGACTGGGACAAGGATCATTATGATCTCGGGGACGAAGAATTCCACCTCGCCCTTGCCGTGGACGACATCGAAGCGGCGCACAAGAAGCACAAGGAAATGGGATGCATCTGCTTCGAAAATCCAAAGATGGGAATCTATTTCATCAATGATCCGGACGGCTACTGGTTGGAAATCGTACCTGAACGGAAGTAAACTCAATAGTCTGTAAGGGCCTAAGTAATCAGACCAGCATATTGGAACGCTTTGTACAGGCCATCGTCATTGATGTCTGCGGTTACATGGTCGGCTAGTTGTTTCAGCGAGCCGACACCGTTGCCCATGGCGATGCCCGTTCCTGCGTATTCGATCATCTCCAGGTCGTTGTAGCCGTCCCCGATCGCTACGGAATCGGCCCGGTCGCAACCATAATGCTTCAACACGACTTCAATACCAGTAGCTTTGGAGACGCCTGTTCGGGAGAGTTCCCCGCTTTTTTCTTCCGGCAGACCGATCGTATTGTTGATGATCATGAACCGTCCCGCGAAATGTCTTCGAACCTCTTCGACCGGCGTGGTTTCAGACAGGAAAAATATTTTCGTGACATCGCGGCATTCGTATAGATGCTCCTTCGCCACGATTCCAGGAATCACGACCTCGTCACGCCGGGAATGTTCGGACGATGCGCTGAGCATAGCGGCGAAAGCAACCAAGGATCGTTCTCGCGCATAGGTCATGGAGGGACATTGGAAAAAGCCGTGAATCTTGTTCATATCGAAATAGTCGATGATTTCGGCCACCCATTCATCCTGCAATTTCGAGAAAAAGATATTGGCACCGTCGATATCCACGAAAGCTCCGGCGGCCCCGACCATCCCGTCGAATCCGATAGCCATGACCTGAGGCTGGAGTTCGGCACGGCTACGACCGGTGCAGAGCAACACCTTGTTTCCGTTCTGTCTCGCCATACGGATGGCCTGTATCGCACTTTGTGGAATCGGTGCGCCAAAGGGGGCGATCGTCCCGTCTACATCGAGAAAAACGACTTTCTTCGGTTTCTGAACAAGCTTGTTATCATCCATAGTTGCATTCAAATGTTTTTGTACGTCCGGGTCAATAGCTGAAAGACGGTAGAATTCATTCAAACCCATGACTCATCCATGACCGCATCATCTCCGTGCAAATGCCATTTTCCTCAACAGTCACGACAATTCTTTGCACAAGCGGTTCATAACGTCCAATTTATGTTGATTCTGTGTAGTTTTTGTCATTTGCAGTTATCCTCGCTTGCCTCGACCGACTTTCAGAATCATATATGTGATACAGGAAAAATTATAATGGAGAAACAAATGAAACATACAAAACTTTGTATCATCGCACTGCTCGTATGCGGTATTCTGGCGTTGGCGGGTTGTGCCATTACAGGCAATCAGACGTCCGCACAGACGGAAAGCGTCCAGCAACAGCCCGTATCATCACAATCAATTCCAGCAGAGACGGCAATGCCGGCCGGAACAGGGATGGAAACGGCGCCCGGCATACCCACCGGCATGAGGCCTGACATGAATAGGACAGGAGAACCCGCCACGTTTGCCTCCACGGTAGAAACCGGAATCTATACAGCTTCAGTTTCTTTGCCGGACAATCCGCAGACGTATTATGATCCCGAGGATGTCGTGGAAAACTATGAGTTCCAGGATATCGCCATTGTCCTGAACGGAACGGAGTTCACCACCGACAATGGAACGGAGGTGTCGATCACGCAGAACAGTGATGGAAACATCGTGATCAAGAACTCCGGAAAAGGCCTATACAACTACATTCTCTCCGGGGATTTCACAGGAACGGTCATGTTCACCAGCGACAAGGCGAACTATATGGTCACGCTCGCCGGACTCGATATCACGGGAACTACACTGCCCGCCCTACAGCTCAAGAGTACGACGAAAGCCTTCGTCAATCTCGCGGAAGGAACCAATAACAATGTGGCCGACAGTACGGACAACGACAAGAAAGGGGCGATGACCAGTGGAGGAGATGTCATTTTCTGCGGAGAAGGAGCCCTGACCGTGACGGCCTACAAGAAACATGCCGTCAAAGTCGACGGAACCGTCCGTATCACATCAGGGACCATCAACATCGTCACGGACGAGAAGGCGGAAGGCAATGGTATCCACGCCGATGATGCGTTCATCATGGATGCGGGAGACCTCACCATCAACTCAAACGGCACCGTATATGGCGAAGAGGGCAAAGGCATCAAGGTCAATGGCCGGGAAGCGGACGTAGAAAAGGGGCTTGAAGCGAAAGGCTACCTGGTGGTCAATGGGGGGACGATCATGGTCACTTCGGTCGGCAAGGCCATGACCGCGGGCTGGAAGCTTGCGGAAGACGCGGAGACAGAAAGCACGGCCGACGACCCCACCCCGAACCTGATCGTCAACAACGGCGTCATCATCATACAGACTACGGGTACTCCATACGAAGTAAGCGAGGACGAATCGCTCAGTCCTGAGGGGCTTGAGGCGAAGGCGAGCCTGGTCGTCAACGGCGGGTTGATCCAGATCACGACAACCGACGACGCGCTTAACGCGGGTGAAAACATTACCATCAACGGCGGCACGATGTTCGTTCACAGCAGCCAGGCCGATGCGGTTGATTCAAACGGAACAATCGTCATCAACGGCGGGATCGTTGTTGCCCTTGGTTCGGGGGTTCCTGAAATGGGTCTGGACTGCGACGAGAATTCCAGGTTCAGCTACGTGGGAGGTACCATAGTGGCGATGGGCGGTGCGGGAAACAATACCCCGGAAGGTTCGTTGACCACGGGACGAGTAATTACGTATGGCGACGCGCTGTCGGCCGGTACGGCCTTGGCCTTGACCGATGCGTCGGGAAACGTAATCGTAGGATTCACCGTCCCGGACTATTACACCAGTGGTTCGGCTTCTTTGCTGGCTTCCGACGCGATCAATAGCGGCGAGGCGTACAGCATCTCCACTGGCGGCACGTTGATCAGTGAAAGTGCGTTCAACGGTCTTGCATTGGGGAATGTCTCCTATACCGGCGGTACGGAGGCAGGTTCCGTCACCGTGGAATCGACGGTATCGCACATCGGTTCCGCGATCATGGGTTTCGGTCATGGCGGTTTCGGCGGTGGCTTCGGAAATTTCAACGGAGATTTTGTTCCAGGGTTCGGCCGGAACGGAAACTTTGACGGCGAGCGTCCACCCCGTGGTACAGCCCCCTTCACCGGTGAACAATTCATCAACGGGGGACAGACGGCTGGAAACGGACAACAGGACGGAGCGACGCCACAGCCATAATCCGGCGACGCCGGCAGGGGGCGTCGGGAGAATTCAACCAAAGTGGATGGGCGATGTCTTGGGCTATGGCCCGATGTCGCCCATTTGTACTACAAGCCGGTCAAAACAATCGGTCCGGAGCTGTTGCTTGGATGCTTCCATAATTGAGATAGCTTCTATGCACCACGGCATTGGCAATCAGTTTACGCACACTATCAACAGGCAATTCATATCTGTCCTGTCTGTATATCCCCTTGATAGGCATCTCATTGTCCGGACGACAAGCTTGACACACCCCATCTGCTTTCCCTATAGTCACTGTATACATATTCAACGAAAAGAGGTTTCAACGGACATGAGAAGCTTTTCTTGCTAACACTCCACATATAATATGAAGTACTGTTCCAGTCATCTATGACATGATTGTGCTTCGGCAAGAAAGCGCTGTCCGACATTCCTATATTTTCGTGTAGTTTCCCCCTGTTTCCATACATGTCTACACAGTATTCCATGACCGAAAAAGGCCCGCAGCTTCCTTGCCAGGTTCGCGTCGGACTTCCTATATCCACATGGATTTGGAATATCCACATAACGGGGACATTCCCATCGGAAGGTCCTCATATACCCCGTCCTCCACAATTCGGAACCCCGTAGGAGACGGTACAAACAAGAGAGGTAACATATGTCCATGATAACGATACAGAACTTAACATTTTCCTATGATGGAAGTTACGATGATATTTTCACTGGTGTCACATTACAGCTCGATACGGACTGGAAGCTCGGACTCGTAGGTCGCAACGGAACAGGCAAGACGACCTTCCTCAACCTACTGATGGGGAAATTTCATTACTCCGGTATCATCAAATCACCAGTCGCATTCGACTATTTCCCATTCGAGGTCCCATACATGAGTCTGGCTACCCGACAAGTGGTCGAAAGAATCCAACCAGACTACGCCCCATGGGAACTATGTCGGGAAATGGCGACGCTGGAAATACCGGAGGAAACCCTGGACAGGCCGTTCGACACCTTGAGCAAAGGGGAGCAGACCAGAATCCTCCTGGCAATCCTTTTCCTCAAAGAGGAACACTTCCTGTTGATCGATGAACCGACGAACCATCTCGACGCCTATGGCAGGGAGATTATCGGACGATATCTGAATTCCAAACGGGGCTACATCCTCGTCTCCCATGACAGGACGCTACTGGACCGATGCGTGGATCATGTCCTGGCCATCAACAGGGCGACTATTGAAATCCAACAGGGCAATTTTTCCTCCTGGTGGAGAAACAAGGAATACCGGGATAGTTTTGAACTGGCGGAAGATGAGAAACTACGCAAGGACATCGGACGGCTGGGCGAAGCGGCGAAACGTACCGCCGGTTGGTCCGACAAAGTGGAACGAACCAAAACAGGGTTCGGCGCCTATGACCACACGGGGAACCTCGCAGACAAAGGATTTATCGGGCACAAAGCGGCGAAAATGATGCAGCGGTCGAAAAACGTTGAAAACCGCAGGAAGCGAGCGGTAGAAGAAAAACAGAAGCTACTGAAGAATCTGGACCGTTCCGACACGATCGAGGTCCGTCCGGTATCCCACAAGAACGACATGTTGGTCAGGTGCGCAAATCTACGTATCTCCTATGATAAAAAAACAATCTGCGACAAGGTGACTTTCACCGTTGCACGAGGAGAACAGGTCGCGTTGACAGGGAGAAACGGTTCCGGCAAATCAAGTCTTTTGAAGCTGATCATGGGTGAACCGATTTCGTATGTTGGTTCCATAGTTCTTGCATATGGGTTGAAGATATCCTATGTTCCGCAGGACACCTCTTTTCTTACAGGGACGTTGGCCGATTACGCTGAGGTCTGCGGGGTCGAGGAATCGCTTTTCAAGGCGATGCTGGTTAAACTGGGCTTCTCCCAAGTCCAATTTGGAAAGAACATGGAGGATTTCAGCGGAGGGCAGAAGAAAAAGGTGCTGATTGCGAAAAGTCTGTGCGACAGGGCGCACTTGTATGTCTGGGACGAACCGTTTAACTTCGTCGATGTCATTTCCCGCATGCAGATTGAACAGATGCTGCTTGATCAGCGGCCGACCATGATATTCGTCGAACACGATCAGATGTTCATAGACAAGGTCGCGACGAAACGGGTTGACTTGGGATGATATCGAATCGGCATTTCCCCTTGCAAGACGGGAAAGCTGTGGTACAATTCTCCCGTGTACGTACACGTGCAACAAGGATGGGAAAAGCTCATGGATACGCAGAAAAAAATCATCACCATTACGGAAATCGCACGGCTGGCGGGAGTATCCATAGGGACGGTCGACAGGGTCATTCACGGCAGGGCCGGCGTCTCAGCGAAAACGAGGGAGACCATCCAGGCTCTTATCAAGGAGCATGGGTATGAGCCGAACGCCTACGCCCGTAATCTGAAGCTCAACAGGAACTATAATATCGGGGTATTGCTGCCCCGGTTCGATACAGAATTCCAGTATTGGGAGATGGTGTATCAGGGGGTGGCCCAAGCTGCGAAGGAATTAGGCGTATTGTCGGTATCCGTCGTGACGAAACAGTTCGACCGCCTAATCAAAGGCGACATGGCGGTGAAAGCCGAAGAGTTGTACGAGATGGGTATCGATGGCCTGTTGTTGGCTCCCCTACCCGCGAATGAGGCGGAAATCCTCCTTTTGGAACATCAGGATGTCCCTTATGCATTTATTGATTCGCCATTACCCGGTATGAACCCTATAGCGACCATAGCCCAGGATTCCCATCAAAGCGGATATCTTGCGGGGCGATTGGTTTCGGCGCTGTGCAAGGGGGAACCAGGAACCGTCGCAAGCGTTCAGCTGTATCCCGACGCAGTGAACGGCAAGCAACGGGCGGCCGGGTTCAAACGGTATTTCGACGACCACCCGGATATGACGCTACAGGAAATCATGCTCGGTTCCCTACAGGATACCGACGCCATGCTGGACGAACTGTTCAAACAGCACTCCGACCTCCGGGGCGTCTTCACGGTGAACAACATCATCAATTGTTTCGGAAACAGCCTGGTCAAGTCCGGTCGTAAGCGGGGGGTAGTGACCATCGGCTACGATTTGGTCAAGGAGAACCGGGAGGGCTTGCTCGAAGGAAGCATCGACTGCCTGCTGTCCCAGAGGCCGGCCTATCAAGGCCATACCGCGATCTACCAGATATACCGGAAGGTAGTGTTGGGACAGGAACCGGAACAGTCGATTGCGATTCCGATCGACATCTACTTCAAGGAAAACCTGACCGACTCCGTGGATTGACTCACTTTTGGGAAAGGCAATCGTCCGTGCTATAATGCGACATAGCACGACCAGCGCGACATAGCGTCACTAGCGTGACCAACGGAACCAGTAAAGAAACCGATACGATAAGGGGGAAGCCCATCGAGACGTCTTGAAAACTATGAAGCGTTGGGATATCAATATGCTACAAGATACCGGAGGAGGCATTTTCATGTCGGACAGCTTCACTCACAACGAAAACACCCCGTTCATCGAACTCGGCGGCGGGACGAGAAGGAAAATCCTTTCCCATAGCGACAACCTCATGGCGGTGGAGGTCTATTTCGAGGAAGGGGCCGTAGGGGCTCCCCACACCCATCCTCATGAACAGATCGCGTATATCATCGAAGGGGAATTCGAATTCACCAACGATGGGGACACGCAGGTCGTCAAAGCCGGAGACAGCGTCAAGTTCGCGCCGAACGTATTGCACGGAGCCGTATGCCGCAAAGCGGGCAAGGTTCTGGACATCTTCACCCCCTGCCGCCTTGATTTCCTGAAATAAGGCTCCCTCGGCCGCAGACCGCAGTATGAGCTGAAGCCTCCTATCAGAATTATCGGTTTCATCGGGAAGGCGCATATCGGCCTTCCCGAAAGGAATCAGCGATTCTTCAGCGCCATGGCGTCGAGCAAATCAGCGACATCCTCACAGTTGTCGAGGACCTGCTCCATGTCGTCATATATCTCTTTCCAACGGAGGATATCCAAAACGGATTCTTCCGACGAATAGAGCTTCTTTACTTCCGTATGGTACAGCCCGTCGGCCTTTTCCTCGCAATGGTTCACCTCTATCACAAGCTTCGGCAGTTTCTGGGAATTCTTGAAACGTTCAAATTCCCCCATCGCCTCAACCAGTAGACCGCAAGCCTCTATCATGAGCTTCGACACCTCCAGTATCCCCGGACGAATCGACGTGACCCCCAGCATGTCCAGCTTGATCCCAACCTGTTCAATCGCATCCGTCAGCGAATCTATGCTGTTGCCCATGGTCAGCAGATCCTCCCGGTCGATCGGAGTAATGAACGCAACGTTCAACTCGTCTGAAAATCCATGGAGCATCTGGTCACCCTCAGATTCCAGTCCGTCGAGAATCCGCAGCTTCGCCTCGACATCGGTGTAATGATGCAACAGGTCGTCCAGCTGTTTCGCAGTCCGCATCGAACAGTCCACCATCGCGGTCAACATCTCAAAATAGTTGGTTTCTTTTTTTCTGAATTTCATTGCGATCAATTCCTTTTATCTTCGTTCTTCGGTTTCTCTCCGTCATCCGTACCGCGCGAACAAACGTTCACCACCACATCAGAAACAACTTGGCCATGACAAATCCGATCAATCCACAACCTGGAAAGGTCAGGATCCACGCCCATACCATCTCCCTGGCGATGCCCCAATCCACACTAGATACCCGATGAGACGCCGCGACGCCCATCATTGCGGTCGTTTTGGTGTGGGTCGTAGAAACAGGCAAGCCCGTCAAGGAAGCCAATAGGAGGCAGATGCTCGCGGCGATATCGGAAGCGAACCCCTGATACGGCGTCATCTTCACCATGTCCATGCCGACAGTCTTGATAATCTTCTTGCCACCTACCAGCGTACCGGCCCCCATCATCAACGAACAGAGTACCATCACCCACAATGGGATGATAAACGTGCCGTCGGACAGTCTTGTAGCCGATCCGTTGAAAAACATCGCCAGCATGAACACCCCCATGAACTTCTGCCCGTCCTGAGCCCCGTGGAGGAACGCCATGAGGCCGGCTGCGACAGCCTCCCCACGACGGAAGAATCGCTCGGCGATCCGTCTGTTCATATGGCGGCAAACCCGCTCGATGCCCCTCACGATGCCCCAACCGCTTCCAAAACCAAGAACGGAGGATACGAACAGACCGACAATGACCTTGCTCCACTCCCCCATGTTGATGGAATCCACTCCGCCGAGGGCCAACGCCGCGCCGGTCAACCCCGCTATCAAGGCATGGCTCTCACTGGTGGGAATACCGAACGCCCAGGCGGCGACGGCCCAGGCGACGATCGAGAACATCGCGGCCGCCATGACGATGATAGGCTGACGCCCCGCTTCTCCAGGAAGCCTCGCGTCGGGTCCGAAGTCCACCATTTTGGAAATAGTATCCGCGACCTGGGAGCTGATTTGCGTCATCAGCAGAATTCCAAAGAAATTACAGACAACGGCCATGAGGATCGCGGTGCGAGGGGACAGGACCCGCGTACCGACCGCGCTTCCAATGGCGTTCGGAGCATCCGTCCATCCATTGACGAACACGACCCCGAGGACCAATACAATGCTTGTTACAAATGCGGGTTCCAATAAAAACCTCCTGATGCATATTGTCGTGAACGAAATGCCCGCCAAAGAGACGGTTTCCATGGAATCCATCGCGGATAGCCGGCAGATACGTCGGAATCCGTTGCGATTGGAACGGGCATGCGGTATGGACGGACATATCTGCGTACCGTGTCGAGAACAGCGAATCCTGTCCATGCACGAGCGCCCTGATACCGGGAGGAACCGGAATCCGATGCTGAAGCAATCTCAGGAAAAGCCGCACCGAACGTCTTCCGGCCCAGACTCCTACCCCTCAGGTCCTTCGTCTCCGATATCAAACTTCTTACGGTGGAAGCCAAGCCAAATAAGATGGAGCCGATTCTGGACAAGCGAGACAGCCAATGACATGGAGGCGTCCAGCGACGCAGACCATCCGCTTCCAGACGACAACGGCAGGCGAACGAACCATATCGCAAACACTTGCAACAAGATTCTGATCTCAGGAGGGGTATCGCACCTGAAAATGACACTGCCTGTCCATCTTGTAGCATGTCCACCTGTTCCTTTGGCACCGTTTTCCTCGACGGATCGTCGATAACCAAGTGTAGGACGGCCTTATCAGGCAGGTCAACGAATAATTAACAATATTTTCACAATCCTAGCGGTTGTTTCTATTGACAAGAACATCAATGTTTCTATATAAAGAAACGCAAGGACAAGGAGAGAAAAAAAGTCATGCATAAAACAATCAAAACCATCGGACTGATATTCGGTCTGCTTTTCACCCTTTCGGCGGCATTGCTCGCCCAGGGCGTACAGGAACAATCCGCAAAAGCCGTTCACACGAAAATCGGGATTTCAAAGCTGCTTGCACACCCGGCTTTGGATGTCATTGAGCAGGGGATACAGGATTATCTGGAGAGTACGGGGCTTTCCGTCTCCTACGATTTGCAGAATGCGAACGGCGACATTTCCACCGCCGCATCCATCGCCCAGAAATTCAAGTCGGACAAAATGGACATCGTGGTGGGAATCGCGACGCCGACGGCCCAGGCTCTGGCGAACGTGTTCACCGATATCCCTGTGGTGTTCAGTTCGATCACAGACCCGATCGCGGCGGGGTTGGTGGATTCCTACGAGGGTCCCCAGAACACGAATGTCTGCGGGGTCTCCGACCTGAGCCCGGTCGAATCGCAGATCAAGCTGCTGCTCGACCTTACGGGAGCGAAAACAATCGGAAACGTATATGCCAGCAATGAAGCGAACGCAGTAGCCCTGATGGAACTGGCGCAGAAAGCATGCGACAAGTACGGGGTGAAGCTTATCACGGCGGCGGTCTCGAACTCCGCGGAAGTCAAGATGGCGGCGTTGTCGATCATCGACAGGGTTGACGCCGTCTACGTAGGCACCGACAATACGGTCATCTCCGCGCTGGCCTCCCTCGCCGATGTCTGCACGAAGGCGAACAAGCCGTTGTTCAGCGGAGACACGACTTCGTCGGAGGGGCTCGACGTATTCGCCGCCTGGGGGTTCAACTACTACAACGCGGGCGTCTACACAGGTAAAATGATCGAACAGATCATCAACGGGGCCAAGCCAGGGGATTTGGGAACGACGTTCCTGACCGACCCGTCTGATTTTGAACTATGGTTCAACATGGATGTGGTCAAACGCCTGGGACTGACCATACCGCAGGATCTGCTCGACAGCGCCGCGAGAATCGTCGAAAACGGACAGGTCAGGACAAAATAATTTCCGCTTCGATATCGCGGGACGGCGGGCCGCCGGAGCTACGTAATCACCAAATCTCAAACCGCTAGAGGGCAAAGCGAATGGCGAGGTGACTGAACGGCGAAATCGCGACATAAGGTATGAGCGTAATGAAGAATAAGGACCGTCGCGCAAGTCGGAAGGCTTGAACGGCGGTCCTGTTTCGTATTATCCGGAATGGATATGGCGGGAACCTCACGGCACAAGCCGTCGCGGGCGGCATTGGCCGATATCACCGATGGTAGATGCGTCGCATGCCGTGGAAACCGGATGGATGATGATTGAGGTATTCCGCCGTATCGGCATCGGCACTCGCCCTGTTCAGTCCGCCGGCCGTCATGGGGTCATTGCGAAACAACATCATCCAGACAGGATTTCCCCAGCCTGTGGCACTCGGTCGCTTCATCGAGCATGGAGGTATAGAACTCCGTCGCCGCATGCCTTCTGCGTTCCGCCATTCGCCGCACCGTCGTCGTGTAGAAACCGTCGTATAGTTTTTCAAGCTTGAATCTGTATTCATGGAAAAACGAGGGGGCGGTATCGCAAGAGCCATCAAGCACCATACCGTCATCGTCCAATGAATACAGGGGGCCGGAAACCTGACCGATATAGAGGAACGTCCTGGCGATTCCCATAGCCCCGGTCACATCAAGCTTGTCCGAGTCAAACAGGATTTTTGCTTCCAGTGTCGCTGGAGGATTGTCACCACGATACCGATGGGACTGGATACAGGCCCTCACCTGCGCCGCACGGGCTTCGGTCCACCCTTGCCCAAGCAGGAACCTGTACGCTTTTTCACCGCCGACCGTTGCATGGCACACCCCGGGATCGGCGAACTGTTCAGGCCGCCCAATATCATGGAGCAGGCAGGCGGCGACCAACAGATCGAGATCGACGCCCCGTTGCTCCCTGGCGATGGCCAAGGCCATATACAGCACGCGATAGACATGCGCTTTATCATGGGCGCTGTCCTTCATGCACTCAAGCATACGCTCCTCGATACGGCTGTACTAGGCCTTCGTCATTCACACGCCTCCATGATGATCGGATAGAGCTTTACGCTATGGACGACATAGCTGCCATGCCCCTCCCCGGCCAGGATTTTCAACCGACTGCCAGGGATATGGGCGGCGATATATTCCGTATGTCCGCGGGCTATCATGTCGTGACTGCCCGCGACAACCATGGTGGGGATAGAGATCCGAGCCAGTTGTCCGGCATCGATGTTCGGCTGTTCCAGCATCATCCGTATCTTCGGCTCCTTCGTGAGCCGATAGATGAATCTGAACAGCCGGAGCCACCCCGTGCGAATACCGTCAGGGGTGACGTTCGCCCCGCTGATCACCATCCTCGACAGCAAATCGGGATGCTGGGAGGCCAGCAGGAGGCCGAGTATCCCACCGTCGCTGAAGCCATACAGCATAGGCTTGTCCAGCCCAAGGATCGTAATGAATGCGACAAGATCATCAGCCATGGACTGATAATCGAAGGTCTCGACCTTCGAGCTTTTCCCATGGCCACGCGAGTCTATGGCGTAGACCGTGAACCTTGTTTTCAGCAACGGGACGAGCTTGTCGAAAATGGTGTGGTCTTCGCCGTTGCCATGGACGAGAAGCAAAGGGTTCCCGCTCCCTTCTTGTTCATAATACAGATCGATACCGTTGACGGTGAGAATAGGCACAACAACTCCTTTTCGGAAGAAAACGACTGTATCCATGACAGTACCCGCGGCTCCTACGGCAACGATATCTGTACCGCGCAACCTGTCCAAAAGCCTTTTTCTCCGTGACATTCCTTGCAAGGGCCTGTAGTGAAGACAGACAGCCACCTATTCAGGAGAGGTTCTCGTCCAACCATCCCTGCGTTTCTCCAAGAGACACCGCAAACAGTTTTCCGAGTTCCGCAGGCTCCTTCGCTTGATGGAACTGGAACAGCATCTTGCCGTCCGACATTCCGAGGATTTCAATTTTCCCCCGAGGATGCGACATACAGTACTTGATGCATTTCCCCTGACCGTTCTGCATGGCCTTCGCCTGTCGTACTATAGCATATCCTTCCGACAACGGCACCTGGAACAGGTTTTTTACACCGGCGGCGGGTCTGCATTGGAAAATATAGTACGGAACCACGCCGCAGGCGGTCAGCTTCTTCATAAGCGCTCCGAGGGCTTCGGGCGTGTCATTGACCCCGCGCAGCAATACGGTCTGGTTCTTGACCACGACTCCGCAACGAAGCAACGCATGGATAGCCTTGACCGCCTGGTCGGTCAATTCCTTGACATGGTTGAACTGGGTGACGACATACAACTGTTTCTTCTGAGAAGATGCGGCCAGAAGGTTCAGCAGTTCCTCGTCTCCAGTGATTCTTTCAGGAAATACGACCGGGGTCCTCGTGCCGAACCGAATGAAATCGAGATGATCGATCGAGGAAAGTCCATCCAGATATCGTTCCAATGCGGAAGTGCTGTTGAGGAACGCGTCGCCACCGGAAATGAGGATGTTGGTTATTTCAGTATGCTCCGAAATATACCTGATGATATCGGGAAAATTCCGCATGATCTCATCGGTGTCGGTCCCGACCATGCGTTTTCGAAAGCAATGGCGGCAATACATGGCGCATTGATTCGTCGAAAGAATCAGCGCGGTCTGTGTGTATTTATGTTGCAATCCAGGCAATACGGTGTTGCCCGCTTCCCCGCTGGTGTCCTCGACCCCTCCGAACAGAGATTCATCCAACGTAGGGACGCACATTCTACGAACGGGGTCTTTCGGATCGTCCTTGTCGATCAAGGACAGATAGTATGGCGTAATCGCCATGGGGTATTTTTCAATGATATGGGACAAGGTGTCTTTTTCTTTTTCCGTCAGAGGCAGATACCTTCCCAAGTCCTCAGCCGTTTGAATGCAATTCGCAAGTTCTTTTTTCCAATCCTTCATCTGTATCCTTTTTTTCTTCATTCCAATACTGGTGGCAATACCGGAATGTCAGGTGCGACGATCGCCGAAATCAGCCGGACCGATAGTCGACGATCCTTCCTCCAAACCATCGCAATGGGCAGGAGGAAATTTCTTAATTATACACCAGGATTGAATATGACGCAAGTTTGCATCATTTTTTTAATACAAAGGAAACGCCCTGACGGTGGCCGTCGAAGAAAAACCAATGGCGAGTCATCCGAGAATCTGCACGACGGAAAGGACGTCGTCCCGCACGACGAACCTGATATCCAGTCCGGCGAACGCCATACCGTAGACCCGCTCGGAATCGTTCTGATACGAGGGACGGGGGTCTTGGGAAAGCACCTCGATCAATGCCTGGCGGCGATCCGGGGGTACAAGGGCCAGCAGTTCCTCAGGAAAATCGACTCGAAGGGAATAATCCTTGAACCGTTCGGCGAATCCGCCTGTAGCGTCGGGGTGTCCGTCCACGAACGGCAGATAGGGCTTGATATCGAATATCGGAGTCAGATCCATCAGGTCAGCGCCTGAGACATGCAGGACGGGACCTAGTCCTGGAAGGATTTCAATGCCGTCCAGTTTCACCGAGGAAAGCCCCAGGGCGTTGGGCCGGAACGGGGAACGGGTGGCGAATACGCCTTTGCGGACGGTCCCGCCCAAACGCGGAGGGCGCACCGTCGGAGTCCATGTGTCGCGCAGGGATTCGGAGAACTGCCAGATCAGCCAGACATGGGAGAATTCTTCCAGACCGCGCACTGTATCAGGATTCCTGAACTCCGGCTCGAAGACAATGGAAGAACGAAGGGCTTTCACCAGGCCGCTTTGCCGGGGGATACCGAATTTCGAAGGAAAATCGCTATGTATCCTGGCTATGATCTTCAGAGGAGGAATGGCATCCATGCGATCAGCATACCGGTTTTAGGAGGATTATGCAAAAGCATCTCTCAAAGCCGCCGGCATGTCCTCCCTCAACGTACAGACCGTACAGACCGCTACAGCATCTGACTGAATTCGATCTTCTCCTGGTCAGGCCCCTTGATGGTGAAGAACTTGACGCCGGCTTCCCAGAATGGAAGGAATTGGATCGCCCCTTCAAGGCTCGGCAACCCCAGCCCCACGACGATCTCGTCCCATGCTTTCTGGATATCGGCTACGCCGAGGGCTACATGATCCCATGCGCCGTCCAGCAAAGCCGAGCGGTGATTCTCATATGTCTCCAGGACAAGTTCGCCCTTCTGTAAAAACACCACATGCTCAGCGCCGTTGAAGGTCTCATATGCAACCGAAAAACCAAGCTTCGTGTAGAACGCGACGGTAGCGGCGCTGTCATTGACAGGCATCCCGATATGTTGCAAACCAATGATATTTTTCATCATATCCTCCCTTCGACTTCATCCAACGATGGGATACTGCTGATTCCACCGGCTTTTGTCGTCGAAAGACCGGCGCTGATGGTGGCGAACCTGACAATCGTCCGAAGCTCATCGATCGTCAGCGCATCGGGACTCTTGCCCGTCCGGGACAAGGCCCACATGGCGCTACCGCCGAATATGTCCCCCGCCCCGGTCGTATCGCGCACGACGATACCTTCATCGTAGGTGCCGGCCCTTCCAAGGCCATGCCGGTTCGCGAACAGGCAACCGTCCTTGCCAAGCGTAATGTAGACAAGCTTCACCCCGTAGTCGTGGATAACCGCCATAGCGACCTCCTCCAAAGGAACATCGCCGAACATGAAGCGGGCTTCCTCGTCGCTCATCTTTACCACATCGGCCATTCCGATCCCCCAGAACATCTGCTCTTTCGCATCTTCCAGATTCTTCCAGAGCGGTTTGCGAAGATTGGGGTCATAGGAAACCAGGACGTCACGGGAACGGGCATATTCCACGGCGAAGCTGGTCGCGCTACGAACGGGTTCGTCGGTAAGGGAAAGAGTACCGAAATGGAATACCCTTGCTTCATCTATAAGCCGTGTGGCGACTTCGCTCTTGTCCAGACAGGTATCGGCGCCGGGCTTTCTCGCGAACGAGAACTGCCGGTCGTGAAGCTCGTTGAAGGTAACAAACGCCAACGTGGTGAACACGGTGTCCGTCGAGATGATTCCTGTATCGCAGATTCCAATATCGGAAAGCGTCTTGCGGAGCAATTGTCCGAACGCATCCGTCCCGACCTTGCCGATCAGGGCGGTCTTTCCGCCAAAGCGCTGGATCGTGGCCAGGAAATTCGCCGGCGCACCGCCGGGATGGGCGTCCATGATGGGGTATCCATCCCCGTTTACCTGCGTACAGGCGAAATCGATCAGCAGTTCGCCGAGGGCGATGGCATCAAACATGTTCTACCTCGTAACAATTCTTTCTCAATGCAGAAAAGGAGCATCGCAACGGCGCCAACGCTCCCTTCATTCCAGCCGGGACCGAAATCAATATCCTTGATCCTGGACGTCGATAAGCACCTTCATCGTCGTTTCCCGGTTCTGGTCGATGAACTGATACGCATCCAAGTATCGCCTGAACGGGAACACCTTGCTCTGCAACATTTTCAAATGTATCTTTCCAGCCGCGATAAGTTCGATACCTTTCAGGTAATCTTCATGCCGATACATCATCGTGGTATTCAAATCAAGCTCATGGTCATTGAGTACCGCCAAGTCTATGTTCGCCATTGAAGCATATACGGCCACCAGGATGATCGAGCTGCCCTTGCGGGCGTATTTGATCGCCTGGCCCATCGTGACGTCGTTCCCCGCGCATTCATAGATCACATCCGCCTTGTCGGAACCGAAAGCATCCACCATGGCCTCGCCGAAGTCAATTCTCACGGTATTGTACACTGCGTCTATCCCGCATTTCTTCGCCAAGTCAAGGCGGTAGTCGCTCACATCGGTAATCATTACCTTCGCGGCGCCCATCCCCAAGGCTACCTGGGCGACCAGGTTTCCGATAGGACCGGCTCCGATGACCGCGATATTCAGTCCGGAGACGTCGCCGACCCTGCCGACGGCATGCACCGCGACGGCGAGAGGCTCGATCATGGCCCCGTCCTTGTAGTCCATGTCATCGGGAAGCGGCGTGACCCTGTTCCGTTCTATGGCATAGTATGTCGAAGCGGTTCCGGTCGCCTGGAATCCCCTTACCTTGAGTTCTTCGCACAGGTTGTATTTCCCATGGCGGCAAGGATAGCACTTTCCACAGACGATCTGCGGCTCGATGGTCACTTTCTGGCCGATCGACAGGTCGGAGACCTCCTTGCCGAACGCGACGACCTGACCTGATACTTCATGTCCCTGCGTAACGGGATATTTCGTGAACGGATGCTTGCCATGATATACATGGATGTCGCTTCCACAAATGCCTATGTACATGATACGGACCAGGACTTCATTATCCTTTATTTCAGGGACCGGGACTTCCTTGAACTCTATTTCATACGGCGCGGTCATTATTTCTTGAAGCATCGTCGCTTCCATACGGTACCTCCTCTTTTCTGCTGACATAAGGTTAGCATCATTGGTTTAATCTGTAAACACTTTTTAAAATATTTTTAAAAACTGGTTGACAACTCAAATTCGCTGTCATAGGATACAGTATCATGCCATATGTTCCGCCCTGGCCTGGAAAGAATGGGGGTAATGCGCTAGTTATCTATTTTTTTCATCCAAAATGAGATATCATCATGAAAAAGGTTGCGGCTGCGTTTCTAGCATATAGTACCGCCGGATTTGCGGCGCTCGCTGGAGGCTCCTTGAAAACCTGCCGCGCCCACTCGGAGCCATGTTGAGTAAGGAACCGCCGAAATCGGTATAAAAGGATAAACGACAAGGATACGCAATCATGAAAAAAAAACCGAATATCATACTTTTCTTGACGGATGACCAGGGAGCCTGGTCGCTGGGCTGCTACGGGAACAAGGAAATCCGCACCCCGCATATAGACAGGCTCGCCAACGAGGGGGTACGCTTTGAAAACTTCTTCTGTACGTCTCCGGTCTGCTCCCCCGCCCGTGCGTCGATTCTCACCGGGCGCATACCATCCCAGCATGGAATCCACGATTGGCTCCGCATAGGAAACGGCGACAGCCAGAAGGACGCCACCTCCATTGAATACCTCGCAGGACTCACCGGCTATACGGAATTGCTGGCGAAACACGGGTATGTCTGCGGGCAGAGCGGGAAATGGCATCTGGGAGCCACCGGACAACCCCAGAAAGGGTATTCCCATTGGTTCACGACCTGCGGCGGCAGCGGAACCTACCACGACGCGGTCGTCTACCGGGGGACGGAAAGAATCCAGTCGGAAGGGTATCTGACCGACGTCATCTGCGACGACGCCGTTGCATTCATCGAGGAGCGATGCGACGCAAAGGATGGTAGACCGTTCTACCTCAACTTCGCGTTCACTGCTCCCCACAGCCCGCATGTAGATCAGCATAAGCGTGAATATGTGGACTATTATTATGACAACTGCACATTCTCCGATGTACGGCAGGATCCCCGCAGCGCATGGAGCCTGAAACATCCGGTAGACATACAGTACAGCGAGACCTTCTGCGATCCAGGGAGAAGCTACCTGACCATGAGGGACCTGCTGTCCGGCTATTATGCGGCGGTCCAGGGAGTGGACGACGCCGTCGGTAGAGTCATGTCCAAGCTTGAAGAACGGGGGATACTGAACGACACCATCATTGTCTTCATGAGCGACAACGGTTTCGCCTGCGGACAGCATGGCATCTGGGGCAAAGGGAACTGCACCCAGCCGCTCAATCTGTTCGACACTTGCGTAAAGGTCCCGTGCATATTCAGTTGCCCGGGCTATTTCAAACGGGGCGTCACAAGCACGGCGCTGACAAGCGCATACGATTTCATGCCCACGCTTCTCGACCTTGTGGGAATCGAGAACCCCGAAGCAGACAAGCTGCCCGGCCGGAGTTTCGCCAAGACCCTCGTTGAAGGACGGCAAGACGACTACCACGAAAGCATCAATGTCTACGATGAATATGGTCAATCTCGCATGGTCCGGACAAAAGAGTGGAAGTACATCCATCGCTATCCGGACGGTCCCGATGAACTATATGACCTCGTTCATGATCCTGATGAGATTTTCAACCTGCTCAATGAAAACCGGTATTTCATCTACGGCCCGGAATTCATAGAATCGAAGGCTACGGAAATGAGAACCCTGATGGAGACGTGGTTCGACCATTACGCAGATCCGATCCATGACGGCAAGTACGCGCCTGTCGCCGGCCGCGGTCAGTTGGGTAGGCTTGAAGATGTCCACGGCGACAAGGCCTTCTACCCTTGGGTCCAGGTGGAATACGCCAGGACCGATACGCCGGGCAGCGCGACATAAGAATCCTTATATCGATCGACATCCGCCAGTCGCCGGGTCATGGCTCCCCTATTCCGACGCATAAAGCGTTCGGCCTGCCGGATAAATCGGATTTGAGGCCATGGGCGTCGGCATGCGCATAGCCCCGCCATGCCAACGGCCCCATCTATCGAGAATGGAAACGCCGGACTGACAAAGCGAGGCGCTATACGATACCGTTCTTTTTGAAAAGCTTCATGAAAACGTCCAGGAACGGAAGGCAACGGGACGTCGGCTATCAGACAGATGCACCGTATCGGGCTTGATCCGGGCTTGCGCAAAATGTGTCACCATCAGATTGCAATTGTCACTTGTGTAAAAAAGCAAACCCTTTACACTGGGTTCAAGGAGAAATTGCATGAAACGAATTTTTGCTCTCGTATGTGTATTCTGCATGATATTGCCTGCTTTTTCTCAGCCAATATCAGAATCGCAAAACACCCAGGCGAACGGCCATGAAGCACCTGTGGAACTTATCGGATACGGATCGGAAACGAAGGGGGGTCTCGGGGGGACCATTATCAAGGTGACGAACCTCAACGCAGACGGCGAAGGCTCTTTCAGGGCCGCGCTTGAAGCCGAAGGGCCTCGTGTCATAGTGTTCGAGGTCGGTGGCGTCATTGACCTGAACAAGCAACAGATAAAGATAAACAACCCGTATATGACGATCGCCGGACAGACCGCACCGAGCCCCGGTATCACCTGCATCCGCGGTGGTATTACGTTCAATACCCACGATATCGTCATGCAGCATGTCAGATTCAGGATGGGAGACGCCGGCGCTGAGATCGGAGAGGGCTTTGAACCCGAGATATCAACAAGCGCAAACGGCAATTCGTACAATATCGTCGTAGACCATTGTTCCGTTTCCTGGGGCGTCGATGAAAACCTCTCCATTTCAGGCAAACGTGGATATGGTCCGGAAAACGCATCCCATGACATTACGTACAGCTACAACTTCATTTCCGAAGGCCTTGCATGGTCGGTTCACAAGAAACAGACGATGAACCATTCCATGGGAACCCTCGTGATGGACGACTGTACGAACATTTCCATCATAGGCAACTATTACGCGCACAACTATGAAAGGAATCCTTGGTTCAAGGGCAACTCCTCTGGAATCGTCCTGAACAACCTGATCTACAATCCCGGCGCATGGGCGATCCGGCTTTCATGGATTCCTAAAGAATGGAAGGGTCTGGACGAGCAGCCCGGAACGCCGGTCGTCTCCATCGTGGGCAACTATGAAAAAGAGGGGCCGTCCACCACGGTCGTGGCGATGGTAGGTTCCAATTATCCTGAAAACGACGAGCGGGGATATCTCGAGGACAACGTCATCTATCAGAAAGACGGCGTAACTCCGGGAAAGCTGACGGATGAATCCATCCCCATCACGCTTCTTGATGAGAAACCTATCTGGATAGAGGGGCTGCCGGTGCTTCCCGCCGAAGATGTTCCAGAATATGTCCTCAAGTATTCAGGTGCAAGGCCGGCGGACCGGGACGAGACCGATCTCAGGCTCATTGAAGAGTTCCACAACGGCACTGGAAAAATCATCAACAGTCAGAACGAGGTCGGAGGCTATCCCTCCGCGGAACCTACGTACAGGGCGCTTGATGTCCCACAGACCGGCATCGAGGAATGGCTCCACGGCTATACCCTCGAGGTCATGGGGCTGAAATAGACCAGTCCGGCCTAGGAAACAATCATCCGACCCGACGGTGCAGGGAAAAGCCTGTAACGTCGGGTCAGTATTTTTTCATTCATCAATATGCTGAATTCATCAAGGAAGATATGATAACTGGCCCGGATACGGCACGCCGAAGCGTCAGCTCCGAGCCACCCGCATCCTACCTGTATCATCAGAGAATCATATTTCCATTTTCATCGAAAGGAAGATCGAACAATCCCCCGACCTTCTCCAAGCCCTCAATCGCATCAACTTCGTTCCAGTACGCACGTGAAAGATATATCTCGCTGATGTCCATGGAATTCTTGATCATGACTACCTTTGGGTTTTCTGGATCAAAGTCATTGCAGGTCTTGATCGCGCCTTGTATCGCCATCCTGTCGTTCTTCATGACCATGGGCATCTTGATTGGTTTGAACACTGTGTTGGTAAGAGCGTTCGGGTACATCTCCATGAAATCAATCTTGTCGAAGAGACGGAGGGTAATGGTGTCGGCGTTGCCCATCCCCAAAGCGTTCCCATGGCTGATGTCCGTGACATCCAGAACGGCGACTTTCTGCTTCTTCAAGCCGCCTCCCCCATATGGAGTCGCCCAAGTCCCGGTGATATTCGGATCCATGCCGCTTCCCGAAAAGTCCTTGCCTATTTGCCGTACCACCAGGACGTCCGCTTCCGGGATCAGAAGCCTAGGCATCAGCGATGAAGCGAACTTGAGAAGCTCCTGTTCTTTTTCCGGGATGTCGTCTGAGGGTATCACATCGATCCTATTGCAGCGGTCATGGGCGTTTTCAATCGTCGAAACGCCGAACATGACCGGAGCATGCCTTCTGATGAAGTCGCCGTACAGGAATATCCTATTCTTGAATGTTCCGAATCCGTCGCGATGAAGGCTTTCTGCGCCTTCCTGCTTTCCCATTCCGATGCACATCATCTTCATCAAGCCGGATTCATACGGGCCCCGGAAAGCGGAATGAGGCTTTATCCTGCCGAAGACGATTATCCCATCTGCTTCGGCGGCGCAACGGTCGATCCTGACTTCCAGCTCCTTTCCCGCATCGTATACAGCCCCCAACCGTACCGTCTCCATGGAGGATGTTATCGGACAGCCAAGATAGGCTTCCGTAATGCCGTATTCATCCAGAACGGCCAGCTGCCCTTCCGCGGTCGCTCCGCCATGACTGCCCATGGCGGGAATGACGAACGGACGACAGCCACGTTCCCTCACGAACCCGACTATCGCCCTGAGGATTTCCTTCTGCCGGTCGATACCTCTGCTCGAAGCCGTGATACAAATACTCATTCCGGGTCTGAACATCGAGGAGATGCCGGACGTGTTCAGTTTCGCCGTCGTTTCCTCGAAAACATCCCCGATACTTTCGTCTGTGAAAATCTGACGGGCCTTGAACATCTGGGGAATCGATGTCTTCGATAGGATTTTTTCTATTGTGCTGTAGTCACCGAACAACGAAGCGGATGGTTTCATATTCACTCTCTTATCAGGGGTTCCGCCTGCTGGATGCGAAGGTTAATCATATCCTTCCATCCTTGGGGATTGATGAACGGATTTTCCACACCCTCCACATACCGGCCAGCCTTGTCCAGGACGGGAATGTGCATTGGATGCGAAGGAAGAGGTATATCCACTTCGACGCCCAACATCCTTTTCATTGACTCGATGAAGAGCGTCGGCAAATTCTGGGGCCAACCCGGTGTCTGGTTATAGAATTCTGGAATCAGCGTATTTATGCCGACACCCCCATGGATTCCGCATCTATATATCATGCCCCGTGAATCTTTGTCTTCAAAAAAGAACGAAGTCGTTCCGGGAGTATGCCCCGGGGTGAGAATCGTTTTAATCTTGATGTTGCCGAAATCCAGGACTTTGTTATCCGCATAGAAGCAGTCCGGTTCAAAGTCAATCCAGTTCTGATAGTCAAAATAGACCCATGAAGGATGGTCTTTCATCATTTCATAGTCCTCTTTGGACATATAGACCTTCCCGTTTGAATATTCCTTGACTAGCCTTGTGCCACCACAATGATCGAAATGCGCATGGCTTACCAGGATATGTTTGATTTTCTGAGGATCGAACCCAAGCTTTCTGATACTTTCAAAAAGCAGATACACAGTTTCCGCAAATCCCTGATCAAGGAGAACGAGACCATCGTCAGCATCAATCAGATAACTTCCGACATACTTTGTTCCCACATAGTAGACATGAGGAGCCATTTGAAATGGTTCTTGCTCTTTTTCCCACTCTTTGACACCGAAGCGATTCAATGTAGCTGAAGACATGTTATTTCACTCCCCTTGTTTTCATACTGATTTCTTTCCGGAGTCCTATGACGACAGAAATGACGCCGATAAGAATAAAGATGCAGGAAATGGGCCTTGTCAGGAAGGATATGGCGGTACCAGAATACTGGAACCCCTTCAACATATTCAGTTCGAGAGTCGGCCCGAGGATAAACGCAAGCAAGAGCGGTGAAGTGGGTAGATTCCCAAATTTCATCAGAACACCAAGAAGAGCGAACACAAGCGTCAGACCGCATCGGTAGATGCTCGAAGAATCAACATAGACAGACGCCATTGAAATCAACAATAAGGCTGGATAGAGATAATAATAGGGAATCTTAAGGATTCTCGGGAAATACTTTACACCGAGCCGTTGATACACAAGACACAGTATGGCGCAGAAAATAACAGTATAATACATCAGATACACTACGTTCCCGCTATTGCGAAATACCATCGGCCCCATTTCAAGCCCATGAAGAGTCAAAGCCCCGATAAGCACGGCGGTAGTCGAATCACCTGGAATTCCAAGAGAGACCATAGGAATCATCGCCCCCCCGCAGGCTGCGTTGTTCGACACTTCCGAAGCCCAGATACCATCAGGATTGCCTTTCCCGAAGGTTTCCGGTTCAGCAGAACTATTTTTCGCCATGGAATAAGCAACGATGTTTGAGAGGCCGGCGCCCATCCCGGGAAGGAAGCCTATTCCAAGACCCACGACGAAAGACCTGATGATAGTTCTGATATGCTGTACAATTTCAGCGAATGGAACACCGAATCCCTTTATTGTATAGGGCTGGACTTCTGGATTTTTCTCAAACCCTTTAGCGTATTCATAGAAAATCATACAAAAGCCGAACACGCCTATCATAAGCGGTAGACTTCCGACACCACCAAGGAGCTGGATGTTTCCGAAGACGAACCTCGGTTCTGCATCGATTGGGGACAGACCGATCGACACGACCAGAAGACCGATGCAGGCAGAGGCCAGCCCCTTCAGGATGTTCCCCTTCGAAACTGAAATCACGAGGGTAATGGCAAGAAAACAAAGTCCAAAATATTCCCAAGGCCCAAGCAAAAACGCAACCTCAGCGATGGGCTGGCTCAATATCCCCCCTATCAATGCACTGAGGATTGTTCCGAAGAATGAAGCGACCATTCCAATTGACAGGGCTTTCCCGGCCAATCCATTCTTCGCCATCGGATGTCCGTCAAAACAAGTAGCGACAGAAGCGGGCGTTCCAGGGATTCCAAGTAAAACCGATCCGATGAATCCCCCTGAAGCACCGCCAATCCAAAGGCACATGAGGAAAACAATAGCCGCAGCTGAATTCATGGAATATGTCATAGGCATAAATAAAATTACTGCAAGCGTTCCATTCAGACCTGGAATCGCACCAAAAATAATACCGACGAAGGTTCCCACAACCGCCAGGAGAAGATTATATGGAGCAAAAATGGTCTGTAAACAATAAGCCAAAAAAGTTATCATAACGAATCCTCCTCTCTACCTCAGAATTTCGTAATTTTTCCTCTAGGTAATCTCAAACCGAAAGCCTGTGTATAGAGGAAGTAAATCAGAAGAGTCATGACAATTGAGAAAACAATCAAATGCCATATCTTGCTTTTGTTTTCCGTCGTTGCTTTCGTAAACACGATGGTAACAAGGAAAATATAGACGGGACTTGATAAAAGAAATCCAAGATATTTCAACCCAAGGATATATAGAATGGTCAGACCAAATATGATACCTAGCCTTTTCAATACTTCGAGATTGATTTTTATCTTGTTTTCTTCATCCTTTTCAAAGAATATGCCAAGTCCCAATCCAATCAAACCTACAGCAGCAATCAGGGGCAATAACTTCGGACCTGGGTAACTAGCCGTCATTGCAGTCGTGAATTGAGATACCATTATTAGGACGATAACACCTACTATAGCCAGAAGTATTCCGGTAACTTGATTTCTGCTTAGATTCATACAATTGTCCTCCGTAAGGATTACTTCTGAGAAAATGCCTCGACATAACTGGCTTGATCTCTGACAAGGATATCGTGAGCCTCGTCAAACGGCACATAGACACCTGTAAGCCCAGCCGGCGCAAGAAGTGTGATCACGTCAGGATCATTGTACGCTTGAACCAAATAATCATAGATTTTTCTGGCAAGTTCAGGATTCATGTCTTTGGGACCAAGCACGATGATGTAGACTCCAAAATACGTGTCGTAACCGAGTTCGATGAGATTTTGGTATTCCGGGAGAATCGGGCTTCTTGTACCCTTGTTATCTTGTCCAAGAACACCAAGAATAACAGCCTTGCCACTTTCAGCATATTGTTTGGCCTGGTTTACGTTTGCATAGCACACATTGATGCTACCTCCGACAAGTTCTGTAAGCGTCGCTGTGTCAGAACCTGAATGGACGAATTTGAATTCCACACCCAAGGTCTTGGCAAGATCCATACCCATGACCTGTGTCGTTCCTCCCATGTTGCAACCGAAAAGAACCTTTCCGGGATTCGCAAGAGCATAGGCCTTCAAGTCTTCGACGCTATGAATCCCGGAGTTTGCAGACACCATGAGGGCATAGGCGGGATCCGCTCCATGGCTGATTCCAATAATTGTGAAGTCTTCTACTGTATGATTGTAAACGCCTGAAGCGATTCTTGTCAGAAATCCACCGTTGAAAAACAGAATCTTCGAACCGTCCGGCTCAGCGTTCCTGACTTCCTCAAACGCAACGACACAGTTTCCTGTATCATTATTTACGATACCGATTGAGTTTCCAGACAATTTCGCGACTTTATCGAAAATCGCCCTAGCGGCAAGGTCGGTACCACCGCCAGCTTTGACAGGGGCTATCACATCCACCGTCTTTGCCCATGCCGCAGAATCTGCTTCATTTGTGCCGTTCGCAAATACAAACCCGATAGCCATCCATGAAATGAGCATGATCGCAATTACTTTTTTCATTTCCTTTCTCCTTTTTCAAGCACAACGTGCCAAATTCCAATACTTTTAGAACGCCCAGTCCTTGCCCTTCCATTTCGGGTGACAATAGACATTCTTATCAGCCACGTAGGGCCACTTCTTCCCTTCGCAGACCGCAAGACACCCTTCGACGCACATTTTCGCCATCTTGATCACCGCTTCGCGGGTCTGGGCGGCGGAATGGGGACTTAACAGCAATCCAGGACAACCGAACAACGGATTGCCCGGAGCGGGAGGCTCTTCGCAGTAGACATCAAGACCTGCGCCTGCGATTCTTCCTTCCTTGAGAGCATCGACCAAATCGACTTCATTGATGATTCCGCCACGGCTGCAGTTTATGATGAACGCAGTCCGTTTCATGAGTCCAAGCTCCCGTCTGGAAATCAGATTCTCGGTCTCCCTGACAAGTGGGACATGGATGCTCACGAAATCCGACTGGGGTAGAAGTTCGTCAAGGCTCGCGCAATAGGTGGCTCCAAGGGCCTCGACCTGTTCCTGTGAAAGAACTGGATCATAGGCGACGAGCTTCATTCCAATCGCTTCGCAGAGCCGCCCGGTCGCCTTGCCTATATTCCCGAATCCAACGATACCGACCGTCTTCCATTCTAGTTCGGAAGCCTTTTTCGCATCGCGAATCTTCCAGTTGCCCTTCGCCATTTCCGTCTGGGCCTCATAGAAATTCTTCGCGAGGGCGAACATCATGGCAACAGCATGCTCAGCCACGCTCCTTGTGTTCGCACCAGGCGTCAGCACGACGGGAATGCCCATTTCAGTCGCTTTCACGACATCGACGGAATCATACCCGACACCAGTTCGCCCGATCACTTTGAGATTAGGACTATTCTCGATCACTTTCCCGTCGCATGAAGCGATACGTACGATTAGCGCGTCGGCATCCCGCATCTTGTCAAGATATTCATGGGGATTCCCATTGTCTGCGACATACCAATCGGCCCTGCCTTTGAGCAACTCCAGACCTTCAGGACATACCGCCTGCGTCATTACAAACTTCATCATCTTCCCGTCCTTGCCGCCGCCATGAGGATTCCATAATCCATCGCATTCACCAGACTGAGGGCGTTGGATGAACCGTCTCCAGCATGATCGTAGGCCGTTCCATGATCGACGGACGTCCTGATTATTGGCAAGCCGAGCGTAATGTTCACACCGGAGACTGCGTCCCAATACCCGAGTTCCTTGTTGTAGACGAACCCTTTGACCTTGAGCGGGATATGCCCCTGGTCGTGGTACATGCATACCACGATATCGTACCAGCCACCAAGCGCCTTTGGAAAAACAGTATCAGGGGGGGTGGGTTTTCCTTCCGGAATACAAATCCCCTCAGCGAGAGCCGCTTCAATCGCAGGCTGAATCTCCTCGATTTCCTCCCTTCCGAACATTCCATTCTCACCGCAATGGGGGTTGAGCCCCGCGACGGCAATCTTCGGGCGGGCGATCCCAATGGCCTTGCAACCTTCATTCGCAATCCTGATCACATCAAGAACCCTGGTTTTCTTGACGCAGTCGCAAGCCTCCCGAAGGGACACATGCGTGGAGACGTGGACGACCCGGAGGTCTTCATGGGCAAGCATCATCGTATATTTCTCAGTATGGGTGTAGTCGGCGTAGATTTCCGTATGTCCGCTATAATGATGCCCAGCCATGTTGATGGCCTCTTTGCTCAAAGCGTTCGTCACCGTCGCGTCAACCTCGCCCGCCAGCGCAAGTTCAATGTTCCGGACGACATACCGGAACGCGGCTTCACCGCCGAGCTTTGTCGCGCCAAGCCCGAAAGGCTTCGGATTGTCGCTCTCTCCTGGGATATCGGAAGAATTGACGACACCCATGTCGTAGACGTCGATCGTACCATAGTCGAACCGAGCTTCATCGACACTATGGATGGCCCTGGTCGCGACATCGAGTCCGGAGACCTTCTTCGCGACCTTCGCCGCATATTCCATGCAGGAGACATCTCCGACCACGAGAGGACGGCAACGGTCATATACGCTTCTGTCAGCCAAAGCCTTGATCGTAACCTCCGGCCCATTGCCGAACGGATCACCCATTGAAATACCCAAGATAGGTTTTTGGATCATGTTCCTACTCCATTCCCTTTTCTTTATTCTCCGCGAGTACCTTCTTCAGAGCATCCATCCCTTCCGGGACAATGTAGTTGAACGGCTTGCGGAGGTCGCCCACAGGATACCCGAGCATAGCGGCTGCTTTCTTGATGATTGTGTTCGGGTTGCCGTATTTGAAAACACCGCGGAATGGGACGATTGAATCCTGGGCGGCGATGGCCCCATCGATATCTCCCGTGACAAACTTGTCGTAGATTGCGACAAGGGAACGGGGATAGACGTTGGAGCAACCGGCGATACCACCGGCCCCGCCGGCTTGCAGACATTTCAGGATCAAAGAGTCGTTGCCCGACAGAACACGGAAATCTTTATCAAGATCACGAGTAAGGGTGATATATGCCTCAAGATTGTTCCAATCCCCGCTTGAATCCTTCGCGCCAACGATCACATCCACGTCCTTAGCCAGCCTCGCCAACGTTTCGGGCAGGACTTTATTCCCGGTCCTTGGGGGGATATTGTAGATGACGATGGGAATATCAATGTGTCTGCCGAGTTCTGCATAGTGGTTGTAGAGTTCCTGTTGGGACGCCGCCGCGAAACTGGGAGTTATCACCGACAGGACGTCGGCCCCGAGTTCCTGAGCTTTTCTGCTCAACCTGATCGTATCGGCCGTTGTAATGCAACCGGTACCCGCATATACGGGAACCCTTCCATTGACATGATCAATCGTCGCTTCAAGGACCTCGATTTTCTCATTTTCTGAAAGCGCATAGTTTTCGCCGTTCGTACCGAAGCAGAAGATTCCATAGATACCCGCAGCGATCAGCCTGTCGATCTCACTGCGAAGTCCGTTGAAATTGATGCTTTCATCATCGTTCATTGGAGTGAGGATAGGACAAATAATTCCTTTAATCTCAGTACGCTTCATAAATAAAAACTCCTTACAAGATTTCCAAATAAATCTTCCGGGCATCATCCGATGTCATTTTCCGCATGTTGTTGTCAAGAAGCCTGGTCACCTGCATTCCGGCTTCGACCAACAGGTCGAGGTCTTCTTTCGGCACTCCGAACTCCTTCAAGCTCGTCGGGATATTAAGGTGTTCCACAATCCCTTCAATCCGGTTGATGATCGCCCGGCTTTTTTCTTCGGCGGTGACAGCGCCGCCCTTCATGCAACGGTCGTACGCTTCGGCGAGTTTTCCACGACAGACACATTCGTTGAAACGCATCACGGGGGCAAGCAGAATTGCGTTGGACACTCCGTGGGCAATATGATACTTTCCGCCAAGGGGATAGCTCAAAGCATGAACCGCCGTAGTTCCCGACGCAGTGATAGCGACACCGGCGTAGAAGCTGGCAAGCTGCATCTTGTTCTTCGCGTCCATTGCCTCAGAATCATCACAGGCCATTTCAATGTTGTTCAGAATCAAATCCAGCGCCTTCATCGCATATGTGTCGCTGAACGGGTTTGCCTTGTTGCTCGTCCAACATTCGATGGCATGGGCCAGCGCATCGATACCCGTAGCCGCCGCGATCTTCCTCGGCAGGTTCTTGATCATGATGGAATCGAGAATCACGTAATCGGCGATCATGGCTACGTTCACGATACCGACTTTCAACTCTTTTTCAGGTACGGCCACAATCGCATTGGGCGTCGCTTCGGCCCCGGTTCCGGCGGTAGTCGGAATCATCAGGCTCTTCATGCACTTGGAAGCGAGCTTTGGGGTGTCGAGCAGTTCCTTGATCCCGTATGCGGAAGCCATGAGAATACTGGCGAGCTTCGCCGTATCCATCACGCTTCCGCCGCCAACGGCGATAATGAAGTCCGCATCGAATTCCTTGCATTGGTCGACCAACTTCTGCGCCTGCATATACGTAGGTTCCGCAGGAAGATCGTCGAAGACCTTGTAAGAAACGCAGCTCTTCCTGACATATTCCATCGGGTAATCGACAAGTCCCGCCTTTTCTATCCCCTTGTCAGTGAAGACCGCAAGTTTCGAGACCTTGTTTTCCGTGAGGACATCACAAATTCGTGCCAAGGAATTTTCTCCGCCATATACGGCTCCCGGCATTCTCAGAACATATTCCGACATCATGCGCTTCTCCTTGAACTCATCATGGCGAACAACCGGCGTAGCAAATCAGGATTGCCGAAGCCCCCGGATTTCGTGAGAAGATGATATTCTTTTCCTTTGTAATTGATTACCGACAGCGGGACTCCCTGCATGATTTCGCAGATGGGGGTTATCTCGAATATCCCCAACGCCTCGACGATCGCTTGCAACGTATCTCCGCCGATGCACATCATCGTCGAATCAAAACCAAGATCGAACACACTCCTGGCCATGGCACCAAGGGAGGTCGCGATATTCATCCGGAGATCGTGGACGGTGAGATTGTGTTTCTGGACATATTGAGCTGCGGATGAACAATCGGAATCGCCCACATCGACTATGCAACATCCCGATTGTCTCAGAACCTCCATGCATTCCTCCGCCAACCGACCGCAATCATTCGCAAAGCATTCGGGGTTGACTTTCTGTTCGGCTGACAGCGTCAGCCTATGCATGCCGGATTGTTCCGCTTCCGTCACCTGTTGTACCGTAACAGGATTGAGGCTTCCGCAGACGACCATGAGCTTGGCTTCCAGTTTCGGAACGGGGAGCGGCGAACCATGCAGACCGAGAATGCCGGCAAGGACCGGAGCGAAACCGGCGCATCCCGCTGACAAATACAGCCCTTTTTTCCCAAGCGAAGCCCCTCCGTCCGACAAATCCGCATCTGAACGGGAATCGAACACATGGATGCCTTCTCTTGAATCAGCCGTGGAGACGTCGGTGTGTTCATAGACGGGCTTGTCGGTCTGCGACAATATGATTTCTTTTACGGAAGACTTCGTGACCGGCTCGAAAAGGTCTTTGCCGAAAACGCTCTCCGCGACAGGTAGCCCGTCGATATTCAATATACCATTGACCGTGGTCCGATTCATCTTCGGGAAAGAGGGAAAGAATTGCAAGTTGTCGGCATGCACCGCATCCATTACTGCGGAAAGTTCAGCACCGATGTTCCCCCTCAGTCCGGAATCGGTCTTCTTATAGAAATATCCGACACCCGCTCTCAATCCGGCTGACGCTATCCTGTATACAGTCTTATACGCATCTTCCGGAGAAAGATGCCTTGTTTCAGAATTGACTACGATGACCTGAATTTCGGAATTCAGAGAGGAATCCATAGACCTTGCGGTTGTCATGACCTTGGTGATCGCGCCATGCTGGGCAAACTGTACTCCCGTATCTAGGGCGCCTGTAAAATCATCCGCAATTACCATCAGTCTTTCCATTTTCATCCCAACAATGTTCATATTTGAAACATTTTTAATTTACAATCAAATTTTGTCATATCAATCACTGACAATTAATAGTTTTAAATCCAATATTTCAAATTGCAACCTATTTTAATGCTTTTTTACGTTCATTTTTGAAACAATTCATGTTAAACTGGTTTCACCAAACAGTTAAAAAGAGTACAGAATGGAAAGAAAACTAAGAGTATTGGGCATCGCGCCGTATGACGGCATGAAAAATCTGATGATGCGTCTGGTCGATGAATATCCCCAGATAGAACTGACGACACTGGTGGGAGACCTTGAACAAGGGTTAGAAATCGCGAGAAAGAATTTCCATAAAAACTATGATGCGGTAATATCCCGGGGGATGACGGCGCATCTTCTGCATCAGCTCCCGATTCCCGTCATCGACGTCGAGATTTCCATGTACGACATCTTGTGCGCCTTGAAACTAGCTAATACGGCGGACATGAAGACCGCCATCGTCTCATTCACGGACATTACGGATATCGCGATGCAGCTGTGCCAGTTGATCGACTACAAGATCGACATCTACACAGTCACGTCGACCGATACGGTAGAGCAAGTCCTGAAACAATGCCAGGAACAGGATTATTCTTCCGTGCTATGCGACATGGTCGTCAATGAAACGGCCAGAAGGCTCGGAATGAACTCCTTTCTGATAACATCCGGCATGGACAGCGTACGTCATGCGTTTGATCAGGTCATAAAAACCTGCTCGAATCAAAAGAACCTCAGAAACGAAAACCGAATGCTGAGGGAACTGATAAACGGGCAAATCAGCCAGACCGTTCTTTTCGATACCGATGAGAACGTAATCCTCTCCACGGTCGAAGATACTTCGGATGAATTATTGGAATTGTTACGGGAGGAGATTGCAGAAACCAAGCGACAGAAGGAAAGGCACATAACAAGAATCAGGAATGGGAAAATCTATTCAATCAGGGGCGCTCAAATGGAAGCAGACGACAACCGCTACACCGTTTTTTTCTTCACTCAGAGGAAAAGCCCCCTTCCAACCGACAAGTCAGGGATAACATTCCTCTCCAAAGGCGACGTCGAAAAGGCTTACTATAACAGTATGTTCTATTTCGCAGGGACTTTGAACACATTGAAAAATCAGGTCTCAAAAATCAAAAGCACGAATTATCCAGTCTTGGTTTCAGGTGAAGATGGAACTGGAAAAGAATCGTTGGTTCACTATTTATACATGAATGGTGGCAGAAGCAACAATTCCTTGGTAGTCATTGACTGTTACTTGCTCAACGACAGGGGATGGGACTTCCTATACGGACACCACGCCTCGCCTCTGATGGCGAGCGGCTATACGATATATTTCCAGAACATCGACAGGATATCGCCACTGAGGAGTTCACGTTTGCTGGCCAATCTGGTGGAAATGGACGTCTGCGCTAACAATCAGCTCTATTTTTCCTGTATCCACGGCAGAGACACGCAATTTTCCTCCGCAGGTTCCATGTTCGCAGACAAGCTGTGCGCTATTACCATCCTCGTTCCATCGCTCCGGGAACAGAAGGGCTGCATCCCGGTTCTATTCAACAAAACGCTGAGTTCACTCAATACGGAACTTCCCCACAAGCTTGCAGGGGCCGAAACCGAAGCGATGAACATGCTCCAGGACTACCATTGGCCAAACAACTTCTCACAGTTCAAGCGTGTCGCCAGGGAACTCGCAATCACGTCCGACGGCTCATTCGTCACGCAGGAAGATGTCAGTAGAGTCGTACAGAAAGAGCGATATATCGGATATGTTTCGGAATCGGAGGAATCGTATCAGCCAGTGAATCTGCACAGGCCGATGGATGAAATCGAGGCCGACATAGTCCGTAGAGTCATGAAGGAAACGGGGGGCAACCAGACGGAGACCGCTAAAATACTGAAGCTCAGCAGGACCACCTTGTGGAGAATCATCAAAGCGCAACCGGAAGTTTAAGATTATTCATTGGTAATTTTAAAAACACCGACCGCCTCATGTCGCCATACATCGTATCTCGACATGTCAGTATCCTTGCGTGCCAATAAGCAAAAAACAACCAAGAAACAAGCAAGGCCTCAGATATCTGACGGCTATCCCCGCTCAACGGGTGTATAATACGTCATGAACATCTGCTTGAGCAGGTCGAGCGATTGCGAATAGTCAATCTTGTAATCCACAGGATATACCGTCCCGAAGGCGAACTTCGTAGCCACGGTGAGCATCGTATACATGACGCCATAGAACATGTCCTGCTCGGGAATATCCGTACGGATCGTCCCGTCGACTTTCGCTTTTTCTACCACGGTATGGAACTTGCCGCTGAACACGGCCACACTGTCGTAATAAGCCTTCATTTCCTGAGCCGTCGCATGCTCATGAACCACGAACATGTCGAAATTGGAGTTGAACGTAAGGATATCCTTGTGATTCCGGTATAGTTCAAGGTAAGAATCTATGTAAAACTCAAGTTCCTCCCTCGCGGTCATCGTCTCGCCGTTTCTGGCTCTGTAGGCTTCCTCGACCCAAACGGCGTATTCCTGCCACTTCTTCGTGCCGATGGCTATGACAAGTTCCTTTTTTGTCCCGAAATACCGATAGAGCGTCGCCACTCCGAAATTACAGGCGTCAGCGATCTCCACCATCGTCACCGGACCAATGCCCTTTTCAACGAAAAGCTCGAAAGCCTTGTCCATGACGAAATTGAAACGCCGTCGCACCCTGGCGTTCTCGTTATCTTTATTTTTATATGTTATCATAAAATACTCCGACAATACATAAATCATCTATCATTTGATATGATGATATCGAGAAAGTTCCAAGACTTCAATCATCAGAAGAAAAGAGAAATTCATCGCACTAGAGGGCCGTTAGCATTTCCCGATCTTCACATATCCGTTGGAAAAACATCTTGTAGCCCTTACACAGATAGTTGAGCGAACCGTCAAGCCGATCCTTCGGACATCCGCCGAAGCACAGCTTGACGTACGGACACTCGAAGCAGAAAGAACCCAGGCCGTAGGTCTTGGACATTCCAAACGGACGGTTCCTCTCCATGAGGTCGGCCAACGATTCACGCATGATATTTCCAAGCCGATAGTTTTCATACGCATAACGGTCGCAGCAGTAGACATCCCCGTTGGACTCCACCGTACCGGAATGTCCGCACAGCGGATCGTGGACGCACAGCGAAGCGGGTCTCCCTTTCAAGTTCTCTATCGCGACATCGATGAGCTGAACATGCTTGCGCCCCATGTCCAGACGTTTCCACACATCATACACCGCGCACAGGAACGAGCCATAGCCGGAGCCTGTAACTGAAAACGGGGCTATTGTACGCAATGCGCCGAGCGTGTAGAGGCCTGGAGGCATGGCGTTCGTCATGCCCCGAACCGCTTCTACGTCCTGCGGCAGGCTCTCGACCACGGGGAGGAACTGCATATGATCGGTAAGCTTCCGGAGAAAGGAATAGACCTCTTCAGGATGTCCCATGTTCACCGAGTTGACGGTAGTGAGCGTATTGAACGGCACGCCATGCTTCTGCAACAACCCGATTCCATGCATCTCCCCATGGTCGGATGTGAACACGATGATCGTGTTGTCAAGCATTTCCGTATCGGTGATATGCATCCCCGTATAGATGACCGACCGGGACGAGGTGGACATGTTGGAGCATGCGTAGTGCTTCTCGAAGGTAGTGCCGAGTTCGGCAAGCAGCTGCCGGGCCTTGAACTCGTTGCCTTCAGGGTATTCGGAGAAGTAATGTTCCTGATC
This sequence comes from Spirochaetota bacterium, assembly GCA_023401595.1. Taxonomy (GTDB): domain Bacteria; phylum Spirochaetota; class Spirochaetia; order Sphaerochaetales; family Sphaerochaetaceae; genus Spiro-02. Next base: position 65,318 of record JAEXDQ010000010.1, read on the forward strand.
GGTGGTGATGAACAGGATGTTGTAGTTCCCGTCCTTGTTGGTATCGCCCACAGATTCCGTCGGCGCGCCCACGCCTTCGGGTTTCGTCGCACAACCCGCCAGCAACGCCAGCGCCGTCGCCGTAGAGAAAACCGTAGCGGCAATTCTGTTTCTTTTTCTCATATCGCCCTCAATGTTCAGTGTATCATTATTTGATAGTATAACTATCATTTAATTTATATACTATCATTACAACACAAACCAAAGCACCCCCCCGTCGATGGGAAAATAGGGGGGAGAAAGGCGGGATTTAGCAAAGGAATCGTGCCAAAGGAATGGAGACGTAATATGGAGAAAGAGCGGCACTCCGTTCCGGCTATTGGATCAGCATTGCTTTTTCCATAGGATGAACCACAGAATAAGCGAAACGCAGAAGGAACCGGGCGCTCTCGTCACGGATACGACAGGGGCGCCCGGTTCCTTCTGCAATATGAGGACATCGCCAAGCGTACTATGCCCCCTCTTCAAAAGCCTTTTTTCAGAAATAAATATCGATATGGCTGTGTTCCGGCTCAGCTTTCAGTCAAACCCGCCATCCGTATCATATCGTTGTTGATATCGAATGCCATTTTCAAAGCTGTCTTCCTGACATCCAAGGGCAGGAAGCGGGTATAGTTATGGCACTCATAGTTCCAGTACCCCTCGAAACCGATCTCTTTCAATACAGGCATGATTTCCGCCCATTTCGTAGTTCCGAGGAATGGAAGCGTATGATCCGCATCGACATTCGTATCATGTACATGTACAACCTTCAGCAGTTTGCCCATCTGCCGTAAAGAAGCTCCGGTATCGATATTGGAACGGACGCCGTGTCCGAAATCCCAGCACAGGCCGAAAATGGAATCGTCCAAGGCGTCGTACAGCTCCAACAGATCTTCCACGCAACTGCCGAACCTTCGTTTCTTCCGGTCTTCGACCATGTTTTCAATCGCCAGCCCCAGATTATCATATTTTCTGGCGGCATCGGCATACTTACGCATATATGTCAGATTGTACTCAAGCGAATCTTTCCGAGAATACCAGGCATCGTCACAGACGGAATAAGGATGTACGACAATCCACCCGACCCCTAGCATGCCCGCGGCGTCGATGGACCTGCACAACAACTCTTCATGCCTTGCAAGCTCTTTTGCATCGGAGACCGGCCAGACATAAAAATGCGTATGGGCATACGGGAATGTAATTCCAAGCTGATCCCGTATCGAAGCGATCTTCGACACCCAATCCCTCCATGTCCGGTCGTCCGCAAGCGGCCCCCCTGGCAAGGTAGCCGTATGCAGATTCAGATCCACGGCCCGAAAGCCGGCTTCCCGGCATGCATGCAGACTCTCTTCTATCGTGAAATAGTAGGGAGTCTCAAGATACATCTCATGAATATTGGTGGACGTACAGGGTCGCATGGCGCTTTCCTCCTTCGTAGGCGATGTGCAGCGGTCTTCTAGAAATCAAAGGAGGACAATAGCCCCTGGCAGATTTCCTTATCGGCGGACGTCAGTTCGGCGAATGGCTTGCGGCATATGCCGTAGTCTACCCCCTCTCTTTCTGAAATAAGGTATTTGAGAACCGCAAACAGCTTGCCCGTCTTGTCGCTCATCGTGACAATATAGTCATTGATGACGGACTGGACGGCCAGCGCGGCCTGATAATCATTCGCAAGACAAAGCTTCCTCAATCTAATGATGAGGGGCGCGATAACATTATAGGTACTGCCTATCGCCCCGTCGCAACCTAGGGACAATCCGCAGATGGCCATTTCATCATACCCGTTGTAAACGATCAGGTCTGGATCGGAAGCCTTGATCTGCTGGAGCGCGAAGAAATCATTATGCGTGAACTTGAGCCCTTGTATCTTCCGATTTTCCCTGAGTCTGGCCATCAGAGAAGGCGTTATCACGACACCGCTGAATTTCGGCATATTGTAGACGATGAACGGCTTGTCCGAAGCGTTCGCAAGGTCGTTGTAATATCCCACAAGTTCATCGGGAGAGAACGAATAGTAGAATGGAGGAACGGAAGAAAGCGCATCCACGGCAAGTTTCGCCGAATGACGGACAAGGTCAAGAGAAAGTTCCGTACCGATCGCCCCGCAGTGGTTGATGACCGAAGCTCTTCCCCCGTTGGCTTCAAGCACCGCCTCAAGAACCTGTTTTCTTTCATCGGGAGCCATAAGGAAAGATTCTCCTGTGCTTCCATTCACATAAAATCCATCGACTCCCTGTTTCACCAGATAATCCACATGCTTCTGCAAGGAATCGAACATGATGTTACCATCCTTGTCAAAGGGCGTCACCAACGCGGTAAAAATACCTGTAAGTCTCTCATTCATCACTCTACCACCTCTATTATAGAATACAACCGGCTTCAATGAGCTTTTCTTTGATATCTCTTCCATCGACGGAAGCTACATGCTGTTTTCCGACATGAGCCAGGGAAGCTGCAAAACCGGCAGCTTGTCCGCCCATCATCGCCGGGCCTGTTATCCGCATAGGCCCCAGAACCTCACGTTCCACACTGACGCATCTTCCACAGACAACCATGTTGTCAACATGCATGGGAAGCATCACCGGATACGGAGCATAGACTGCGACATGTTTTCTCGTCGCATTTGGATTCGACACGGAGCCAAGCATAGGGTCGAAGCTCGGACGTTTGGGATCAGGCAGATCGAAGTTATAAGTGGTTTTCAGAACCTCATCGTCGTACCGTCTTCCCTGCATCGCATCATCCAAGGTCGTCCGAGTCCTACCGACGATCCGTCGACTTTCCCGTATCCCCACACGATTCGCCGTAAGGCGCATGCGGGCATGTTCAAACCCAGGGAAATGTGTACGCATGATATCAAGCAATTTCGCAGACGACATTCGGCCGTCGATCATCGCAGCGGAAATAGAATCGGCGTCCGTACCGTCTATCCCGACCTGCCGGAGCGTATTCACCATGCAGACATCTTTGTCGTTCAGTTCAATGGCAATGAATATTTCAAAGGGGAAGGTCCATATTCCGCGTGCGCGAAGATCTGTGATGATGTCAATCAGCTTCGGTTGACTATGGGCGTTCTGATAGGCTACATACGCATCCATATCGACATTGTCGACATGCATGATCAAGGTCGCCGGCGTCATGAGGTGGTCTTCGTCACGGCCTTTGTCCACGGGACACCCGCACAGATATGAAAGCTGCGCGTCTCCGGTAGCGTCAACGAATGTCTCCGCCTCAAATATCCTAAATCCGGTCTGGTCATGGGCCACAACATACCTTATGATACCGTCTTCGACATGAGCGGCTACGATACTCGTGAATAAAAAAGGCTTTACCCCGTTTTCAAGGATCAGCCCGTCCAGCTTCAGTTTCAGGGCTTCAACATCACAGGCGATTCCTGCGGCCATTCTCGGGTACCACCCGAAAGGATTGTGATGGATATCTATGGTATCAGGGTCTACCGCATTCCCCTCAGCGATCAGCTGATCCGTGATTTCATCAAAAAGACCGCCAACCTCACGAACCATCGTCCGGGAAGCTTCATCCCAACGCCTCCCCCCTAGCAGATGGCAGACGCCTCCGCTGGTCATATTGCCGCCGAAACATCCGCTCTGTTCAATGAGGGCGACACACAACCCTTCTCGTGCGGCCTGTACCGCGGCAGCGATGCCTGCCGGCCCAGCGCCGCATACGACGACGTCGAACCGTTCCGTCCTTGTGATTTCAACACTGAATTTCATATCCTCCCCCTCAACTCCTGTCCGATGGCCAAGGCTTACCGCTTCTGATATGGTATCTGATCGATTCTTCCGCTTTCAGCATATCGTCGGTACATAGATTGTCGACCAGATCCACATGCAGCTGGCTTTCGGTCCAGGGGGTACTGCGCATGGTATTTATCTTGTAGAAAAAACCGACCCTATTGATGCGGACGAATTCATGGAACAGACTTTTTATTCCTGCGAGATTCACCAAAGAAGCATGGAAAATCGTTTCCATTTTCGCATGTTCAAGCGAGTCGACAGGAAGCTCGTCCATGCTGGCGGCATAGGCTCGAAGTTCATCATAGTTGGAGCGGACCTTCTCTCCGCAATACAGGCAGGCGGCCTCGACTTCAAGAGCCTCACGCACGACAAGATGTCCAAAGATATCAGAATCCTTGGCAGGACTTACAATGGTTCCTTTCCTCGGCAACGTAGAGACGAAACCCTCCTGTTCAAGAAGGACGAGAGCCTCAAGAACAGGAGCGACGCTTACATTCATTTCTTCGGCGAGCTGACGGCGATTCAGTACTTGTCCGGGCACAAGCTCCTTGTTCATGAACATGGTGATAAGCCTGCTGTATACAACGCGCTGCAATGAATCTCGTTTCGTATTGAATACATTGAGATCTTCTTCCGCAAGAATCACTTTTTCCATACACTCCATCCCTTTGGCTACCTCTTGCCGTTGCCGATCGTTATCAGGGCGACCGCGATACAGCTCACAATGATTCCAAGCACATGCCAGACATTGATCCGTTCCCTGAAAATAAACACACCGACAATAATCGAGGTAAAGAATACTGAAAATACTGAATAAACGACATACATGGAAGCTCCATATCCGACCAACAGGTGATTAATCGCAAAATAGAGGACGAATAACGCGAACCCGCAGACCACAGCCCAGAAGAGTACTTTCGGACTGGAGAAAAACTTCGATACGGACAAGGAATCGTCCTTCGTCGAGAAACCGACGACCATGTTGCAGACGAAAAAGACGAACGCCGCGATTCCAAGGAAAAAATAGAGATTATTCACAGGCGCGGCCTTTTTCTGCCCGTAGGAAAGCAAGGCGTTGCCTACGGCCGCAATCACCGCATATAGAATAATCATTACATTCGCACTCATATATTATAAGCCTCCATCAATTTTGCGGTAGTCACATAAGCGGATTCAGCGGTCATGTCATTCAGTTCAGGACGTTCGTCCCTCTCGTGAACTATTTCAAGATGCAGATCCCCGGCGTACCTCGCCTGACGCAATGCGGTGAAAACCGCACGCCAATCCAGCGCGCCCTTGCCGGGAACAATATGATAGTCCTCCCGACGACCATCGCTGTCGGCGACATGGAGACCGTACAGCAGGGAACCATACCGCGAAATCAAATCGGGGACATCAAGTCCAGACGCCAAGGCATGGGCGAAATCAAGATTCACCCCCAAAGAGGGAACCTTGGCCAAGTAATAGTCCATGTCAACGGAATAAATCTGGTTTTCCAGTGCGACATGAAGTCCTTTCAGACCGGCTTCACCACAGAATCTGCGCAACAACTCAAGATTTTCAACCTTCGGTTCGGCCCTCCCCTGCGTTGGCACATATGGATGAGTGACAATCGTACCGACGTCCATGATCGAACAAGCCTGTAGAATCCGACGTTCCATCAGCTTCTGGGCGATAATATCCGTAGACGGCTTGGGCGCATGCAACTGGGTAAAGAACCTCAGCTCCGCAAGAATCTTCGCACGAGCAAGACATTCCTCCTCGTCGCAATCGACAAACAGGTTGAACGCATTGCGTTCATCCATTTCCCCACAGAGGAACCCTGCGTGCCGTATCCTCTGGACATTCTCCATGACGGTTCGCAAGGGGTCGGGCCCGCCCTTCTCGAGCAGAAAGAATCCCGTCCATAAGCCTATTTTCATTGTTCCGCCCCTTCTTGAAAAAGATGGCAGGCCACGGTATGCCCCTTCTCGACCTGTACGGTCTTTGGTTCCTTCTCCCTGCATACATCCACCGCATAGGGGCATCTTGTACAAAAAGGACATCCTTTGGGCTTGTTCAGAGGAGACGGAACTTCACCGGTCAATTCAATTCGGCTTCTTGTTCTTTCACGGGCGGGATCAGGCGTAGGAACGGAAGAAAGAAGCACTTTAGTGTACGGGTGCAAGGGATTCTTGAACAAGGCCCTTTTGTCAGCCGTTTCGACAATCTTGCCTAGATACATGACGACGATACGGTCGCTTATATGTCGCACGACGCTCAGGTCATGGGCGATGAAAATATAGGAAAGTCCCAACTTCTCCTGAAGATCCTGAAACAGATTGATGACCTGGGCCTGAATCGAAACATCCAATGCCGCGATCGGTTCATCGCATATCAGAAGTCTTGGATTCAAAGCCAGCGATCTGGCGATACCGATCCGTTGTCGTTGTCCGCCGGAGAACTCGTGGGGAAAACGATTCATATATCTCGGATCAAGTCCTACAGTCTCCAAAAGCTCCTTCGCTTTTTCCTGACGCTGGCCGCGCGTGATTATCTTGTGTTCCAGCAACGGGTCGGTAATGATGTCAATGACACTCATCCGGGGATTCAGGGAAGCGTATGGATCTTGGAACACCATCTGCATCCCATGTCTCAGCGGAAGCATCTCCTTTTGGGAATACTTCGATATGTCCTCCCCGTCATAGAAGACCTTTCCTCCCGTAGGTTCAATCAGTTTGAGGATGGCTCTGCCTGTAGTCGTCTTGCCGCAGCCCGATTCGCCCACCAGACCTACGGTTTCACCATCGTGGACATCGAAGGAAACACCGTCAACGGCTTTGACCTCAGCAACGGTCTTCTTGAAAAGAATCCCCCGTTTCACTGGAAAATGCACATGGAGGTCCTGTACTCGCAGAATCGTCTTCGTCTCTTCCATATTCCGCCCCCTATGCATTGAAGCAGGCGACGCTATGGCCGCCGCCCCTGTCTTCAAGAGATGGACATGCCGAAAGGCATTTTTCAGACGCCCGGCTGCATCTTGGCGCAAACGGACATGACACGATTTCGTGTGTCAATATCGGAGGATACCCGCCGATAGAGGTAAGCCGCTTCGTCTCCACATCGACATCCGTGGACGGAAGACTCGCAAGCAGCCCCTTCGTATACGGATGCAAAGGACGATAGTACAGATCATCGACACAGGACTTCTCGACAATCTTTCCTGCATACATGACCACTACCGTATCCGCAAGCCCGGCGACGACGCCGAGGTCATGAGACACCCACATGATCGACATGCCCAATTTTTTCTTGATATCCTTCATGAGATCGAGAATTTGGGACTGGATCGTAACGTCAAGCGCCGTAGTCGGTTCGTCCCCTATGAGGACGCTCGGTTTACACATCAGAGCCATCGCAATCATCGCCCGTTGCCTCATACCGCCAGAAAACTGGCTTGGATAATCTTTGAGACGGGTTCCCGGCGACGGAATCCCAGTAAGCTCCATCAATCGTTCCGCTTCTACAAGAGCCTCCTTCCGCGAACTCCTGAAATGCGCCATATGGCCTTCGACCATCTGATCTCCGATTGTCATGACCTGATTGAACGCAGTCATGGGATCCTGGAAAATGACAGAAATCTCACGTCCTCTGTAGGGTCTTAGCTGTTTGTTTGAAAGCTTGACCAAATCCGTCTTGCCTTTGTAGACGGCGCTTCCCTTCTCAATTTTTCCAGGCGGCATCGAAATGAGCTTGAGCAGGCTCATTGAACTCACCGTCTTTCCACAACCGGACTCCCCCACTACGCCAAGTGTCTCGCCTTCGTGAAGGGTATAGCTGATTCCGTTGACCGCATGAGTCGTCCCGCTCCGCATATGGAAGGCGACTTCAAGCTCTCTGACTTCAAGAATAGGTTTCACCTCAGGCCTCCTCAGATATTCATACGCGGATCAAGAGCATCACGCAGTCCGTCACCGATGAAATTGATGCTCAGAACGGTAAGTGCGATCATTATCCCGGGGGGAATCCAGAGCCAGGGCATGGTTTTCAATGTGACAAGGCTCGAAGCGCCCTTGAGCATGTTGCCCCATGTCGGAGTCGGCAGGGAAACGCCAAGTCCCAGAAATGAAAGGCTCGCCTCGGTCATGATGGTATCGGCCATGTTGAATGTCGTATTCACAATGATCGGGCTGATCGCATTCGGAATGATATGCACGAACAGCGTCTTGAACCGGTTGATTCCCAAGGCTTTATCGGCCTCTATGAACTGCCGTTCACGGAGATACAGTATCTCTCCCCGCGTGATTCTGGCCGCATTCGTCCATTTCAGCAGAGCGATGGCCACCATCGTGTTTCCAAGGCCGGGGCCGAGAATTGAAACAAGCACCATGCAGATTACCAGAAACGGAAAGCACATGATCGTATCTGTAAAACGCATGATGACCATATCGGTCTTGCCGCCGAAAAATCCGGCGATTCCCCCGAGCGTAATACCAATGAGCGTTGAACAGATCGCCGCGACGAACCCTACGGAGAGGGAGACCCTGCCCCCCAACAACAAGCGCATGAACACATCGCGCCCCAAGGCGTCCGTCCCGAACAGATGCCCTGGCTGCGGTCCCTTGTTGATAGCCGCATAGTTCAGGTCGAAAGCCGTGGCGTTATTACCAATCATGGGATAGAAAATCGACATGAGAACAATGACGGTCAGCATGACCAGCCCTATTACGGCCAGTTTGTGCCTGAAGAACCTCATCGCCGCTTTTCTGAAAAAGCTTTCAGATACGAATACTTCCATTTTGTCGTTTGAAATTGCTTCCTTGACCATACATACCTCTTATTCATATCTGATACGTGGATCTACCGCCGCATATGCGATATCCGTCAGGAGATTGCTGACAAGGACGATCACACTGGAAAAAAAGCAAAGTCCCATGAGCAGACTGTAGTCACGCTGAGCCACGGCGGTATTGAACAACGTCCCGAGACCGGGCCATTGGAAGACCTGCTCTATCATGATGGCGCCAGAAAAAAGGACGGGGATGTTGATACCGATCAGAGTGATGATGGGGATGAGCGCGTTTCTGAGGGCATGATCCTTGATGACCTTGCTCTCTTTGATACCTTTGCTTCTTGCCGTCCACATGAAATCACTATGAAGGACTTCAAGCATGCTCGCTCTGCTGTACCGAAGGAACTCGGCGATCCGGAGGACGCTCAAGGAGAGCGCGGGCAGGAACAGATGCATCATCAGGTCGGAGAAGCTCGTATTCCCCAACCTATGCATCCCTCCCGTAGGAAAGACGGGATGCTGGAGCGCAAATACATAGATAAAAAACATACCGACGAAAAAGATAGGGACGCTCCTCCCTACAAAACTCAGCACAGTGAGGACGTAGTCGCCGATACTGTATTGCTTTATCGCGGAAAGGACTCCAAGTATCACCCCTATGATTATTGAGAACACCAAAGAGGTCCCCATCAGCAGAAGCGTGGGCCCCAGACGAAGCTTGATCATCTCCATGACGGATTCATAGGTGACCATGCTCGTACCGAGATCGCCATGAATCAGCTGATTGAGCCACCGGAAATAACGAACAAAGACAGAATCATTGAGCCCCATGTTTTCCTTCATCAGGTTGATCGCTTCTTCCGTTACCATACCCTCGCCACCGGCAAACATCGCCATGGCGGCATCGCCCGGCATCAAGTTTGCAAGGATAAAAATGATAACTGTAACTAGAACAAGCATTGGAATTGCTATCAGAATTCTTCTAATTACATATTTTCCCATCGTCTCCTCCGAAGAACACGTTCCTGACTGTAACTGAAAACATTTCTACTACAATCAAGCGTCGCCGGATTTCTCCGGCGACTGAAAACCAGTTCGCTGTCAAGCGAAACTATTCAACGACGTACCAAGACGTAATTTCGTTGTAGACACCCATGTTGAAAAGAATAGTACCCTGTTGCGCATAATGTTCCGCAGGCCCGACGACTTTGTCGGAGAATCCCAAGTCGCGGATATCGTACCACAGGAAAATCCGAGGAACTTCCGCGTTAAGGATGTCGGAAATCTCCGCATAGATAGGTTCCCGGTCTTTCTGCGTCGCGAACGTCTTGCCCAACGTAAGCAGTTCATTGACTCTGGCGTTGTCATATCCCTGAGCGAGAAGCGCACCACGACCGATCAAAGATTCAGCGAGGGATGGGTCAAGCCCCATACCGGTTCCGGCGAGTCCCATGTCGAAGTCGCCGCTCACTTGGAGAGCCGTCGTCGCAGCCGCATCGATTTTCTGCAACGTAACATTCACCCCGACCGCCGCCCAATACTGCTGTACAGCGACAAGAAGGTTCTGGGTCAATGTATCCGACTGGGTGTAGACCAGATTATGAGTTCTTCCGCTATATCCCGCTTCTGCAAGAAGTTGCTTTGCAAGCTCAGGATTGTAGTCATATTGGTTGAGGTTCTCCGTCCACGTCCATTTCTGCGGGAACAACGTTCTGGCCTTGATTGCGCCGGGATAGAGGTTGGCGAGCATAGTGTCAACGTCGATGGCGTACATGAGCGCCTGACGAATCCGGACATCCGACCAGTCTTCGTCGCTGAGGTTGAGCTGAATGGAGGAACAGCTTCCCTTGTCCATCGTCACTACCGTATGGTTTGGGATACTCTGATAATAAGACCTGTCATCAGGCGTAATGGACGTACCCTCGTAGAAAGTCGTATGGATTTCACCGCTTGCATATGCGTTGAGCATCGCCACGGCATCGGTATAGATCACATAGTAGATTTCTTCGAGTATCGCCGCGCCATCGTAATACTCGTCATTGCGAACGAGTTTGATGTACTGGTCGGCTTTGTACTCGGCCCATTTGAAGGGACCCGTACCGATTCTGTTCTTCCAGAACGGATGACCTACGACATTTTCCGCCGGAACATCTTTGAACACGTGATACGGGAAAATGACCAGATAAGTCTGTTCAAGCTTCATCCAAAGAGGCATGGCCACGGAAAGTTCGACACGGACGGTCTTGTCGTCAATCTTCGTGACTCCGCTGAGAACGCTGGTTTTGCCGTCATGGACATCGCTGTATCCAACGATCGACTTCGCTTTCTCGTTCCAGCGTGTGGCGACCTTCGGATTGGCCCATGCGCTGTACGACCAGATAAAGTCGTCGGCTACGACATCATAACCGTCATGCCATTTGGCATCTTTTCGGATATGAAGAATCCAGACCTTTCCGTCTTCCTGCATCTCATAGCTTTCAACGAGAAGATTCTTGAGGTCGCCTTTCCATGTAATAGCGACGCCGGGCTCGTTGACCGTCGAATCAAGGCGGTGCGCCGTCGTCGTAATAAAAGAAGCCTGGCCCTGCGCGGCGGTTGGAAAACCTTCGTAGTAAACCTGCGACGCGGCTCTCTTGGGTTCAGCGGACTTGCTCTCCCCTGCACCTCCTGCGAATACAGAGAACGCCGTAAGAAGTACTAACATGACACAAAATGCTTTCTTCATTTTCGGTAAACTCCTTTTAAATATTTTCAGTGATATATCACATAAATCATTGTATACTCCTCATATCGAAATTGTAAACAAAAATTTTTAGTATTTTCACGTCGTTTTTTCCGATGCGAAGACCTGAAGCAATGGGGAGCATGAAATGGACAAAAAAGACTACGATGTCATTGTCTGCGGTGGCGGCCCCGCCGGAATCATTGCGGCGACTACGGCCGCACGTAATGGTGCGACCACCGCTATCATAGAGAGACACGCCTTTCTTGGAGGATTGGCATCGGCGGGTCTGGTCGCCCCGATCAGCGAATTCCGAAAGAACGGACATTTCATTATCAAAGGGTTTCCATGGGAATTCATTGAGCGCATCGCATCACTTGGTGGCGCCATAACAGACTATCCGAACGGCAACATCCCCTTTGATGCTGAAATCTACAAGCTCGCCGCCGACAGGTTCACCGCTGATGCGGGGGTGGAGCTGTTTTTCAATACAACGCTCACGGGATGCCGCACGGAACAAATAGCCGACAGGACAAGGATCCAATCGATATGCTGTTCCCATTTCACCGGACCTTTTGAACTGGCCGCTGAATACTATATAGATTGTACCGGCGACGCCATGCTTTCATGGTATGCGGGCGTACCGATGCAAAAGTTCGCCGACGTACAGCCTGCGTCACTTTGTCTGCGCATCGGAAACGTGGATACCGACCATCTTGAAAATACACGCTTGATGGAACATGGAAAGAAATACTCGAACCAGCGTATCAGGACCATCCTCGAAAAGCTGAAGTCAGCCGGCGAACGTGTTCCCCAGTTTGGCGGACCATGGTTCCAGCAGGATATCCAGGACGGCATAGTATATGCGAACATGACGCGGTCAGCTGTGAGCCTTGTGAATCCGAAAGAAACCTCCGAAATGGAAGCCAGGTTACGGGAAGATGCGTTCATCCTTTTCAATCTACTGAAAAAGCATGTTCCTGAATTCAGAGACAGCCGACTCATTCAGTGCGCCGTCCAGGCCGGTTATAGGGAAACCAGACGAATCGTCGGCAGACATCTCCTTACAGGACGGGAGCTGATGGATGCGGTTCATTTTGATGATTCGATAGCCTGTTCAGCGCACCCCGTGGATATCCATCGTTCCGGCGACACACAACAGAAAGTAGTCTTCCTTGAGCGGGAGGGATTCATCCCCTATAGAAGTCTTTACGCACAGTCTCATAAGAATCTTCTGACGGCGGGGCGCTGCGTCTCCGCGGACAAGGAGGCGATCGCTTCGATCCGGGTACAGGCGCCATGCATGGCCATGGGGCAGGCGGCGGGAACCGCGGCGGCGCTCTGCCTTGACGGCGCTACGGACGTGACGGATCTTGATACAGCTCTGTTGCGGCAGAGGCTCGCCGCACAAGGGGCGATAATATGATTTTTCCATCCGGAAGGCCCAAACAAGAGGAATATATCAAGCAACAACACAAACACATTGATTTCCCATAGAAATTTGTTATTATAATAACATAAATAATATTTTTATAACATATTGACTTTTTAATAACCAATCTGTATCATCCCATCCATCTACACGCTATAAGCCCAAGAAGGGGGATGTTGGTATGAAAATTCAGAAATTGGCCATATGCGCCTTAGTCATGATCTTCTCGGTTTGCTCTGTATTCGCAGGGGGAAGCAAGGAAGGGGCGGCTCAAACGGCATCCGGGACGGAGAAGGTATTGAGCGTCGCCATGGAATGCGGATACGCGCCGTACAACTGGACACAAACCACCGATGCGAACGGTGCCGTCCGTATCGCAGGCTCGAACGACTACGCCTACGGATACGATGTCATGATGGCGAAGCTGATCGCCGAAAAGCTCGGCTATACATTGAGCATCCGTAAGCTTGACTGGGATTCTTTGGTTCCCGCAGTACAGTCCGGAACTGTAGATTGTGTCATAGCGGGTCAATCGATTACCTCGGACAGGCTTCAGATGGTAGATTTCACCGCACCGTACTATTATGCGTCCATTGTATGCCTTGTAAACAAGGATGGGAAATACGCCGAAGCAAAAGGGTTGAAGGATCTGGCAGGGGCTACCTGTACCAGCCAGTTGGGAACAGTCTGGTACGATGTGTGCCTGCCCCAGATCAAGGATGCGAAGATACTTCCGGCTCAGGAAAGCGCTCCGGCGATGCTTGTAGCGCTCGGCAGCAAAAGGGTCGACCTTGTCTGCACCGACATGCCTACCGCACAAGCCGCATTGGTCGCGTACCCGAACATGAAGCTGCTCGATTTCTCCAATAGCGGAGACGACTTCGTCGTAAGCCAGGAAGAGATCAACATCGGAATCTCCGTCTCCAAAAACAACAAGGAGCTGACAGAGGCCATCAACAATGTTCTCGCATCCTTGACGGTCGAAGATTTCAACAGGATGATGAACGAAGCAATCTCCGTCCAGCCTCTCGCACAATGACCGAGGGATGACAAGGAATAGAGATGACTATCTCAGAAATGAATTTCTTCCAGAGAATGCTGTACATTCTCGAACGGTACGGCGGTTCCTTTCTCAAAGGAGCCGCCACGACTATGGCCATCGCCATTATCTGCACGTTCCTAGGTTGTGTGATCGGCTTCGCGGTAGGTCTGGTACAGACCGCGCAACCCCATAAGAAGGACGGTCTGGTCAAGCGAGCCGTCCTCAGGTTGTTCAAATGGATATTGACGGCGTATGTGGAGATATTCCGAGGAACGCCGATGATGCTCCAGGCCGCGTTCATCTACTACGGGATGAGCCAGCTGTTCAACATCAACCTCGGCATGTGGAGCGCCGCCATCATCATTGTCTCGGTCAATACCGGCGCCTATATGGCGGAAACGGTACGTGGCGGCATCCTGTCGGTCGACCAAAGCCAGAACGAAGGGGCGCGGGCGATCGGCATGTCCCATTTCCAGACCATGCTGTATGTCATTCTTCCTCAGGCTCTGAGGAACATCATGCCTCAGATCGGCAATAACCTTATCATCAACATCAAGGATACGTGTGTATTGTCCATCATCGGTACGGTTGAGTTGTTCTTTACGTTCAAGAGCATTTCCGGTGCGCTGTACACCTATTTCGAGGCGGCGACAGTCACCATGGTAATTTATTTCGTCCTTACCTTCGCCTGTTCGAGGCTCCTCAGATATGCGGAGTCGAAAATGGACGGACCTGCCAATTTCGATCTGGCGACCAACGACACGCTCGCCTTCACCAGCGGCATGACAAGGTACAATCAGAAAACGGGAGGGATGTTCTGATGGGAGAGATATTGAGAATCGAGCATCTTGTTAAGACGTTCGGGACAAACGAGGTGCTGAAAGACATAGATTTCAACGTCAATTCGGGGGATGTCATCAGTATCATCGGTTCTTCCGGCTCCGGCAAATCAACGTTGTTGCGTTGCATCAACATGCTGGAGGAAGCCAGCGGGGGAAAAATACTCTACCATGGGAAGAATATCCTGGATGGGGAGGTCAACGAAGACACCTATAGGGCGAAGGTGGGAATGGTCTTCCAATCGTTCAACCTGTTCAACAACTACACCGTCCTGGGCAATTGCATGATCGGGCAGGAGAAGGTTCTGAAAAGAGACCGGGAAACAGCGAGAAAGACCGCTTTGGAATATCTCGCCAAAGTCGGTATGGACATGTATATCAAGGCCAAGCCGAGACAATTGTCAGGCGGGCAGAAGCAACGTGTCGCGATAGCGAGGGCGCTTGCGATGAACCCCGACATCCTTCTGTTCGACGAGCCTACCAGCGCATTGGATCCTGAGTTGGTCGGAGAGGTCCTCGATGTCATGAAACTTCTGGCTTCCAGTGGAATGACCATGCTTGTGGTCACCCATGAGATGGCGTTCGCAAGAGATATTTCGACGAAAGTCGTGTTCATGGCCGATGGGAAAATTGAAGAGGAAGGTCCTCCGGAACAGATTTTTCACACTCCGAGAAGCGGGAGAACAAAGGAGTTCCTTTCACGTTTCACAGCTACGGCGGGACAGAAGGAATAAAGCGAGAGGCTCCGTCAGGCCGCCCGATATGAGCGGTATGAGCCCCGATGGCGTCCAGCTCGCTCTTCACCTCCGATACAGTGTCGTACCCTCATCCTATATCATACCCGATGCAAATTCGGGTTCCGTCCAGTGACGACGACTTCAAGAACCATACCGGAAGCATCGATATTGTACGACAACTGCAAAATACTGCCATTTTTTCCAAAATAATGCCGCTTGCCTTTCTGTCGGGCTCGGGTACACTTTCTTCATGGACAAGTGTCGGGAGAAAGGAAAAAAAATACAACGATGTTTTCCGGAGATCGCGGAGAAAATCATTACCGCCGCACAGTACGCATACCAAGGCCAACTGATTCTTCCCGGCACCATGGGCGAAAGGCATTTCGTGGGCGATCCTGTCAAATGGCTCGACATCCCTTTCGACAACAAGGAGTACCTCTACCATCTCAACAGGATGGGGCACCTGAAGGTGATGGCGGAAGCCTATGGCATCACTGGTGAAGAAAGGTACGCCGAAAAGGTGGTCAGGGAACTCGACAATTGGATCGGTACCGTACCCGTCCCAGCAATCAGCGAAACAAATCTGGAATCCTTCAAGGTCTGTTCGCCTTGGCGCGCCCTGGAGGTAGGAAGCCGGGGCGGCGACTCCTGGCCTGTCATTGTATCCTGTCTGGCCGACTCCCCCAACTACACCCAGCCTTTTGCAACCAAGATCAGGGAGTCGGCCAGAATTCATATGGAGATTCTGGCGGAGATATCGCCGCTCCTTTGGCCGAAAGCCAACCACAACCACTATCTGATCGAAAACATCGGGCTACTCTCCTTCTCGCTGTTTTTTCCGGAACTGGATCCTGTCCATGTCTATCGCCGTCAGGCGGAACGGGAATTGGACAGGTGTCTGGCAAACCAATGCACACAGGAGGGGGGACAGATAGAGGGATCTCCATCCTACCACAACGCATGTCTTTTCTGGTTCGCCCTGAAAGGGCTCCTGATGAAGCAAAGCGGAGATACGGTTTCTCCAGAATATTTTGCGCAGCTCGACAAGATGTTCGCTCATTCCATCCAGTCCACACGAAACTGCGGGGGATGCTTTCCATTGGGAGACAGTCATGGAGAGGACAAGGAGACGCTTGCCCTCCCCGCCTTGGCTCTCTATCTGCTCAAAGGAGACTATCACTATCTAGCTACCGCATTGCGCTTCTCTTCAAAAGAAGCCCTCGACGAGGAAATTTGCAAGAATATCTTCCGTTTTGACGACATCGAAAAGCTCTCGGCCGATTACGCCGAGGCGCTGGCCTCCGATGAAAAACCTGACCTTCCGTTGCTTTCATTCCAGAAAACATTGGGAGAAGCGTTCATCAGGGCCGGATGGAAGAAAGAGGATATCAGCCTCGCCGTAATCTGCAAAAGTCCCGTCCAGAACATGCATTCGCATATCGATCCGGGAAGTCTTGATCTGACAGCGTTCGGCAAGCCCCTCATCGTCGATCCCGGCATCTATACCTACAGGGAAGGCCTCGATCGATACCGGTTCAAATCAACGCTCTGGCATAGCACTATAACAATCAACCACAGGGACGCATGGGAATATCTGGGTTCATGGAAGTATGGAGAACAGAAAGAGAGCAGACTTGAAACCGTATATGAGACGCCTAAGTTCTCCGTGGCGCGAATGCGCATCGGCAATTACGCCCCGGTTCGGATACTCCGTACCATCATGCTTGTCGAAAAACGGTTCGTATTGGTCATCGATGATCTGTGCGGTTTGTCCGGCGACCTCGTGGAGGTTTCCTTCAATGTGAATTCGACCTCCTTGCACACCAAGGAAAACCTTGTGTATACCACGGACGCAGGCGCGAATCTTCTGCTTCAATCCTCTGGCGCCGCAGTGGCGGAGGAACCCGCGCTATACTCGCCGAAAATCGATTTCCGGCAAAATTCGACAATGGTCAGGTTCAAAAACCAACCGAATGATGCATCGTTCCTCCATGTGGCGTTGGTCGTTCCCTTTCTCGGCGATGCCCCCCCGACGAAGCTGACGGTAGAGAAAACAGATATCGACTACCTGATGCAGGTTCATATACTGAATGACCATTATACATTCCCATATAAAGAAATACTTGCAGGCTACAGGGAATGAGCCGATAACGACGAACATTGGGCGGTACTTACGGTACGCCCTTGTGCGGATGACGCAGTATGGCGTCCCGTGACCGGGAACCAATTCGAAGGACACGGGGCGATCGACAAGGAAGACAAACGAAGACAGTACTTCTGTACGGCTTCGTGCGGATGACGCAGTATAGCGTCCCGTGTCCGAGAAGAAGGAGAAAGACATGTTGCAGATACCTACATTCGAACTCAACGTAACCGACGAAGAAGTCTTCAAGGGCTTTGATCTCAACTATCCTGGGCTTGGAGAGGTCAAGGAGTGCCTGGAGGGAAAAGACTATCCACGGGCAAAAAAAGCATTGGTGGACTATTTTCGCACACGGAGGAACGTCGTCTATTTCTATGACTATCGCTCCCTTCCTCTCGCAAAAGTCGATACGGACACAAATCCGTACTATTTCCAATCGGCGCTGGGCCTGGCAGGCGAGCTGAAGCCGTTCTGCATGTACGTCGCCGACAAAATGCTCGAAAACACCTACGTATTGCCGGGCAGAGGAAGAGGAGAGACGTTCCTTGGGGAACATTTTGAGAACATGATCCATTTCAACTTCCTGGAGGACCAGGGCAAACGGCACCGGCATTTTCTGGATCAGTTCGTGAGGGGACAGTTCTTCGAGTCCCTGGCGGTCGCATATCACGAGACCCAGGACAGGAAATACCTGGACAAGTTCTGCGTCATCCTGAAAAAATTCTTCGAGACGTACCCGCTTCGAATCGTCGATGGCTCGCCCACAGCCAACCGATTCCAATATGATGAAGACAGGGATGTAATGAGCGCGGGGTGGCTCTGTCTGGTCTATATCAGCCTCTTCTATACGAGGATTCCGTATGATATCGACAGCGACCTGGCCTTTGAAATCATCAAAAGGATATGGTATATCGGAATACAGTTCCGACGTTTCGATACCGACGCCTACCGTCCGTACAACCATCACCTTTTCGAAAGGGGCCTCGTTCCATTCACCCTCGGGACGCTGCTTCCTGAAATCCCCGCTTTCAAGCAAATGAAAAACCGTGGGGCGGCCATTGCCCGAAGGCACATCAAAGAGGATTTCAACAAGGACGGCGGGTATAGCGAGCATTCCATCTCCTATTGGGCCGGCGCGGCGTTGGGAGAGATGTTGACCAGAGCCTTGATCATAGCGCGGTTGAACAATGAGAAGCTGATGGATGAGAAATGCTATTCTCGATTGAACAAGTCCTTCTCGCTTCTCGCTGCCCTTGCCTCCCCGTCCGAGTCATTCCCCAACATCGGGGACAACAGGGGGCCGATGATCAACCCGATCCTACGATTGGGTTCCCTCGCTTTGGACAATTCCTTTTGCAACAGTGTGTTGGAAATCAGGAAACAGGGAGGGACACGACAGGAGCTTCCTCCTTACGATTATGCCAATGACAGCGCGGGTTTCGCCATCTCACGGAATGGTTTCACCCCCGACTCAAACTACGTGGTGATGTCGGCGAAGACGAAATGCGGATACACCGGACACAACCATATGGACATGCTCTCACTGATCATCACCCTCAGAGGAAAGGAGATCGTGGGCGAACCATATTCGGGGAAACTCTACCACAACATCAAGATGCACAGCCCGCAGAGGGGGTTCATGTACAACATGACCTCCCACAACACGGTTCTCTGTTACGGAAACCCCATAGTGGACGACATGTACTATTCAAACAAATGGGGGGTCTACAGACCCGACACCCCGATAGTCGCTTCAAAAAGCAACGAAAACGGATTCTTCGTCGAGGCGTATCATACGGCGTATACATTCTGCCTCCACCGCAGGAAGCTGTACTTCGACAGAAACCACGGGTTGATCGTCCACGACAAGGTTGAACGGGGCAACCGGTATGATACCCCCCATATCCAGCGTTGGCATCTTTGCCAGGGCTGTTCGGTGCGCAGGCTTTCGGACAATGCGCTGTTGATTTCCAAGGAGGGAGTGGACGTCCTGTTCCTGGCTAAGGAAGCGATGGAGCTATCGATATGGAAAAACCCGCTGCTTTGTCCTGATATCTTCGCCAATGAAGATGAAATATTCCCGATCATCGATGTAAGGTTCCAGACACCGGACTTTTTGATCGCCGACAACGCCGCGGCGAACCTTCATACCCTGTTCCTCGACGTGACGGGGATGAGCGGCCGGTTGGAAGCTAATCTGGATTCGATCGGCAAAATGTTCGGCGACAGCGATGGCTTCGAGGACAATCTGACCGCCATTTCAACGATACTCGGCACATTGGAGTAGGCGTCCGCTGCGACAGCTCCCTGTATGCATTCCCCTTCGGTTGATTTTCATCACCCGAAAGGGGAAATGTTCCGTAATCTGTTCCCGCGCCACTCTATTGTGTCGATACCGGTTTTATTCTACCAGTACGCTCGCCACATAGGATTCTTCGCCCGCATCAACGCTTCTACATAGAAATAGTCGCCCCAAGTGTTGCACTCGTCTATGCCTCGGTTTTTGGCGCTGTTCGTCGGAGTATGCTTGCAATAGACCCCATGGAGCAGCTGTCCATTGGAGACAGAGGGGTCCTTGACGGCGCACATCTCATACAACGGAGGAAGCAGTCCAAGGGCGGCTTCCCGAAGGGAGGGATCGTGCAGGTCGTCGCTCATCTCCAACATGCCGCAGATCGCAATGGCGAGAGCGGAGGAATCCCTGGGCTCGCCGCTACCGTCGCCAAAATCGAAATCCCAATATGGGACGACCGAACCGGGCAGGTGATGCAGAAAGAAATCGAGCGTCTTACGGAACACATCCTTGGCGGCTTCGGATTCGGTATACCGGTACGCAAGCGCGGAACCGTAGATGCCCCAGGCCTGCCCCCTGGCCCATGCGCTGTCGTTACGGTTCCCCTGATGGGTCACTCCATACAACGGCCTGCCGGTATCGGGATCGAAGAAGAACGTGTGGTACGTCGAGTCGTCCGGCCTGAGTACACAATGGATCGAGGTGTTGAAATGCTTCATCGCGACTTCCCTGTACTTCTCCACCCCGGTTTCCTCCGTCGCCCAGAACAGCAGGGGGATGTTCATTAGGCAGTCGATGATCAGACGGTGGCAGTCGGGATCGCCGATAGGCCCCCAGGCCTGGATGAACTCTCCTTTTTCCTGGAAGCGGGAAATCAAGTAGTCGGCGGCTTTCAGCGCGGCGTCCCGTCCCTTCTCGCTTCCGTACAGCTTGTAGGCGGCGACACAGGAAGGAGAATACAGGAAACCCATGTCATGGTTTTTGATCGACCGCATCTCGACGATCCGCCGGTAGAAATCATCGACATGCTCCAAAGCCTTTTTCTTCAAGCTCTCATCTTTGGTAAGCTCATACATTATGTTGATCTCACCGGTCCACATGCCGTTCGTCCATTCGTTGTTTTCCGAAGGTATGTAGAAGTTCCGTTCACTGTTCGTCGGTTTGAACAGCGGCCCCAGGTCATCGACCGCCTTCTTCGTCTGAGCATAGGCGTGGCCGAACATCCCGTCCCAATGTAGTTTCTCACATATATCCTGATTCATCATGTCCTCCCCTATTGAACGAACGATACCGGCGAAGTGAAGACGCAATCCCCGTTCTTCTGATACGCCCGCAGATAGATGGCCTGATCGTCTTCCAGCCTGAATTCCTCTTCAAACTTGCAGACGGTCTCGCTTCGTGAGCTGAACGGACCGATTTCGATGGCAGGCGAAACGAAACCATTGACGTACTCGCTGGTGTTTCGGTCCCTCAGCTCGTCAATCGAATAGGTCAGACGTTTTTCAATGACCTCGTCTCCCCATTGGGCCCGCAGGAGAAGTTCAATTCGGGTATTCTCATTCCCTTCGATATCCATAGCGAAGCCCTGAGTGGAATTGGTCACCGCATTGAGGTTCCCGTTGGTCACCAGGTGTAGCTTCACCTGATTGTTTTCAACCTCAAACACCGGCAGGAATTTTCCTGCGTCTTGAGGAATATCGAGAGGATCGACCATATCGATTCCCCTGAACCGGGGAGATGCGCAAATCAATTCGCCGTCCAGTATCCGGACGGTCGCATCCCAGGTGGTATCGATATGCTTCTTGCCCCACCCGAACATGATGCCGACGCACCCCGAGTACGACGGGGAGCAATCGAAAACGTATCGTCCCGCAAGGATACGGTCGCCTTGGATCAGCTCCACCTTGTCCAGCTTGTCGAACCCCGCCACATAGGCCGCTACAGTGTTCATTTCCCTCAGCGCCGTCCTCTGGCCCTGAAACGCGCCGTTGACGAACAGCATGGCTTCGATGGGATCGCCCGATGCGGCCGAAGTCCTTCGCTCCCGCAGGGAATTCCATATGGAATCCCTGGTAAGCTCCTCGCTCCATAGTACAGTTCTTCCAAAACCATAGCTTCCCGGAGCCGCGTTGTGGTGGTCTGTAGAACCGGTCACTCCGAAATGATAGCCCCGTTTCAGGCCGCCCTGATAGGTATTGTCACTGCATCGCGGCCCCATGGTATGCAGGTATCTGATTTTCGCCTCCGAGCTTTCCGCGCAACCATGCATCGAGATGATCTCGATCAACGGCGACACCTTTCCGTTGTACTCGTCGAAATTGATTCCACGATACCCCGTTTTGTAGCCGATATGGTGAGGAATGCACAGGAATCTATCGGTCTGTTCCGCATCCCCCTCCAAAAGCCGTTGCAAACGGGTATCCCGCCGCCCCTCAGGTACTTCGGCGGGAAGCTCCTCGGTCAGGTCCTTGCAGAGGATCGTATAGTCCCCGTAGTGGAATGAATGATATTCATAGGATGAGAACGGAAGGAAACCGGAGGACTGCGCCAGTCGCATGCATTCCTTGTAGTGCTGCCAGTTCCTCCTGAGCTTCGCGAAGCCTTCGCGGTGATAGGCCACCACTTCCGGGGGTATCTTCATGCTGTCGTCCTCGGCGATATCCGGCCAAGCGAAATGTCCGGTGACGGAAAAGAAATCCAGCTGCGTCCTGGCGAATGCGACCGCATGCTCTATGGTTCCATACCCATAGCTGATGCCGCAATGGTTGTGTACGTCCCCAACGTACCTGTTGAGAGAGCGAACCTCCTCATAGAGGCCGTTCTCCTGCAATTCTTTTTCAAAATACTTGACGACTCTGTTCATTGTCTCTCCACCTTGATCCTTATCGTTGTCTTTCCGTCTATCGGTCCGCAATCAATCCGTATCGCTTCGAACCCTGGAACCAAATGGAACACCCTTTCCTGTCGGTATGGCAGCTCATATTGTTCCAAAGCGATCCTGATCAGCCATCCGGTGCGCCGTTCGATGACGATCCCCATCGAATCCGTCGAAACGATATCCCCCCTTTCCGTCACCACCGGCAAAATCAGTTTCCCATCAGCCCAACAAGCGGTCATTCTCAGACCGCCGTCGTCCAATTCATATGAAAAAGAGTAAGGATGTTCTTTTTCCTGTTCCCCCCGGCTGTTCGTGAGAAATCCCCTGGCGGTTACTTCGCTACCGGACACATGCATCGTCGCGGAGAAATCATACACGGAGGCATAGACCTGCCCCGCTTTTGACAATTCAATCCGCGGAGTCAGACATTCGTGGTGTCCGACGCCGACCGGTAGCTGCATGTTGTTCTTTTCCTTGAGGACATACTCGTTCATGCTGGAGACCAGCAGCCCCCCCGCAGCCTTGTGCTGCAACAGGGATATCGAGCCCCCTCCTGGATGCCCTTGCGCCAGGTACACCCAGTCGTTCGTCGTGATGGTGGCCGTATACCCGCCATGGGAGATGATCGAGGTGGAAAGCTCCGGAAAGCTTCTGACGCCATCGAACGCATACCGTGGCAATTCGGTTCTTTGAACCTGAGGGTCGTCACAAAGCCGCTCCTGAAGAATATACGCCAGAACCTTCGCATGGGTGAACGAATGGTGGACGCAGGGCTTTTGCCCAGCCGCGCCGTACCCAGGCCCACCCGACAGCAATCCGTCGACAGTACAGGCTTCTTGCAGTTTCAGATTTTGAAACGCGGCCCAAACGAACGCAGGATTTTGCTTTCTCAACATCAGGAACGCGGCGGCCATACCGTCGGAGGTGCGGCTTCCATAATAGGTCCATTTGAAGCTACGGCTTCCGAAACTATCGTCGATCCCGCCATCGGACAAGACGAACCAGAGATGGGCGGACAACGCTTTACCGGCAAGCTCAATCAGCTCCCGGTTCCCGCAGAGCAGGCCGAGCCGGATCATCGAGGGCAGCGACTCCTCAAGATTGTATCCGATATCCACGGGGGCGCACCCATTCGCGGTCCGTTCCTCCCTGGGCGTACCCTCCCCGTAGATCAAATGGTTCTGTGTCAGGCAGCCTTTCCAGGCGGAGACATATTCGTTCGACTTTGCTAGATAGCGATTGTCTCCGTAATACAGGTAGGCGAGATACAGGGCAAGGCTGTTCGCGACGGGATAGTTGATGTTCCTTCGTTGCAAGTCGTCATATGCGAAAAGATAGTCCGCCGCCCTTCGAGCCCGGCACGCGAGCCGTTGCCGGTCGTCGGCTTCAAGCAAGGAGCCGAACGAAACCAAGGAATCGAGCATCTGGATCAGTGAGAACACGGTGGTCCCCGTCCATGGCGACGAAAGGTCGTTCCGGTAGGAACCGTCCGCCTGGCTCACATTCCGTTCCGCCCAAGAGAACAAATCCAACGCTCCCTTTCGCCATTTTTCATCGCCAGTGATACGGAAAAGGTACAGGAACGGATACATGGCGTCAAAGCATCTTCCATGAGAAATTCCGCACGCAGGACATGCGAACGCTCCATCCTGGGTCTGAAGGGAAAGGAGGGCTTCGCACCATGTATGCAACAGATTCTCACAGAGGGTTTCAATCTCATGCATGTTCGCCGGTCCTGATGGTATCACGGAGCTCCGTCACCCCCTTCCTGATGGGAAAGACGATGGAAGGAATGACCGTGTTCTTATGGAGGATATTGCTGTTCGGGTACGCCCTGATCAGAAAAGGGCTTCCTATTTCCGACTCCGTTGAAATGGAACAACGGTATCGGTCGTTCCGCACTTCAATGGAACGCGCATCCTGCGCGACCTCCCCCGGTCTGAGGGCGAACGCACAATCATATGCCACGCAATCGACCTCGCTGCGTATCTTGTGTATCCGTATGTGTCCGTCTTCGATGGGAAGAATCCTTGTCTCCACCTGAATCAGGGGAATCGGGGCCCATTTCATGAAAACCTCATTTTCCGACAATGAAAAAGCGTCGCACCCGCCTTTGGACACCACCAGCGAATCAAAAACGAAAAACGACAATGTTGAATCGGGCGCGGCGTTCTCCACGGAATCGGAGGTTCCCTGGACTGAGAACGGAAACGCGGAGGAATAGGCGAACTTGAAGTATTTTTCCTGGAAATGCCCCAGATTGTTCATTACCAACGCACCAGGGACAAAGGCCGTCACATCAAAGCGGCGATGTTGAAGCAGCATGCCGGCCTTTCGTTGCAGGGTGAGCCTCTGTAACGAAGGCAACGGCTCCTCCTTCGCCTCCCAATACGGATCGTCGTCGTCCAACGCCAGGAAAGCGAAGGCCTTCAACGCCCAGTACGGGCTTCCCGGCGCATTGTATTTCTCCGCCATGATGGAATTGGCGTAGCCGTATCCGACTTGCAGTACATGGTCTGACGAGAAGATTTCCCGATCAAGGAAGTACCGGAGGTTCCGGTTGATGATTCCTTTCATCACCCCTTTGGGAAAGGGCGTCCATCCCGCGTACAGACATGCGGAAAAAAAGCTCGACTGTGCGAAACGGTATGTCAACGACCTGCCGTACGGCAACGCCGCGCCATCGGACGCGAACCACTGGATGAAATCCTCGGCGAAACGGCATGCGCGTTCCTTTGTCTCTTCAAGACGCTCCCCCGTTAGACGGGCGAGGAGGATACTGTAGTACTGCATGGCGAAAGCGCTGTAATAATCGACCCTGCCAGTCTGACCGTCCTTGTACCATCCATCTCCAAGATAGTTGGAATCGATGTACAGAAGATCCTCTTGCAGCCTTTCCGCATCAAAACGACAGCCTAGTGACCGAAGCGCGGAATTCACCAGGATCCTGAAGAAATACCAATTGCATCTGGGCAGCGCATGGTCGTTGATGCCATATAGCCAGACGGCTATATCCCGTTTCGCTTTCTCGTCCAAAGGGTCCCAGAGCAATTGCGGAACCGCCAGAAGCGCAAAAGCGATGGGCGCCATCTCCACGAAGCATTGGTCGCGGTCTCCAGGGACACCCCAATAATCGGGGTCGCAGGGGTCGCAACCGGCTGACAGACCCTGCCGGTAGAACCGCTCGATATCCGTATCCCGCCCTCCTCCGAGCCAGAACGGCACCAAGCCCCATAGCGGACGGGCGAACGCCTCCATCTCGATCGCATCCTTACCGTAGGAAGCGCCGCGACCTACCAGGACGATGCGGCACCGGCTCTCCGTGGCATGGGAAAGCACAGGACGGACCAAAGAGAGCAACAACTGCTGGCAATGGTATTTAGACCTCAGATCAACCAAATTGTTTCGCTCCAATCGTACAGTATCTGTTTCGAAACGAGGGAATTTCTATCTCCGGCAAAGAGATCAGATCCCCGGTCCCGCGCATATGCGCTTCCAGTTCGGCAAGCATCTCCTCAATCAACGGATCGAATTCATCGGACGCAAAGACGAGGTTTTCCGTCTCCTGCCGATCGTCAACCACGTTGTACAGCTCAAGGTAGTACTCGTCCTTGAACAGATCGACGGTCAATTTATACTTTCCCTTGACGACGCACCTTTGAAAGTTCGACCTTGAACCATTCCCGTCGTATTGGAGAAAGATGGATTCCGGCAGAGAGTCATCCGTCCCGGTACTGATCAACGGAAGCAAGGAAACGCCGTCGAAGGCATTGTCATGGCGTAGACCAAAATACTCGGCGAGCGTCGGGACGACATCGATCAAGCTGACCACCGCCTCATACTCTTTACGCTCGCTCCGGAACCCTTCGGGGAACTTCATGAACAGGGGGACTCTCGCCGATTCCTCATACATGCACATCTTCTGGTACAGGGAATGGGAACCAAGCATCTCCCCATGGTCGGAGGTGAAGACGATCAGGGAATCGTCATAGATGCCTTGCGTCTTCAGTTCCGTCAGGATCTGTCCCACGAGGTCGTCGAGAAGGCTCACGAGCCCCAGATAGACTCTCCAAGATTCCCGCCACTGCTTCAGGCTGTAATGTCCGCCGATGACGCCGGTGAGATTGTACATTTGAAGCGGCGACTGGTACTTGTAGAATTTTCCTACGTTCTCAGGAAGCACGACAGCCTCTTCCCGCACGCGGCTGAACCAAGGCTCGGGAATCTCCAACGGAGGATGGGGCGCGACGAACATGGCGCTGAGGAACAACGGTTTCGTCTTGTCCCGAGTCTTCAACGCCTCCAAGGCCTTGGCCGCGAAATAGTTGTCGTAGAAGTATTCCGCACCCTCCCCATAGACGCCGACGGACGGATTGGAATACCTGGCCAGCCGGGTTTTCCGCCCCTCCACCATTTCGGGGACCGGGGTCTTGAATTTCAGTCCGCCCGGCCGTCTTTTGCCGTTCTTTTCCAGAAAATCATAATAGGTGGTCTCAGTGGCGACAAACCGGACCCGACAATCCGTCCGGTTCTCCAATTTTCCACCTTCGGTGAAAAGATGCTGTTTACCGCTATGGATGGAGTCCCATCCGTCCTGCATCATCCTATACAGGTTGTCAAAACCGTCCTTGACGTCTCCGTGCCGCTTGTCCTCCTCGACCCAGGGGTTGATCAGAGAGCCGTTTCGATTGGGAAACACCCCGGTAAAGAAGGCCCCCCTCGACGGTACGCAGAGAGGGCATGCGCAGTAGGCGCGGGTGAACGAAACACCCTTCTCTTTGATGCTCCAGATATTCGGCGTCAGTTCAGGAGAAAGGACGTCGGCCCGCAGCTGGTCGGCCATGATGAGAATCAGATTGTCCTTCATCTTTCCACCACCCCCGCATAATCGGGATGAGGTACGAACGCCCCGCCGCGGCCAATCAGATATTCGTCGGGCAATTCCAGCTTCCGCTTCATCTCCTTCTGAAACGCCTTGGCCCTCGAAGTCACCTCGAACGGGTCGCATACGCTGGAAAGTCTATTCCAACACTCATCCAAAACAGCCTGTACTTCGGGAACGTCTCCCTGCTCCTGTACAAGATCGTGGTTTTCAAGAGGATCGGCCTCCAAGTTGAACAGCTGCGGCGCGTCTTCGGTATAGAATACATATTTATAGTTTTTCCAACGAATCATGAACATCCCGCCAGGAAGCCCGTGGGCGTTGAACTCGCTGAATGCGAAATCCCTCCGGTCTCCAGCATCTTTTCCCTGTACCAGGGGCCAGAAGGACTGGCCGTCGATATGCTCCGGAAGGGGAACCCCCATAGCGTCGCAGATAGTCGGAAAGAGATCGACAAGGGATACCGGTTCCGGCACCACCCGTTTCCCGCAATTCGAAAAGGAGACGATCATGGGGATTCTCGCGGACTGTTCGAACATGCAGCATTTCCACCACAAGCCATGGTAGCCCAACTGCTCCCCATGGTCGCTGGTGTAGACGATCATCGTGTCATCGTCCAATCCAAGCTGGGACACCTTGTCCAGGATCAACCCGATCTTCTCATCCAGCTCCTTGATGGCTGCGTAATAACCAATCCGTACCTTCCTGATGATTTCTTCCGTCGCCATCTCACCGAAGAAATAGCGCCGCAAGGACAGCAACGAATCATTCAGCGAGGTATAGGGGGGGAGCATTTCTTTCGGAAGCTCCTCGTCGCCGAACAGCTTCTCGAAATAATCCCAGTTTTCCTGACGCACATGGAACGGAAAGTGCGGTTCTATGAATCCGACCTGCAAGACCCAAGGCTCCTGCGCGTCCTTGTGTTCATCGAGCCATGAGAGGGTACTTTTCAACACCTTGTCGTCGAATCGCTCGGTACCGTCGCTGATACCGATCTCCTGGAACCGTTTTTCCGCCCCGATCCTGACCACATGGTCATCCCGATAATAGCATCCGAGGTCAGGAATCCTCAGCAACCCTAGGTTGTCTCCCCCCGCGAAATGATATTCGCCATCGCAATGAAAATGTGTCTTCCCTATCTGATAGACGGGAATACCGTTTTTTTCCATGTGTTCGGCAATCCCCAGCACCTTTCCGTCATAGGGCGTCGAGTTGTCCCACGTTCCCAGCCTACAGACATATTGTCCGGTGAACCAACTGGCCCGGGCCGGGACGCAGAGGGGACAGGAGGTGTAGGCGTTGGAAAAGGTCACCCCATGTCCGGCCATACGGTCAAGCGCGGGAGAGACCGCGTACCTGTCGCCCGAAGAGAAAATGGCGCTTCCACTGTGTTCATCCGACATAATGGAAATAATATTCATGCTTGTTCCTCCACTGAATCTCGTTTTTTCCTGAATTTGTGCGGGGTCACGCCATAGGCGTTCTTGAATACCTTGATGAAATACTGGGGGGACCGATATCCCAAAGCAGTGGAAATCTCCTGCACAGGCATGTCCTGATAGAGCAGCTCGACCGCCTTTTGCAGTTTCCTCTCGGTGACGAACTCCATGTAGTTGCACCCCATCAGGGATTTGAAGGAGCGGCTCAACGCATCCTCCCTGATTCCCAGCTTGTCGGCCAGCATGCCCAAGGAGACATCGTGGTACAGGTTCTCTTCGACGATCCTGCTGATTTTCTGTGAAAGGGCGTTATCGGATTTCGTCCTGCTTTCGCTTATCGCATTGATCACTGTCCCTGAAATCTTGCCCATCCAGTCCTTGTACTCCGCTATAGTCCCTATCCTTTTTGAATACGCCCGGATGTCGTAGCCCAGGATCGTCCACATGTCGATCTTGTTTTGCGAAAGGATGTTGTAGATGGAAGTCACCAAGTCGCCAAGGGTGGCCTTGCTGTATTGGACGGAATATTCACCCTTCTCCAGATCGTCGAACAGCTTCCCCATCAGCTGGAGGGTCGGTTCCTTCTGTTCCAATTTGATGAACTTCTCAATCTGGGACAACAGGTTCACATGGTCGCCAAAAGGCTTTTTCTCTTCCAAGCGCAAGGAATCCCGCAGCAGAACCAAATCCTTTCCATCGAGGAACCGGTATTCATAGACATCCATCGCAGATGAAAAACTGTTTTGAAAACCATTTGTCCGCAAAGGACAGATACCCCCGACATCTATCCGCAGATCCGTACCCAACCGGCTGATCTTCTGCAATCTGTCGTCGCCCAGCACCGGTTCCTTGAGGATGAACGCGAAAGCGATTCGCGCCGGGGAAGCGAACGAGGTGAACAATACGGTATCGCCGTCCCGCGACAAGCTCTCGACGCATTCCTGAACGTCCTCGAGAGAGACTTCCGTATCCTTCGTCGATTGCTCGACGATGACGCAGCAGACATAATCGCCGCAAGCGGCCTGGTAGACCGAATCGTAGACATCCTTGTCCGCCCTGTTTATGAAAAGGGATCGCAACAGCGACTGGTTCTTGTAACTCTTGCTTACATCGTCCAGATTCTCAATGGTCGTCTCCATGGTCTTCAAGGTCTGTCCGAGGCTCCCCTTCGCCTTGATGCCGACGCTATGGGAAAAGCTCACGATATAGTTCTTATAGACCAGATAGTTCAGGACGGTGAGCAATCCCAGACACAGGATGTTGCAGAGTATAAGCAGGATCAGGTTCCTCACCAGCCGGGTGTTGTCCTCGGAATATCCGGGATAGAGCATCTTGTAGCCGATGAAACTGCAATATTCCAGATTCGTACTGAACGAGACGTTGCTCCATGATACGAATTTGCCGTCGGCGTTGGTTATCTGCCAGGTGGAATTCCCATCATGAGCATCCAGACTCATGTTTTCCACGAACTGCCGTTGCCAATCGAAATCGGAACTTCCGAATACCACCTTCCCTTCAGGATCCAATATCCAGGCCGACAGATAGAAGCCTTTGTCGGGCAGCTTGATCAGATCGGGATCGAAATGGAGCGCTATATAGATTCCCTTGTCACCCCATCGTTTGTTGGAGATCTTTTGAACATACGACATCGTAGGATTGTCGCTTGGATAACTATTGGCCTCGAAAGGCAGGAAGCAGCTTCGGCCCAAGGAAGGAGGGATTTTCTCAAACCAAGGAAGATATCCCCGGACCTGGGCCGCGGAATCGACGGCATGCACATAGGCGAAATTGGTGACGACCGTACCGCTCCCTTCATAGTAGATGTCCATGCTGTAGAGGAACGGGTATGTCTTCTGGATTTTGGACAAGACGGTGTTGAGGTTCCTCACCGCCTCCGAGCTTCCGATGATCGAATGCTCCTGAGGATACAACAGGGCGTAGTTGTCGCTCGTCTCGGAAAAATAGAGGCTCGGAATGGCCAGCATGGTCTTGAACTGCACATCGATATTCTCGATGTACAGTTCGATCTCTTTCGTCGCCGAAGCCCTGAACTTCTCCTCGTACGCTTTTTCTTCCTCGCGATAGAAAAAACAATAGTTGAACAAAGACAACAGGAGGAGAGACACCAGATTGATGACCAATAGCCCTGAGAGAAAGAAATAGTTGGTTTTTCGTGTCCTGATTGCATCCATGACCGTATGTTACTGTTTCACGGCGCCCACTACCATACCCTTGATAAAATAGCGCTGGAGCAGAGGATAGGAGCATACGATAGGAATGAGCGACAATACCAGCGCGGCCATCTTCATGGTCTCGGTATGCACGATCATGCCCGTCTGTTCCATCTCATTGGTCTGGCCGCTGGCGATGATCATCTGAAGCAGGTATTGCAACGTGAATTTTTCCCGTTTCGTAATGTACAGCATGCAGTCCATCCATGAATTCCAATGCTGGACGCAGTACCACAAGGCTATGGTAGCGATCACCGGAGTAGCCAAGGGGACGTACAGGCTCGCAAGAATCTTGAAATCGGAGGCGCCGTCTATTTTCGCGGATTCTTCAATGGCTTCGGGAATCGTCATGAAATAGTTGCGCGTGATGATCAACGCATATCCGGTTATCAGGGTAGGAAGGATAAAGACCGCGAACTTGTTGATCAGCCCCAGCTGCTTGATCAGCAGATATGTCGGAATCATGCCGCCGGAGAAATACATGGTGAACACGATGAACAGCATGATTCCTTTCCTGTGGGGAAGATTCCGTTTGGAAAGCGGGTATGCGGTCAAGACGGTCATGAGGACACAGGATACCGTACCTACGACGGCCCTCATGATCGTATTGAGATAGCTATGGAGGAAGTCCCTGTCGGACATGATCTTCTCATATCCGGAAAAATCGAATTCCGTCGGGAACAGATGGAATCCATTCTTGTTCACTACCTTGGCGGGGCTCATCGATACGGTGATCACCTGCATGAAGGGCAGGATGATGGATATGGACAGTACGATGACCAAAGCATAGACGATACAGTCCACGACGTAATCTTCCGTCGTCTTTTTCATTTTTGTCATATTCTTCACCTCTACCAAAGGGCGTAGTCGCTGGTTCTTCTGGCTACATAGTTGGTAAGCAGGACCAGGATCATGGAGATGGTGTTCTTGAATAGATCGACGGCCGTCGTAAAGCTATACTGCATGTTCATGATTCCCATCCGGTACACGAAGGTGGAGATCACGTCGCCCACCCCATATGTCGTCGGGGTCAGGAAGTTATACACCTGCTGGAAGCTGTCGTTCAGGATTTTCCCCGATTCCATAATGAACATCACGGTAAAAATAGGTACAAGCGATGGAAGCGTGACGTGGAGTATCTGCTTGATCCTTCCCGCGCCGTCGATTTCAGCCGCCTCATACAACGAAGGGTCTATCGACGTGATCGCAGACAGATATACGATTGAACCCCATCCCACCGACTTCCAGAGATCCGTCAGAACCAGGACTCCCCTGAAATACCTGGCGTCCGCGATAAAGAAGATGGTATCCAGGCCCAGCTGCTGCCGAAGTATGTTGATCGGCCCTCTGGAAGGGGAAAGGAACTCGATGAACACGCCGGAAATGACGACCCAGGAGATGAAATGGGGAAGGTAGGAGATCGATTGGGTGACTTTCTTGAACTTCGGCCTTTTTATCTCGTTCAGGGCCAGGCAAAGCACGACGGGCGCCGGGAAACAGATCAAAAGCTTGTACAGGCTGATGATCAACGTATTCCTGAAAACGGAAAAAAAGAACGGATTGGAGAGCAACGCCTTGAAATGCTTCAGTCCTACGAAGGAACTTCCGGTAACGCCTTTGAGGGGGTAGTAATCCTGGAAAGCTATTACAAGACCATACATCGGTCCATAGTGGAAAACCAAATAATAGATGAATGCCGGTATCAACATGAGATACAGCATTCCATATTTCTTGACGTTGTTCTTTGTTCTCAAAGCTCTCGCTTCTCTCCTGCTTCCCGTCAACGCTCTTGCCTTGTCCATCCCGCTATTCCTCACAAACAACCGACATCATATCGCCTTGCGGCGATATGATGTTCAAGGTCCTTTATTTTATGAAATTGGCCGCGTAGGCTTCCTGTACGGCTTTTTCAGCCTTCGCACCGCCAAGCGACTTGAACTGCTCTACAAACGTATCGAAATAACTGACGGGTTTCGCACCAGAAATGATATCGTAATAAGTCTGCTGGGTCAGCGTCGTCAAAGTGGCGATACATTCAGCGAATTCCTGTGTGGCGGGAGCGTTGAATCTCCAATAACCATTTCCAGTCACAGAGTGGCCGAAGCTGGTCTTCACATCGTCGACATGCTCAGAGAAATAGGTCGTTCCACCAAAATCGAATTCAAGGGGACCGAGTTTCCGCAGGTCCGCATCGCCTAGCAGGCGCTGGTTGCCATATTTGGTTCTCACGAAATGTTCGCCTTCGATTCCATAGTTCGCGAGGGTCGCGTATTCAGGATCAGAGAAATAAGCGTCAAGCATGGCAAGGAAGGTATCGACTTTTCTCGGATCCTGCGCGCATTTGGTCGTGATGACCGTCAGTCTGCCGACCTTCGCCCAGCCTTCCGTTCCGCTCAATCCAGTCGGTCCGACCGGAGCGGGTCCAAAGACG
This sequence comes from Spirochaetota bacterium, assembly GCA_023401595.1. GTDB lineage: Bacteria > Spirochaetota > Spirochaetia > Sphaerochaetales > Sphaerochaetaceae > Spiro-02. The sequence goes on from JAEXDQ010000010.1 coordinate 98,940, forward strand.
ATATCGGCATCAGGATTCAGCGCCTTGAGCTCCTTCATGCACTGCCCCCAGTTGTTGGGATCGGTCGTGTCGGTGCTGGCGTTCAGATAGTGATATGGCTGTGCGCAGGTCACGCCGATCTGTCCGTTCATGAAGGCATGGGAGAACCAGTTGTATCCGCCGTGTCTCTCGCCAGTGATGAACTCCTTGTCTATGATTCCTCTCTTGTACCAGTCGTTCAGCAACGCCAGAACGGTCTTCGCCTCGGGTTTGATCCATGGGAAGAACGGAACGTTGTCGTCGCCAAGCTGCATTTCCTCGATCTTGAAATTAGGCTGGGCGCCGGTGACGCAACGCAGGCCGTATGCGCCGAATATAGCGTTGAACGTCCGTTCCGCCATGCCGGCGGTGTTTTTCTTGCCATCGCCGTCAGGATCGTTCTCTACGAAGGCGACCATGACTTTCTCGAATTCCTCAAGCGTTTTCGGCACTTCGAGCCCAAGCTTGTCCAGCCAGTCCTTGCGCCATACCAAGACCATGGGGACGGCTTCCATCGGACATGCTATACCATAGTTCTTTCCATTGTAGACCATCGTCGACCAGAGCGCTCCGGTATCATTCTTGTCGGCTTCCGCCGCGAAGTGAGGAGCCTTCTCCCTGATCATCTCAATGGGAAGCTCGGCGATGATGCCGCCGTCGACCAATTGCGCGATCTGGTTGGAATTGTCAAGGATCAGAACGTCCGGCATCTCCCCACCGGCGAACCTGACGTTCAAATTCTCAAAGAACCTGCTGGGGTTGACGTTCCATGAACTCAAATCGACATTGAATCTTTCTTCAATCTGTTTCACCACAGGAGCCTCAGGATCGACCTCTACGGAATTCTTGCTGATAAGCCACTCCATTTTGACCGGTTCATCGCTCTTGACGGCGGATGACGCCTCCTTGGCACCTGCTGCAAAAATCAAACTCGCTGCAAACAAAGCCAGGAATAATACCGCAAATGTTTTTTTCATTTTGCACCTCCTAATCGGTAAAAAAAGTATAGGAGCCCCTTTCTCGATAACTCAATGGCTTTTTTATGTAAAATATGGCACTTTTTTGCAGACCTCCCCCACAGTCCGCATTTTGTGTCATTTCTGAGTATTTTCTTATGACAAACTGATTTCCGATTTATGAAAATGCCCCCCAGACAAGAAAACGGAAATAAAAAGAGGGCGTCCGCCGCCTTGAGGTTCTCAAGGACAATGGACGCCTCCCCTTTCGCCGCCGTTGGCCGCGCCTACGGTTTATCTAAAGAAAATAGCAGCATATCAGAGGAAAAGCAGGGGCGCGGAAATCGACGAAGCACATGCGCCATCATTGGAGGGCATCGAACGGAACGATACCGTTAACCGCGTCTTTCGCTACGATTCTTACGTCGCCGTTGTCGATATCTATCAGGCTGTACCGGTCGTTGCCCATTCCCAGTTCCTTCATATAGGAGAGCTGACGCAGGCCGTGGCGGGATTCAAATCGTTCGACCAGATCATGATGATCCTCTTCCCGCATGGCATAGACGATATCGACGCAGGCCTGGTCAACGGACAAGATATCCGTCGACGCACAGATTCCAACGTTCGGGGTGACGACGGGCGAAGCGGCAAGACCTTCGCAGTCGCACGATACCGACATGTTGCGCATCACGTTTATGAATACGATATGTTCACCAAAATAATCGGCGACGGCTTTCGCGGATTCCGTCATCCGCTCCATGAATTCCTCCTTGGCGATATCCCATTGGTCATCCTGCCCGGGAGTCGTATGGATCATGGCTTTACCGATTCTCCCATCCGCGCAACCTATGCCGATGTTCTTGTCCGAACCGCCGAAACCACCCTGCGTATGGCCTTTGAAATGGGTCAGCACGAGCAAAGAATCATAGTTGACAAGGTTTTTTCCCATGGACATCTCGTCGAACCATCTGCCTCCGTTCACAGGAAGGATGACTGCGCCATCCTCATCCATGATATCGACGGGGGCGAACGTCCAACCATTTATTTCAAGCGTCTTCCTATGCTGTTTTGTCGTGTACCTATCTCCCTCATAATAGGAGTTCGTCTCGACAATCGTCGCACCTGGCAATTCCCTCCGCACGAGTTCCTCTACCCAGGAGCGGGGGATGATATTGGGACCGAGCCGTTCACCTGTGTGCAGCTTGATTCCCACTTTCCCAGTCAGGTTCCCACTGACACGCTCATAGATTTTCCGTAGCCCTTCAGAGGAAAGGTCGCGGGTGAAATACACTGCGGACTCCCTTCCGGTACGCTTTTCGTACGGAACATAACGCTCGCCACCCATACCAGGGATTATTTTCTTGTTCTCCATGTCATACCTCCTGCCTTATAGCGTATCAAGTGAAAGAGTAACGGTAACATCGCCGTCGCCGAGAACCGCTTTGAGTTCCGTTTGTGAAACATCCCGTATCTTACCGAGACGTGTAAAATTCCACGTGTTGGTATCGTAATAGATCACGAACCGTTTGCCGAGATACAGGATCAGATCGCCGGGTTCGGTCGTGATAGCCTCATCGTTGCGAGGCAATGTCAGGCCAAGCTCGCCGACTTTCTCAAAGCTGGCGTAATCCTCCATGTCGATTGTCAAAGGCCCTTCCGCCAACAGAGCCTTCAACGCTTTCGTGGATGAATTTTCCGCAAGCGTCGCTGTCAGGACGCAACCGTTGACGCGGATGAAAAGCGTGTCCGACGATATGCTCGGCCCGTGTCCAGAGTACATGCCAGCAGGTGCCTGACCGGTATTCGGGGTCTCGGATACGGCAGATTCACCGCAAGCCGCCAAGGGCAAGCCCATTGAGAGCATCAGCAGAACCGCAAATATGCTTTTTTTCATAAGGCGTCCTTTTTTCCGGCTTCCCAATATCGCCGGTCCGGGGTTCCTTCGCAATGGCCTATGTATTGTTTCAACCCGATTTCCCCCGTTTTTTCCCGCGATACGATATCCGGAGATTTCATACGGGTTTTTATACGATCTGGAGTTAACTCCAAGTCAAGCCTATTCCAAAGATTACTTCAGAAAATATCGAATCGGGCATATTGACGACCATATGTTGGAACGGGACCGAGGATTCTTATAGAAAACAGGGTCATCCAGCTGGAAGGCATTTATCGGCGTCCTGGTGAAAGTGGGAGCGATAGCGTTCACAGTGATTCCATGCTTGTCCCATTCGCAGGCAAGTTGTTTGGTATACATATTTACCGCACCTTTTGAAGCGCAATACGCAATATAATCCTGATCCGTTCCTATAAGCAATTTGATAATCATTTCATTTTTTCTTCTTTGTCCAATAATATCTATTATTTCAAATAGACAACGCAAATAGGGGGTGGCTATCATTATTTTATGCAATCTTTGGTCTGCTCAAGAGGAAAATGTCATGCCAACCACAGTAGTAATCGATGGTAGAAAAGCAGGATGCGTATTCAAAGGTATCGGAGGCGTCACCAGCAATGGAATGACGAAGCTTCTCCGTGAATACCCGGAATCACAACGAAACGACATCCTGGACTTTCTCTTCAAACCAAAGTTCGGCGCCAGTTTTCAGACCTTGAAAGTTGAAATAGGTTCAGATGCGAATGGTACATGCGGTACGGAACCTAGCCACATGCGTTCAGAAACCGACTATGACATTACCAGAGGCGTCGGCCTATGGATGGCCAATGAAGCAAAAAAACGAAACAACGGGATTTTGCTCGATGCGATACGTTGGGGTACTCCGGCATGGCTTACGGACAATGAAAAGAAATACCTGTATTACGTCAATTTTCTTAAAGGGGCGAAAGAAGCGTATGGACTGACATTCGACTATCTTGCGCCAGATGAAAACGAAGGCTCCTACAATATAGACTGGGTTGTCAACGTCCTCAGGCCAGGGCTTGATAGAGACGGTTTTCACAATGTCCAGCTATCGGGCGCCGACAGCACGGAAGACTGGAACATCGTACCGGCCATACTAGGCAATCCCGATTTGCGAAACAGTATTTCCGTAATTACCAGACACTACAAACAGGACAGCCCCCTGGCCTCACAAGAATGTGGACTCCCTATCTTCGACAGTGAAGATATCGCTCCGTTCAGACATAAATTTTCTTTTGCATTGGATATGGCACACAAAATCATTCGTTCCCATGTATCGGGGAAAATGGTTCAATACGTGATGCATCCAATCATTGAAGCGATATATGACAATGTTCCATATACATGCAAAAGTATTTTACTTGCGGCTACTCCGTGGACAGGGCATTATGAAATCCAACCAAGTCTATGGGTCGTCGCACAGTTTACTCAATTCATACAGCCGGGTTGGCGTTATATTGATAGCGCTTCCCATTCTTCTTCACTGTATGATTACATGACATTGCAGAACCCAGAAACAAAAGACATCAGTATCATCATCGTGAACAGAAACAATGACATGGAAAACTTCGAATTCAAGCTGGAAAGCATTACCGCACCATGTCTTCATGTGTGGGCGACCAATGAGAAACAGCAATTCATAAAACTGAATGACATACACATCACACATGATACGGCTCATATCGCAGTCGAACCGCAGTCCATCTATACGCTGACCACCACTACAGGTCAACAAAAAGGACGCCCACAATTTTCCATTCCGGAGGAAACACAATTTGCACTCCCCTATTTTGAAGATTTCAGTTCATATGCGATGGGAAAACAGCCTAGGTTCACAATAGATCAATCAGGCGCCTTTGAAATAAGCGGTGGCGGAAAACAAGGCGATTCGTGTTTGAAACAGGTTTTGACGAATTCCATGAAACCGATGGATTGGGAAAGACGTCCGACGCCATTGCCATTTACAATCCTTGGAGGTCAAGAACTCACGAATTACAAAGCAAGTCTTGATTTCTACATGGAAGAAATGCCTGAAAAAGATTATGAAGGATATGTATTGCTAGGTGCGCGATGCAATTATTCATCTGCCAACGGTAGTATTCCAGAATGCTACAACATACGAATACATAATGATGGAAGATGGTTCCTGTCTTGCGGGCCTATCGTCCTAACAGCAGGAAAAATCTTAGATTACTCCATTTGCTCTTGGCATAATCTTGCAGTTCGTTGTGAAAGAGATCACATAAGCGCTTACTATGACGGCACCTTGCTCGGAACCACTATACATGAAGCAATTCCAAGTGGAAACGTGGTCATCGGCAGCGGCTATAATATCGTTCGGTATGATAATCTGAAAATTGAAGGAATTGAAAACCTTCCGGAGAATTGCAGACGTTACGCCATAGTGGATGACCGGATCAGATTGTCCGGCAGTTGGACTGAGGTCGGTAGCAATTCCGACAATTACTATCGTACCTTGCTCAAATCCTCGGAGCGAGGTAGCCAGATAGACTTTGCATTCAATGGAACATCCCTGAGCGTCATCGGCGTCGTCGATGGCGAGTCCGGGAAGGCGGACATATACATCGATGGAAGCAAAGTCGCGACAATTGACGCATTTTCCGATTCAAGAAAGTTTAGAAGAAGTCTTTTCTCAATCACCGACCTTGCGTGTGGAAAACATACATTCAAAATGGTCGTCTCAGGGACTCGCAATGAAGATTCCCTTGGAACAGGCATTAGCATAAACGCTGTGGAGTTAGAAGGAGAAATAATCGCATCCATCGAAAAAAGTGAATGACGTGTCCGGAAATCGGGCACAAAAAATAAATGGAGGAATCATGAAAAAAATTCTTGTTGCCTTGTTAGTCTTTTCTGTCGCATTAGCTGTTTTTGCAAAAGGACAAGGGGAAATGGGCTCTTCAGCCATTGCCAGTGACAATCCTTTTGAAAAATATGTCGAACTGATCATGTATAGTTCCGGCTCCTCCGGAAAAGATACAGAAAAAGTAATGGCTCAATTCAATGCATTACTTAAAGAAAAATGTAATACAACGATCAATGTCACATGCCTTGGTTGGGATAATTACAAGAACCAGTATCAATTGATCCTGACTACGGGAGAACCGGCGGACCTGATGTACGTCAATCCCAACTTATACAGCTTGTATGCGGCGAACGGAGCTTTCACAGATCTCACCGAGCTGTTTGAGAAATGCATGCCGACTGTACACGGATATTTTACAGAAGGCCAGCTGGCGCAAGTGAAAGTGGATGGGAAACTCTACATGATTCCATCGTATGAGTCGAATTTCGCCCAAAATGGCATTTTTTATCGCCTCGACTTGGCAAAAAAGCATGGCCTTGGCGAAATAACCAGTATTGAAGCCTTTGAGAAATACGCCGACACCATCGCAGCGAACGAAAAAGGGTTACGAGTCATTGACGGCAACCCGGAACAGACCTTATTCCAGCTCTTCAAAGCGTATTATGGATTTGAGGCGATCGCCGGCTCCAATACATCGATCATCATGGTCAATCGCTATGACGACATTCATAATATCATTGCGTATCCCTTTACTGACGAATATGTCGAATGGGCCAAAAAGATGAAACAGTGGGCAAGCAAGGGATATTGGAGTACCAATGCGCTTTCAAGCACAATGGATCCATGGAGCAGCATCCAGGTCGGAACAAGCGCGGTCACCCAAGCGAATGCAGATGGCGCGAAGAACATGATGCGTTACATGGCATCGAAGCTGCCCGATTCAGAATGCGCTTATTGGAGTCTTGCAAATCTTACGGGGTATTCATATGTCAATCCTGTGATAGAAAACGGCTATGCCGTCCCGGCGTCTTCTCCAAATGCCGAAAGGGCGTTGAGGGTCCTTGAAATAATCAAAACAGACCAAGACCTTTTCGACCTCTGGATGTATGGCATAGAAGGTCTTCATTTCTCCCTTACCGAAAACGGAGACTTGATCAAGCCGGCAAAAGGCGTGGATCCTTCTACGGTAAACAATCATAGCATGAGCGGCGCTCAGTATGCGATGCGGGTAAAACCCCTTATGAGAAACGAGGCAGGCATATGGGAAGGATATGAAGGACTAATCGACTGCCTCTCTTCTATCGCGGTTCTTAATAAATTCGGCGCGGTTTCCCTCAACTACTCGAATGTACAGGCGGAACTCGCAGCAGTGAACCAAGTGGTCCAACAATATGGGTATCCAATCAATATCGGTATCGTCGATGATGTCGACACGGCAATAGAAGAATACAGGAAACAGCTCAAGGCCGCCGGTATCGACAGGTTGCTTGAAGCAGTATCCCAGCAGATGGAAGATTACTACAAAAAGAATGGAATCAACTGATTCCTGATATTTTTGGCGCATCACCTACTTTATACTAGGTGATGCGCCGGATATATTTTACACTAGCTCTATGAAAGTCGCTCAAATCAATAAATTTCCACATTCATTCATATTTTTTTTCGTGAGTATTCTCACGGTATTGATAGTGTCCATATATAGTTTCATGCTTCTGTTTGAAACGACCTCTCAAAACCAATTGCTGTCATATGGACAAATAGCCCTTGACAGTGATGTCTTGTATATTGATACGATTACGAATTCCATCCAAGATGTTTTTGATAGCATCAGTTTTGATCCTGAGACTTCCAAACTGCTCAACTATGAATCGATTCAAGCCAGGGAACTCCATCTCGGCTTACAACGACTGGAATCCTATGTCGAATCAAATTTCTTTATAGACTCGATTTACATTTACAATCAGAAAAACGACACAGTGTATGTCGCTTCTCCCAATGCGAAAGAGGCCGTTTATTCTCCTGTGGAGTTTTATGACGAAGGGGCAATACAACTCATGCAAAATTACTCTGAATATAGAAACATGCAACCATTATTCAGAGCCATCGATATCAATTACCCGTATGAGGCAACCTCTTCTTATATCAGTTTCATGCGATACAATACCTTGAAACAAGCGAACCAATCAAATGTCGTGATGATCAACATCAAACAGGATATCCTCTCTAAATTAATCAGCTCCGTTCCAGAGAACAACGAGAGATTGCTCTTGTTCACCGACCGTACCGGCTGGTACGTAGAAGTCGCAGGAAACTATGCAAACTATTCAGAAGATATAGTTGAAACCATTCTTTCGCACCTAGAGGAAAAAGAAAAAAGCTTCGCCATAAGAATACAGAATAGAAAATACATCGTATGCTTCCAAAATGTCATGAACAGCGACATCCACATAGTGCTTATCGCAAATGAAAGCGACATAAGCGGTATCACTCAAACCAAAGAATACAACTACGCCCTATTGACGTTGGCGCTTTTGTTTGCGGTTTGTATTATAGCGGGAACATCAGTGATAAAACGGATATTCATGATGAACCGAATTCATAAGGAAACGTTGGCGACATTGGAACAGGAAAAACAGGAAATGTCGTATGAAAAGAAACGCAGGCAGATATTGTCCTTCCTCCACAACGACCCGTCAAAAGAAATGTCTGAAACCGATATGGAGGACCTGTATCAATCATTGGGCATACAAGGCGATGATTTTCCAAAAGTGTTGTTGGTATTGTTTTCAATTAATTCATACTATTCAAAAGTTGCGCTTCAATATGAACGGATAAAGGATCGCAGCGTCTTGAAACAGAATATATGCATGGCTGTACAAGAACGGATGCCGCAGTCTCAAGTACTTTGCGCTACGTATGATGACGATGAAAAATGTTTTCTCCTTATCAAAGGAGATGAAATGGAAGATGCGATCATTGAAAACTTGAAAGCGGCAAGCGACTCGATAGTCACTCGATTCGGCGTTACTGCCAGTATTTTTGTTTCATCGGCATCCGATTTCTCTAAACTGTCAGCGGCTTACGCCGAACTATGCGAGGATCTTCCGTATAGGACATTGTATGAACCAGGAAGCATCATTACGCCCGATATGATCGACGCCCGGGAAATGTATAGCTGCAGCGTTCCAGAAACTCTTTCACGGCATATTTCGGAAAGTATTTTACAACTTGATATGGGTACTGCGCTTTTGGACCTGAAGGAAATCATCGAAATCATTTCTCGAGGATCATACAAGAGCTTTCAACTTAATCTGCTGCAACTGGCGATCGCACTGGATGACATACTCAGCAAACTCCAGATCAACAACGGTATTGAAAAAACGATTCACATCGATACGTTGCTCTATAATCTATCTTCATTTGAAACGCTTGATTCGATATACAAGGCTTTTGAAGATGCGATCCTGCATTCGGAACAGGTCGTCATCCAGAATAAAAACAGTCATCAGGCCAATGTGATAACGGAAATGCAGGCTATCATCAAGACCAGTTTCTCCGCCAAGGATTTTTCAATTATCACCGTTTCCGAGAAAATAGGAATGAACGCATCGTATTTAGGAAAATTGTTCAAAAGAAACACAGGCATGACTTTCATCGAGTTCTTGCATAAAGAAAGAATGGACGCCGCATGCAATCTGCTTGCGACAACAAATATGCAGATTGTTGAAATTGTCGCGGACGTCGGATTCAGCGACGTTCCATATTTCTATAAGGTTTTCAAAAAGGCAAACGGATGTACGCCTATAAAATACAGGCAGCAACATCAGAACCCACTGGATTCCCTTTGACGATATTTACGCAGACTATTCCGGCGACTGGATGAATATCATCTTTCCAAAAGGGATGGTCAATAGTAGTTTCCAATCTTCGCCCATCGCTCTTTCAAGACATGGGCCGCCATCTTAGGGCATCTATCTCTTGTGAAAAGTCCTTTATGGTTTCCTCCTGCTCTCATAGGACCTTGCTGAGTATCAAAATCCGCAAAATTCCAAGGGTGTTCTCCAACTACAAAGTCACGGCCATCCAGACATTCATTCATCGCATCGATATATGAAACTTGAAATTCCTCAGTAAACATTTCAGGAATGACGGAATGAAATCCTGGTATGGCATCCGCGCCATACTCCGATAGAATCAGAGGTTTGTCGATCTTCTCCCAGAAATCAAGTTCTTCATTGAACGCCTTTTTCGCATTATCCAGATACCCTGAAAGATTGTACCAGCCGTAATATCGATTTATGCAGACAACATCCATACTGCGCGTCACAATGTCTTTGGTATAATCGTTCTGGCAACAGACCATGGTGACAGGACGTTCTTGCGGGTCGAGCTGATGGGCCCTTTCATATAATCTGTGCCAATAATTGTACGCATCGTTCGGGAAATGTTCAGTATCCGGTTCATTTCCAAGACTCCACATGACAACGGACGGATGATTTTTATCTCTGTCGATCAGTTGTCCGAGAAGTTGTTCATGGTAAGACGAAGTGTCAAGCTGCCTATAAGGGTTGATTTGACCTTGAAAATTCAAACCGACCGCGGGAAGCTCGTCGATAACGACGATCCCCTCCCTGTCGCACAGAGCATACATTTCTTCAGCATAAGGATAATGGCTAGTCCTAAAAGAATTTGCGTGCAACCAATGGAACAGGCCAATGTCTTTTATATTCAAACATTGATCCAGTCCCCTACCCCTGAACGCCGAATCTTCATGCTTGCCGGCACCTTTGAAATAGAATGCTTTCCCATTTACCAGGAACCGGTTTCCTTCGACTTTGACCGTGCGTATACCAAATTCAATATCATAGATATCTTCTCTAGCGGATACATGGGCGGTATATAGATATGGCCGGTCCGGTTTGGGAAACCATAGATGAGCATTCCCGATCCGCAGGGAGCCGGTTTTTCCAGTGCCCTTGGCAACCAGTCGTTTATTTTCATCCAGGATCTCGATATTTACGTCCTCAGAAATATTACCGCTTATTTCGTACGCCACGATACCGTCCGCACCATCGACCGTAGGTGTAATGGTTATGTCTTCAATAAATGTATGTGGAGTAGTATAAATCCTTACTGATCGTGTAATTCCTGCATAATTGAAAAAGTCAAAGTTAGGAAAATTACGAGCAGCCAAGTCCTTTTTCGCATGTTCAATACTTGGGATGCCAGGATTGTCCGAACCAAAAAAAGCCGTTCCGGATTCATTTCCGATAGGAAGACTGCTGAAATTGATTCTATTGCTCACCTTGACCAATAAGGTATGCTTCATTCCACAATTCGCGATATGCGTTATGTCAATTTCAAATGGAAGGAACCCCCCTTTATGGAAATACAGAAAGGCCCCGTCCAAATAGATTTCAGCATCGTGGGTCACCGCGTCAAATCTCAGAACTCTGCGTTGCGTATCAAACAATGTCGGGATGATGAATTCAGTTTTGTATTCGACAACTCCACAATAGTATCTCGCCCTTGAATCTGTAAGCTGGTTGTTGAACGAACCCGGAACATATATCGTCTGCCAGTACGGATCGTCCTGAAACCTGAACATCCAGATTCCGTCAAGCGAGAATATGCTTCTACTTTTATTTACGACAGGGTACATTGTTCCTTTCCTCCCTCACACTTGTCAGCCCTTGACGCTTCCAATCATGATTCCTTTGACAAAATATCGTTGGACAAATGGATATACGAGAAGAATCGGACCTGTAACGACAAGAGCCGTCGCCATTTTCAACGTCTCGCTTGGTAAAACCACCGTGTCAAGGAACACTCCGGCAGCAGCGGCCTGTTTCATGTATTCCGCATTCGACAACATACGATAGAGTAGATATTGAAGAGGATACAAGTTCTCTTTTGTGATGTACAAACTAGCGTGATACCAATCGTTCCAATAATTCAAAGCAAGAAACAGCCCTACGGTCGCAAGTCCCGCTTTGCTGAGAGGAAGAATTACTTTCTCATATATCTGCCAATCGTTCGCACCATCGATTTTTGATGCTTCAATCAAGCTGTAAGGAATAGATTTCATGAAATTCCTCATCAGGAAAATATTCCAAGGGCTCAGAAGGCAAGGCAGAATCAAAGCCCATAGCGTATTTTTCAAATTCAGGTATTTCACAAACAAAATATAGAGCGGTATGACTCCCCCGCTGAACAGCGTGGTAAAATAAATGAAAAAAGAGACTCTGTTTCTTGCGGAGAAATCCTGCCGTATCAGAACGTAACCAGTCATTGAAGTCAAAACCAACGATAAAGCGGTGCCCGCCACTGTTATGAAAATTGTAACGAGGTACGACTGCATCAGACTGGCGAAACCTTGGAAGATCGAACGATACGCATCAAAAGAAACAACGGTAGGCCAAAGCTTGAAGCCTTCCGTCAAAACGGTCTGTTCATCTGAAATACTTGCGATAATAATCAGCCAGAAAGGGATAAAACATATTATTGTGATGAGAGTCATCACAATATAACCCAATAGTGCAAATGATTTCGAGCCCTTGTCGGGTTTGACTGTGATTGTATTGGTTTTCATCATCACTCCTATTAGAACAAAGCGAGGTCTTCATTGAAATGTTTGACCAACGCATTGACGGCAAGTACAAGGATGCATCCAAACACAGATTGGAATACTCCGGCGGCAGATCCCATTCCTATGTCGAAATTGACCGTCAACGACCGATACACATATGTATCGATAATGTCAGTCACGTTGTACAAGAGTCCATTATTGCCAATTAGCTGATAGAATAACTGGAATTGCCCTTTCAGAATGCTTCCCAGATTGAACATGACCAGAAGCACAAACGTTGGTTTTATCATTGGGAGTGTAATATTCGTAATCTGTTGCCATTTCGAAGCTCCATCTATTCTTGCTGATTCATATATTTCTTGATCGATACCGCTGATTACGGAAAGATACACGACGCTGCCGTAACCAAGCCCTTTCCAAATTTGAATGGCGATAATGATGAAAGGCCACGCTTGCGGTTTGAGGTAAAAATTATATTCCGGCAGCCCAAGACTTCTGAGCAACGTGTTAATCACTCCATTGTCCACGTTCAAAAGCGCATAGGAAAATAGTCCGACCAAAACCCAAGAGATAAAATATGGTAAGAAAATTATTGATTGGCTTATTTTGACAAACCGCTTGCTTTTCAAATCGCTGAGAAATATCGCGCAAACAATTTGCGCGATATTGCCAAAAACAAGAAACGCCAAATTGTACAGGATCGTATTCTTGAGCAACCGGCCGAAAATTCCGCTTTTAAATAGGTATTCAAAGTTCTTGAATCCGACGAACGGGCTCTTAAAAAAGCCCAACCTAAAATCAAATTTTGTAAAAGCAAGCCAAATGCCTACCATTGGGATATATGAGAAAAGAATAAAATAGACAAAAACAGGGACAAGCATGAACCACAGTATTCTATTTTTGGAAAATCGACGGCATAACTCCGTTGCGGGCGTGATATTTGCAACTTGTGATTCTTTTTTCATTAACGACCTCCAATAACGTTGGAAACAAGAAACCAAAGCTATGATTCTATTGTAAACGTGTGTTTTTTTATTTCAATTTGATTTATGAGCAATGATTGTCTTTTGAAGACATTCCTGAACGCTCTCAGTACAGCTCTGCGTTCCTCGGCTTGTGTATATCATTACCATGACTGATTTTTCTTTATACTTTGGCAGTTGTCAGACAGCCATCAGCAAAATCGATCTTATAAGATTTTTCAGGCCGGTCTGGGCGTTCCAAAAACCGCGTCATGCGGTTCTTGACTTGGCGGTTGAATCACTATCGGTTTAGTCTGTGATGGTTTATTATCGAGTCCCCAAGCATTCAAACGTTCAGATTCGTATAGTATGACCATGAAGAGTTTTCATATATAGATTATCGACCACTGGCATTCCGCCGCACTTGCGTGAGGCCGGCAGCGATGAATCAAAAATTGGAGGAATTGTCATGGACAGCAAGACATTGATAGCCTTTTTTCATGCGGCGGGTTGAAACCAGCAAACTGATTCGGGCACAATGAGCCGCCCCTCACCTGGTCGCACCTTTCACCCGGACTGTCCGAAAAGTATTCATTTTTGAGAGGTACACCCCGCTCGAAAATGCTCGGAACGCATATTTTCAGCTTTCATGCTACCTTCTCGGACAGTCGCCTCCCCTCCTTCTTCAAACGGCTATAAAACCTGAAGGAAGTCACAGACGCGAGGTTCAACGACCTCACCGCCTTTGACGGCGAACATAACGAGCGACGTAGCATAGGCATCGCCCCGACAGTCACTGACGGAAATATAGGCGAGATAGGTATCGTCCTTCAACATGGAAACGGATAATTCGGTCGAAGGAGAAAGCTTCACACGCTTTCCGCGAACCTCCGCCGAGCCACGGAGGTTCACCGACTCCTGCGGATACAGCGGAGTGATCCTGTCGCCCGGTTTCAATAGGATAAGACTCCGGTCGAGCGTAACCATATCGGAGTCGTAGTATCGAATACCCAACAGATGGGGCTTGCCAGATTCGTGTACATAGTCGGTGACAAGATATGCCTTCGTACCATTGTACTCGACGAGGGAGCGATACAGTATCCTGTCGTCCGTAACGTCGATGATGTCGGTATGGAGCGGGACATCGTCCAAGAACAACCATCCGATACCATATTCAGAAGATATCAGGTCCTCTTGAACACCCACATAGCGATTCTCGCCCAAATAGGTGACAATACCCGATTGCTCATCATATTGGGCAAGACAGAGAGAGGCATCTTGGATTGCATCGTATATTTCTCGTGTGATGGGCAAGGAAAAACCGTCGTCCGTCACGGTCAGCTCTATGTCGGAAAGCCGCCTCAGACACTCAATGTCCAAGTTGGGCAGAGGCTCCAAACCATTTTCACCCAAATATGCCTGCAACTCCGGGGAAAGACACCCGGCGAGTTTATAGTAGTACAACGCGGCGATATTGGAATCATCACAGATATCATACACATAATTCAGATACTTGCCCAGGCCGGCAAAGCTCTGCATGCTGTCATTGGAAAGCCCTACGGGGAAATAGACGGACAGCCCTTGCGATTCCTGTTCGTAGGAACAACCGCGGGTATATAGCACGCAGCTGTCCAGCGCATTTTTCAACGTCTTGACTTCATCCGGGTATTCTATCGCCAGATTGTCGGCAAAAACACCCAAATCAATGGTGTTGTAGAGCTGATAGGCGGACGAAGCATAGCTGATTGAGCGTGCGGCGGCGATACTGGCGGCGGTAATCACGCTCCGGTCAGAGGGAATCTGACGTAAAATCGCTGCGCACAAGTCGGAATAAGCCCGATATACACCGTCCGCCTTTGTCAAATCGGTCACAGAGAAGCAAAGAGCTTCATTTTGGGTCATCAAGGAATTCTCAAACAGACGGGTAAGCCAAACCTGCGAGCGCATATACGAATCCGCGATGGTTTTGCACAGTTGCGCGCCATTCATTCCTGGATTATCCGCCAATGCCCCGAGCCACGCGGCATAATCCCAGCCCGTACCAGGTTCAACTTCTTCGCTTGCCGCGAGATAACGCGCTACACCGGAGAGGCTGTGGGCCACTTCCAACGAAGCCATCAGACAGGCATCGAAACCCACCACCTCAAACGGCGGATTGTCCGCATCCAGCGTATATACCTGGGAAAACGCATTGCGAATCTCGGAAAGCGTCAGATTGTCATTACCGAACAATTCATCCCAACAGACGCCATACGCACCGCCGCCATGGTTCCAGAACAGGAACACCGTATGGTCCGCCGAGTAGTTGTCCCTGCAGAATGTGAGAAAATCAATCAACGTATCGCCGTTCCCCATATTGACGGCGGCTCTGTTTTCCAGCTCCTCAAAACCGGCGGAACTGTAGAGGAATCGTTGGGAACGGTTGGGATTGATGTCACGGGCCTCCCATCGGCACGAACCGCCGGTCTGGATGACGACCTGGACGTTCTCTGGCAAATCTACCGAAAACATCTCTTTCAAGTCTCTTGACGCAGCCCCTTCGGCGTCCGGTACAACCTCTTCCGCAGTATCTGAAGAAGATACTGCGCCTAGATATGTGTTGGGATTATAAAGTGAGGCCGGAAGTTCCATTCCCTGCCCACGTATGGTATTGATAAAGTCCTGAAGCCTTTTCTTGTCGTCGGCGTCTCTTTCATATTCAATTTCTGCGACGGCGTCAGCGATGCTGTAATTGGCAAAATATGACAGCTCATTGATATTATTGCTTTCCAAATCGCTCCCGCACATATATAAATAGATGGCCCAGGCATCATCCTTGCCATATGAAGGCATTGCGTCGATAGCGCGGGCCTTTTGTTCGTCAAAGGGCGCAAGCTCGGCGAACTCTTCCTCCGTGAAGTTTTTCGCATCCTCAATCAGGGCATCAGCATTGGCATCAGACAGGGCGGAGAATACCAGCCACCCCGCGACGCAAACCACAAGTACTGCCAGGAGAATTATTATCAGGATATTCCGTTTTTTGTGCGATTTACGCTGTTTTGAAGCCGGAACCCGCTTCGGAGACTCGGAAATAGAACTGGATCGAGAATCATCATTCATATCGCTCATAACCGCAGCCCCCTCTCTTCTTGACTGAACGTGTCAGAATACAGCATGCCCTACAAGCCACAGTTTGCATCATGCCGCCGGCCTGACCAATCATATTACACCATGCTAATCAATGCAAATCTGAATTTCAATAAAAACTTTCATAGCGCCCCAACAGGGCGACCTGCGTTTTTTCAAGTTCGCCGACTTTTTGTGTCATAATGAGTTATCAAGCAAACATTCCACATTACAAAGCTTCTTTCCGTATGGGATGATGTATTTCATACGATGGCTCAACTTACAACCAACTCGCAGACGGGGTATTTCCCCAACAATCCCCTCCCATGACCGAGCCCAACGGCTTGAGTTCAAGGCGGTCGAGACCTTGGAACAGAAGTTCATTCGCAAACAAAGATTCATATGATGAGAATGAGGGAATCAGAAGAAGCAACGTTCCATGCAAACGTGTTTCAAGACCATAGAACGCCGAGTCGTTCTCAATCCAATAGAGAACGGTTGGTTTTTTCGATAGCGAAGCGCCTTTGCGCCCAACCTTTTTGAGGCAGGCATGTAAAGCGGCGGGTGAACCATGTCCGCCGCGCCATGGGGTGAATATGGGATGCGTTTAAATCAACAGGTCATTCAAACAAATAATCTTACAGCCTTTGCTTTCATAGTAGCGCAGCATTTCGTCAAGCTTCCTTTTATCGTAGCTGGTAACGCAATCCGACAGGACGGTAACGCCGTAATTTGCTTTGCATAAGTTGTAGCAGGTTGATTTAACACAAGCGACGGCATCCGCTCCCGTGATGTAGAAATCACATATTTCATTTTTACAAATGAAGTCTACGAAGCCTTCACTGGTCAATGCGTTTCCTTTGGATTTTGTAAAAATATTTTTTGATACTATCTTCAGGTCTGGAACTAATTCAGCCCCGTTTGTATTGGGTTTAAAAGTCCTCGTGCCGGCCGATAAATTTTCATGTCTGATATAAACGACATGAATATCATGAGCGGCAGCCCAATCGACAGCCTTATTGATATTGTCAATGATATCCTTGTAATTCTTCGTTATGTCATTTTGGATGTCAATTATCACCAAAGCCTTTTTCTGCATGACGTCTCCTCCTGATAGGTTCGTTTGTTTTTTGATAATATCAGGTAATTGCTGACAACAGTATGTCAACAATCTATAATCACACTATCGAGGGACATTTTCAATGAATTGGTAATCCGCCAGTTTTCAGGTGGTGTGGACATAGCGTATACGGGACTTGCAACTTGGACGGGAGAAAAATCATCCGACAAGAAAGAGCGTATGCGTATAGCCAGTATGCCCAGGGGATGAATCTGAATGCGCAAACAGAAAACGGACTTCGTCTTTTTGCATTGACCGAGGATTCATTTTTGGAGATTATCATAAGAAAGGACGATGGCAAACGCCGTCTGCTCAACTACAAGCCATCTTACTTGTTCCTTTGCTCTGCAAGCAACTGTCTCATCGTCACTGTGAAAACACCCTTCACAACGCACCATCGCCGTCCGGTTTTCTCCGAAAGGAATGCTTTGAACGTAGCTTCTTCACTCGCGTCGGACTGCTTCCGAATCATGTAGGCGCCTTCTGTGCTGATAAACAGATAATCAAAACGGTCGTCTTCGGAAAGCCGAAGGATTGCGGAGTATTCCAAACTACTTCCGATGCCATTGATATCGAGAACGATGCAGTCTTCGGTAAACCGGTATTTTGTCAATGGGTATTTTCCATCGAGTCCGGCAAGAATCTTGTCAGCTCCATGTAGCGGCAACTGTTTCCAACTTATCAAGAGCCAACACCCAAAAAGCAAAAAGAGCATGGTCGCAACAGTATCCTTAATTATGAAAAGACCAGTGAAAGTGAAACCCACGCCGAAAATCATTTGGATGACGATGAGGTATTTTCTGAACGAAAGATATTGAACGATAGAAAGCCTTTTGATGCTTTTTTCATCGTGTCGGAATTCCATTGAATACTCACGTTTCTCCATAGATTTCTCCACCTCATAGGAAACGCTTCGACCAAATCGCAGCGCCCTTCATTGCTGCATGTTCCAACATTTCCGAAGGATACACAATCATACCTCGAGATTTTGCACGCACTTCGTAAGAAAATGAATCCACGAACAAATCGAAAGCCAACGAAAGCCTCCCACCAAAGACTACAGCTTCAATCCCATATTCCTCCAGAATCGGAAATACAACTTCACCGAGCATACAGCCCATATCGGAGTATATTTTGATTGCATCGGGATTCCCTTTCCGGGCTTCGTCTTCAATCGCTTTCGCAGAAGAGGATTTACCGGTCAACCTCTCATAAGCGGCGACGATCCCCCTACCGGAAACAAAATCCTCAAGTATTCCACCACGGTACGGAGACTTGTAAATTCCGTATCTAGGATGTCCGGTCTCATCCGTAATGAAATTTTCTCCATCCCACATTCCGAAACCGACACCGGTTCCGATTACAATCCCAGCCGCTTTTCTGCATTCAGCCGCCTTACCGAAATATTTCTCACCCAAAAGAAAAGAGTGAACGTCATGCAGAAATGAAAATCGGACATTATCGGCAAAAACACCAAACTTTCGAAAAACATCAACCAAAGGGATATCCTTGACCGCCGGCCATTTGTGCTTCATGAGGCTGACTCCTCTTTTACAGTCAAATGGCCCGGGAACGGAGAAGGCGATATCCGAAATGTCGAGCGAAAGCGCTCGGCTTTGAGCGATGGCATCAGTGAATACCCTCCGGAACAAACCAAGCATCTCATCGGTCGTTCCGAATGACGGAACAGGATAGAATTCTTCCTTTCCTATGAATTCAAGGCTTTCATAGGAAAGCAAAGCATATTTGAATGATGTTCCGCCAGCGTCAAAGGCGAGAATTGCTTTATTCAACATTTCGGACCCCCTAAAACAGGCTTGGAGCCTATTTCACCATTACTTTATATACCGTGACAGGTTGATTACCGAGGTTCACTATCTCGTAGTCTCCGATATCCGCTGGCACGACGATAATATCAAGGAAATCCATAGTGTAGCTTCGTTCCGGGGCCGCTTTCGCACGCACGACAATTTTCTCGCCGTCAACGAGCGCCAGGACGTGAAACTTCCCGTCTGTCGTATCTTCCGCTCTCCTCTCGAATTCCAGACGTCTTGTACTATAATAGACCAAGTCGTCTTCTCCGACGATATATTCAGCGAAACCATCACCTATTCTGGCGAGGACGGGTTCTTTGCAAAGATGCTCGTAGACGAACTTTTCTGTCCTCTCCCCCTTCAAAACCTGTTCGCCATAAAAACTATGGATCGGTCTGGGGTTCCCGTCCAAGTCCTTACGGAGATAGTCGTAAAGTTTAAAAGTGTAGGATCCCATTGTGAGCGATCCGATTTCAAGAATCAGCTGGTTTCGGCCGGAAGCATGGATAGTTCCTCCAGGCAGAAGGAACTGTCTGCCTGGAATGGAAGGGACAGCATTAACATACTTGAGATAATCCACCGGAGTATGTTCTTTCTCTGATTTTTTTATCTCATTGAAAAACTTGGTTTTGTCAACGCCTTCTCTTAATCCGCAATATGTCTTTGCTCCATGTCCAGTCGCCACTATATAATAACCTTCGTCCTGAGAACCAAGTTCATTGAAATTCTCCATACAATGCTCTTTCGGTGGATGGACCTGTACCGACATGTTTCCATTCGAATGAAAGGTGTCGTCATAATTGAAACGAATGGGGAAAAAACCGCCGAATCTTTCTTTGATCGCGGGCCCTAGTATGGCATCGCCTTGTTTCTGTACGAATGTAAAGAAAGGCATTTCCATCAGGTTTCCGCCTATTTCGACCAATATGCTGACTTCCATAGGAATCAAATCGAATATCCAAGCGATATTTTTAAATTGATCGGGCAACTTTCTGGCATGTTGGATATAGTACCCTCCCCAGACACCTTCAAGATACACCGGTTTACAGCGGAAAGGATACTTTGCAAGGTTTTCGGTAAGTGTGGCGAGGTCGTCGCCGCTCACGACGTTCATGGTCGCATCTTTATCGCTGGTAACATAAAAATCAATCAAGTCTTCCGTCAGAAGTTTCCCACGAAGTGCAACCGCAAGTTCGAAGTCGACGTAGTAGGCTCTCCTTTGAAGTTCTTTGACTGGGCGTGCGACGACGTCACCGAAGTTTCTCCATCTGCCGGCATGGGCGCGAAGCATAACTTCTTTCGGCGTAACATCAATATAAATCACCAGATCAACAATTTCACGAAAGGTATCGCTGGCGGCACCCATTCCTGAAAGAATGACAATTCCGCCCTCTTGTCGGATTTCAGAAACCTTAGACTTGAAGTCGTCCGTTTTCTTTTCATCGAAGAAATCAGCGAAGCTCCCGCGGTAGAGCCTTCCATAGAGAAGAACAGGATCCTTGACTCTGTCAGTCGGAAGACTGGCAGAAAGCATGGACTCGATTTTTTCCGCTGAATGACAGAAAGCGTCCGTCGATACAGGACAAACTTCTTCTCCCTTCAGAAGACATGTAATTCCGTTGGAAAACTGTTCGAAATTCGCAGAAGGATACCCTTCGATGGCGACAACGCAACTGCCCTTCTTCGCTTTGGCGTCCGCAACAGCTTTCGAGAGGCTTTTCATCACCTTCTCCGCTCCGAAAATCGACCGTGAAATGAGAGCGTCCGAAAGGGCCGGCCTGTTGACTGGAGTGTAATCGTCGTACGGATGCGGATTAAACATAAAGCTCATAATATTTACCTTCTTCCTTTTTTATCAATAAATCAGATTCGGTAGCCATGTCACGATAGAGGGGAAAAGTACCATGAAGAACAAAACACCCACCAAAGTCGCGATAAACGGCCAAAGTTCTTTAATAAAATCATTAACTTTCATTTTCATCATTGGCGCAATAAGATAGATAACAACCCCAAACGGAGGCGTTATTGCTCCGATGGCACAGTTCACGACCAAAACGGTTCCGAAATAAACCATGTCTATTCCAAGGGCTTTTACCACAGGAGCTAGAATCGGGGCGAGTATGATCATTGCGGTCGTTCCATCCATGAACATTCCGATAAATAGAAACAAAACCGTAATCAAGAGCATAAATACTGTCGGGTTTGATGCGTACTGAGCAAGAAAAACGCTTAGCTGTTGAGGAATCCTCTCCCAACTCAGATAATAACTGAAGATATTTGCAGCCGCCATTACGAGCATGACTGAACACGTCGAACGGACTGCGTCCCGCATAATTGAAGGCATCTTTTTGATCGGCAGTTCCTTGTATATGAACACCCCGACGATGAAAGCGTATAACGCAATGATCGCACCACCTTCGGTCGCAGAGAAAATACCCATTCTGAGACCGACGACAAGGAGAACAGGAAGTCCAAGAGCCCATATGCTATTCAGGCAAGCTCTGAGAATCTCACTTATCGGCGCCATATGTTCACGGCTCCTTGTGTAGTTTCGCTTATGGGCAAGAATCGCAACAAGAACCATCAGTGCGACCATCATCAACAATCCGGGAACATAGCCCGCGACAAGCATTTTACCAACAGAAGTATCTGTACAGTAGGCATATACCACGAGACCGATGCTTGGCGGTATGATACAGGTAATCAATGAGGAAGAAGCGGTGACCGCCGCACAGAAAGGTTTATCGTATCCTTGGGCGACCATTTCGGGAACCAGAATCTTACAGTCCTGCGCGGCGTCAGCGGCACAAGATCCGGAAAGCCCGCCCATCATAGCCGAAAGAAGGATGTTCACATGTCCCAAACCACCTCGGATGTGACCGACCAAGAGATCACAGAGACTCAACAAACGCTTTGTGATGCCCGAATAATTCATTATTGAGCCGGCGGTGATAAAGAACGGAATCGCCAGAAGCGAAGTAGATTCGGTCGAGGCGATGAATCGTTGGATTATGATATCCATGTTCGTACCGGTCTGAACCGCAAAATACGGAACGACACAAAGCATCAAAGCAAAGCCTATTGGAAATCCCATCACGAACAAAACTGCCAGAACGAGCAAGGGAATGAAATTCATTTTACACCTCCTAAGCATAATTCACCATATAATTGGTGTTATACAGTATGTTTTGTTCCTCATACGAGGGATGTAAGTGATATGTTTGTGGGACAGAGGACCTCATTTTTCTTAAGTCTTTGAACTTCAGAAG
>JAEXDQ010000019.1 GCA_023401595.1 Spirochaetota bacterium
GTGCGTGAACACAGTAGGAATGCTGGTCAATAATGGTCCTCAGCGACTAGCTGGAACGATTCTGCATTCAGATCAAGGAAGCACATACATATCAACATCGTATTGCGACAGGCTGAAGGATCTCGGGATTCTACAGAGTTTTTCCAGGATAGCGAACTGCTGGGACAATGCGGCGATGGAGTCTTTCTTCGGAACCCTTAAGGATTACATCCGTGCTTGCTTTGGAAAGAGTCAACTATAAAGAATGAGTAATCTGAAAAAAAGATCAGACTTTCTCCTCACAGTACTTTTCACCTCTGGTCAAGAGGATGAAAAGAGTGCGTATGAGCTTGTTCATAGTTGCAACCATAGCCTTTCTATGAGGGAATCCGCTATCTCTCTTCTTATGGTAATAAGCATTGAAGACAGGATTCCAATTGATGCTTCCCTGAGCCATAAGAAAGACATATTTCCTAAGACTGGCATTGCCACGCTTGGTGATGTGTCCATGCTTATCGCTCTCGCCAGACTGGTATATGCTTGGATCTGTTCCCATGAAGGCGATGAGTTTCTGGTAAGTCTCGAAGCGATTGATGTCCTCGACCTCGGCCATGAACTGAGAGGCAGTGATAAGACCGATTCCAGGCATGGAGGCGACAATCTCCACAGCATCCTTATGAATACTTGTTTCAAGTTCCAGAAGGGCCTTGGTGAGCTCCTCATCACGAGCGGAGCATTCCAATACCTTCCTGGCACTGTCCTTCACCAGAGCACCATGGGAAGCAACTCCGATGGACTTGTCGGCAAGTTCCCTGATGGTCTTTGCATTGGTTTTCTGACTGTGTCTGCCTCTAGCCACGTGGAGAGCTTCTTCAAGTTCCTCATCCGAAGTTTCGAGAACCTCCTTGGCACTTCCAAAGTGGCAGAGGAAACCAAGCATTGCCTTGGTAAACACATCCAAGCCAAGGAGTTCCGGGAATGCGACGGAAAGATCACCCTTGAGGATGGTCTTGGACTTGGCCAGCTCCTCGGCGTTCTGCTCCCTTCTTCTGGCGAAGATCTTGCTTTCCGTATCCATACCGGTTCCTCCCTGGGGAAGTCTCACAGAGGGGTCTGCCGCATATCTGGCAATGGCCATTGCGTCCAGCTTGTCAGTCTTGGTCTTGCGGATAGTGATTCCCTTCTGATGCTGCTTGATCAGCATTGGATTAATGATAAGAGCCTTCTTGCCATGATTCAAGAGCCAATTGTACAAAGGAAGGTGGTAATTCCCTGTGGATTCCATGACGAAGACGTCAGCATTGGCTACGTCGCGGGAAGCCATGAAACCCTCAAATCCCTTGCTGTCCATCAAGAACTCATTGTTGGTGGAGATGAACCCTCTGTTGCCAAGGACCGCATAGTTGGCAGACTTGCTTGCGATATCGATTCCAACGATACTCATACTACAACCTCCAGGTTAATAAAAAGATCCCATCTTCCAATCTCCCGCGTGAATGAAGCTCTAAGGCTTAATCAACCGATAGGGAAAACTGGGACCGAGGACAGACTCCTTCTGAAGTTCAAAGACTTAAGAAAAATGAGGTCCTCTGTCCCACAAACATATCACTTACATCCCTCGTATGAGGAACAAAACATACTGTATAACACCAATTATATGGTGAATTATGCTTAGGAGATGATATGCGTAGAAAAGACCGCCAAATAACCGACAGGAATGAAGTCCTGCGTATCCTGGATTCCTGCAAGGTCTGTCGCCTCGGCATGGGGGATGGCGATTCCGTCTATGTCCTTCCCCTCAATTTCGGGTATCGGTACGATGACTGGCTGACGCTCTATTTCCACAGCGCCCGGGAGGGGAGGAAACTTGAGCTCCTTAGGGCCTGCCCTTCGGTAGGGTTTGAGATGGACTGCGATCATGAGCTGATCAGCGCGGATGTTCCTTGCCAGTACGGATACCGCTATTCCTGTCTGCTGGGAAACGGTACGGTTGAGTTCCTGGAGGAGCCCGGAGACAAGATGGATGCTCTGCGGATACTGATGAAGCACCAGAGCGGCAAGGATTTCGTGTTCAATGAAGCGATGGCGCAGGCTGTGGCTGTATTCAGGTTGGTCGTCGGCGACTATACCTGCAAACGTCGGGTATGATGACATTCCATTTTTCATCTGCTATAGTCATGATATGAAATCTTTGATCAAGCTGCTGTTGCTGGCGTCTTTCGCCATCGTAATTTTTTTCCCCCGCAACCAGATAGGTATGGTCCTGTATTGGAGCATCTTCGGCGTCATGGGGCTGTTGGTCGTAGCGTTCTACTTCGCTTCCTACTGGGTGAGCCGCAAGGATGTCGAGGATGTGACGGGCGAACCTGTAGGGTTCTCTTTGTTCGTCGGACAGCTGCCGGTCATTTCTGAAGATGACCTTGTGCGCGGCCGGCTCGTGATCGACAGTTCTGCCGTGACCCTTTATAAACGGGTCGATGGCAAGGAGCGTACTTCGGGGCATCATTGTAAAAAAGTCTGGTCGTTTCCCGTCAGCGGGATATCCAGTATCGGGACAGGCCCGGTCGTCTCAATCCGCAAGGGGCTGATACTCTATCTAGAGGATGGCGGCGAAGCGAAGTTCATCTGTAGGAACGCGCTCAGGCACAAGGCTGAGATTATCGGTGCGCTAGGGTGGAACGACGTTCCCGAAGTATCTCCGGGTTTCGGCGTTTCCGTCGACGTGGAGGGAACCGCGCCGAAGGCGAAATCCTTTTCCGAAGTCATGGTTTCCGGGGTGTCCGAGGAACCTGAGGAATCCGGCGACATCGAAAACCAATCCGGTCCGAAGAAGCGAGGGAGGAAGCGTCCACGCCGCTAATGGATGGTCCGATTTTCAGTAGCTTCAGTATTTCTCCCTTGTGAACGTCCCTGTGTCTCATATTCTGGAAACCTCTCGTAACAGTGACGGCGCTTATAGTTTCGCATGACTATTCCTCTCTGTATATACCTCAATGAGCGTATGCTGAACAGCGTATGTTATCCAGCGTATGCTAAACAGCGAATAGAATTGTCGGTTTTCCGGTGGTATGGTCGAGACATACCGGGAGGCCCCAATGAAGAAACGATCCATCATCCTTATCTGCATGTCTCTTTTTCTACTGCCTCTGGCAGGAGCGTCTACCAGCGGAAAGCCCGGTACCTCTGATTCCGACGGTATCGTGCTGGGGCTTGGTCTGGACGCTTCTGTTCTGGACGCAGCTTGGACGAAGCAGGTTCAGGCCCGGATGACCTTCAATCTCAGGTTGTCGCCAGGGTTCGGCCTGAGACTGCCGCTCACGTTTTGTATGAACCGCGGAGACGTCTCCATCATGTTGTTCGATTTCGGGATTTTCCTTGACTACCATCCTTGGGGAGAAGGCCCGTTCATATCCGTTGCGTTGGTTCAGTTTGGATTGCTGGCTGGACGGGACCGCCCCGGCGAACCATTGCACTTTCTCAACGAGGTCCTGCTGGGATGGACATGGCATGTCTATGAAGGGCTCTATATCGAACCTGCGTTGGTCATTCGCGATCCATCCGGAGGTTTTGAGGCCGAATACGATGCGGTTCGTGAGTTGTTGCCAGGCATCCGGCCTTTGAGATTTTCCCTGACGATAGGGTGGGATTTTCTTAGGGTTCCTGACATCCCCCAATGATAGGGAGGATAGCACGATATGACGTTAAGAAAAAAGGAGAAGCTACTATGAAACGTTTTCTTGTTACGAAACATCTGTTGGAAAAACTTGTATGTCTGATTCTGATCGTCTCTTTGACAGGATGCAATCTGAACTGGAACCGTTCGCAAGTGCCGAAGGTATCCGACAAGGAGCTTATGCCTACGATGGCCAGGGTGATCGACGAGCAGCTGGAGGTAGTCCTTCCGTATCTCGACGAGGAACTGTCCGGTGAGGTGTCCCGTGCGTTGCTGGCGACGTCGATGGATGGCCGGGCAGTCGTTGACAGTACGCTGGAGGAACAGGCGGGGAGGGACTATCTGGAATTCGGATATGCGGTAGCCACCACTGAGGATGCCCAGATGGTCGTCGACTATGCCCGTAGTCTGTTGCCTGCCGATGAGTTCGCGGTATTGGAGGGGAAGGTCTCGGAGGCTAGGTCGCTGATGTTGTCCAAGGGTGAAGAACTGTCCAGGGCGTTGCCCCCTCATCAGCGTCAGGCGTTCATGAAGGATTTGCAGAAGCTTGTGACGCGTACCATCGTCCTGCTGACCGCCGGAATCGTCTATGCCTGCATCCCAAAAGTCGTGTTCTGGGGCAAGATCACCGCCGCGGCCGCGATCGCCATTGCCGCCGGGATAGTAGCCACGACAATCATGTCCATCTGGCGGTATTACGAATTCGACATGGACAAGGATGTCGCGTTCGAGGACTGGTTGAAATCCGTAACGACGGAACCGGAGACCGCCTATGCGTTGGCTGCGTCGATCATAGCGATGGGGACGACGTTGAAGCGGGGCCCCATCGTGACCGGTATCATCCTCGGCGTATTCGCGATCTACAACGTCATAGACCTAGTAAAGCCGATGCTCAAGACATATAACTTCAACGCATGAAGCGGTATGGCGTCGTTTGTTCGGTATTCAGAAAGGACGATGGAGCCTAGAGTTCCATACCTTTCCGTTTCAGCTCCTTGCCGACAGCGTTTGTTTGTGGAATAATATACTACGATAGATCCTTTCCGTGTCGCGGTCAGGTTCTGGAAGACAAGGAGCCGAAGATGAAAGATTATATGATATGTGGCGATGCGCTTCTCCAGAGATTCCTCCGGTATGTGAAGGTCGATACCATGAGCGATCCACATGCGCTGGACGGCAGCCATCCCTCTACCGCCGGACAATGGGAGCTGTTGCGGATGCTGGAACAGGAGCTGAAGGATTTCGGATTGAGCGATGTTTCGTTGGATGACAAAGGATACCTGCTCGCATTGGTGCCCGGAAACGTCGAAAATGTACCGACCATCGGTTTCATGGCCCATGTCGATACCGCCGACGATGTCATGGGAAACGGCGTCAAGCCCCGTGTCATCGATTCCTACGATGGAAAGGATATTCGGCTGAACTCTGAGCTCACCATGCTTGCGGCTTCCAATCCTGAACTTGCGAAATATGTTGGGGAGACGATCGTCGTTACTGGTGGCGACACGTTGCTGGGCGGCGATGACAAAGCCGGCGTCGCGGAGATTATGACCGCGGTGAAATACCTGTTGGATAATCCCGACATCCCTCACGGGCCGATCGAGATCATCTTCACTCCAGATGAAGAAACTGGCGCCGGTATGGATTATTTCCCCTATGGTTCTCTCCGGTCGAAGGCTTGCTATACCGTTGACGGCGGGTGCCGGTATGAAATCGAGACTGAATGCTTCAACGCGGCGACGGTGAAGGTGCATTTCTCCGGTATCGCCGCACATCTTGGCGCTGCGCGGGGTAAGATGGTGAACGCTTTGACAATGGCCGCCGCCTTTGTGCAGGCGCTGCCCCAGGCGGAGAGCCCGGAGGCTACCGACGGCCGGTATGGCTATTATTGCGCCCAGGAGATTTCCGGCAACGCCACTGAACTTGATCTGACAGTCTATCTCCGTGACTTCGACTTGGACAACCTCAAAAGACGGATATCCGTCCTTGAACAGCTGGGCAAGACCATGGAAGGGTTGTTCGCCGGAGGTTCTTGCGCTGTGGAGTCGAAAATAATCTATTACAATATGGCGGGTTCCGCGAAGGAGCATCCAGAAGTCATTTCCGCGATATACGACGCAGGTAAGGAATTGGGCATGCCGTTGTTCGAATCGATTATCCGCGGCGGTACCGACGGTGCGCGTCTCGCTGAAAAAGGGGTTCCTTGTCCGAATTTGTTCACCGGCGGGCACAACCTGCATAGTCGGTATGAGTGGACGGCGCTTCCCGCCATGAAGGATTCTGTACGTCTTGTCCTAGGTATTATCGCCCAATGGGTGAAGGGCCGGTGATGCGTCGTCGGCGTCTCCTTCTGCTCGGGATCGTGGTGTTCCTGTGCGTGACCGCCGCTTTGTCCGCGGATAAGTTCCCCGAAGCTACAGGTCTAGTCGTGTCGCTGTCCGGATCGACACGGGATACCGAGGCTGACGCATTGCTGCTTGATGCGGTGGAGACCGCGGTTCGACGGAGTTTGGAAAGCCGCGTGGTTTTTTCCGCTGAGGCGTCCGGACCTGTGGAAGTGACATTGGGCGATCCCGATTTGGATCTGATTACCTTTGCGCCGCAGATTCGGTTCACCGCTTGGTTGAGACTTTTCTATGAGGGGAAAAGTTTTACCACGGGAGTCGTCGCCCATGGGAAGGATATGAAGGCGATCGCCAAGGAGCTTTCCTCCATGGTGGAGGCGCAGTTGCGGTATGACTCGCTGGAGGTGCTGCCGATAGAAACGGAAGGGCTGAAATTGGACTATGTATGGAGAAACAGCTTATCCTCTTGGCTTGACGGAAAGGCTTCTTCGTTGAAGAAGGGCGACCGCCTGTTGGTGCAAGGGGCTTCCGGAAAAAATGAGGCGCTTGTCGTGGTGAGCGATATTATCCCGTATGAAGGCCGGTCAGTCGCCACCTACGCTCCGTTGTATGTCCGCAATCCGCAGCCGGGGATGCCGTTGACGTCTGGGCCGAACTGGACCGGCGCGGTTGAGTTTCCTGTCGCCGTCGTCGCTTCCGGCCAGCTCGGTATCGGTGTTGAATTCTCGGCGATGCGCTCTATGTCCTGGTATCCTTGGGCGCCGGTCATGAAGGCTGGCCTTTGGCTTGAGACTTCGAAGCCGCCGACGATGGCGGTGCAGGGGCTTTCGATATATGCCATGGGCGGCGTACAGGTCGATGTGCCGTTGGGCGGCTTGTTCGATACTTCCTTTACGTTGGTCGAAGACGCTTCTGTCGGGGCGGCCTGTTTTGTCGGTCTGGGGGCGAGGGTTCCTTTTGACCAGACATCCACAGTATTCATTTTCGGCGGGGAGTGGGAGGTCTGGTATCGGCATACACCGTCTGTCCACTGGGGTTGGGGAATCGGCCTCGGTAGTCAGTATTGGGCAAAAGTCGAGGCAGGCAAGGTCAAATACCAAAGGTTGTCCACCCTCACGATAGTGCCGTCCGTCATTTTCAGCTGGTAATCCGGTTTCGTGCGTCGCTGGGGGCGGAAGACGGTTTATCATGGACGTGTGTGAACGGTGGAAGTGGAGTGAAGTACGGTTCTGTGTCGGGATCGTCGTATGCTTCGTCGGTACCGGGAAGGAGATGCATGAAAGAACCTCATTTGTATCGTAAGCGTATCTGTCTCCTCATGATAGCGGCGACCATACTGTTGTCCGGTTGTTCTTCCATCTCCACGTTGGTCCGTTCTGGGGTGGAGGGCGTTCCCGCTTGGGTCTATGAACCCCAGGTCTCCAGTTCGCAGCGGGCTTTCGTCGGACAAGGAATCGCGGTGAACGCCTTCAACGCAAAATTGCTTGCGTATGAAGATATCCTCTCCCAGATTTCGACGTATATCGGTGAGGATGTCACGGCGCAGTACTATCGTGAACTGAGTACGACCGACGCTATCGGCTCTTTGCGTCTCCGTATTACGCAGGAGCATGTAAAAAGTGAAAACGGGCAGACTGTCGTGCATCTTCTCGCCGCCGTCGACGCCGACCAGCTAGTCCTGGCGAGAACCGCTTCCTATGATGCCATGCTCGCCCGTCAGGATAGAATCGCTTCGATTCTTTCCCAAGCCGATCTTGCGTATCGCCATAATCGTGACCTTGAGGCTGTTTCCTTGTATGTAGACGCCGCCATCGTGGCGAACGGGGGATATATCGAGAATCCGTCATATCAGTTCGATACCTTGATGGGGAAGATAGAATCCTTCGTCTCCGCTCTTCGCATATCCATTTCCCGTATTCACAGCGAAGAACCTTCTTGCACTGTGACCGTCCGTCGAATCAGCCGACTGCTCCCCCCAAAGGTGCTGGGAGCCGCGGTGACCGCCAATTTCAAGGCGCGTAACGGAATGGGGGAACCGTATGTCGATCATGTAGCCTTCAACACCGCTGACAGCGGATCCTTCCAGTTCGTCCCGATGAATCCTGGCATGATGGGGGACGGGGAAGTAAGTTTCTCGATTGATGTTTCCGAAGACATAGCCAGATTGGAACAGGCCGCGGGCCCTGAAGCGGTCGCGGGACTGAAGGCCGCAGTGGAGAGCTCCGTTGAAAGCTTCTCCTATAGCCGTGTTTCTGATATCGCCAAGGCGGGGGTCGTCGTGGATATCATGGAATTCTCCTTGCAAGGGAACCTACGTGATTCCAATGTCGCTACGGATATGATTGTGGAGGAGTTCGGCTATGACGGGGTCGTGCTGACTCCCGCTTTCTCCTCCGAGCAGGAGGAAGAGGATTTCTTCGTGGAGATGCGCCGACGGTATCCAGAATATCGATATCTCATGTATGGCCGCGGTGGAGTTTCCGATATCCTTCCTATGGGCGGCGGTCAAATGGTCCTGGTCAATGGTTCTGTCTCGTTGTTTGTCCTGGCCGACGCCTCGGTCGTCAAGCAAACCGATGACATCCGTATCGCGGTATGGGGTACGGATCTGGAGACCGCGACGGATGAGGCTTTCCGTAGATTCGGGCTTGTCGCTTCGAGTCTTCTCGATGACGCGATGTATTGATTCCGGCGCTGATAGACCTTCGGGATGCCACAGGTGGAACATGGCCCGTTCTGCGATCGGATGAAAAGGAGTTTTGCGTGCTGAAATTGATACGTCCACGGAAACTATCCGTCGGCGATACGGTCGCGACGGTAAGTCTCTCTTGGGGTGGGGCAGGCGACGATGGCCTGCTATGGCGGTATCATGCAGGAAAAGAGCGTTTGGAACGGGATTTTGGGCTCCATGTGATTGAAATGCCCAATACTCTGAAAGGTTCTTCCTATGTATATCATCATCCTGAGAAACGGGCGGAGGATTTGATGGCGGCATTCCTCGATCCTGAGGTCAAGGGCATCTTCACCTGTATCGGAGGAGACGACAGCATTCGGATGCTCCCCTATGTCGATTTTGACGTGATACGTGACAATCCAAAGGTTTTCGTCGGTTATTCCGATACGACTGTCTCTCATCTCATGTGTCTGAAAGCCGGACTGTCCAGTTTTTATGGTGTATCAGTCCTTGCGGAACTTGCGGAAAATATCGAAATCTTTCCATATACGGCCATGTGGTTGCGCAGGACGTTGTTCGACGCCTCTGTGATTGGACCTGTTCCGGCTTCCCCTACATGGACAGGGGAGTATCTCGAGTGGGCTTCTGAAAACAGCGGTATTTCCAAGGCCATGAAAAAGAATTCAGGATATGAGGTGCTGCAAGGGGAGGGGCGCTTCCGCGGGCCTTTGGTCGGCGGTTGCATGGAAGTGCTGGAAATGGCGAAAGGGACCTCCTTGTGGCCCGCGCTTTCCGCATTCGACGGTTCCGTGCTGTTCTTGGAAACTTCCGAAGAGGTTCCCGCTCCGATGTATGTCGAACGTTGGCTACGGAGCTACGGTATTCTTGGCGT
This sequence comes from Spirochaetota bacterium, assembly GCA_023401595.1. GTDB lineage: Bacteria > Spirochaetota > Spirochaetia > Sphaerochaetales > Sphaerochaetaceae > Spiro-02. The sequence goes on from JAEXDQ010000019.1 coordinate 9,564, forward strand.
ATTGCAACGGGTCAACGGAATCTTGTTCTGCAAGCCTTATCAGGAAAAGTATTACAGGGAGTATCGGGAGGTCTTCAAGTCCGTGCTCGCTGAATTCGGTCTGTCCGATTTGCCTGTGGTCTGCAACATGAGCTTCGGGCATAACGAGCCTATGTGCATGCTGCCCTACGGCGCCATGTGCGAGTTTGACTGCGGGAAAGGAACGTTCTCGATCCTGGACGCCGGAGTGGTTGAGTGAAACGTCCGGCGGGCATGCCGTCCCGTCCTGTATGACCGAATGTCCGCGACCTTGGGGCGGATGTCCCCGGCGATTTTTCATGAAGCTGCAGAACCCCTGCCGTAGGTAGGGCTGGAACGGTCGGACGAGAACCATCGGCGGAATCCATCGGATGGAATCAGTCTTTTCCTTGTGCGTCGACCAAATGAAGGAAATCTCCCGGATTGTTGCTGATGATTCCCTCCGCGCCAAGTTTCAGCAGACGTTCACAATCCTGTGTTTCGTTGACGGTCCAGCTGATGATCCGGTATCCAAGCCGTGCATGGAACTTGGCGAACATACGTTCGTCTACTTGATGGAAATCTGGTTTCAGATATGTACATTTGGCGATGTGCCTTCCCCAACCGTGACGGAAGATGCGGGGGACTCCATCGTCATCAGCAAAAATCACCGCCGTAGGCAACGCCCTTTTGCTGACCTTGTTGAACGTCCTGATGGTGAACGGGTTGAAGGAACTGATCAAGCACCGTTTCTCCATGCCGAATTCCTTGATCGTCTCCCATGTCTTCAACGCCAGGCCGGTATCCTTCGGACTCTGGCATTTCAGCTCTATGTCGTAGTAGAGCTTGCCCCCGCATTGCTCAAACAGCTCGCTCAGCAGCGGGATTCTCGCCCCTTTGTATTTCGCGTCCTTGTGGCTCCCAACGTCCAGTTTCCGTAGTTCCTCGAACGTCAGGTTCTCTACGACCACGTCCTGTCCGCTGACCCGTTTCAGGTTGGAATCGTGGACTACGACAAGTTCTCCTGTCTTGCAGAGATGCACATCCAGTTCTACGCCGGGAATGCCCCGGTCCACACACATCTGGAAGGACTCAAGGGTATTCTCCGGTGCGATGGCTGAATACCCGCGATGTCCGAAAAGCATCGGGTATCGTACATTTTCAAGCAAAGGTTTCATGTTTGGGTCCTTTTTTATTATTGCGTGACGATACAGCCGGAAAGTGTCCGTATCTCTTCCGGCCAGAGCGTGCTGTCGATCGTCTCAAGGATCAAAGGTATGTCCTCGAACCGCTTGTCCCTCATGATCAGCTTGAAGGGGAGCCATCCGATATTTCCTTTCCCCAGGCTATCGTGACGGTCGACATGGCTTCCCAGCTGGCTTTTCGCATCGTTGAGATGCATGCCCATCAGCTTGTCGAACCCGATTACCTTCGCGAAGTTCTCCATGGTCTCGGTAAAGGCCTGTTCGGTCCGGATGTCATACCCGGCGGCGAAGATATGGCAGGTATCGATACATACCCCCACTTGGTCGTTTCGCTTCACATGGTCGAGGATATCCGCGATCTGCTCAAAGGTCGAGCCTAGGCTTGAGCCTTGCCCCGCGGTGGTTTCAATCACGGGATGTACCCCTGGAACCCGTTCCATCGCTTCATCCAGCGCCTCGGCCACCAAGACCAGCCCCTCTTGCGGGGATATCAGGTTCAGATGCGCCCCCGGATGGAAGTTGAGTCTGTCCAGACCGAGCTTCGAGACCCGTTTCATCTCTTCGACGAACGCCTCGATGCTGTTGCGCCGCTTCTCGCCGTCCGGGTTCGCCAGGTTGATCAAATAGCTGTCGTGGGGCAGTATCTGCGCAGGAGCGTAGCCTTTGCCCGTACATGCGCTGATGAACGCTCCGGCGGCTTCGTCCGTAAGCTGCGGCGCCGTCCATACCTTCTGGTTCTTTGTGAAGAGGGCGAACGCCGTGGCACCTATCGCCTGCGCGTTCTCAACCGCCTTTTCCGGTCCGCCGGCGGCGCTGACATGGGCTCCTATATAGTACATGATATCGTCTCCTCGTATCATGGACGCGTCCTGTGCGTCCATCTCTCGTCTGCATCGCACTCCTAAGGTAGAAAAGAACGCCGGGGTTGTCAATTGATGCCTTGCGTGGTAAGTTTTGTTCGTTCAGATGCGCAAATGACGTTTTTGGACGCATGGAGGAGACGCCGTGAACGAAGAATCAGGAATCCCGACCGAGAAATTGAGTTGTGGGGATGTCCTTTCTGGCTTCATTCTTGTATCGATCGATGAACTTCCCGATTATAATGGGACAGGCTATCTGTTCAGGCATGAGCTGACGGGTATGGAAGTCTACCAAGTGGTGAACGACGATACTGAGCTTTTCTTCGCCTATGCGTTCAGGACCCCGCCGTACAATGACAACGGAGTGGCCCATATCATCGAACACAGCGTACTCGCCGGATCCCGGAAATATCCCGTACGGGATCCCTTCATGGCGTTGCTCAAGGGTAGCGCCAATACGTTCATGAATGCGATGACCTATGCCGACAGGACGATATATCCGGCGGCCAGTCCGCTTCGGAAGGACTTCGACAACCTGTTCGACGTATACACCGATGCGGTATTCGATCCATTGCTCCGGGAGGAGACCTTTTGGCAGGAGGGAATACGACTGGTACCGGAGGAAGACGGCTCGTTGCATTACGAGGGGGTAGTCTTCAACGAAATGCTTGGCGACGGCGCGGACCATGATTCGATCGTCGGCCGGTATTCCGTCCGCTCTCTGTTTCCTGACACGCCTTATACGTATGAATCAGGGGGAGACCCCGTCCAGATCGCGAAGCTTGATTATTCACAGTTCAAAGCCTTCTATGCGAAGTATTACCATCCTTCCAACTGCCGGTTGTTCCTCTATGGCGCGTTGGAACCGGGAGTTCGGTTGGAGTTTCTGGAAAATGAATATCTGGGCCGGTATTCCAACCTCGGCGGGACGGGAGCGTCCCCCTTGGCGGAGCGCTGGAAAAGTCCACGGCAACTTGTCGTGACGAGCCCCTGCGAAACGACGGCCGATGCTTCCGCCGACCGGACCGACCAGGCTTCGGTCACCGTGAGCTGGGCGACCGTTCAAGGTGAAGACCCCTTGGAATTGACGACGCTCTCCACACTGGTGGATATCCTGTTGGGAAACCCCGGCGCTCCGCTGTACAAGGCGATTATCGAATCCCATATAGGCGCCGACCTGTCTCCTGAAAGCGGTATGAGCGCTGATTTCCGGCAGATGCCCTTCGTGGTGGGGTATAAGGGAATCTCCCCCGAACGTGCGCAAGAGGCGGAAACCTTCCTGCTGAAGACTCTCCAGTCGCTGGCGGCGAAAGGTATTTCTCGAGGAGAGGTCGAGGCGGCGCTGAAACGTCAGGAATTCCGTCAGCAGGAGATAGCTGGGGATATTCCTACCGGGTTCAGGGCGATGAGCCGTGCCATGAGGGGATGGGTCCAGGGGAAGGCTCCCTCAGTCACTATCGCGACAGGCGAGCCTCTGTCCCGGCTGAGACGATTGGTAGAGGCTTCCTACCAGGAAGCGGACGCTGCTGCTGATCCTTCTCTCGGCTATTTTGAAAAATGGATCGCAGAACATATCGTGGATAATCCGCATCGCTGTCTATTGACCGTCGTTCCTGATACGGAGCATGTCTCCAGACAAAAGGAGCAACTGGACAAGCAGCTCGGCAAAATCCGCGCGTCCATGGATAAGAAACGGTTTCGATCGCTGCAGGACCGGTATAGACGATTCAGCGATTTTGAAAATAGCGGGGATACGCCGGAGGCCGAGGCGACCGTTCCGTATCTGAGCCTGGAGGACTTGCCACGGTCGATCAGGCTGATTGAACAGCATGATTCGACGATGGCCGGTAGACCCGTCTGGATACAACCCCAGTTCACCAACGGCATCGTGTATGTCGACATAGCCATTTCCCTCGACGACCTGGATGAACGGCAGATGCTGCTGATGCCCCTCTATTCCAGATTGATCCAGATGACGGGGATGGGCGAACTGGACTATTCCCAGGTCGCCATGCGCATACGTAGCCTCACCGGAGGCTTCATCGTCTATCTGGAGTCGGGAACGTCTTTGCGTATCGGAAACGATGGAAGAGACGGCGCTACGATGCTGATGGTCCGGATCAAGACCTTGGAACGCGATTTGGCCGAGGCGCTTCGCTTTACGGGAGAATTGTTACGAACCGGGAACATCGACGATCTGGACCGTCTGACCGCCGCCCTCGTCGATATCAAGACCGAATATGCGGGAAACGTCATGTATTCCGGCAATAGTTATGCGACGTTGCGGGCGACGAGCGGGTTCAATCCGATGCTGCAGCAAGGCGAGGCCCTTGGCGGTCTGTATCAGTGGTTGTTTCTGGAACGGCAGAACTGCGACGATTCCGCTATGGTGGAGGATCTGACGTCCAGATTGCTGGAATTACGGCGGATGTTGTCCGACCGGTCCCGCTTCTCCGTCCATGTAGCCGCGGATACCGCCGTCGCCGACGCTATGGCCGGTCTTTGCGAGGAGTTTCTGAAAGGTTTTCCTGCAGGAGGGGAACTGCTGCTACCCCGTATACGCGAATTCAGAGTTCATGAGCTTGATTTCGCCGACAGCACTGAATTGTTTCGTATTCCATCGACGGTGAGCTATACGGCTCTTGCCACACTGTCCGCGGAGCCCGGTTCTCCGTTGCAGACCGCGCAAGTCGTCTTGGGAAACATTCTGTCGGGGAACGGGCTTTGGGAACGAGTCCGCGGGAAAGGCGGCGCATACGGGGTGGAATGCCATGCCGATGTATTGGAGCAGGTGTTCTCCTTTTCTTCCTATAGGGATCCGCGGATAGCAGGGACCTTCGCCGACTACCGGACCGTATTGGAACAAGCGATGACGGAGCCGTTCGACCGCAAGACCATCGACAACGCCCTCATTTCCCTGATAGGACAGGATCTGCGGCCAGTAGCTCCACAGGAGCGGGCGATCCTTGGATTCCGCCGGGTACTCTATTCGATCAGTGATGAGTTCCGTGCAAAAAGGCGTGAGTTGATGCTTCAGGTCGGTCCTGTGGAATTGACCCAAGCCGCGCAGGCTCTTGTCGAGGCTTTCGATCGTAAACAGGCGCGCGTAGTCCTCGCCGGTCAGGATTTGCTGACGAAGGAAGCTCGCTTGATGCCGTTGCTTGTCCGTGATGCGGTAAGGTTGCCTCTGTAAGGGTGCCTGTAAGGGTGTGTCGTTGCGTTTTCTGTGGTATGCATGAGCGGCTGTCCCGTCGGCTTGTTCAGAAAAAAGGGGCGACGGGAAGGGGCGGCGACTACGAATCCATAGATCCCAGCCGGTGTCCGGCCAGGGACTTGTCAGTCGGGGTCTATGCCCGGTTGCGTTACGAGGGTGTCGCTGTCGCAAGGTACGGCATGATTGTCCATCCGTTCCGGCTTGTCTCTGACGGAGCGGGGGAAGCTGTACGATGCCGGAGGGCGGTGGAACGGTGGGGGTTGTGCTGTGCCGCCAGGAACGTCAGGTTGTAGTCGTCGGCGTCCGTTCTCCCCATATCCGGAGTAAAGAATTGAGTTCCTTCGGGTTCTTGAGCTTCAGAACGACGCATTGGCGTATACTTGCGTTGCTTTTCGCGATATCCTCCGCCAACGCCTTGCATGTAGGGGAACCGCACAGCCCGCAGTCGATGCCCGGCAGCACTTTGAGTATTTCCCGTGCTTTTTCCAGCTTATGGAGGGCCTTGCCCATGTCCTTGTCGAGCTTGAGCGCTGATTTCGGCTTCGCCCGTTCGGTATAGAGCCGAGGTAGGAGAATATCCTTGTAGCTGAGTATCCGCAAGCGAAATTCCTCCGGAAGCACTTCCGGCAGGCTGTTGGACCAATGCCGGACCCGTTCCGTGGCGAGGAACCTGTTGCGTACCGTCAATATCCCCCCACCACAGCCTTGGGCGCAGGCGTCCAATTCCAGGAAATCGAGATTGACCTCTTCTTCATTCTCCAATTCCTCAAGGAATTCGATGACGTTGTGCATTTCATCGACCGCCAGGGAACGTTCTCCCCTCATAGGGCATTCCCCCTTGACCAGGCTCCATTGAACCGCGGTCCTTGTCAGCACGGGAAAATGAAACCATGCGCCTCCGTCATCCTGCTCCTGATGCGCCTTGTGCTTCGCTAGGAACGACTGAACCATGTTGTAGACGGAATCGAGGTTGAGTACCCCTTGGAATATCTCGTTGTCGGAGGAACCTATTGTCTTGATCTGCGCTATCTTGGCCGCGCAAGGGGTGATGTAGAAAATACCGGTTTCTTCCGGCAGACAGCCCTCCGCTTCAAGTTCCGCCCTCGCCATGATCGCCGTCATCTGGGCGGGAGTCCGAAGCAGGCTGACGTTCTGTAGCAACACAGGATACCTGAGCTGTATGAGACGTACCGCCGCAGGGCAGAAATTGCTGATCAGCGGAGCGTCGCAATCTTTATTCTTCGCATCAAGGACCTGTAGGATATCGACGCCGGTCTCAGAGAGATACAGATGGGTGAAACCGCATTCCATCAGAGCCCTGCATACCTGTCGCTCCGTCACTTGGTCATCGAATTGCGCGAACAGGACCACAGGTACTATCGCCACCCTCCAGGTATAGGTAAGCAATTGGTCGAAAGTACTCTGCTCCACGACCATGGCGTTGTGGGGACAGACCGACATGCATTGCCCGCAGTCGATGCAGCGTTCGCCGTCGATCTGCGCATGTCCGCCTTCAATCCTGATCGCTCCGGTAGGGCAGCGCTTCATGCAATGGGTGCAGCCTTTGCACCGTTCCCAGCGTACCGCCAGCGTATGGTGAAACAATGGTTCGGGCATCAGTCACCCCCCAGAAGGAACGTCATGGTGATATGGGTATGGTCTCCGGCCGCCGTATGGATGTCCAGCTGGTCTGAATTCTTCTTTATGTTCGGAAGTCCCATGCCCGCTCCGTAACCCATTTCACGGATTTCATCGCTGGCCGTGGAATATCCTTCCGTCATGGCGAGATCAAGATCCGGTATGCCGGGGCCTGTGTCCACGACCTGGATAATGACCTTGTCGGGTTCGATGTCACAGATCACTTCTCCACCATAGGAATGGGCGATTACGTTCACCTCGGCCTCGAAAGTCGCCACGACGATCCGTTTGATCGTCAAAGGCGAGACGTCAAGCTGTTTGAGCGTCCGCTTGATTTGGCTTGAGGCGTTTCCTGCTATGGTGAAATCCCCGGCTGTCACAGGGTAGGAGACATGCATCGATCTGTTTTCCTTATTCCATCAATAGACTGATTCTAATCCGTGCGTATATAGCAATCCGCTTACCCTGAACAGGGAGAAGGGGGTCGTGATCAACGCGATGTCCAATTCCTTCGCCATATCTATCATGGCTTGGCTCGGCTGCTTGTTCCTGACAAGGAGGATGTTCGAGATATCGCTCATTTCCGCGGTTCTGACAGCCTGGTTGTTGGACAATCCGGTAATCAGGAGTATGTCGTCCTCCAGTAGCGTGAGGACATCGCTCATGAGGTCGCTTGCGAATCCCATCTTGACTTCCTGATCCAGATGGTCTTCTCCACAGACAACCTTGCCTTGGACTATTTCCACTATTTCTCTCAATTTCATCATGCCCGAAAGTATAGCACGAGGTTTCGGATTCTCATAGCGGAACTAATCGAAAGAGGTCATTCGCTGTCGAAAACGGGATAACGGCGACGTAGCCGCGATGGGATGATGTCTGGTGATGCGATGGAACGACAGCGATATAATGAAAACGCCGTCGCCCCGGTTGCCCGAGGACGACGACGTTTTCGGTTGTGGAAAGCTGTCCAGGTCAGGTCAGCAGGACAGCGCCTTACGAATCTGCTCCATAGAGGAGGCGTCGGCGCAAGGAATGGAGACGAGGGCTTCCCCGTCCTTGAATACCATCAGCGACGGAACGGCGGGAGCCTGGAGGATCTTCGCCATCCGGTCCCCTTTGTAGACGTCGATCACCTTTAGGTCGCATCCGCATTCAAACTCCTTGTGGAGCGCCTCGACCTTCGTCAGCAACGCACGGTCCTGTTCGTCAACGGCGTTATAGACATACACCAGGACCCTCCCTTCCTTCAGGATATCCTTTTCCAGGGTCTCGATCTCATCTACGTACTTTTCGGCCATGTAGCCGGCGACCGCGCCGTCTCCGACGGACGTCGCGACCTGGCGCAACGTCTTGTGGCGGACGTCGCCCGCGGCGAAGATACCCGGTACGGAAGTCTCCATGTCCTCGGTTGTCACGACATACCCCCGGTTGTCCAGTTCGAGCAAGCCCTCGAACACCTTCGTGTTCGGCAGGTAGCCAATGAACAGGAAACAGCCGTCTACGTCAATGGACTCCAGCTCCCCGGTCTTGAGGTTCTTCAGTACGACTTGCCTGAGCAGGTCTTCCCCTTCGAAGGAATCGACGACGGTATTCCACAGGAAATGCATCTTCGGGTTGGATAGAGCCTTCGCCTTCGCGACCTCGTTTGCGTCCATGATTCCTGTATCGTGGATTACGGATACCCAGACCTCCCGGCAGAATCGGGTCAAGAACATCCCTTCCTCGATGGCCGCGTCGCCGCTTCCGATCACCAGGACTTTCTTATCCGTGTACCGTGCGGCGTCGCAGGTCGCGCAGAAGGATATTCCTTTGTCGCGGAACTGGTCCTCGTTCTTCGCCCCTGTGAGCCGAGGACGGCCGCCGGTGGCGACCACTACGGCCTTCGCATGGTAATCGACGCGGAACGTGCTGACCACCTTGTACTTCTGCCTGTCCTCGACGCTCTTTACATCGGTAAGCTTGACGTCGACGCCGAACCGTCTGAACTGCTTGTCGAACAGCTTCATCAGTTCTGTGCCGTCGATACCCTCAGGAAAGCCGGGGTAGTTCTCGACTTCGCTGGTGTAGGTGGCCAGACCGCCGATCAAGGACTTTTCGATCAGCAAGGTCTTGAGCCGCGCCCTGCCGGCGTACAGAGCGGCGGTCATGCCCGCCGCTCCTCCACCGATCACTACTACATCATAGTTCTCGATTCTTTTTTCCATTCCCGCTATCCTTTAGTGAACCATCGCATGCTTGCGTTTTTCCCACCAGTCGGCGAGAATCCAAAGCCCCATCAACGCCGCCAGCTGGATCAACAACGCGGGAACGAATCCGCCGAATACCGCCGGGAGATATACCTTCGGGCCTACGGTCATGAACGTACCTTTGAGACCGCCGGTGACGAAGCTTCCGATCGTGGAGCCGGTAACGAAGAATACGAACGCGATCAGGTTCTGGACATATCCTTCGCCCATGCGGATGAACGTACCGGACGCACATCCTCCGGCCAGGACCGCGCCGATTCCGAATATGAAGGAACCCACCAGCAACGAGAGGTTGATAGGGTTGCCGGGCAGCTTGGTCGGATCGAGCTTGGACAGGTCGGCGCCATAGCTGCTGATGTGGAAACCGAAGAAAGCGATGGTGCATAGCGCGAACGCCACCAGCACCGCTTTGGTCAGCTTGGTTTCACCGGTAAGGGTAGGGTCCCTGTATGCGGCGGTGAAACAGAAACGGGAACGCTGCATGCTGTAGCCGATACCGACGCCAATCAGAATGAACGCAGGGGCGTTGGGGTATTTCGGAGCCACGATGAACGCGACGGCCAGACAGAGGATGGACAGCGCGACGCCGATTGCGATCTGAATGGTCTTATTCCGTTTTCTCTGCTCCGCGGTGAGTCTTTTGCGGTTCGGCCTCTTGTTCGAAGCCGGCGGCATGAAGAACTTCAACAGTCTTCCGCCGATGGTCGCGCCAAGGAATACGAACAACAGGAACACCCAGCCCGCGCCGGAGAACTGGGGCAGCTGTGAGAACAATCCGCCGATGTTACATCCGTTGGCCATCTTCGCGCCGACTCCCATCAGCAGACCGCCGAGAGCGGCGGCCGCGGCTTGTTTCCAATGCTTGATGTTCCGAATCTTCCACTGTGCGGCGAGCAGGCACGCGATCAGAGCGCCCATCAGCAATCCGATATCGGTGATCGAAGCCTTGTTGCCGAAGAATTGATACTTCGCCAGCGAACCATTGTAGATGGACCAAGAATCCGCGTTGATTCCCAGCAGCGTCAGGAATTTTCCACCCCAGGTCGCCAACGGGCCGGAAACGCCCCAGATGCCGGAGAACGCGAACAACGCCATGGCGAAGGCGGAGACCATGACCGCTCCGGTCGTATAGCTCCATTCCTTCTTGAGCAGACGGTCATAGTACGACGGCTGCAATTCACTCTCTTTTTTCACTTCATTCACTTCCATGGTAGTCCTTTCCTCATGCCTTTTCGATGACGACTTCCCATTCGCCTTCACCGACTTCTTCGATGTCGACGTTGTAGCCCTGACTGCGGGCCCAATCGGGAACGTTCTTCATGGCGCAGGTGTGATCGATTCCTACTACGAGGACATCGCCGGACGCCATCGTCGCCAATTCATTCTGAGTTTTTACGAGTGGGACGGGACAAGCCTCGCCCAGACAATCAAGATACCGTTCTCCCATAATGATTCTCCTTGTGAATCAGTAAATTTTTAGCGTTTAGTAGTATAGTTGAGAGTCCCGCTACTTGCCATAACAAAGTATGTGATTATGGTGCATAACTCATTTTATTGATTATAATATAAGTAATTGAATGATTATTGACAAAAAGCGTGACATATCGGTGACGATACCGATATCCATGGTCGGTCGGCAGGTCCTGCAATCCGCTTTGACATCGGCTGGGGTGGCAAAGGGGTGGCTTAGGGGTAGCTTGAGATTGGCCGCCTCAATCTTGGGTTTTTGTGCGTGAGGCATTGACGTCCCGCCGGCTATTCCTCAGTCGCTTGCCCTCATCAGCGCAGGCAGGTCCCTGATGAACACCCCGCCCCTGACAAGTCTGACGATGCCTTCCTTCTCGAATTGACGGAGCGTGCGGCCCACCACGTTGCGGCCTGTGCCCAGCTCCAGGGCCATTTCCTCCTGCGTCACATGAAGGAGCGGCGTACCTTCGCGCGCTCTCCGTTCAATCAGGTATGTGGCGAGGTTCTTTGAAAAAGGTTGGAACACTACCTGCTGAACCAGCCACATCACGTCTGAAAAACGTGCGTTCATCTGTTGACGGACGAACATCTTCATCTCAGGATACTCATCCTGGATCGACAGATAGAGTTCGGCGGGGACCATAATCAGTTCTGACGGGTCTTCCGCGACGATCGTGATCTCGAACGGGACGTTATGCAGTACCGGGCAGGCGCTGAGGACGCAGACCTCCGATTCGTAGAGCCAGTACAGGGTGATTCTTTTAGTCTTGTCGTGGGAGAAGGTGGAACGAAGACGGCCCGAAATGAGCAATATCAGGCTGGGACATACTCCGTGGGCTTCGTAAACGACATCTCCCGGGGAGAAGGCGTGGAGTATGGATTTCGAGATGATCAGCTCCTGCGTTCCGCTTGGGAGTCCGCTCCAGAACGGAAGCTGTTCTTGAAATGTCCGAACCATGAGTTCCCGTCGTCTCTCCAAAGGCGTGTCGTCGATCATATATCTAACATATCCTGTGTCCCGTGGACTTTTGTCTCCCCGGATCGCATATACATCGTTCAATGATAGATGGGCTCTTGACCGGTTGTCAATCATAGTCGGTCATCCATTGTCCGCCGGCCGAGGCGTTCCTGTTCGCCTGCCGGAAGAAAGATATGGATTCAGTTTGAAAAGGGAGCCGTTAATGGCTATACTACAATGTAGAAAAGGAGGCCTGCACCCGTGAAGTATATCGGAGCTCTTGACCAAGGGACTACCAGTACCCGTTTTATCCTGTTTGATGAAAAAGGCAAGCCCTGCGCCTCGCATCAGCTTGAACACGAACAGATTTTCCCTCAGCCCGGCTGGGTTGAGCATGATCCATGGGAGATCTGGGACAATAGCGCGGAAGTCATCATCAAGACGATACGTAAGGCGGGAATCCAAAGCTCGGACATCATGGGTGTCGGCATCACCAATCAACGGGAGACCGTGATCGCATGGAATCCCAAGACGGGAAAGGTCTGGTACAACGCGATCGTATGGCAGGACTTGCGGGGGACCGACCTCATCAACCGGCTCAAGGAAGAGGTCGACGCGACCTGGTTGCAGGAAAAGACCGGATTGATCATGAGCCCCTATTTCGCCGGAAGCAAGATAGCTTGGTTGCTCGATAATGTCGATGGACTACGGGCCGCCGCGGAAAAGGGCGATGTCGTGTTCGGCACTATCGACACTTGGTTGGTCTGGAATCTTACCGGAGGCGACAAGGTTGTTACCGATGTCACCAACGCTTCCCGATACATGCTCATGGATATCAAGACCTTGCGGTGGGATGATGACCTGCTGAAGCTGTTCAATATACCTAGGTGCGCATTACCTGAGATTGTGCCCTCGTCCGGCGCGATATATGGATTGACATCCGCCAGCGGGCCGTTCCGTCAAGCTGTTCCCGTATGCGGGATTCTCGGCGACCAGCAGGCGGCGTTGTTCGGTCAGGCCTGTTTCACGGAGGGGCTTGGCAAGAGTACCTACGGGACCGGGTGCTTCCTGCTCGTTAACACCGGTACGAAACTGTGTACCTCCAAAATGGGATTGCTGACTACGGTGGCGTACCAGGTCGCCGGGCAGGCTCCCTGCTATGCGCTGGAGGGCTCCATCGCCGTAGCCGGTTCCTTGGTCCAGTGGGCGAGGGATAACCTGAAGATTGTTGAAAACGCACAGGAACTAGACAAACTGGCCGAATCAGTGCCAGACTGTGGCGGCGTATATATCGTGCCTGCGTTCAGCGGCCTGTTCGCTCCGTATTGGCGGGCGGAGGCCCGTGGAGTGATCGCGGGATTGACCGGTTTCGTCAACAGGGCCCATATCTGTAGGGCTGTGCTGGAGGCTACCGCGTTTCAGGCCAACGATATATTCGAAGCCATGGAGACCGACAGCGGTATCAAGATGACGGCCCTCAAGGTTGACGGCGGACTGACCAACAGCCGTCCGCTCATGGAGTTCCAGTCCGACTTGTTGGAGATTCCCGTGATTCGGCCTCAGGTCGTGGAGACCACGGCTCTTGGCGCGGCATACGCCGCCGGGCTTTCCGTCGGCATGTGGAAGGATTTTGACGAACTTTCTTCGTATTGGACCGAACAGGACCGTTGGACCCCCAGGATGGAGGCCTCGACGCGCAACCGGAAGGTCCGGTTCTGGAGAAAGGCGGTAAGCAGGACGCTCAACTGGATATCCGTTGATCCTGAGGACGCCGAAGAGGTGAGGAGATAGCGCCGTATGGGCTTTGAGATTCTGAATACCATCCTGTCCGTCATCAGACCCATTGTCGAGATAGGGGTGTTGGCTTGGCTGTTCTACCGGTTCTATGAGGCGATCGCGCAGACCAAGGCCATGCAGATAGTCAGGGTGGTCTTCATCCTGTTCGCCGTGTATGCGATCAGCTATATCGTAGGGTTCAAGACGTTCCTGTGGATCTATCGCTACATGATGGTGCCGATCTGCATATTCATCTGTATCATCTATCAGCCGGAATTACGCCGGGCGTTCACCCAGCTGTGGAGTGGGCGCAGCAGGTTCTTCCGCATGGGCTCCCAGACCTCCGGAGACCAGATCGATACGATTCTCAACGCCTGTACTGTGCTGACATCCAAACGCCGGGGCGCTTTGATAGTGTTTCCCCGGCATCTCGGTATCAAGAACATCATCGACAGCGGAACCAAACTGAACGCCGATCTCTCTTCGTCATTGATCCTGACCGTCTTCGACCATGACACGCCGTTGCACGACGGTGCCATGATCATTCAGGGCGGCAAGATCATCGCGGCCGGATGCTATCTGCCGTTGAGCGAACAGACCGATATCAAGAAGAGCTTCGGCACCCGTCACCGCGCGGCGTTGGGGCTCGCCGAGGAATCCGACGCCGTCGTCCTGGTCGTCTCCGAAGAGACCGGCGCCATTTCCCTGACATACAACGCGAACCTGTACTACGATCTGGATCCGCCGACGGTGAAGCGGATGCTGCTGGCGCTGTTCAGCTACCACGATGTCACACCTGAAGAATTGATGGAGGCGGCGACCGATGAAGCGGAATAAGTTTATCCAGAGCATGTTCTACAACTGGCCTGTCAAGGTTTTGTCCATTGTGTTCGCCATAGCGGTGTACCTGTTCATCCACTACACTACGCTTGGAGAACGGAGGATCACTATCCCGATGGAGGTCTCTCTGCCGTCGAGCTATGTAGCGGCCAGCCTCGTTCCTGATTCGGTCGAGATATCGATCAAAGGCGACGACGACCTGATTTATCTGATTGATCCGACTTATATCACGGCATCGCTTGATTTTTCCTATGTCAGCGAACCGGGGATCGCCAAGGCTCCGGTCATGCTTTCCTATATGGAGACGTTGTACAAAGCTGACGGTGTGTCGATTTCCTCGAATCCATCTCAGTTCCGGATTCTGTTTGAGGCTTCCGGTGAACAAGGCGGGGGGAATTGATGGTTCTTGGAATAGGGATTGATGCTGTTTCGATAGAACGCATGAGTTCTCAGGCTATCAAGGAACATGTTGTGCATCGTCTGTTCCATCCCGCCGAGGTCGCCCAGGCAGACGCTTTGAAGGAGAAGGCGAGGGCGCAGTTCCTCGCTTCCCGCTATGCGGCGAAGGAAGCGTTGGGAAAGGCTCTGGGGTGCGGGATGTGCGGGCTGATTCCTTCTGAGATAGAGGTGGTCACCGATGCTCAGGGCCGCCCATCGATCCGTCTCGCAGGGCGGACCGCGCAATATGTGCAGGAATTGGCGCCCGACTGCCGGATACTGCTGTCGTTGACCCATGAGCCTCCGTTGGCGCTGGCTCAGGTGATGTTGACGGTCGGGGAGTCCGTGCCGTCCGGTTCTTTCAAGGGGGTTTGTACTTCTATGCAGGGAAACGACGTTCCCGCACAGAAGAGCTGTATTTCCCTTCAGGATGCCGAAGGCGCCGCTCATGAGGGCGCCGCTTTTTCCCCTGAGTCTGATGCTTATGGGGCCGGAGGCTCCTTGTCGGAGCCTTTCGCCGCCGGAAGGGGCGGCCGCCCTGCGGATGGCGTAGGAAAAGTGCCCCAGGGGGATGTCTGATGGCCCGGTCCGATTGGAGAAGACCCTCGCAGTGGCCGTTGGAGGAGGGAAAGCGGCGGATGCGTCTGACCGTAGCCTATGACGGGACTCCGTACAACGGTTGGCAACGGCAGCAGAACGGCCGGTCCGTGCAGGAGGAGTTGGAAAAGGCTCTTCGTGCGATGCTCAAGGAGCCAGTGGAGGTGTTTGGAAGCGGCCGTACCGATTCCGGCGTCCATGCGTTGGGGCAGGTCTGCCATTTCGACATCTCCAGCAAAAGCATCCCTGCGCAGGCGTTCGTCCGTGCGCTGAACCAGCTCTTGCCCCACGATGTCCGCGTCATGGACAGCGCCGAGGTCGACGGGAGTTTTCACGCCCGGTTTTCCACCATGGCCCGCGAGTATCGGTATCTGGTCAAGGAGGAGTCCGGCTTCAAGCCGTTCGACAGGGACCGTGTGGCGAAAGTCCGCAGGTTCCCCGATTTCGAATTATTGAACGGTTATGCGGCCTGTGTCGAAGGTACCCATGATTTTTCTACGTTTACCGGCGCTGGCGACCTGTGTCCGAGCAAATTCCGGGACATCTACGTTTCTCGGTTCAGCTGGGAACATGATTTCTGGGGCGACGCCGTCCTCGTCTATACGATCTGCGGCAATGCGTTTCTCTATAGGATGGTACGTTCCTTGGTCGGGACGATGTTGCAGCTCGGAGGCGAAGGGGCTTCTGTCGAAGAGTTCCGGAGACGGTTGGAATCGAAGGATCGCTCCATGACGGGGCGGACGGCGTCCGCCGGCGGATTGTACCTCTCCCGTATCAGCTATGACGGCGATGAGTTCGCTTGGTTTGAGCCTGTCCAGAACGGACCGGACATGTCCTCTGATGATGCGATGGGCCGGGGTGGCTTGGCGGCCGTTCCTTCCAGGGACGAAACGCCAAAGGAAATGGATATATGAGTACCAAAGACGATATCGCCGCTCAGCGGCAGGCGTTGAGCCAGACGTTCGGTGAGCTTTGGGGATGCTTCGACATGGCTGAACAGGTGTTGAAGGGGGAGACGCTTCCGGACAGGCCGTCCCTTGGCTCCGGCAGCCCCGATTTCTCACCTCTGACAGAGATGTTGATTCCCGAACCGCTGCCTCCCGCCGGTTCTGAGATTGATGGCTGCTCAATGGAGCAGTTGAAGAAGCTGGTTTCTTCCTGTACGAAATGCGGTCTGTGCGCTACTCGGAAAAACACTGTGTTCGGAGAGGGGGCCATGATGCCGAAGGTCATGGTCATTGGCGAAGGTCCGGGGGCCGATGAAGACGCTACCGGACGGCCTTTCGTAGGCCGTGCGGGGCAGTATCTGGACAAGTGGCTCGCATCGATTGGCCTGTCCCGCGACAGGGATGTCTACATAGCCAACATCGTGAAATGCCGGCCTCCGCAGAACCGCGATCCCGCGCCGGATGAGATGGCCGCCTGCATCGCCTATGTGAAGCGCCAGATTCTGCTGGTGAAGCCCCAGACGTTGTTGTGCATAGGCCGTATCGCCGCCCATGCGATGCTTGATACCACCGATGGCGTCGGCAAGCTTCGGGGACGTTTTTTCAAGTATGATTCCATTCCGTTGCTGGTCACCTATCACCCCGCCGGTGTGCTGCGTAATCCTGAATACAGGCGTCCGGTATGGGATGACATGCAGAAATTGGCCCGGTTCCTCAATATACCGATTCCAGGGAGAAGCTAGGTGAGCAAGTATGCGCTGATTGTGGCGGCCGTTCCTCTCAAGCAGGCTTTCACCTAC
The DNA here is from genome assembly GCA_023401595.1 of Spirochaetota bacterium. GTDB lineage: Bacteria > Spirochaetota > Spirochaetia > Sphaerochaetales > Sphaerochaetaceae > Spiro-02. Next base: position 26,547 of record JAEXDQ010000019.1, read on the forward strand.
GAAATTCCTGACTCGATGGCGGCTGCCGTCATGGTGGGCGTCCGCGTCGTCGTTCCGTTCGGCAGGCGGGAGGTCACCGGATACGTGGTCGGTCTGACCGACGACGCCCCCGACGCTTCCTTCTCCGTCAAGCCGGTCAAGCGCGTCATAGACAAAGAGCCTCTCTACGGAGAGCCCGAGGTCGCTCTCGCCGCCTGGATGGGCCGTTTCTACCTCTGCAGCCAGGGGGAGGCGATCGCCACGATGATTCCCGGTGGCCGCCGGGATAGCGGCATGCCCGCCCTCGATGTCGACGACGCCCCAGACGCTCCCGTCCAGGAGCTTACTGAACCCCAGCGTGAGGCTGTCTCGGCGATTCTGTCGAGGGACTTGCCTATGTACTATCTCTACGGGGTTACGGGCTCCGGCAAGACCGAGGTGTTCCTTCAGGTGGCCGAGGCCATGATTGCCCAAGGCCGGCAGGTGATCTATCTTGTTCCCGAGATTACCTTGACACATCAGCTGGCCCGACAGGTGAGTTCCCGTTTCGCGGGCAAGGTCGCCGTATTGCATTCGGCTTTGACTCCAAGCCAGCGTCTTGCCCAGTGGAAACGAATCAAGCGGGGGGAGGTCATGCTCGCCATAGGAGCGCGGAGCGCCGTATTCGCCCCCTTTGAGCGGCTTGGGCTCATCATCATAGACGAAGAACATGAGAATTCCTACAAATCGGGCTCTTCTCCGCGTTATCATGCCCGGCAGATCGCCCAGAAACGATGTCAGGATTGTGGGGCTACGTTGGTGATGGGCAGCGCTACTCCGTCGTTGGAGGCGTGGAAGCTGATGGAGGACGACCGCCAGATGCGTCGTCTCCATCTTCCGTACCGTGTGGCCGGAGGGGTGCCGCCGAAGGTCTCCGTAGTGAATATGCTCGGGGAGAGCCGGACGATCAGCAGAAGTCTGCAAACCGAGATGCAACGGGTGCTGGATCGCCGCAAGCAGGTGATCCTGTTCCTCAACCGGCGTGGGTTCTCCTACTTTTTCCACTGCCGTTCCTGTGGTTACGAGATGACCTGTCCCCATTGTTCCGTCGCCTTGACGTACCATAAGGAACATGGCGGCGAGATGGTCTGCCATTATTGCGGCTACAAGCGCAAGCCGGTGGAGGTATGCCCCGATTGCGGTTCTCTGGACGTCGGGTATTCCGGGTTCGGTACTGAGATGGTGGAGCAGGAGGTCAACAATCTGTTTCCGTATGCGTCGGTCGCCAGGCTCGATACCGACAGCGCCAAGGACAAGGATTTGATGGCCAAGGTCCTCAACGATTTCCGCACGGGCAAGACCGATATCCTTCTCGGTACCCAGATGGTCGCCAAGGGGCTGAATTTTCCCGGAGTCGAACTGGTGGGGATCGTCCTTGCCGACAGCGGCATGAATATCCCTGACTTCCGTGCGCAGGAGCGTACCTTCTCCCTGCTGGTGCAAGTCAGCGGCCGTGCTGGCCGGTACAACGACCAGGGGCGGGTAGTCATCCAGACGTTCCGTCCCGACAATCCCGCCATCATCTATGCCTGCGGCGGCAAGGTCACTGAATTCTATGAGCAGGAGCTTCAAATCCGCAAGGAGACCGGTTTTCCGCCGTATTGCAGGATGATCAATCTGGTGCTTCGTGGCCGCAACGAGCAGAAGGTCTCGGATACGACGGAACGGCTGGCCGTCCTGTTGCAGGATTTATGCGAACAATTGTCGTTTCAGGCGAAGGAAGCGGGACGAGACATCTCCTCGATGCCTGAGGTCTTCGGTTGGTCGGAATGTCCGCTGGAGAAGATCGCCGGAAACTGGCGGCACCATATCCTGATTCGCGGAGAATCTCCGGCCGCTGTGCATGCCGTCGTATCGAAGGCTCTGGACCTCTATCAAATCCCTTCTGGAATCTACATCGAGGTCGATGTAGATCCATTGCAGATGCTTTAAGGCCTAGGGGTAGCCCAGGGGTAGCCCTACGTTAGCCCAGGGGTAGCCGCAAAGTGGTGTCGAAGCGATTATTTGTCGTAACTGACACGCCCACTTTCGACCCCGGAACAATCACTGATCGACCCTAGATCGACTACTAATCGACCCTAGAGTGAGCCTAGAGTGAGCCTAGATCGACCCTAGAGTGAGCCTTAGGTAGAGCGGTTTTTACATTGACGATGTTCTCTCTTTCCAAGTATCATATGGACATGCTAGATATATATACACTTGGTGAAGAGGTTCTCCGCGAGCCTTGCGAACCTGTAAAGACATTTGATTCAGCGTTGAAGGTATTGGTGGACGCCATGTTTGATACCTTGACCGAAGCCGACGGCGTAGGATTGGCCGGCCCCCAGGTCGGAGTGAACCAGCGGTTGTTCGTCATAGATATCCGCGGCGAAGAGAAACGTGCGTATATCAACCCTCAGATTCTTGAGACCTCCATGGAGCAGGTACCGTATGAAGAGGGCTGCCTCAGTATTCCCGGAGTCTGGCACGATGTGGTACGGCCGGCGAAAGTCACCGTGCAGGCTCAGGATGTGAACGGCAAGGCCTTCGTCGTGCATGCCGAAGGTCTGCTCGCCCGTGCGATTCAGCATGAGAACGACCATCTGAACGGTACGCTGTTCATCGACCATCTGACTGACGAAGAAAAAGAAAAGGTCGTGAAAGCATACGAGCGCAGGCAGAAACCAAGGAGGCGGCGCTAAGATGGAGGATCGAAAGCTGAAGGTTCTGTTCGCCGGTACGCCGGAGATAGCTGTGCCTTCGTTGCTTGCGATCGCTTCGGAATTTGATGTCGTCGCCGTGCTGACCAATCCTGATAAACCTGGCGCACGGGGGCGGTCGTTGATTCCGTCTCCCGTCAAACGGGCCGCGCAGGAACTGGGATTGGCTGTATTGCAGCCGGAAAGATTGCTGGGCGAAGCTCGCGAAGCGGTTTCTTCATATCACCCTGATTTCCTCGTCTCCTTCGCCTATGGCCGGTTGTTCGGCCCCAAATTCCTTGCTTTGTTCGAGCGTGGGGCTGTGAACATCCACCCCTCGTTGCTTCCGCTCTGCCGTGGTTGCGCCCCTATTCAGAATACGATTCTTCGAGGGGATTCGGAGTCCGCGGTCAGCGTCCAATGCATCGCTCAGCAGATGGATTGCGGCGACCTCTTCTATGTCGACCGGTTTCCGTTGGACGGAACCGAAACAACGCCGGTCTTGACAGAACTCGTCGCCAGTCGGGCCGCGAAGACCATCGTGCATGTTCTGCATGGCATTGAGGCCGGAACGTTGACGCCTGTTCCCCAACAAGGGGAGGCGACATACACACAGATGGTCTGTAAAGAAGACGGCGTTATCGACTGGCGGGAAAGCGCACGGACGATACATGCGAAGGTCAGGGCGCTGCTGCCTTGGCCGAAGGCGACCACCTCGCTGAACGGAACGCCGCTCATGATCACCGGCGTCGTGGGCCCGTTGTCGGAGGCGGGAGCCGAACCCGTCCCCCCAGGGACGCTTCCTGGCACGGTCGTCCGTTTTCAGAAAGGCAAAGGAATCGCGATAGCCTGTTCCGATGGATTGCTCTGGGTCGACCGTCTGCAGCTTGCCGCGCGGAAAGAGCTGGACTGGCAGGCGTTCCTCAATGGGAATTCTTCATTCATAGGATCTGTATTGGGAGGATGATTATATGCGTCGTATGGGCCTTTCCCTCTGTTTGCTCATCTGCTTGCCGATGGTCTTGTCCGCGACGCACAGCGGCCTTGTCACCTTTTCCGTCCCCGAAGCGCGCATCGGGATCGTTGACGTCCTGAAGACGAAAGCGCAGATCGATCCTATCGACACCCTGACGCCCGAACGCCCTCGCGTCGCCCTGGTTCTGTCCGGTGGCGGTGGACGAGGACTTGCACATATAGCCGTGATTGAAGCCGTTGAACAATACGGCATTCCCGTGGACATGGTCCTGGGGACGAGCATGGGGTCATTGATCGGCGGCCTGTACGCCGCCGGCTATTCGCCGGGGGATATCCGCCGTCTGATTGAAAAAAGCGACATGCCTTCCCTGTTCATCGTCAGTCCATTGGAGACAAAACCTTTGATCCCGTCTCCATTTGAAAAAATCAATGATAATGTGTTTTCAGTAGGTTTTGATGGCAGCGGTTTCGGCGGCGCACCGGGCTTGATCGGCGATCAACGGATACTAGCCTTGCTCAACACCGCTTTGGCGAACGTCGCTCCCATCGCTGATTTCGATGGCCTGCCTATTCCGTTCCGATGTATCGCCACGGACGCCGTGACCGGAGAAGAAATCATCTTCTCGGGAGGCTCTCTCGTAACCGCGATACGAAGCAGCATCTCCATTCCCGTAGCCTTCACTCCGTACCCGATCGGTAATGGACGATTTGCGATGGACGGTGGCATCGTCAACAACATGCCGGTGGCGTTGGCGCGGTCCTTGGGCGCCGACATAGTGATAGCCGTAGACGTGAACGCGACGCAGACAGTATCCGGCGACGAATTGAATACCTTGTCCGGTGTGGTGACGCAAAGCCTCAACATCGTTACGCAACGAAACGTCGAAGTCCAGTACTCGCTGTGCGACATCCTTTTGAAGCCCGAATTGGCGACAGTCAGCACATTTGATTTCTTCAATGTCGATTCGATCATCGCCGCGGGGCGGGCTGAGTGTGAAGCTCACGCGGAGGAATTCCGTAGTATCGCCGATAGGGTGAGCAGGACGAGACCGCTGGAACCCATCGACCCGAATGCGCCGGGACCATATAGTGACTTTCCCAATTCTACGATCGTCTCTGTTAGCCGACTCGATATTTCGGACAATTCCTCCGATGTCGTGCCGTTGAAGCTCGACATGTTTTCATCGTTTATGGGACGTGTCGCCGACGAACGCTGCCTTTCCGATCTCTCCGCCATGTTGGAGAGCGTGCGGAAACTGTACCGGCTCGCTTCTGTGAGCTTTGAGCTTCAGGCGGTCGGTATCGATGACGACGGCAATGTCCTGACCGACCTCGTCATCCTTACCAGGTCTTTCCCTGAACAGGACTCCCGATTGTTCGTAGGTATCTTCGGGACGACCTCGATGACATTCGGAGTCTCCCAGCCTTTCGGCCTGCAGTTCCTTCCCGCATTGGAGCTGGGCGTCCATTTTTCCAACCTGACGAAAAACCAGTTTGATTTCGATATACTCGCACGGATTGATGACGCCGTGAACCTGGGATTCTCCCTCGACTATCCCTTGGTGTCGATGTCGCCTACGAAGCTGACGGTCAATGCGGGACTGGAGCTTTGCCTCGGTAGCCTGGCGGTGGTGAACAACAGGGCGAACCAGAAGCCGATCGCTTCGCTGGATTTCAGTTCCACCCTCAATTTTTCATTGGCCGTCGATTTCCTTTCATTGGGTCGGGCGGAGTTCGGGGGGACGATGACTGTCGTATCCATCGGAGCCATGAGAGTGCCTTCGAACGTGACCCAGGTGGAGACGCCCTGGAACAGCGGATTCATAGGCCTTCCCATGGCCAGGCTCGGAGTCGTCTGGTCCGGCCTTGAACGTGGAATATTTCCCGACTCCGGTCTTCGCGCTGATTTCCTGGGCTCCGTTGGTTTCGACCGTGGCGTGATCGCCTATAGGGTCGAGGGCGCTGTAAAACAGGTGTTCGACCTGTCACCGACGGATAGCCTCTGGTATGACGCTTCGTTTGGGTTCTCCCGCATGCCCCGAGAGCTTGCGACCTCGTACTTCGACTATGGAACATGGGACGGGATGCCGGGGTACGGCGGGGCGTCGCTACGCCGCGACTATCTGCTTGCCGGCCTTGGATGGCAGCATACATTTACTGTCGGGGCTCTCCCTCTTCGGCTCCAGCTGTTAGTTCGGTGTGGAAGCAAGGACGCCTACGATCCGTTTTCTCCTCTTACCGCGACCAATACGCCGAGAGGTCCCGCGGTATTGGACGTGCCTTTTTCAAAACTTGATGGTATGGATTTGGGGTTTGGCGCTGGGTTTGGCGTAACTACTCCGATAGGGGATATTATACTTGGATTTGGCGCCAATATCGACGGCAGATTTTCGATTTGTGTGGAAATGTGGTGATGTCGGACCAAATCGCGGACGCACGTTGGAATTCCTATCGTGACTATCTGGTTCGGGAATACGGCGAACCAGTATGGAGGGTCGGGGTGGACGCCGGTTTTTCTTGTCCGAACCGGAACCCGGACCGTAGCGGGGGCTGTTGCTATTGCGATGGGACCGGCGCCAGCGCGGCTTACCAGCGGACAATGGAGAGCGGGTGGTATCATGACAGCCCGTTTGTTGAAAGCGTGGCTTCCGGGCCCGCTTTTGGCGCTCCCGACGATATCCATTGCCGGATTGTCTCGATCGCGCGGCAGGTGGAGCGTGGACAAGCCTTCCTTGAACGTCGGTATCATGCGAAACTCTTCAGCCTTTATTTTCAGGCGTGGACCAATACCTATGCTCCGGTCGATGAGCTGCGGACGATCTATGATGCCGCTTTGGCATTGAGGGACTGGAAGGAATTCATTGTCTCGACCCGGCCCGATTGCGTGTCGGATGTCGTAATCGACCTGCTCGCCTCTTATCAGGGGACGGTCGACAGGGTTTGGGTCGAGCTTGGACTGCAAAGTTCCTGCGACAGGACCTTGGAGCGTATCGGCCGAGGCCATGACAGCCGGTGCTACTATGACGCGGCCGTCCGTCTGCGCAAGCGCGGCATCGGCGTCTGCGCCCATGTCATCCTGGGATTGCCCGGCGATGGCTACGGAGAATACGATCGAACCGCGGCTCTTCTGAATGAAAGCGGGTGTGAAGCGGTGAAGATACACAACCTCCACATTCCCGGAGGGACGCGTCTATACGATGGATATCTGAGAGGGGAGGCCGTATGCCCTTCCGTCCGAAGGCATGTCGAGGACACAGTCTACTTGCTGAGAAGGCTCAGGTCTGATATCGTGGTAGAACGTCTGATATGCGAGACCCCCGCGCACCGGTTGGCTGCGCCGCGTGGTTTCGTCGATAAAAGTCGGTTCCTTTCGATATTGTACCAGACGATGACCGAACGGGACGTTCGACAAGGGGATCTGTCATGACCAGACCGTTGCCTTTACAGAAGATTATCCGTGCTACTGGAATTGTGTTTTCCTTCATTGTTGGAATCATCATCCTTGTTTTTTCATTGATGCCCCCGACGAAGATCGCGGGACGGATTCCCGCATGGATTCCGTTCGGAGACAAAGGCGCCCATACCCTTGTCTATGCGGCCATGGGGTTCAGCCTGTTCCTCGCCTGTATCAGGATTCCAGGATCCGGGCGAACGCCTACATGGAAACGGTATATGGCCTCGGCGAATCTTAGGTTGACTTCATGGTCTGGATTCGCCGCTTTGGAGGTTCTCGTCATAGGGACGGCGATCGGCTTCGGTATCGAGTTGATTCAGCCGTTGGCCGGTCGTAGCCGTGAATTCGCCGGCCTTTGCGCCGATTTGCTTGGGCTGTTGGTCGGACTCGCCTTTGGCCTGCTGGTCCTCCGCGTTCTGTCTGAATGGCTGGCTGGCCGTCCTTGGCTGTATGACCCGTCCTCCCAAAGCATGGAAGCCGGAATGGAGTCGATACAGATGAAGACCGTAGCGCTGGCGTTGGCGGATGCGCTTGCGACGGCCGCGATTGAACTCCCTCCCGACGCAGTACAGGCTTTGGTTCGGGCGAAAGCCCTTGAGGCTCGGCGTCTTGAAGATTTGGAGAACTCTTCCAATCCTTTGGATGGTGCGGCTCAGGAACGTATCCGGCATTGTCGCGCCAGCCTGGGCGTCTTTGAAATGATTGAACGCAACTTGGCGCTGGCGAAATCAAAACGTCTTCCCATGTGCCAGGACACCGGTATGTTCGTCGTGTTCGTGGATGTAGGGAAGGATTGCCCCGTGTCCCTTGGCGATATTGAATCCGCAGTGCATCAAGCCGTTGAGTCGGCCGTTTCCAGGAGCTCCTATCGTCGGTCGGTGGTGTCCGAGCCTGTGTACGACCGGGAAAACACCGGTACGAATCTTCCTCCTGTCATTACGTGGCGTCCTGTCGAAGGAGATGAACTGCGTATTTCTGTGCTGTTGAAAGGGTTTGGAAGCGAAAACTGTTGTTCAGTCCGCATGTTGAACCCTACCGGTGGAGAACAAGCCGTTATCGATGGCGTTCTGGAGATCGTAGGTAAGGCCGGCGGCAAGCCTTGCCCCCCCGTTTTCCTTGGCGTGGGTATCGGCGGGACGATGGAGCATGCGGCGGTTTTGTCAAAACGGGCTTTGCTACGGGAGGTCGGCGACCAGAATCCCGATCCTCGTTACGCCGAGCTTGAGCGGAAGCTCTTCGATGCCGTGCAGGGGCTGGAAATCGGCGCGGGGGGGCTCGGTGGCACAGTGACCGCTTTGTCGGTGGCTGTCGAAGCCGCTCCGACACACATAGCGGGAATGCCGTTGGCCGTATCGATCAACTGCTGGGCTGACCGCAAGGTTTCCTTGGTGTTCTCGCAGTGGGAGAAAAAGGTTCCGAAGGTCCGGAATCTGTATGCCGGACAGGACGAGGAGGGGCTCGATGTCTGAAGTCTTTCGGCTGGATCTCCCATTGGAGGACAAAGCCATATTCGCCCGGTTGAAGGCTTTTGATCGGGTATCGTTGAACGGAAGTCTGCTTGTAGCGCGGGATCAGGCCCACAAGCGTCTTTGCCGGCTGTTGGCGGACGGGCTTCCGCTTCCCGTCCGGCTGGAAGGCGAGATGGTCTATTACATGGGGCCGTCCCCCGCGCCGGAGGGGTTTCCGATAGGGGCGTGCGGACCGACGACGAGCGCCCGGATGGATCCTTTCGCTCCGATGCTGCTCGATCTCGGTCTGGCGGGTATGGTTGGAAAGGGGCCTCGGTCACGGGACGTCGTGGATGCGATCGTCCGCAACGGGGCGATCTATCTGCAAGCGTATGGAGGTTGTGGCGCTCTGTACGCCTCTACGGTAAGGGCCGTGGAGACCGTGGCGTTCCCGGAGCTTGGCCCCGAGGCTTTACTCAGGCTACAGATAGAGGACTTTCCCGCATTGGTCGCTATCGACAGCCATGGTAACGGTGTGTATTGATTTCCAGCCTGTTTGATGAAACTCATACCGTTGATTCGGTTTTGTATGAAAAACAGCTGTTTCCCCCTGTTGCATCTATAGTTTTTCTAGACGTTTTCGTGTTTCTGAGTTACATTTTCTCTAGTCGGATCTGGAATTTTCCATCCTGTTCCGGGGTGAGGGGTGGATGGATGATCGATGGTCCGGTAGACCGTGAGTAGAAAAGGGACAAAAATCATGAAGAGACTTCATGTACTTGCGGCGGTATTCATGTGTGTCGCATGCGCCATACCGCTTGTAGGTTGCTCCAAAACAGAAGAACCTCCCACCCCGACGCAAAATTCGCAACGTTCGTCTGTCGATGCGTCTGTTTCCATATCGTTCTCACCACAGACATCGGTGCCCTCACGTTCCGACAGCGGTATGGACGCAAGCAATACTACGGTATTGCTGTCTGATTTCGAGGATCTTCCCAAGCCGACTGAATTCGGGGAGCAGATGAGCTATGTGTACGGGTATGCGACAATGGCTTCCGCGTTGAGGATACTGGCCCAGGGGCAGGGTGTCGATACCAACATCGGATATATTCTTAAAGGCGTTCTCGACGCGGGTAATGGCCGGATCAGCTTTTTCACCGATGACGAGACCAGGGAGCTTTTTTCCCAGTTCCAGACCCTCCTTATCGAGACGTTGCATGCGAAGGTCAATGAGCTGGCATCCAGCAACTTGAAGCTGTCGGAAGATTTCCTGACCCGGAACGCTTCTGTGGAAGGTGTTTCCAGTACTCCCTCCGGGCTTCAGTACAAAGTCCTGACCGAAGGGACCGGTCCCAGACCCCAGGAAACCGATACGGTCACCGTCGACTATCAAATTTCCTTGTTGAACGGGACGATCATCGACAGCACCTATGTTCGAGGCAGTTCCGATACCTTCAATATATCCTGGCTTGTCGTCGAGGGTTTCAAAGAGGGGCTTCAACTGATGCCGGTCGGGGCGAAATATCGATTCTGGGTCTCCCCGGAACTTGGGTACGGTGTTTCCGGCGGTTCCGTCATTGAACCCAACTCCCTGCTGATCATTGATGTCGAACTCAAGGCCATCGTCGACTGACCTCCCTTCGCCTCCTCCCGCCATGCCTCGTCTTTTGCCAAGCTGTTATTCCAACGGCGGGAGTAGCGTCAGCAATTCCTGAAGCAGTCCTATTTCATAGGTCGGTTGTATATCTGGGTCCCCTAGGTTCCCCGCAGGATTATACCAGCAGGTATCGATACCCGCGTTGTTGCCTCCAAGTATGTCGCTGGTCAGGCTGTCTCCAATCACCATGCAATACTGTTTTTCCGATTCCTCGATATTCGCCAGATTGAAGAAAATATCAAAGAATTCCCTTTTCGGTTTCTGGACGCCGATCTCTTCGCTGATGCAGATCACATCAAAATACTGTTTCGTCTTGGATGAATCAAGCCTGCCGTGCTGTACCTTCGATATGCCGTTGGTAATGAGGGACAGCCTGTACCCCCTCTCCTTGAGTTCTTCAAGCACCGGAAGTGTTTCCGGGTAGAGCTGTCCTCCTCGGGACAGGTGGTCTGCGAAACGTCGTCCGGTTCTGTAAGGATCCGCGGCGATACCTTGGGCGAGGAAGAAGCGTGCGAACCTTTCTGTCTGCAGGCCGTCCAGGTCAATGGTTCCCTGTTCGAATGCCCTCCATACCTGCCTGTTCGCCTCCTTATAGTCCAGAAGCCTTCGCGGAGTCGGTTCTACGCCGATTTCCCTGCAGGTCTCGTTGAACGCCTCCGTCTCGGCGCTATCAAAGTCGAATAATGTTCCGTCGGCGTCGAATAGTAGATATCGATACATTTCTTCCCTCCCTTCTCGGATAAAAGTCCTGTGGTAGCGTCATCACGCAGACGCCGTGCGATAGCACTGTCGTCTTTATTCTTCCTTGCCACAGGGACTTTTCTCCTTCGAACGACTTCCCGGATGCAAGTCCTGTGGTTGCGTTATCTCGCAGACGCCGTGCGGACGCAATGCGGCGGCAGTGCCGTCCATGTTCCGGTGCGTTCATCGTATACGCGAAGACATTTCATACCGTTCGCAGGTTCTCCCCATGTCCTGCGAAGGAGAAACTTTTATACGATACGGCCTGTCTGCGCTTTACTTTGGCTGTGACTTTTGCGATTATCGTAGTATCACTATAGACAAACCTGAGGTCCCTGTACAAGGGCGGGCGAGAGGAGAAAAAAATGAACATGACGAATACACTGAAAGCCCATTGGTGGCTTACATTGCTCGCCGGCGTCCTGGTCATAGCGTTGGGATGCTACATGTTGTTCGGTACGGCGAGTTTCGTGAAGCTTGCCGTCATCATCATGGGTATCTTCGCGATTATTTCCGGAGTGGTGACGTTGGTGGAATTGAATTCCTATTCTTTCGGAATCTACAGCAAGGGAGCCACGATATTCAAAGGCGTGTTGGGTATCGTCGTGGGATTTTTGGTCCTGTTCCTTCCCGTGGTCACAGCGAAGGTCACCGTGGTCGTATTGCTGTACATCATCGGAATCCAGCTGGCCATCTCTGCGTTGATCGCCTTTTGGGACGCCTTCGCATTGCGGAAAAGCGGATTCTCCCTTTCCGGTCTGATCATGGAAGGCGTTCTGTCGTTGGTATTCGCGTTGCTCATGTTCCTGTTCCCCCAAAGTATCGGTAGCATGTTTGTAAAGATCATAGGGGTGCTTATCGCGATGGGCGGTATCGGATGTATCATCTGGGCGCTGCGGATTCGAAGCGCGGCGAAACATCTTTCCAACGTCGTTTCCTCGACGTATATCGACGGCGAGGCGGAAGTGCTGGACGATGGAAAGGACTCGAAATAGCCGTCCATTGCCATTCAGCTTGACGATATATTGCTCTCAAGGACTTGATTTCCAGCTTTAGGTGAAAATCAAGTCCTGTGGATTTTGCAGCCTTCCGTCGGAGGATGCACTTGAGTATTTTCTTTTCCCGTTTTTATCGTCTTTCGGAGCTGTTATATAGCTGTATGTTTTTCTAGTAATTGTTTGCCCGACTGTGTATACTGAATGCCACCATCCCGCCAGCTTGTATGGGGGAGGTGTATCGTTTTGCAGGAGGTCGGCGCGATGAGGCAGAAAACCAGACGATTCATAGTGTCATGCATGGTCGCCGCAGCTGTCATCGTCGTCATATGTTCCGTATTGCTCTCCTTCCATGACCAATTGGATCGCCTTGTCAGGGAAGAGTCGTACCGATCCTTGAAAGAGGTCTCCAGGCAGAGCGTCGATTTGATATATGAACGGATAGAGGGCGATCGCCGCAGTATACGCAGTGTCGCCGATTTGTTCGGCCGTTCTCCAGAACCTTGCGAATCCCGGTTCCTGCAGGAATGTCTGGTAGCGGAAACGGAGCATACGCATTTCTCCAGCATTGTTTTCGCCGATATGTCCGGCGCGATCTGGACATTAGACGAACCTAGCGGTCTGAACATCTCAGGACAGGACTATTTTCAGGAAGCGCTTACGGGCGATACGGTAATTTCCGACGTCATCCTGTCGATCGATACAGTATCTCCCGTCCTGGTGATAGCGTCTCCCGTGTATCGTGAGGGGCGGGTCGTTGGCGTGGTTGCCGGAAGATATCTCCTGGAAGCGTTGTCCGAGCTGCTGACCGGTGAAAGCTTCGATGGTCGCGGATATGGCTATCTTGTTACGGGAGATGGCTCGGTACTCGCCCGGTCCAAGAACGCGGCGAAGGACGTTCCCGATTTAAAAACCATTTTGCAGGAAGCCTTCTCGACCGATGATATCTCTAGGATGACTTCCGACATGTCGGCCGGTGTCAGCGGGACGCTGGCTTTCCGGCTGGACGGACAGAATGTGCTGGCGGTGTATGCGCCTGTGGGCATCGATGGCTGGTATCTAATGACCCTGGCGCCCCAGGAACTGATAGGCTCCCGTTCTATGAATCTGTTCCAGCTGGCGTTGCGTATCTTCATTCTGTCGTCCGTTCTGCTCACCGTGATTGCTGTCTGTTTTTTCTGGTTGTATTTCCGCGATCGCAAACGATTGATTCAGGCCAACCATGATATGTCGCGGTTCTCCGATATATTGCCCGGGGGTATCTGCCGGTTCCGCAACGATGAGGGTTGGACCATCGTGTTCGCCAACGAAGGTTTCTTTCAGCTTGTCGGCTATAGTGAAGAAGAGCTGTCGTCGCGGTTCCAGGGCAAGCTGTCGGCTTTGGTCTATCCCGCCGATATCCCCCGGTTGTCCAGCGTCATCCAGACGCTTGCAGAAAAAGAACGGTCAACGACGGAGGATATCCGGCTGGTCTGCTCCGACGGTTCCTTGAAATGGATTTGGTTCAACGCCGAACTGGGATCCGATGAAGGCGACGGAGATTGCATCCATTCCACATTCGTCAACATATCCTCCCTCAAGCAGGTGCAGGAGCAGCTGCAGGTGACGAAACGGAGATACGACCTCGTCCTGGACCAGACGGAAGACATCATCTTCGATTGGAACGTCAAAAGCAGGGCGATCTACCTGTCCCATACGTTCCGCAAGAAGCTGGGCTATGACCCCGTCGCGGAAAACTTCCCTGAGAGCGCCGTTCTTTCTCACATAATCGATGAACGGGACGTAGACAGTTTCCTCGATATCTTCAACCGGGTGGAACAAGGCCTGCCGTCTTCGACGGTTGAGATTCGTATCAAGAACGTCACGGGCGATTCCATCTGGTTCAGAGCCGTCACGACGGCGGTCTTCGACGCCCAAGGCGCGCCGGTTCGCGCGGTCGGGACCTTGCAGGACATCAATACGCAGAAGCAGACTTTGCAGAAAGCCACGGATTCCGCCGGTAGGGATTCCTTGACTCAGCTCTACAACCGCCGCATGACGACATATCTTGTGGAATCCCAGCTTGGCGAGCGTTCCGGCACGATAGCCTTCGCCGTGATAGATATCGACGACTTCAAGCTGGTGAATGATTCCATGGGACATCTGTATGGAGACGTCGTCCTCAGCGAAATGGCCCGCGTCCTGTTGGACAACTGTTCTTCCAACGATATCGTCGGAAGGTTGGGCGGCGATGAATTTTGTATTTTCTTCCCTGACGTGGATACTGAGGAAACATTGCGGCACAGGGCCGCCAAGGTCCTGGATGCGATGTATCAGTTTGGCAGGAACAATGCGTTGGAATACGAACTCTCCGCCAGCATGGGCATCGTGGTCTATCCTCCCGGCATCCAGGTGCTGCAGTTCGAAAAACTATTTCAGAAAGCTGACATGGCGCTGTACTATGCGAAACGGCAAGGCAAGAACCGTTATGCCTTTTATTCCGAACAGATCGAACGTGAAGCGAACCTGGGGCGGAACGCTTTGCCCGTCGCATCGCCGACGAAGGAACTGGAGCCGCAGGGGGAGCAAAAGAACTTCCGGGAGAACCTCAACGACTATTTCTTCAAAATTTTCCTTGAATACGCCAATGTAGAGAAGGCGATCCTGGTTTTGCTGGATATGGTCGGAAAGTTGTTCGGTACGGGGCGTGTCTTCATCTGTGAATACGATCCCGGCACGAAATCCCTGTCGAATACCTTCGAATGGTGCAACGTGGGTATCCCTTCCGTCAAGGAATGGTATCGGCGGCTTCCCGTCGGGGATTGTTCCGATCTCACATCATATTTTGACGAAAGCAATATCTTTTTCTGCCCTGAAGTCGAAAAGCTGGACGACGGTTCCGAATTCCATAAGCTGATCAAGGGGCGGGATTGCGTATCGATATTGCTTTGCCTGATAACCAATGGGAGTCCCTATCAGACTGTAATGGGGTTCGAGCAATGCGATGTGGTTCGGTATCCGTCGAAAGAAGAACTGAATACCCTGTCCCAGCTGGCGAAGATCATCTGCCGCTTTCTGTTGCGGGATCGTGAACAGCAACGGATGTCATCCTTGCTGCTTGATCGGATCGGTGGCGACGCCTATGTGATCGATATGGCCGATTATCATCTGGTCCATGTCAATGGGCGTATGGCTGAAAAATATCCGGACGCTGTGGCCGGAGCTTGTTGTTATCAGGCGATCCGCGGCAGCTCGAGCCCTTGCGCCGATTGTCCGCTGCGTACTGGACCTCCCACAGGCAACGAACGCACGGTTCTCGCTTTTCCCGACGGTTCGTTGGTGGCCGCTTCGTTTTCCCCATTCTATCGTCAGAACAAGCATTTGTGCCTGATTTGCTGTGACGCCATATCCCGATATGGAAAACAGATGCTCCTACCGACGAAGGGGCGCGCCGCGGAACGGAGTCTGCTTGTCGATGTGCTTGATGAGATTGTCTATGTGAGCGACCCCGCTACGTATGAACTGCTGTATGTGAACAGGGCGGGCCGGACTCTTTTGGGGGTGATGGACACTGATTACATCGGATGCCGTTGCTATGAGGTGCTTCAGCACAGGACGTCGCCCTGTCCGTTCTGTACGAACGGTAGACTTAGCTATGACGACTTCTACATATGGGAGCATACGAACGTCGCGTTCAACCGCCACTATCTTCTCAAGGACAAGCTGATCGACTGGGAAGGGCGGCCCGCGCGAATAGAATTCGCCGTGGACGTTACCGTGAAGGAGAATGTCAGCAAGGCTCTCAGCGACAAGTTGGACAAGTCGCAGGTCGTCATCGATTGTATCGGAGCGCTGATCACCGCGGGGAGCCTTGACGACGCGGCGCATCTGGTATTGGAAAAACTCGGTGCTTTCTACAATGCTGACCGGACTTTCATTTTTGAATTGGACGCCGCTTCCAAAACCGTTTCAAATACCTATGAGTGGTTGGCCGCGGGCGTTCCGTCCCAGCTGGAAACCCTGCAACGGATTCCTTTGACGTCGCTTCGGCGGTGGATGGTAAAGTTCAACAAGCGTGAATCCTTGTCGCTTGCCGATATTTCAAAGCTCGAAGCCGACGATCTGGATGAATACGTGATACTTAAGGAACGCGGTGTCCGGTCCCTGTACGCCGCTCCTTTCTTCATAGAAGACAAGCTGGTCGGTTTCATTGGAATGGCCAATCCTTCTTCGCATGACGACGATTGGACGACGTTCGATTCCCTTTCGTATTTTGTGATCGAGGAGATTCTCAAGCGTCGGATGCAGAAGAAGCTCCATGACATGGGCTATCTTGATGCGTTGACGGGGTTGCCGAACCGAAGCGCTTATGTGAGACGGCTCGCCGAACTGGAACATGAAATGCCCGACTCCGTCGGAGTGTTGGTCGCGGATATCAACGGACTGAAGCAGACGAACATGGACTATGGGCATGCCTATGGGGATGAGTTGGTCAAAACGGTGGGGAAATCGTTGGCCAGACGGTTCTCAGGATACGGCGTATTCCGGCTTGACGGCGATGAATTCGTCATCATCTGTGAGCGGATCAGCCAGAACAAGTTCGTTGGATTGATTCAGAAGCTTCGTAATGACTTGAAGGATCATTCCGTTTCCGTCGGTCATACATGGTCGAAGTCCGTTCCTGATATTGAAATGTTGATCGTCCACGCCGACGAGTTGATGAATATCGAAAAGCAGGAGTATTACAGGCATGTCACGACGCTCGGCAAGCACTACGATCCGATCCGGTACGAGAATCTGGTAGCCGGACTGGAACGGGGGGCTTTCCTGATGTATCTCCAGCCAAAGGAGGTCGTCTCGACCGGTCGTCTGTGCGGGGCGGAGGCGTTGTGCCGGTATTGGTCGGAAGAAACTGGACTGGTCGCCCCGAACCGGTTCATCCCTACGCTTGAAAAGGAACGGCTGATCAAATATGTCGATCTCTATATGTTCGAGCAAGTCTGCAAGCTGCTGGACCGTTGGATCAAGGAGGGGAGGAAGGTCTTCCCGATCTCCCTTAATTTTTCGCGGATTACATTGCTTGAATACAATCTGGTTGATGAAATTCTGGCGATTCAGGAAAAATATGATGTACCTCGGGAGTTGATTGAGATAGAAATCACCGAAAGTATCGGAGAAATGGAGCGTGAGGTGGTCGTCGGTATCGGAGCCCGTATCCATGAACAGGGCTTCTTGATTTCTCTCGATGATTTCGGTTCAAAATATACGAGCATGTCGATACTTTCCATGATTCCGTTCCATACGTTGAAGTTGGATAGAAGTCTGGTGGAGGATCTGGACGGCAATGAGCGTACTCGGGTCCTTGTGAAGCATATCGTTGAAATGTGCGATGATCTCGGCGTCTGCTGTATCGCCGAAGGCGTCGAGACTGCCGGACAGCTGAATATCCTGCGAGAGCTGCATTGTGGTTTCGTGCAGGGGTATTACTTTGACAGACCGTTGCCGTTGGAACAGTTTGAACAGAAATATATGGTTTCGGGGGGGGGGGGGGGGGGGGGGGGGGGGGGGGGGGGGGGGGGGGGGGGGGGGGGGGGGGGGGGGGGGGGGGGGGGGGGGGGGGGGGGGGGGGGGGGGGGGGG
>JAEXDQ010000022.1 GCA_023401595.1 Spirochaetota bacterium
ATGAACAGACCATAATGGAGGATTTGATCGACGACCGCATCACCAGGCACAAGGGGACGGTCCTGATCAGCAACGCGACGGCCGACGCATACAAGGCCCACCTGTCCGACAAGATCAGGTCACGCCTCGTCGAACGTGGCGCGACTTTCGCGCTCGTCGGCGATGACTGGAGGCGCCGTGTCCAATGATGGATTTCGTAGGCTGGCAAGGACGGTGATTGAATTCGCGATTACCGACATCACCCATCCATGTACGGCGTATCGGGACGTATATTCCGCAAGCGCGTTGTTCGAGAATCTTCAATGGCTAACGTTCTGGTGCGAGCTTGGAGGAATTCCTGTCGATAGTGTGTTGCTGATGTACAGGTCCGCTCAGGAGGAAAGGTATGAAAGGCAGAAAGCGACCCGTTAAAGGCGAATATCACGGATCACAGCTTCGTTGGCTATCTGTAACGGATGCTGCAAGTTCCCTAGGTGTTTCTGAGAGGACCATTTCGCGGGCGATAGAAAGGAAAAAAACTATCAAGGGCGTCATGCTTGGTTATGATCTGGCAAAGGAGACGTTGCTCTATGGCAATGCGAAATAAGACGTTTTTCTGTTCTGTCAGACAGAAAGTCTGCAAGGACAGGACATCCTGCACTCCTTGTCCGTTATCGGCAAGTGATGACAGACCGTCCGCCGCGAGACGGGGGTATGGCTCTGAATGGAGGAAGATCAGGGCGGAAGTCTTGGAAAGGGCTGGTATTCCCAGGTCTGAATGGACTCGGTACGACGTCGACCATCGGCCGCCTTACGATCCAGCCGTTGAACCGGATCATCGCAAGTATCGGCTTGTCCCGATGCTCCATGATGAGCATTCAGAAAAGACCTCCACGTTCGATACACCGAGAATCGGTGGCAAATTCGCAAAAAAATAAAATTGTGCCGAACTTTTGGACAATCGCAATCACAAATAGTCGTAAAATGCCCGATGAAATTCCAAGTGGGCCAATTTGACCCTGTTTTATGGGTCAATCTGACCCATATGGGGGGGGTAAGCCAATCTATAGGGTTTTGCTCGTTATAGACCGCGCGTGAACCCTTGTTCATGCGGATGCGAAATGGAGGTGCATGGCCATGGCAGGAAGACCGAGGAAACCGAGGGCAACGAAAATTCTTCAGGGAACGTTTCAGGCTTGCCGAAATCCGGTCCAGGAACCGGAGCCGGAGAGAATTGTCGACGAAGAAGATTTGAAGATTCCGACCGCTTCGGCTTTGGGGCCCGAGGGACGAAAGATTTTCAACCGCATCGGAAAGATTCTGGTCGAAGAACGTATCCTGACGGTCGCGGACGTGGACATGCTGCAATCGTTGTCCCAGACGTATGAACTGATGGTCGAATCATGGAAAGCGATCTACCGTCCCGTGGACAAGGACGGTAGGCAGAGAAGACGGAAATTGAGCGAATACATGGCGGAGCGTGATTTCATCCGTAAACAGATGGGCGAGCTCATGACCTATGAGGCGAACCGCCACGAGTTCATCATGCTTTGTAATCAGCTTGGATTGAGTCCGGTCGCAAGAAACAAGATCGATGTCGGGGCCAAGAACGAAGAGAGTGATTTGGAGAAGTTGTTGAAGACCAATGCGTGAGTTTTCTGCCGAACAGTACATCCGTGGTGTGCTGGATGAAAAAATTACTGCCTGCCAATTCGTCCGGCAGGCGGTGTTCCGGCATGTACGTGATCTGGAACGTGCCGGGGACGAGACTTTTCCTTACCGGTTCGATGAGGAGAAGGCGAAAGTCCGTATTCGATTCTGCCAATTGCTTGTCCATATCAAAGGCGAATGGGCGGTCCAGAAACTTCGGTTCAAGTTGGAGCCCTGGCAGCAGTTCATTGTCTGGGAATTGTTCGGTTGGGTAAGGAAAGACAACGGTGCCAGACGATTCCGCGACGCCTATATCGAAGTCGCCCGGAAGAATGGAAAGTCGTTCCTCATGTCCGCAATCGCATTGAGCTGCCTGTTTCTTGATCGGGACGCCGGGCTTGAAATCTATTGCGCGGCGACCAAAAGGGATCAGGCGAAGCTCGTATGGAGCTACATTGAAAAACAGATAAGGAGGCAACCTGAATTCAACCGCCGGTGCAGAATCTTTTCCACGACATCGACCATCGTCTTCGGTGACCGGGTTGTCAAAGCATTGGGCGCTGATTCGGATACGGAAGACGGGTTGAATCCATCGTTGGCGATCATCGACGAGGAACATGCAATGAAAGACAGCCGGATGATCGAGGTCCTCAAATCCGGCATGGGCGCCCGGACAGAACCGTTGCTCATAAAAATCACTACTGCGGGATCGAACAAACAGGGGCCCGCCTATTCGGAAGATCGTGACCTTGCGCTCCGGGTTCTGTCCGGGACTGAAGAAAAAGATGATTTCTTCTGCATCATGTATGAACTGGATCAGGAAGACGACTGGACCGATCCGAACGTGTGGTTGAAGGCGAATCCGAATCTGGGTGTGTCGATTTATCCCAACTATCTTCCCGGCAGGGTTGAAGATGCGCTGAAGATGCCTTCCCGTCAGGCTGAAATCCTGACGAAGAACTTCAACAAATGGGTTGATTCCGGGATGGTGTGGATTCCCGATGAAAAATGGCAGGCGTGCATCGGGAGGAACAACAAGAAGATCATTCGGCTCGATGATTTTGTTGGCCGCAAATGCCACCTGGGACTGGACCTGTCCGACAACATCGACCTGTCCGCCTTGTCCATCGTGTTTCCGCCGGTCGAACTTGAAAAAAAATATTCGGTTTTTACCAGGTTCTTCATGCCGGAACTGGTCATCGATGAAAAAAGCCGGACGGACCATGTACCTTATGCCACATGGAAGGATTCCGGCTGGATCATCGGCACTCCCGGCAATACCATCGACCAGGATTGGATCGAGACGTTCATCAGGAAGCTCGCGGACGACTTCCAAGTGGTGAATTTCGGCTATGACCCGTGGAACGCCCGGCAGCTCGTCGCACATTTGGAGGATGACGGCATGGAGATGGTTGAATTCCGCCAGGGGTTCGCGACACTTTCCGCGCCGACTAAAGAATTTGAAAAGGCGGTGCTGGACCAGACAGTCCAGCACGAGGCGAATCCTGTGATGGGCTGGAATGTCTCGTGTGTCGAACTTGAGTGCGATCCCGCCGGGAACGTGAAGCCATCGAAAAAGAAACTCCAAAGGACCGGCAGAAGGATAGACGGTGTGATCGCTACGTTGATGGCATTGTCGCTTGCGCAGCTTGCGAAAGCGCCGCAATACGAATCCGATAGATTTTATATGGCATAGAGGTGGATATGACAAAAAAGACAGGCCTGATGCAACGACTGAAAAATGCCGGCAAAGTAATCAAAGGATCACTCACGCTCGATGAAATATTCGAGAATTTCTTTGATGGAGGCTTCCAAAGCTCATCGGGGCAGGCCGTCAGCGAAAGGAACGTCGTACAGCTCTCGACGGTTTATTCATGTGTCAACGTTCTCGCTGAAACGCTGGGCACGCTGTCGCTGAAGATGTACAGGAAGCTTCGCGATGGAACGAAAGAGGAGATTTCCGATTCCAGTAGCAGCTTCTTGCTCGACAAACCGAATTGCCTGCTTGATTCATTCGAGTGGCGCGAGCGGATGGTCTGGCGCTTAGCGCTTCAGGGGCGGGACTTCTATTTCAAGAACCGGATCGGGTCCAGAGTCAGGGAACTGGTTCTCATAGACGATTATGTGGATGTCAAGGTCAACAGGGATACGGGCAAGTACGAGTTCACTCTTAACGGGGAAGTCTATGGGCTTGAGGACATCCTTTATCTGACCGCACACCAATCAAAAAGCGTCATCGCCCTTCAACGGGATACATTCGGCAAAGCCCAGGCGGTCGCGAAATATGCAGCGTCTTTTTTCAAGAACGGCGCGGCTCCTCGGACCGTCATCAAGTCTCCGAAAGAGTTCGAGACCGAAGATGGGGCGGAAAGATTTCTGAAGCAATGGCGTGACTGGTATCAGGGCGACGGCAACTGGAACCGGACCGGCATGCTTACAGGCGGAAAGGAGCTGATTCAGATTCCGATCTCGAATGACGACGCACAGTTTCTGGAGACCAACCAGTATACCGACAACCAGATTTGTGGAATTTTCCGGGTGCCGCCCCATATGGTCGGAATCATGGACAGGGCGACATTCAACAACATTGAATACCAAGGGGCGAATTTCGCGCGGTTTTCAATGCTCCCTTGGTGCCGACGGGTTGAGACCGCGTTGAATGTACAACTGGTCAAACCGATGGACGGTACCGAATATTACTGTGAATTCCTTGTGGACAGTCTTGAACGCGGCGATACGAAGAGTCGGTATGAAGCCTACAAGATTGCAAGAGAGGCGGGATTCCTTTCCACCAACGATATTCGACGGCGGGAAAATTATTCTTCGGTCGCTGGTGGCGATGATTACCAGGCGCCGATGAACTCGAACGTATCCAAAAAGGAGTCGAAAGAATGAACAGATGGTATCAGATCAAAGCGAAGGCCGATGATTCGGTGGATGTGTACATCATGGGGGAAATCGGTGGTTTTTGGGATGGCGTACAGGCGGAAGAGTTCGTTGAATCGTTCAACGAGATCAAGAAAACCGCGAAGACCATCAATGTCTTCGTCAATTCTCCTGGAGGTGATGTTTTCGACGGCATGGCAATCTACAACGTCATAAAAACCGTCCAGGACAAGGTGACCGTATATGTCATGGGCCTTGCCGCTTCCATGGCGTCAATCATCATGCTTGCCGGTTCCCGTCGTGTCATGTACAGCGGAACTTATGTGATGATCCACAATCCTTCGACCGTTGTCCTGGGAAATTCTGAAGATTTGCGAAAAAGTGCCGAACTTTTGGACGGTATCACCGAGCAAATGGTGGATATTTATGCCAGCAGGACCGGTGTCGACCCCGAGTCTGTAAGAATGATGATGGCAGCTGAAACATGGTTGACCGCTGGTGAGGCTGTCGCGAAAGGATTCGCGGATGGACTGGATGAAACCCAGGCGGCCGCTTCAATCTGCGTGGACAAGGTAATCAAGGACAGGTTCCGCAATGCGCCTACGGCGATCGCGGAAGCGCAACCGACCATACGGGACGCTGAGAGGGCCCTTCGGGACGCAGGGTTCTCGGCCAAGGAGGCGAAAAGGCTTCTGGGGAAAAGGAATGTCGCTCAGCGGGATGCTGACGCTGACTATTCCCAAGTGGGCTCGTTGGTCAACGATATGATCGATATGTTGAATGAGGTGAAAGTATGACGATTGAAGAATTGAAGGCTCTCGTCGAAGAGCTCAAGGGAAAGATTACAGATTTGACGCTCCAGCTCAAAGCTGTCGAAGGAAAGGCCGGCAAGGACGAAGTGACCAAACTCCGAGAAGAGATTGACGAGAAACGGAATGAACTTTCGGCGAAACAGGAAGAGCTTGAGGAGGAAATCCTCGCGCTTAAACGCAAGGGCTTGTCCGGTTCCGATGACGACAAGTCCAAGGCTGTCGCGGCGCTGGCGTCGTTCGCCAGAGGCGATGTCCATGCGCTGAACCGTGAGAGTGACAACCGGGACGGTGGCTATCTCGTGCCCGTTGAAATTTCTTCGGACATTGAGAAGCTCGTCGGGGACCAGAGTGCGATGCGTTCGATCGCCGATGTCCGGAATACGGGAATGTCATCGGTAAAGATGTATGTCCGGGTAGGCAAGCCTGATGGTGGATGGGTCGGGGAAGCGGTGGGCCGTACTGAAAAGGATGGCCCCAAATATGAAGAAGTAGTAATCGATGTCCACACCCTCTATACGGAACCGAAGGTCACGGAAGAGATACTTGATGATATTGACACTGTGATTACTTCCGAGATCGTGGACTCTACGGTTGACGCCCTGACCGAGCTCGAAGGCGATGCGTTCATCAACGGCGACGGAGTAAAAAAGCCGCGTGGGTTGCTCAGTTATGACACGAAGGTTGGTTCCAAGGTCTCCGACTTTGAATGGGGCAAGGTTTTGAAAGTCAAGACCGGGAAATCCGGTGAACTGGGGACGAACCAGATTGCGGCTTTTTATTCAGCCAAGAACATCATGCGCAGGACCCTCAAGCCCTCTTGTGTATGGCTTATGAACTCCAATACGGCCACTGAACTTGAAAAACTGAAGGATGAGAACGGACGCCCGCTATGGAGCCCGTCCATCAGGGAAGACCGTCCTGACATGTTCCTTGGCTTTCCCATCGAGATAGATGACTTCATGCCGGATATCTCCGCCGGCGGAATCTTCGCGTTCTTCATCGCCAAGAAAAAGGCCTATGCAATTCGCGACCGCATCGGTCTGATGACCAAGCGGGACGATCTCACCGAGAAGGGGTTCATCAAGTTCTACACGCGGAAGCGTGTCGGCGGCGGCATCAAGAATTTCCAGGCTCTCGTAGGAATTTCCGCCGAGGCCTAGTAACAACGACATCTCGCCAGCCGACTAGGCTGGCGTACAAGGAAGGATATTATGACCAGAGACATCAAGAACATCGTCAAGCCGATTGTCATTCTTGGCTCCAAGACGGCGGAGACCTGCGATACCCAGAATGTTGACCGCAAGGGGTACGAGTCGCTCATGTTCATGGATATTCGCGGCGCCGGAAGTTGGACTTCCTCCAACCACGTGACCGTGAAGATGGAGCATTCAGACGACGGCACTGATTTCACGGAAGTTCCCGCGGCGCTCATGCAGGGGGAGTATGCCGATCCGCAGGCCACGACCACTGACCGCACGGTCGCGACATACGGCTATCTTGGAGACAAGCGGTATGTACGCCTGTCTTATACGCTTGCAGGGACCGTCACGGACGAGACGACCGAAGCGATCGCGATTTTGGGACATCCGCAGTATACACCCGTATAACCTGTCGCGCCGGTTCTTCGGAACCGGCGCCTCTTGCGAGGTAAAGCAATGATTGAATTGAAGGATCCGTTGGTGTCATATGAGTATGTATTCACAATGGCGGGGCTCTGGGAGGGAGAGCCGGAAAGCTGCGAGGATGCGGATGAAATCAAGAATCTGATCAACTGGATATCTTCTGCGGCGGTCCGTGAGGCGGGACGGGAGCTGGTGTTTAAGGAACGGACGATAGTACTTGATGCGCATGGATCGTCAAACCTCTATCTGCCCGTCGCTCCGATTGTCGGGATTGAATCCCTGCAGATCCGCCGTTCATATCTGGATGTATGGATTGATATTCCAATATCGGAATATTACTACTCGGTCAATGGAGCGGTCGTGTCATTGTACACCGGACGCTTCCCCCGCGCTCCCCAGGGTGCAAGGGTCGTGTATCAGGCGGGATACTCAATCGATACCGTGCCGGATGACGTCAGGAAGGCCTGCCTGGAAGCCATCATGGGGGCATGGATGAAGACGATGGACCGGGCGTATGGGCGGCGGTCGATCACTCAGTCGAACGGTACGAACACGGTCTACGATTTTGAACTTTCGTATCAAGTGCGCCAGGCGTTCCAGTCATTGGCGCTTCCTTCGGGGAGGTAGCCATGGGGACCAAGAGACAGAGACCCAATGCGCCGGTGGTTTTTGACGACATCGTATCCACGTACCTTGAAGAACTGGGGATGTCGCTTACCACTGATGCGCTCGCCCGCGTCGTGGGTGCCGTCTCTCTTGCCGCCAAGCAAAAAGCGAAAGATGTCAACGCCGTGAAGTTCCCGATTACGACTGGAGCCTACAACAAGTCGATCTGGTACAGGCAGAAGAAAAAGGGAAAATCAGCTCGACTGTTCGCCGGCCAATTGTCCGCAATCTATGAACATCAAGGCGCGGATATTTATCCCGGCGCCCATACGAAGGATGAAGCCGGCAACTTCGTGCGGAGTGGAAAGATCGCATTGTCCAGTCAAGACAATCCACGGGCGACGACTCTTTTCATCACTCGTGGAAGCGTTCATCTTGAGCCTCGCCCTTGGTTTTTCACCACCATGCGGGTATTCGAAAAATCAGCGTTGTTTCGTGCTGCGGTTGAAAGACAACTCGAGTGGGAACTTAAGAAAGGAAGATTGAAATGAACAAGGCGTCGCTCGATATCAATGCGATCACCGATGAAGTGATCACACTGATCAAGGACAAGCTCGCAGAGTATCTTCCATCCGGCGTCGCCCTTCCAAAAAGCATCCGACGGGGAAGCGACTATGCGGATGTGAGCGTGAAACGTCCGTTTGTCCTGGTCGTGGCGACCGGGGTCAATCCGTCTCATGAGGATTCTCTCCAAGGCGCGGAAGCCTTCGAGGTCGAGATGGAGATTGGGGCGTTCCTTACCGGGACCGATGATGGAAAAATAACGGAAAACCAAAACGACTACGCTTCGGCGCTGATTTCACTTTTCATCAACAACACCAGTACGCCAGGACTGTGGGATATAGCGTTCTCAGGTGCGACAATGCCGCCCAGCGGTACTGCGACCGAGAAGTTTGTATCGGTATCAATCATCGGCAAAGCGATTGCCGGGACATGTTGAAGGAGGGCCCAAAATGGGACTGATCAAAAAAGAATTTTCAAAGATTTCAATCGGGAAAGAAACCACGGTCGGAACGGCGGCTACAAGGACCCATCGGGTTCCTGGAACTGATTTCGCCTATATTCAGGAAGAACCGACAAAAAGCGAACTTGGGGTCATCACGGGCCGGAATTCGTCTTCTGGGTATTCTTTGGACGCGATCGACTATTCGGCTGAGCTTCAGACTCTTCTGATGGCAAACCATGCGAATTATTTTCTTTTGCACAGCCTCTTTGGTGCGCCCGTCACCACCGTACAGGTTGGTGCGGCGATTGGGATTTCTTACAATGGTGCCGCTGAATCCTGCAAGCTGGAAGTGGCGTCCGGTTCCATCAAGGCCTCAGTCGGGGCGAAAGGAGCGGAAGCACCCGATCCAAACTTTGGGGAAGACGGGACCATTGCAATTTCCGCATCTTCTACGGTAGCCACCATTATGGCGGCAATCAATGGAGAGTCCGATTATTCGGCCGTCCTGCTCAACGGAACATCAACCGATGAATTCAAGGCTGCGGTCGTCATTGCACGTGCCCAAGCTAAAGGACGGATCGTACCGGTGTTCGCCGCATCCTCCACCAGCGGGGTGTACGCCCATTTCTTCCGGCCCAACTATACCAACGGGGAAAACCCCACCGTATCCCTTCAGACCGACGGGACGGGGGACAACCAGCTTGGAGTTGGGGGAGCGGTGAACACCATGAGTCTTTCGGGATCGGCGAAAGAAAAAATGACCGTATCATGGAATCTGCTCTTCCTTTCCGTCATAGGGGGACAGACTACGACAACGCTCACTCTTCTTGATGAGGATCTGGAGGCTATGAAGTTTTCAGAGGGTTTTACCGGAATCGCAGGGGTGAAATGGTGCTTCATCAAGAATCTCTCCCTGGAACTGAACAACAACATCGCGACTGACGAGGGGTATTGCCAGGGAACGTTCAACAAGCAGCAGCATGTGCGTGGCAAGTTCGCCGCGACCGGCAGCATGACGATTTCCGTCACTGACGATGGAAAAAGCGAGACGGAAAAAGCGAAGGTCCTCAGCGACGGTGAATCGTCTCTTCTCGCGCTCTATCGTGGACGCATTCTGAAGGACGGTCTCAACAGCATGCTGTTTTTTGATTTGCCGGTGATCCAGTACACGACCTATTCCAAGAGCGCCACTGATACGTCGCTCGAACAGTCCATGGATTTCGAAGCGGTTGATCTGGGCGGAGCCTATGACGACCATGTGTCAGTGGTGATGATCACCGATTGGAGCGCATGATGAAGCTGAAAAATAGAATTTCCTCGACTCTCGTGGGTCCGAAGACCGTTCTGAAAACATATGGCGATGCGGATGGCGGCGAAGAGCTTTGGATCAAACCGAAAAAATACAGCACGGTAGAGAAGGATGAGATTTCCGCCATGCAGAATGTTTCGGCGGCCAACGTCAACAAGGCCGCGGCTACGAAGCTGTACCTGAAGATGGAGAAATTGAAGGAAGAGCTTGGCAAAGAGGTGAGGGTTGAAAACGTCCTTGAAGAAGTGAGCGACGAGGAGATCAAGTCACTTGTCGAGTCCCAGAACATTCCTGTCGCGGAGACGTATCGGCTCATCATCAGATATGGAGTCGCGGAGCATAATTTGTGCGATGGGGAGGAAGCTCAAAATGCGGTGGATGATGAATTCGTGGATGAGATTCTCAAGGCTCCCGATCTTGCGGCGGAAATCGTCTCCATTGTCGAGGACTTCAACCGCCCTTTAGCGCTGATGAAATCTCCAGAATCAGGGACGTGACCGAATGGATCTATCGGGGGAGCGCATTCGATGTCGACGATGTACTTCCCGATGGGAGCCGTCCAGCGGAACTGCTGGATGAATGGGGGCCTTGGGTGAGGAGCTGTGTCAGGTTGTTGAGCGACAAGGGGACGTATTCCCTGCTTCCTGTCGCCGGAGGAATGTACGACCAGCCGGCGACCGACATGATGGTCTTTGACGTGATCCGGAGCCGCTGGAACGAACTGAGGAACCGGGACGAGGAGGAGCGGATGAAAAAAATGAACGGAGGTCCGAAATGGCGAAGATAGGCATAACGATCAACGGAAAGAACCTCGCGTCCAAGGCCATCAATGAGGTCAGGAAAGACCTCGCATCCACCGATTCGACCGCGCAAAAGCTCTCGTCAACTCTTGACGGGCTTGGCAAGCTGGCGATCGCCGGTGCGGTTTCTACGATCGGAACCGCTGTCACCGGGCTCGTAAAAAGCATCAAGGAAGCTGCGTCGATGGAGACTATCGAGACATCGTTCGGTGTCCTGATCAAAGATGCCGCGCTTACCAAGGCTACCATGCAGGATCTTATCGATTTCGCCGCCAAGACACCCCTTGAAATGGCCGGTATCAGCAGTGTCGCCACAGTTCTCCTTGCTTCCGGTTCAGCGGCGGCTGACGTTCGAGAGGAACTACAGATGCTCGGCGATGTCGCGATGGGGAATCAGGAGAAATTAGGGCGTCTGGCGAACGCCTACGCGAAGGTGCAGACCAAAGGTAAAGCGTCATTAAAGGAGATCAACATGTTCTCCGAAGCCGGCGTACCGCTTGTCGACGCCATGTCAGAAAATCTGAGAAAGACCAACAAGGAAGTCTTGGAGCTGATTACAAAGGGGAAAGTCTGGTTCCCGGAAGTTCAGAAAGCGTTGGAATCATTGACTTCCGAGGGAGGCCAGTTTTTCAGAATGATGGAACAACAGTCGCAGACACTATCCGGGAAATGGTCGACGTTCAAGGATAACATCAATATCTCGTTCGCCGATCTCGGCAGAAAACTGCTTCCCGATGTCAAGAAGGCGCTCGATTCAATTTCTACGGCGTTCTCGGACATCATCAGCAGCGAAGGGTTCACAAATCTGGTTTCCTCCACGGTCAAATGGGTCAACTGGATGGTCGACCGAATCCCCCGCATCGTCGCCGTTGTTTCTTTCCTGGGGACGGCGTTCGGTGCGGTAGGGAGATATATCGGGCGTGAGTTTGAAGAATTCAGGACGGCAGCTTCAAACATTCCATTGATCCGGTTTTCGATGGAGGTGGTGGGGGATGTCTATGAAGCCTTGAAGAAGGGGTTGCGGACAGGCGACTGGACCGACCTGTTCGGTTCAATGAAGACCGCGTTGAGCATGAGCATTGTTTTTGTCGGAATCGCTACCGCCGCAAGTCTTCTGTGGAAAGCGCTCAGTATCACGGCTCTTCCCGCGGCTGGGTTCCTGAGAAGCCTCGGCGTCGGTGGCGTCATCGCCGGGGCGAGCATCGCGATCGCGTTTGCAGAAGCCAAGGGAAGCGGGTCCTGGTTCGATTTCGGAGCGAACATGGTGGCCGCACTCGCCGCGGGAATCGGGATCGGCGCATTTGCAGGCTCCCCGAAATTGGGTGCTTTGGTGTTTACAATTGTTTTGAATCTGGAATTGGGCGAGTTTCTGTCCGGTAATGTAAGTGATTATTGGACGGGCCTTGTCGATGGCGCGAAAGAAACCGGCAAAAATGTGATCGAGGGATTTAGCGAGGTGGTCGATAATCCTGAACCTGTAAAAAGAATCACATGGTTCTGGGATTCCATTGTCAAAGGGTTTGAAAACGCCTTGAAAAGGCCGATCCTTGGCCCTTGGATGAAAAATCAACTTAAAGACGCGCAAGAAGCCGCTGAAATAAATTCACCTTCAAAATATACGACATGGATGGGTAGAATGCTTGCGCGGGGGTTGGATATCGGGCTTGATGGGACTCCGGAGATAATGGCGCAGAATGCGGAAGCTGGCTTGCTCGCAATGAAGGACGTATTGGACATCCATTCTCCGTCGGGTGAAACCGAATGGATGGGCTGGCAACTCATGCGGGGGTTCATCAATGGAATCAAAGACCCCCAGCTGCATGACGAGCTGTCTTCCGCGTTCGAGAAAATGCTTGATACATTCAAGGCCGCGGCTTCTTCCGTGGAGGCGGATATCGCGTCCATCCTTCCTGGTGGGAAGAATGGTGGCGAAATAGCCGCAAATATCAAGACGAAAGTTACGTGGGGAGATGTCGGCGGTGCCATTTGGAACGGAGTGAAGAACCTTCCGTCCGCCATATGGAGTGGCATCAAGGGAATTTCTTCCTCCATCTGGGATGGGCTGAAGGAGCTTCCTGGTGCTATCTGGGACGGAATCAAGAATCTCCCTGATGCGATCGCGACCGCTCTTGACGAATCTTCAACAGGGTTCAAGGACAAGCTCAAGGAACAGGTCGGTTCAACGGAAGTGGGGAAGCTGACGGGCTATGGGCTTGGCTCAGGTGATGAACCCAAATCGATCATGAAACTGTTCGGTTCCGGTCTGGCCGGGATGGTGACGTCTCTTGCATCGGTTCAAGCCCTTCTCAATCCGATTTCGACGATGCTTTCAGGGATGATGGATGTTCTCAGGCCGCTGATCGATTCAGCATTATCTCCGATTCTCGGAATCCTGACTACATTCGGCCGATTCCTTGGGTCTGTAATCGCACCGGTGTTCAAGCTGCTGGGCGTAGTCACCGAACAGGTCGGAAAGGCATTTGTCTGGATCTACAATAACATTCTCGTTCCAATCGGGAATGGACTGATCACGTTGTTCAATTTAATCTACAATGGATTCGTTTCTGTGATCAACGGAATTATCTGGGCGCTGAACTGGATACCGTTCGTCAACATCGATTACATCCCTATCAGGAATCTCGACGCTGATCACCTTAAGCCGATAGGGTATTCAGATGTCACCGCTTCCGCTTCCTCCTATACTGGATCCGGTGCCAATACGGGGAGTTCGACGTCAGTCAGTTCAACCAATGTCACGATCTACCAGACGATACAGGGCAACGTCATCGGTGATGGTGGAATGGCCGCTCTTGGAAGATTTTTGAATGACGCCCTTACCGATTTCGTTGGTGGTGGCGGAAGAATCACGTTCGCTGAGGAGATTGCATGAACTTCGCGATACCATTGACTGATACCCAAATATCTCAATCCAAGATTCTGATAAACAATAGGCTTAGGGTAAAGATTTCTTATACACCTGATGTCTTCATTGTCCCGCTGACGATTTCTTGTTCCGCCTCCGAATCACTTCAGTCTTGGCAGGTCAAAATCAAGAATTATGGGCGGTATGAAGAAGGTCTGTTCGCTGGTGCGCCCGCTCAAATCCTGTGGTCAGGGGATGCCGAGATATGGATTCCTCTTATGACGGGGCTGGTGAGCGAGAAAGGTATGACACGGACCATCGGCCATACGACTGACGATTACGTGACTTTCACCGTCGAGGATCCGACAAGGAACAGGGGGACTAAAAGGAAGCCCAAGAAATCGGCGTATGTGGGTAAAAAGATTTCTGATCCAGACGATGTCGGCAATTCTTTGGTTCATATCCTCGCAGGTACGATGAGTGTGGGCGTGGACGCCGGGAAGATCCCTGATGTCAAAGATATCATTGTCGTCGGCGATGATACCAATTGGAGTGAAATACAACGTCTTGCGGAAGCGTTCGATGTCAATCTTGTATTCGACAATCAGGGGCGGCTTCGCTTCCGATCATACAGGGAGGACGGGTGGACGGAACCTGTCGTAGAATGGACGCTCGTCGCGAACGGGTCAAGTGTGCCGCTGAGGGGATCAGAGGTCACCGGTCAGATTTCGAAGAATTTCAACGCCGTCACATGCAACAAGGCGTCGACCGATTTTGAAAATTACATGCAGAAGCCTGAGCAGGTGATCTATAGAAACACTGACAACTGGAACTCGGCCCTTGAAGAATGCTCCATCGTTATCCAAGCTGGAAATACTTGGCCGGCTCAAGGCGTTGCGTCACTTTCTTATAAGGACCCTTCGACTGGTGAAGAATTTCCGTATGCCGTTGATGTCAGGACTCCGACCATTGGCCAGAACAAGAACTTCGATATCTGCTGGAGCGGGACCGGCAATCTGATCCTCGTGTCGTTTAACGGATCCACTTCAGCCACTTCCGCAGGTCCCGCCGATTCACAGATAATCTTACAGAATATCGGCTCTGGTCCAGTGACGGTAACGAAGTTTGTTGTGAGGGGCAGACCTTTTTCATCGTGCGGGACGAAACGGGTATATGAGCTTGATTCTTCCGTTCTGGATGAGGTTGATGTAGTCGAAAAAACTGTTGACGGCAAGTACTTTATCGATCTTGACCAAGCATCCAAGACACTCGCCAGATATCGCGACAGAGGTAAGGCCCATACTCGCAGATTCTCATTGTCCACATTCTTCATGCCTTGTATCCAGAGAGGGATGCACATCAATTTGGTCGCTGAAGATGATGAACGGATTGAGTGCAGGGTGGTGTCGTATGAGCATCGAATGAACGGCCGGACGATGAGTACCCTGCGTACATCGATGATTCTTGATGAAACGGCTGCGTATGAAGCTGAGTATCACCCTGGTGTAATCGATTGGAGCAGACCGCAAACAGTGCCGCAAAAAGGCGCCCCCGGTCAAGACGGGAAAGACGGAACTGACGGTGCGGACGGCAAGCTCCTCCGGCTCACCGGCGACGGGCCGGTCTTCCGTCTGGACAAGGACGGGAACCCGTATCCCGGCCAGGTGATCACCCTCGACGCCCTGAAGCAGGGGATAGCCGACGAACTGAACTGGCACATACCGGACCACGGCATCCCGGCCGGTACGACGGAGGTCAGGCTGACCCCTGCGGACATGGGGCACGGGAAGGTGACGCTGACCAACATCATAAGCAACTCGTCAGAAGACTGGGAGACTGGCGAGCCGGGTTCTTATGTAGCTGGCGATATGTATTATTCACCCCCGCTGGTTGTCGGGCATAAATATTATTGGCGATGCGAATATAAATATACCACTACAGACCAGTCTCCGGTATGGGCTGCGATACATACTCAGCATAGTTCGGCTGTTGCAGGGGACATTTTACTTAATCCGGTGTCTGGGACTGAGTATGTCTTATCTGGTGCTAAGTCAGCGGAGGAACCTTATCAATTAACCGTTGGTCGTGTTTATAACGGCCCTTCTGATGCAATCAACGGCGTCTCCGGTTCTACTAAGAATGAGATGTGCGTCGACCTTACGGAACTCATATCCTTGTATCCCCAGAAGTTATCAGGCATGACCGACTCCCAGATATCCGCTTGGTGCGATACGTACATACCCTACATCAAGTCTGGGGAGAGCTGGACGATAGGTGGGACTCTGAGGAATGTTCTTGATATGGGTGGTACTTGGGATAATCTGGGAGTAAGTTCTTATCAGTGGAATAGCTCTACGGGTATTATGTCGGCGGTGACTGCTGACAGCTTACCAAGTACGGTTTCGTATATGCGGATGAATTCATTGAGTAATGGTGTTGATTATACATGGTACATGCGTAATTCTATAAAACAGATAGGAGATGTACAGACTAAATATGAAAATTTGGGTTATGGTGGTATATCATTTCTTTCCTATAATAATAGGAAAATTGAGGTTCTAAGTAACTCATTCACTACCGGAAGTCTCTTAGGCATTGGGGCAGAAAATTCCTTAGTCAGGTTTTATTTGTTCTATTATCATACATCATTCGGGCAATATTATGGCAGTTCCAGTATTGAGTGCAAGGAAGCCATATGTTGTGACCTCGTTTATTCCGGCTGGCTCGCACAGCTGTCCCTTTACGGAATCGAGGGCGCTGACGCTGTAGGGAAGTGGATGGACTCAATCCCGTACTTCTCCGACTCCATGGAGTTCCCCGTGCTGGAGTCCCTTCCCGTGACGGTCACCGCCGGGGAGTATTCGGACGGCACCACGATATCCATAGTGCGGGACGGGAAGGAGGGGCTGAACGCGTCGTTCGCGCGCTACGCCTACAAGGCGGCCTCCTCAGTGCCGCCCACGCCGTCCGGCGACTCATCGTCCGTCCCTGCCGGATGGGACGAGTCGGTGCCCGTCAGGGACGCGGGGCAGACGATATACGTCACGGTCGCCGTCACGACCTGGGACGTGGGCAACGTCCCCTCCTACGGTCCGTGGTCCGCGCCGTCCCCGTGGTCGGGGGACAAGGGCGACACCGGCGCGCCCGTCGTGGACTTCTCGCTCTCCGCGGGCATGTCCACATACGCGATGTCGAGTCGTAACGTGGTCAAGGCCGCGCAGACGGTCACGTTCGCATGCGACCGCCAGAATACGTCGGGGGCGGTCACGTGGAGCGTCAACCGGGGACTGACCGTCACGCCTTCCTCCGACGGCGCGACCGCCACCGTCACCATTCCCGTTGGATTCGGATACACCAGCTTCACCGTCACCTGCGCCGTCGAGGGCGTGGGGACGAAGACGGTCCAGATCAACGGAGTGCCGTCGGGGACGTATGCGCCGATGTTCCTGGGCAAGCTGGAGACCGCCCCGACGACGACCGCGGAGGGGCCGCTCATGGCGGGAGACTCGTACCTGACGAGCGGCAATGTCCCGCAGCGCTGGGACGGGTACGGTTGGAACACTCCGACGGCCAGCGACAGCAACTACGCATTTATCATGTCGCAGTCGCTCAATGCAGTACTGGCGGACGGTACGGATGTGACGCGGAGCATGGCGAGCCTCTATGCATGGATAGGCGAGTTGGCGGCGAAGAGCGCCACGATACAGCGGCTGTTCGCCAAGAACGTGACGGTCGGGAATGGCGACGGGACGGCTTCGTCCGGTTTCCGGTTCCGTGCGCATCAGTACGACGCAAACGGCAACATACTTGCCGCCCCGATTTTCGATATCATGTACGGCGACAAGACCGTATGGAAAGTCGTGCCATCTACGGGCAAGATATTCTTCGGCCAGCCTAACGCGGCGTTGGACGCTCCGCTGACGGGGTTCATGTACGACCCTGAGACGGAAACAATACGGTCCGCGGGAGATAAGACGATAATCGGAGCGGATGGTATACTGGAAACTGACGAAGTATGTGCAAATAATGCCAAAATAACAGGTAATTCTGTTTTTGCAGGATTGTTTAATTGTGTAGCGATAAAAACGTCTCCAAGTCAATCTATTTCTACGACTTATACACAAGCAGGAACTGCAAATCAAACAAAAAATCTTGTAAATA
The DNA here is from genome assembly GCA_023401595.1 of Spirochaetota bacterium. Classification (GTDB taxonomy): domain Bacteria; phylum Spirochaetota; class Spirochaetia; order Sphaerochaetales; family Sphaerochaetaceae; genus Spiro-02. The sequence continues at coordinate 17,695 of JAEXDQ010000022.1, forward strand.
GCATCGGAGCTTCTAGTGGAGATATTTTGCGTTGTGCTGTGGTTGGTGGAAATACGGCGGTTAAATATATACGGATTGAAACTAGTGGATATACATCAAGTGGCTACCATACCATTGATCAATGGAAAATATTTTTTTTAGATGAAAAGTATAGTTCAGTTACATGTGGTTTTAGTATTACTGATACCTTTAACAGCCCCTATGTACCAGGCTCAGTCCTTATCAGTTATAGAGGTTATGGAGTATGGGTGACCAGTGGAATCACTCTCAATATATATACCGGTGGGAACAATCTTGTTGTAAATATTCCTAGTGGTCCTACGGCATCAGAAATTGCCAATTTTGAACCAGGGCAAGTATATCGCGATTCTAACGGCTTCTTGAAATGTACGCCGATTTCTTCGTAGAGATATGATATAATTATCTAACAAAGAGGAGATGAAAGATGAGGCGAATTCTAATTGTTGCTTTGTTCCTGATATTGTGTTTTTTCCTTGTTGCATGCAACGAAGTAAATTACAACGCTCAAATCAAGAACAATACTAATGAATCCGTTGTGCTAGCAGTCACGATTAACGGAACCGACCGAATCATAACACTAAATCCAGATCAGTCTTTTGACATCACGAACGTTGCTGACAAAATCACTTCAGTGAAAGTTGTCAAAGACGCTGGACATGCTGATATTACTGATAATAGATATGTTGTTCTTGCTGGACGCAGGACTGCCGAGAGAGTGTTTTTGCAATATGAAATAAACAAATCTCCAGCAATCAGCTATTCTATCAGAAACCTTGTTCTACCAGCTGTATATGGCGCCGGTAGCGGTCATCTTTATCTTACAGAACAGGGCAACAAGATAGGAACATATTCTCCGACCAATGAAAACCGGATCGAACTTACACAGGGACTTGTCACCAATATCTCTGTATATACTGATTCCCCCCAGTTTGTCCTGATGGACGGTTCCGGTAACAAAAACCAGCTCAACGGATATAAGGTAGTCTGTGAACTGTTGTCGGGGAATATGATTGTGATTATTTAATGAAGCATCTTTGAAATATAAAAGTGTCCTGAGAACTATGTTTCCTTTTGAGTGTATGATTGGTTGAGAGGAGTATGTATATGAAAAAAGTGTATATTGTGTTGGCATGTTTGTTTTATGGCCTCCTTGTCAGTTGTGAACTTCCTGTGACAAACGCAAGATTGATAAATGAAACGGAAAGTCAAAGTACGGTTATCGTAGCATATACAACAAATGGTATGACGCGGACTCACACATTGGCGGCGGGAGAATCAATCCAAACAACAGCATTGTATACCGACATCAGTTCAATCAGGGTTGTCAAAGATAGCGGTAACGTAAATATATCGGATAACAGATACAAGGCGACAGTTGGGTTCGGCAAGGTCGGGATATTCTCAATTAGTGATGTAAGGCCGACCATATATACCATTACCAATCTAGTCCCCAGTGCGAAATATTCCGGTAGCGGTCATCTCTATCTTACGGAAAGGAACAACAAGATAGGAATATACGCACCAAGCGATGAAAATAGAATCGAACTTGTCCAGGGGCTTGTCGCCAATGTTACTGTATATGCGGATTCTCCCCAGTTCGTACTTGTGGATGGAGAGGGGAACGAGAATCGGCTCAACGGCTACCGAGTGACCTGCGAAGTAAAAGAAGGGAACAATATCGTAATCATGTGATGGAGGAACTGAATGGCTGACATAGACATAGCGAAGAACTTAGTTCCACAGAATGCCGACAGGATCGCCTTGTTCCGTGGGGAAAAGCCGGACGGTGGTACTTGTACGGTGGAGCAGCTTCTGGCAAACATCAGGCTGGCGTTGACTGATATTTCGACGATGGTTGCCCAAAATAACGAGAACCTGCAACAGCTTGGGGCGACTGTCGCCGAACAAGGACAGGACATATCGACGAACAGTACTACGTTGGCGGATATGGCTGGCAAGTTCGTCTATGCGACAAACCAACAGATCGACCAATTGTTTCTATAGGAGGATGACGTGGCGACGATACCGGAACTGGTGACACTGGTGAATCTTGCGGAATTCAAGTCCAGGATGGTGGACCTCATCTATCCCGTGGGAAGCATCCTCCAGATTGAAAACACGACGTTCGACCCGAACGACAGATATCCCGGAACCACGTGGACGCGGGTTTCCGGCGTGTTCTTGTTCGCTTCGGACGGGACGAACGACGGAGAGACCGGAGGCGAAGCCACCCATGAGTTGACTGTTGATGAGATGCCAAACCATAGACATAGAGTATCGTATGCGGGAGCGGAACCATTGGATCAGAAAGGGGCTGCGCCAGCGATGAATTGGAACGAACAGACGAGATGGATAGAATCTGGCAATATCAGTTCCTTGATGAATGAGGGCGGCGGTCAGCCGCACAACAACATGCCTCCGTATCGGAAAGTCTCGATGTGGAGGCGCACGGCTTAGTAATGATGTATGTTACATGGTGCCTGATTCTTCTTTCGGTTTGTTCTTCGCCCCCTTTGGACGTCCCCGCTTGCCCTTGCGGCTGCGCAGGTATTCCATCGTCTCTTCATCGATGAGATAGACTCCACCCGCCTTTTCCTTGCCCATCTTCTTGAGAGCGACCCCTACCCAAGTAGGGGTCACTCCCAGCTCTTCCGCTGCCTGTGTCGCGGTCCAGATTTTGTTCATGGTTTACCTCACTTCACGAACGTCATGACAACGTTCCAGACCAGGTTCAAGGATGATATGATGATCAATGCCGTCAGCAGTTTGTCGATTCTTGCGTTATCGTCTTTCATTGACTTGCCTCTCTTTATGATATAGACTGGTTGTATGAGAGGGGGAGCGACGCTCCCCCGGAAACTCAACGGTCAAAGATGATGTCAATCAGGTCTCTGACCACCGTCCAGATGAAGGTAAGTGCCGCTAACACAACCGCCGTCTGGACTTTCTTTTTCTTCTTCACATTCGCATCACCTCCTTTTCTCTTGATGATTAATAGTACCACGATATCTCCTTGCTGTCAATATATTATTAGAAAATTCTAATAATATATTAAGCCGATGGAGAGGTGAAGTCATACGACTTAAAATTAGATTTGCAAATGAAAATATTTTAAAATAATGCCGAACTTTCAGATGGAATCGGATGTCGATTCTGGCAGAATTGTCTGAGCAGGGAGGCGGGTTGATAATGTGGGACATGTTGGTCGAGTTTATGCCGGTGATTATAGCTCTGGTCGGAGGCAATGGACTGATAGTTATTCTGCTCAATCGCAAGTCGTCGGTGAAAAAACTGATCAAGCTGAACAACCGGCAAGCGCAGGAGCTTGTGATACTGTCATCGTTGATAGAGTCGACCTCCAGAGCCAACGAATTGATAGTGGACGCGCTCCATGACAAGGGGGTGCTCAACGGCAACGCCACGGAAATCAAGGCTGAGCTTCACCGGTCAAGAGACCGGATGCTTCAATATTGCAAGGAAAAGAAAAACAACGGATTGTTTTTCGAGGAGGCGAAATGACGGCTGAGACTATCGCGATCGTGTATCTTGCTGTGGTTTTCGTTGTCGCGGGCGGGGTGGAAATCTACAAGCGGTTTCGTACCAGGGCGAAGGATTGGGAGTACCGGATATTGGCGGTCGTGCTGTCGGCCATGATGGCTCTGGTAGCATACTATGGAGCGCCGTTGCCGGGCACGCCCGTAGCGCTGCTTGGTTATTTCGCGCTTGTGTATGTCGGCCAGTATTTCATCTCGATCGAGGTCATCAAGAAGATCGTTGCTTCGGCGCTGAAAAAGGGGGGAGTGGATGTCTGATGTGATTTCCTGGGTGCTGGTTGTCATCGGTGGGCTTGTCGCCATGGCGTTCGGCGTGCAGTCGGGGCGGTTGGCGACGGCCAAGAAGAAGGCCGCCAGGGCCGAAGAAGAATTGGCGAGGAAAACAATACAGGTGGAAGTGTCGAAGGCCACCAACGAAATCAAGGACGAGCTTGCCGGCAAGCAGAAGAAGAACAATGACGAACAGCAGACGGCCATCGAACAGATTGCCGATGTTCCTGAAGAAAAGGAGGTGCCAATCAATGAAGACGTCAAGAAGCTGGCCGCTGATCAGTCTGCTCGCGCTCATGACCGTGCTCGTAGGATGCAGGAGCGTCGAGTCGGTTCCACGGCTGGACATCCCTGATCTGACGGCCTTTCGTCCGGCGTATGAACCCTCCGGACTGATTGACGCCCCCCAGACCGACGTTGACCTGCTGCACAACAGTGTACAATGGGAATTCTGGGGGGTGGAGTGGATGGAGTATGCTCTCTCGTATGAGGACATGATTTTACAGTTACAAACTATTTTTGAATAGCCAACGTCGGGGAGAATCTGCCCCGGCTCTTTTTTTTACTACAAACACCCCTTTATTGCCCCGTTATCATTGAGAATGACAGGTAATGCTTGCAACTTTTTACAAATACCGTTATAAACAATCCTTAGTGATTGCAGGACTTAGCGCAAGACGCCAAGCTATCCGGTTGTATTCGAATCCTGCCTTCCCTGTCCCAAGTGTCCTAGACGCTTGTATCCCATGGTAATTGGGTGTTCTTCCCGTATCGGGACGGTCAGCCCAATGAGAGTATTAGGAGTTTCAGAATGAGCGATAAACAGCTTTCCGCCCAGTTCAGAACCGGCGACTTCGGTTCCGCAGGTTCCCGTCGTGTGCTTCGTAGCGGACGTATTCCCGCTGTCATCTATGGCAAGAACGCCCCGGTACACATCACTCTTGAAATGAAGGAATTCGAAAACAAGATGAGGCGTTTCTCTGAGACCACCCTGTTGACGATTTCCGCCGGAGACAAGGAATTCGACTGTCTCATGAAGGATTTTCAGGAGGATTTGCTGCGCGGTACCATCAAGCATGTCGATTTCTTCGAAGTAACCCGCGGACAGGTTCTTCGCACCCACGTCGGCATTACCTTGGACGGCACGCCCGCCGGTGTTCGCGATGGCGGCGTCCTGGAGCAGATTCTGCATGAAATTGAAATCGAATGTCTGCCTAAGGACCTGCCTGAAGTCCTTGTCGCGGATGTTTCCGGTCTTAAAATCAACGAAAGCCTGCAAATTAACGCATTGGCGATTCCTGCCGGCGTCAAATTCTTGATTGATCCCGATTCCACGGTCGCTACCGTCAAGTCCATCAAGGAAGAGGTTCCTGTCGCCGACGCTGATGCCGCCGCTGTGGCCGAGGTTACCACTGGTGCCGCCGCTGACGCTGACAAGGATGAGAAATAAGCCATCGGAGGTGTCTTCTGTTTTGTGTATTCGGATTAGGTAATCCTGGTACCGCATACGAGCACTCCCGTCATAACGTCGGTTTCGATGTTCTTGGACGAACAGCAGCGTTTTTTCAGGTCGCACTGAAAAAACGCTGTTTTCGTCTATATAGGGAAGCCGTCGGGTATTCCGGGGCGGGAGAATTTCGTTTGGTCCAACCATTGACATATATGAACAACTCCGGCGTTGTCGCCAAGTATTTCGCTTCCTATGCGGTAGACGATGTGATTGTCGTCTGCGACAATCTTGATCTGCCCGCGGGATCTATACGGATCAGAAAGGGAGGTTCCTCTGCCGGTCACAATGGATTGAAATCCATGATTGAGAAGCTGGGCTCTTCCAACTTCATCCGAATCTATATAGGTATCGGACGTCCCGGCCCGGACCATACGGTGGTCGAGCATGTGTTGCAGCGCCCTGAATCCGGCGAGGAACGAGACGCCTTGGAAGCCGGAATCGCCCGCGGAGCGGAGGCCTTGGCGGCATTGCTGAACGGCATGCCGATACAGGAGGCGATGGTTGAATTCAATCGTAAAGTCCATCAAGGCTGAATTGACGACGTTTTTCAGAAAATACTCCATTGACCCGGCGGACGGGATACTCGTTGCGTTTTCGGGAGGGAGCGACTCGCTGGGCCTTTTGTATGCGCTGTCGTTTCTGGTTCCTGAAGGCAGACTCCACGCGGCTTATGTGAACCATCAGCTGCGCCCCGTGGGCGAACTGTCCGAAGAGATGGAACGCAACAGGCTGAACTGCAAGGCGCTGGATATACCCTTTTCGGTTCTTGACCTTGGGGCGGGGCGGGTGAAAACATTGGCCTCGCAGCGGAGGACGGGTATTGAGGATGCTGCGAGAATCCTCCGGTACCAGGCGCTGGAAGATGAAAGACGACGTCTTGGCTTTGGGTATATCGCTACGGCCCATACCTCGGATGACCAATTGGAGACACTGTTGATGCGACTGTTGCAGGGAGGGTCCCTGTCCGCCATGAGAGGGATCGCCCCCGGAAACGGATGTGTCGTCAGACCCGTCCTCCATTTGACAAGGGAGGACTTGCGGGCGGCGTTGCGTACCGCCGGTCTCTCTTGGGTGGAGGATTCGACCAATGCCGAAGACGCCTATCTACGTAATAGTATCCGCCATTCCATCGTCCCCGCCGTCCTGTCGGTGTTCCCATCGGCGAGGGACGCGGCCTGTTCCTTCGCAGGGAAAGCCGCCTCCGCATTGGAATACCTTGATTTCGCGTCCGCTTCCGTTGATCAATATATCCGTCGGGAGAAGGACCGAGTCGTCGCCGACTTCTCTGCGATTCATCCTCTACCTGAATACCTTCGGATCGCCGCGGTCTATCGGATGTGGAATCTGTTGCAGGGGGATGTGTTCTCACCGTTGCGCTACGAAATGGCCTTGAGGGTTGCTTCGCTGTTCGCGGATTCTGGGACGGATGCCGGAAACGGCATGATTCAAGGTTGCGGTACTATCGTTGAAAAAGTTTCGGATAGAATCATCTGGCGCATATCGGCGGGTTCCTGCATTGCTTCCTATGCGTTTCCCGTAGACCTCTCCGTAGAGACATGTGTCGTGCCTCTTGCCGGCGGGCGCACGCTGGAACGTACTGTGAAAGATATCGATTCCCTGTTGGCGGAAGCCCCGACGGATATGTATATTCCAGAAGATAGGCTTGTTCCCCCGCTGATTGTCAGGACCTGGCGGGAAGGGGATTCCATCCAGCTCGTCGATGGAACCAAGTCGGTCTCCAAGCTGATCGGGCAATGGAAGCTGCCTTTTCCTATGACAGCCGAAATACCCGTGCTGGAAGACCGTCGCGGCTTGGTCGCGGTTCTCGGAAAAGCCTGGGGGGGGAGGGACCGTTTGGCCAAGCGTTTCAAGGTCGGTCCCCTTGCTCGAATTGAATTATCACATTATAGTGTGGTGAAAAGGAATGAATGCAGTGAACAATGATGACAGATTCGATCCTGATCGTCCGGAAGGCGACACGGATGCGAAGCGTACCGACGGTCGGAAGGCTTCCGACAATCCTCGATCTGACAATCCATTCTTCAGTAGGGATGATAAAAGCAACCATGAATCGAACAACGATTCACCAAGGAAGGACTATTGGAGATCCAATGACGACAAGGGATCGCAGCGTCCTCGTGGACCTCAGCGGAGCGGCAACCCCTTGCAGCCCGGAAAGAACCGTATAGCGTTGATCGTATTCGTCGTTCTGATAGCTACCTTTATCTTCATGTTGCTCGGAGACCCCGGCAATACGCTACAGGAAGTCCCTTATACGACGTTTCTGAAATACGTCCAGAACGGGCAGGTCGCTTCCGTCGAGATCGAAGAAGGGGCCCTGATTAAATTCACATTGATGAATTCCATAAGCGCCCGTACGAGAATCCCCTATTTCGATGAGACCTTGCTCAATACGTTGCAACAATATAACGTCGCCGTCACCGGTACGGTGCGGAACATCTCCTTCTTGCAGATATTGTTGCAGATGCTGCCATGGATCATTTTCCTCGGTTTCTCCATCATGCTTTGGCGACAAGCCAGCGGAGCGAACGGAAAAATGATGTCCTCGTTGGGTAAAAGCCATGCGAAGGAGTACATGGATACCGATGTAAAGCTGACTTTCGCCGATGTCGCGGGACAGAAGGAGGCGAAGTACGAGCTTCAGGAGGTCGTTGAATTCCTCAAGCACCCGGCGAAGTTCCAGCAGATCGGCGCCCGTATTCCCAAAGGCGTCCTGCTGGTCGGCCCCCCGGGAACAGGCAAGACCTTGCTTGCGAAGGCTGTCGCAGGAGAGGCGGGCGTTTCCTTCTTCCACACCAGTGGCTCCGATTTCGTCGAGATGTTCGTAGGCATGGGCGCCGCCCGTGTCAGGGATCTGTTTGAACAGGGCAAGAAGAACGCCCCGTGCATCCTGTTCATCGACGAGCTGGATGCGGTGGGCCGCACCCGCGGCAGCGGGTTGGGCGGCGGACACGACGAACGCGAACAGACACTGAACCAGATGCTGGTGGAGATGGACGGGTTCGAGACCGCCAACGGCGTCATTGTGATCGCCGCGACGAACCGTCCCGACGTCCTTGACCCCGCCTTGCTCCGTCCTGGCCGTTTTGACCGTCAGGTCGTGGTAGACCTTCCCGATATCCAGGAACGGGAGGACATCCTCAAGATCCACTGCAAGAAGGTGAAGCTTGAGCCCGACGTGGATCTCCACCGCATCGCCCGCGCTACGCCGGGGACCAGCGGCGCCGACCTCGCCAACTTGGTAAACGAAGCGGCTTTGTTCGCGGCGAGGGAAGGGAAGGAGACCGTGTCGATGTCCGATGTCGAGCAGGCGCGGGACAAGATCCTGCTTGGAGTCGCCCGTGAAAGCAGGTTCATGACCGAAGAGGAAAAGCGGGCCACGGCGTACCACGAAGCCGGGCATACTTTGCTGCACTATTATCTGAAGCATCTCGATCCGTTGCACAAAGTGACGATCATCCCCCATGGCCGTGCGCTGGGGCTGACGATCAGTCTGCCGGAGAAGGACGCATATACGAAGAATCGCAGCATGCTGATGGACTGGATCAAGGTCTGCATGGGCGGTTATGTCGCTGAGGAGCTTGTCTATGGCGAGACCACCACGGGAACCAGCAATGATATCAAGCAGGCTACAGAAGTCGCCCGCCGCATGGTGACCGAATGGGGCATGAGCAGTCTGGGTTTCGTTTCCTACGGCAAGGAGGACGAGCCTCTGTTCCTTGGGCGCGAGATCGCCCAGCACAAGGATTATTCGGAAGAGACGGCGAGAAAGATCGATTCTGAGATTACGCGGATTCTGTCGGAAGCGATGTCCGATACCAGGGCTATCCTGTCCGAACATCGGGATCAGCTTGACAAGATCACGACGGCGTTGGTCGAACAGGAAACGCTGGACGATCTGCAGATCCGGGAGCTGCTCGGTCTTGAGGCCGTCGAAAGCGTTACAAATCTTACATGACGGTTTAGGAGCAATATGTCCAAGGATTCACGTTTTACGCGCAACTTTTGTATCATCGCCCATATCGACCACGGCAAATCGACGCTGGCGGACCGTTTCATAGAGAAGGCCCGTCTCGTAACGAGCCGTGGTCCCGCGCAAGCGCAGATATTGGACAACATGGACATCGAACGGGAAAGGGGAATCACGATCAAGAGTCAGGCCGTCACGATCCCCTATGTCGCCGCCGACGGTAACCAGTATGAACTGAACCTGGTCGACACTCCGGGACATGTGGACTTCTCCTACGAGGTTTCCCGCGCCATCAGTTCTTGCGAGGGCGCCTTGTTGCTGATCGACGCTTCCCAAGGCGTCGAGGCCCAGACGCTTGCGAACCTCTATCTCGCCATGGAGCATGACCTGGAGGTGATTCCCGTTATCAACAAGATCGACCTCCCGAGCGCGGACGTCCCTTCCTGTCTGCATCAGATAGACCACGATCTGGGTCTCGATCCCGATGCGACGGTATTGGTCAGTGCGAAGACTGGCGAAGGGGTTGATTCCTTGTTCGAACAGATCGTCCAGCTGATTCCCCCTCCGTCGGGTGATACCGACGCTCCGTTGCAGGCGTTGATCTTCGATTCCCATTATGACCCGTACCGCGGCGTAGTCGTCCATTTCCGGCTGTTTCATGGAATGGTCAAGGAAGGCGATGAAATCCAGTTCATGCATAGCAAGGCGACCTACAAGGTCGAGGAAGTCGGTGTGTTCCAGCTTGAATTGGTGCGGACCGGCAGCCTTCAGGCCGGGGATGTCGGCTATTTCATAGCGGGGATAAAGACCATCGGCGACATTCGTGTCGGCGATACCGTCACGCTCCTTGCGAATCCGGCATCGGAAGCCTTGGCGGGGTTCAAGGACGTGAAGCCCGTAGTGTTCAGCTCCATCTATCCTGTGGATACCAACGACTATGAGGAACTTCAGGCAGCCATCGAGCGTTTGAAACTCAACGACGCTTCTTTGGTGTACGAGAAGGATTCCTCCGCCGCTCTGGGCTTCGGGTTCCGCTGCGGGTTCCTAGGGTTGCTCCATCTGGAGGTGGTGCAGGAACGTATCGAGCGGGAATTCGACCTTTCCATCGTATTCACCAGCCCTTCGGTAAAATACATCGTCCATATGAAGAACGGAGAGACGCTGAACATAGACAATCCGTTGGATTACCCCGATCCCATGCGGGTCGATTCTGTCGAGGAACCATATATCCAGGCGAACATCATCACTCCGACCATGTACGTCGGGGGGATCATCACCCTGTGCATGGAGAAGCGCGGGATCCAGACCGGAATGAACTATCTCGATGAGAAACGGGTGGAGATGATCTATGAAATGCCGCTCGCCGAGGTCCTGTTCGAGTTCTATGATCGTTTGAAATCAATCTCCCGTGGGTACGCATCGTTCGATTATCAGGTCATCGGCTATAAGACTACCGACTTGGTCCGGATGGACATCCTGGTGAACGGGGAACCCGTCGACGCCCTGAGCCAGCTTGTGTTCCGGGGGAACGTCCAGGCCCGCGGCCGTATGGTCTGTGAGCGGCTGAAGGATGAAATCCCCCGGCAACAGTTCAAGATACCCATCCAGGCCGCCGTCGGAGGCGGTATCGTCGCAAGGGAGACGATCAGCGCCTTCCGCAAGGACGTCACTGCCAAATGCTACGGCGGAGACATCAGCCGCAAGAGGAAGCTCTTGGAGAAGCAGAAGGAAGGAAAGAAGCGGATGAAGATGGTCGGAAATGTCGAGATTCCTCAGCAGGCCTTCCTTGCGGTCTTGAAAAGCGACGAGAAGAATTCATGATGCCGTACTGCTCCTGAGTGCGCGTCAACCGTTGTATCTGCGGTAGCCGTTGCACCGTACATTGTATCGTGCGGGGGCGTCGCTGGATACGGACGATGCTCGCCGCCGATTCCTTTTTTCATGAAAACCATGTTCAAGCTATTTCCATTTTACGGAAGTAGCGGTATGTTTTTTCCATATGGAACATAAAAGACGTGCTTTCATCATAGGGGTGTTGTGTCTGTTTGTCTTGGCCGGCGCGTGCGCCGCGTCTTTGGATGCGATCGTCGGGGTCTGGAATATCGAAGTCGATACGCCGATAGGCTACAAGACCGGCCAGGTAGCCGCCGATTGGAACGCCGACGGCGTCTTGGTCGGGACGCTCACCTTGTTCGGCAATACGACCTCTTTTGACGATGGCGCGTTCGACGGTACTAAGTTTTCATTCTCCGGCAAGCTCAAGATGTCATTTCTGAAGATAGCCTACCAAGCCTCCGGCACATTGCAAGGCGATACCGTCTCCGCGGTTGCGACGACAAAGTTCGGCGACATGCCGATAGTAGGGAAAAGGCGCGTCGGAGCTGGAAAATAATTCATTTGTCAGTTGTTTTGGCAGATTCCCCGATGTATACTTGTGGACAATTCCGATAGTTCGGGATCAAGGAGGAAAATGACGATGGTTTCAAAGCGGCCTTTTGGTACAACCTCCGCCGGAGAGGACGTTTATCTATATACTTTGATAGCCGGACCGTATCGGGCGGATATCTCTACGTTCGGTGCGACCCTGCAGGCGTTCCATGCGCCCGATTCAAACGGTGTGGTGAACGATGTCGTTCTGGGATACGGCAATCTGGAGCCGTATACGCATACGACGACGTATTTCGGAATGACTATCGGCCGGTTCGCGAACCGCATCGGCAAAGGCCGGTTCTGCATCGACGGGTCAGACTACCAGGTCGAGACGAACGACGGCGGGGTTAACAGCCTCCATAGCGGACGTTCAGGCTTCAGCTTTCGTGTCTGGCATGCGGAGACCTTCGAAGTGAACGGCATGCCAGGCCTCATGTTGAGCCTGCACAGCCCGGATGGCGACGGAGGGTTTCCCGGGGCCGTTACCGTCGCGGCCAGCTACCTGTTGAAAGATGACGGGGAGCTGGTCATAAGCTATGAAGCTTCCTCGGACAGGCCTACTCCGTTCAACATGACCAATCATTCCTATTTCAATCTGGCCGGCGCCGCGAGCGGCACGATTCTCGATCATGAAATCAGTCTGGCCTGCGACAGGTATCTTCCCGTCGACTCCGCTTTGATCCCGACGGGCGAGGTCCTTCCGGTCGCCGGTACGCCTTTCGACTTCAACGTGGCGAAACCTATTGGACGCGATATTGCAAAGGTGCCTGGCGGGGGGTATGACCATTGTCTGGTTCTGGCCGATGACCGGCCCGGTCTCAGGGAATTCGCCCGGGTGGTTGAGCCCGTCAGCGGTCGGATTCTCACTGTAAAGACGACGAAACCGGCGGTGCAGTTCTATACGGGGAATTTCCTCGACGGTTCAGAGGGCGGAAAAGGCCATGTACGTTACGGTCGGCATGCCGGTTTCTGCCTTGAGACCCAATTCTATCCCGATGGCCCGAACCATGCGGGCTTCCCCGATTGCATATTGCGTCCGGATCAGACCTACAGACATACGACGATCTATATGTTCGGGTATAGATGATTCAAGACGGTCGCCCCGCGGTCGTGGAAAATTTCCTGGAATTTCAGTGCGGTGTGCGCTTGCCGTCCATGACCCGATGGGGATCGTGGAAGGAAACGAATGGGGTTGATGGAGTTTGAGGAGGCTCGGCGGATGAAGGACGTGAAGATAATCGGCATAACCGGCGGGTCTGGGTCGGGGAAATCGACGATTGTACGAAAAATCTCGGAAGTGTGTTCCGATTTCGTTTTTATCGCTCAGGATAGTTATTATCGTTCGGCGGAATATTTCAACAATGAGAATATCACAGCCTTCAATTTCGACCATCCCGATGCTTTCGACACAGAACTGCTCCATAAGCATCTCTCCATGCTGAAGCAAGGAGAGGCCATCGACATGCCGCAGTATGATTTCGTCCGTTCGCGGAGGAAGGAGGAGACCGTCAGGGTGACGCCGCGGCCTCTGGTCATCATTGAAGGGCTGATGGTCCTGTATGACCGTCAGATCCGTGATTTGCTTGATTTGAAGCTGTACGTGGATACTCCTGACGACATCCGGTTCATCAGGCGGCTACGTCGCGACATCAGCGAGAGAGGGCGGACCGCCGAGTCCGTGATCACGCAATACCTGGAGGTGGTCCGGCCGGGACACTTCAATTTCATTGAACCTACGAAGGAGTACGCAGATCTGATCATTCCTGAAGGTGGCTACAATGAAAACGCCTTGCAGGTACTGATTCCGTTCGTCAGGGAGCTGTCGATGGGTCTGTAGGGTTGTCTTTCCCCCTCTTTTTTCTGCGGGGTCTGCGGAAGATGATGTATGGATCGCGAATCTGTTTCCATGAAAAACTGTCGGGAACTGGATCGACTCCACCCATGAACGCTCCATTGCAACGGAGTATTCTTGCGAGTCCCAGTATGCCGCCCTTCAATACTCCGTGCTTGTGGACGGCGTCGAGCATGAATGCGGAGCAGGTGGGGCGATAGATGCACGAAGGGCCGAGATATGGTGAGATCACGGCGCGGTAGAGATGTACCGGCATGAGGAAGATGTTCCTGACCAGTCGTTTAAGCCTTCCCGGCGATTCTTTCATGCTGGTAAGGATAATATCTTTTTCCCGTCAAGTACAATGCTTGGCTGTGACATGTTTCACAGATACATCTGCCGCGCCGAGAAATCAGGGGAAAATCCCGGCCAGGTATTTGACTTAATACCCCGGAATATTGTATAGTGAGCCGAATTGTGATGATTTTATTGGAGGGATACGTATATGCCAGGTAATGTTTCAAAGAACGCACGACGTGAAGGTGAGAAAATCCTGACCAGTCGCTGGGGCGGCGTCATCAAGATGAAGTCCGTTTTTGAGAACGGCAAGCTTCGTCATGTCGCTTATTGCGAGAAAAGCGGCAATACAGCCAGGAAGGCCAAGGACCTGATGTAATCGGTGTTCCTTGCCGATCATGTGGAGGACCTGTGGCATGCCATGGGTCTCTTTTTATGTTCTAGGGGAATCTGTAGCGAAACAATGTTTTTGTGCGTCCTTAGCGAGGGCTTAAACGTGAAATTACTGTGAAAAATAGCTCTTTCTACGGTAAATTTGGGAAAAATGCCTTGTAATTTCTGTATCCAGTTTTTAGACTCTGTGTTATAGTGAATATGAATACGTAAAACAACACATGATAACGTCATGAGGAGGAAACACGTGAAACGTCTTTCAAAAACTATCTCTGCAGCGTTGCTGGTCGCCTTGTTGGCTTTTGCCCTCGTCGGTTGTCAGAGCACCGCGAAGGCCGAGTCTGAGGCCCCTGTAACTGTTGTAGTTCCCGCACCGGCTCCGGTTCCCGCACCTGCCCCGGCTCCTGTAGTCGAGCCAGCTCCTGCGCCTGCTCCGGTTGTCGAGCCCGCACCGGCTCCCGCTCCTGTCGTAGAAGTAGCGAAGGAGAAACCAGTTACCGCCACGATCAGCTATTATGGCTATCAGGCGACGGTGGAATCCTACGATGGACAGGCGACGATCGTCTATCCTTCTTTCATCACCAATGAAGAAATTGCTGGTTTCGGCGCATATCTCGTCGATCGGTACGGTTCTTGGCTTGATGGGGTGACGTTTGATATCGGTAAACCCGGTGTTCTGACCCTTGCGTACCCGAAGGGGATCAGCAAGGACGACAGGGCCTACGCTATTGAAGCTGCGGTCGCCGCGGTCGCCGACTATGTCGACGCATTGCTCGCTCCAGCTCCTGAAGCCGCCGCTCCCGCTCCGACTCCTGCACCGGCTCCCGTCGTAGAGGTCGTCAAGGAACAGCCCGTTACCGCTACTGTCACCTACAATGGGTATCAGGCGGTGATTGAGTCCTATGACGCACGGACGACGATTGCTTATCCTTCTTTCATCACCAATGAAGAAATCGCTGATTTTGGCGCATACCTCGTCGGCCAGTACGGTTCTTGGCTTGACGGCGTGATGTTTGAAATCAACGAGCCCGGCGTCCTGACCCTTACATATCCGAAGGGGATCAGCAAAGCCGACAGAGCCTACGCTATTGAAGTCGCGGTCGCCGCGGTCGCCGATTATGTCGAAAGCCTGTTCGCCACCGCTCCTGTCGCTGAAGCTCCGGCCCCTGTAGCTGAGCCTGCGCCGGCCCCGGCTCCCGCTCCCGTAGCTGAAGCTCCTGCTCCGGCTCCCGTCGTATATCCCTACGGCGTTACGATGATCGACAAGAATGAAGACGGCGCGAAGGAATTCGACCTGTTCGTCGTTCATACCAACGATGTCCACGCTCGTATCGTTCCTGCCGACGGCGGCATGGGCTACGCCAAGCTCGCGACCCTGTTGAAGATGGGCAAATCCATCACTGACAACTGGTTGTTGCTTGATGCTGGCGACGTTACCCATGGTACCAACTTGGCTAACATGTTCGAAGGCGAGACTGTAGGCGTTATCCTTGATATGCTCGGGTACGACGCTGTCGCTCCTGGAAACCATGATTTCAACTATGGCACCGCTCGTTTGATCGAGGCCGCGAATATCGCCGAGGAGAATGGCTCGCTCAAGGTCCTCGCCGCAAACGTCGTCGATGAAAACGGATATTTCTTGTTCCAGCCGTATCAGCTGTATGATTTCAACGGTTTTACCGTAGCGGTCATTGGCCTGTCCACTCCGGACACCAAGACGAAATCCCATCCGAAGAATACCGAAGGTGTGATTTTCGTTGATCCTACTCAGCCGGACGTGCTTGGCGAAGCCCAGTGGGCTATCGACACCGCTCGTGAGCAGGGCGTTGACTTCGTCGTGGTTCTCGGTCATATCGGCCTTGATCCCGATGGTGATTCTGGCTTGACCAGCGATAAGATTTGTAATGCGCTCAATGGCATCGACCTTTTCGTGGACGGACACAGCCACACGACACTGCCGGAAGGTAAGCTTGTCAACGATACCCTTATCGTCCAGACCGGTGAATACCTGAAGAATGTGGGCGTCGTGCAGATTCATGTCAAGAACGACAAGGTCACCGGCATGTATCCGATGCTGATTCCCGCCACCGAGATTCTCGATCCTTCTACTTCCAAACTCGCCAAGAGTGTCGGAATCACAGAAGTTCCCGATGATCCTGAGGTGCAGGCGTATATCGATTACATGAACAAGCAACTTGAAGCCAAGATGAATGTCGTGATCGCGAATGTTCCTGTCAAGCTTGATGGTGCCCGTGAGAACGTCCGTACCAAGCAGACCAATCTCTCCAAGATGATCTGTCAGGCTATGACCGAAGCTTCCGGCGCTGACTTTACGATCACCAACGGTGGTGGTATCCGTGCTTCCATCGAGGCTGGTCCTGTGACGATCGGCGATGTCAACAACGTATTGCCGTTCACCAACACGATCGCCGTCGTAGAAGTGACGGGTGCTGATGTCTATGCCGCTCTTGAGCATGGTTACAGCCAGTTGCCCAACACCAATGGCGCTTTCTCCCAGTCTGACCTGCAGGTCGTCTACAGTAAGTTCTCTCCTGCTGGCAGCAGAATCAAGCGTGTCCTGCTCAATGGTAAGGTAATCGACAAGAATGCTACCTACAAGTGCGCTACCAATGACTTTATGGCCGCTGGTGGTGACGGTTACACCATGTTCGGTAAGATCGTCCAGGAAGGCAAGCAGTTGAACGAAGTCCTTATCGACTACCTCTCTGCTCATTATCCTGCGAAATAACGTTTGTTATTGATAATTCAGGGGCCGTTGCAAAGTCATTTGCAACGGCCCCTTTTTTGTATGACGAATACCTCCAGCTCGGCTGGAGGTTCTGGAAAGCTTAAGCTTTGCACAGGAGATTCCACATGGTGTTTGCACCGAAATACAGGCGGCAGGTCATTTACGATACTTGAGGCGGAATGCAGCCCCGACCACATACACATGCTGGTGAGCATACCGCCGGAGCTGAGCGAAAGCGGCGTACTGGGGTATCTGAAAGGCAAGAGCCGTCTGATGATATTCGACAGGTTCGCGAGCTTGTAGTACACAAGTGGGGTAACCATGTGGACACGGTGGGACGCAACGGCAGACGATACAGACAGGCACGACGGTCTGGCACGACGGTCTGGCGATACAGGAGTACATCCCCAACCTGCTCAGAGGAGGAGACGGACGAGCAACTGCGGGTGAAAGTTCCTGAGTTTTCAGCTGGCAAAGCCCAAACCGCAAGCAAGATGTACAAGAATCCGCCACGGAAGTGAGGGGGCATCGATAATGTCTCGGCTATACCATACAGGCTCTCCACCAAGAGCATAAAATACATGGTATAGCCGACTTCCTTCTGAAAACTGGCGATGCCAAGGACGATGGCCGTTGCCCTGGTGAAAAAGGACGGCCTACCTGCGGTTCTTCTGATTGAAGCCGCTCCCCGTTGGAGATTATGTGAAATGTACGGGGAGTGGTTTGTGAAAAACAGGTCTATTTACGTTTCTTGCGGAAATAGACGATACATGCCGCAAGAATGAGCATTCCGACGATTATCAGGACTACGACCAAGGCCATATTGGAACCGCCCTGTGAGGGAAAGACCGGCGGTTGGGAAGTGGTAGCGGAAGGAGCGGGCGGCTGTGGGGCAGGGGCTGTCACCGGGCTGGATTCGATAGAAATTGCTTTTTGGGGACCGATGATTTTTACTGTTTCAGTAGAGCCAGCGACTTCATTACCCTTCGCGTCCAAAGCGACTGCTCTGATATCAAGCGTGCCCTCGCCCCAGGACGTGTCCCATGTTATGTCGTGGCGGAATTCATAGATGGAGAGCTGGTTTTTCCAATCGGAAGTGAAATTTCTCTTCAATCCGATGGGTTTCTCAAATTCCGCTACCTTTTTTTCGTCGTTGGATACTTCGTATCTGACCGAAGATATTGGATTCGCCATGCTGAACGCATAACGTGATTTTGACGGATCCGTTACGGTGATGTCCCCGTCATCGTTCTGTATGGGGGTGACTACGCCAAAGAATGAGATGGTTTTGCCAGGTTCCGCCGCAACGCCGTCATATACGTCGAAATCGACGTCCTGGCCGATGGGAAGATATGTGGAGTACATGTTTTCACCTTCGCTTTCTCCTATTTGCGCTCTGGTGTATTGCATCGTATCTCCGGAGGAGAACGCTTCAAAGGCTCCCATCTTTGAAGAACCGTCGGCGAGAATCACCTCAGGTTCGCCGATATCATAGTAGTGACAGGTCAAATGATCGTTGAGCCTGTGCGTCTTTTGCAATATTCCGATTTCCACCGCGTTGGTCGCACAATATGCGTTCACGTTGTAGATATAGAAATTGACGTCTCCGGTCGTATACTCAAGTCCGTCGTTGTATTGCCATTTGTCAAGCAATTCAACAAAGATTGGATTGCCTTGATGTCCGTAAAGAATGCCAGAAGCGTTCCAATAACCGACATACGGATCGAGGTACATTCTTTGTCCCATCGCGTCCGCTTCGGCCTGCACGGCCGAAAGATGGTTGGAAGGTGAGAATCTCGAAAGCACCTTTACCGGATTTGTTCCGATCGTAATCTCGCGGCTCAACGTTTCCGTCCGGCCGTCCGTATGATTGATCGTAACGAGAATCATGTAATTTTCTCTTTCTAGCGGTGTCCAAAAGCCCTGTCCCCAATTGTTTCGGTTTGAGTTCTCGCTTTCATAGACGCCTCCGGAAATAACCGCGGCGAATACTTCGTCGGTCACGGTCATTTTCCGGTATGAGTCCGCAAAGCTTCCCGGTATGGTTTTATCCCAGACCAGATCCGGCATCTGTACCGACGGTAGCGTCGTATCGTCTCCGTTGAAGAAATTGAACCCTGAGAAACCGGAGTAATAATCGACCGTATGGGGATAGTAGCTTTCCATTCCCCGGACTGGGATATCGCCTCCTACAGGGTATAACTCTATGATCACGTCGGCCGCATTCAGTCCCTCTCCCTGGCCGATGACATAGAAATCACGCCCGTATTCGATTGTGGATTCCCTCTCGCTCGGAAACGTCAGCTCAAGAGACGCCGCCGGGAGCAGGGACACGCAAGTGATTGTCAGTAAGCAAATTGTAAGAAAACGGGTTTTGTTTGTCATAGTGACCATATTGTAAGCTACAATTTCGCAGACCGCTAGGTTTTTTAGCTGTGAGTACAGGTGTTGACGTGAAGTCCATTTGGATAAAAAAAAGGCTCTATGCAGGAATCTGGGGGATGAAGAGAAGAGAAAAAGTCAATAAGAAAGAAAAGGTATAGAAAAAAGGGAATGGAACTCTACTATTGTCAAGTTACCAAACAACAACAAAGAGA
>JAEXDQ010000027.1 GCA_023401595.1 Spirochaetota bacterium
GCTGTTCTTGGGGACGATGATCGCGTTGGGCGCGTACGTGGCGATCCAGATGTCCCAGTCGCGGAACGTCTTGTCGGTGTAGCCGTTGATGGGCATGGTGCAGAACGCCAGCATGCCGTTGGCCAGCGCCCGCCCGCTCAGGTCCGTCGTCCCTCCGGCGTTGTACGGCACCGTCAGGTTGATGTTCTTGTTCGGCCACGTCTCCTCGGCCCCGCCCTGCGCGAACATAGCCCCGCAGACCATCACAAGAACCAGCAATACAGAAACAATTCTTTTCATTTCGCTTCTCCCTTCTCTGTTTTCAATCCACATATTCCCTATCTGCAGGACGGCGTCCCCAAAATAAAGCGAACCGTCCCGCATAGGCGTTTCATACAGAAAGCCTTCGTCACCCAAGTTGCCCGAAAACATCCGGCTCCCCCATGGGCAAACGTTTGCCTATAGGACAAAATAAAAAACCTCAAGCATAAGCAAACGATTGCTCCAAGCTTGAAAAATAAATCCACCGAAATTACAAAATACGCTTTTATTACTACATGAGATTATTGGCGAGTCAATGTGAAAATCGCGCAAGAGAGAAATCATAGCGTTTCCCTAGCGTAAGGCGGACATGCTCAACACCGGGTTTTCAGCCATACCGGTACGCAGTCCAGCAAAAGAAAACCTCAACCGCACCAAAGGCATTCATGTCCTGTCGGACACGGAAGTCCCTTGAACCAGAGTACAGTCCTGGATAATACGCTTCGGGGTCGCCTGGGTCTTGTTCTGTATAAGATTCAACAATTGCTGCGCGGCCTTCTTGCCGAGTTCCAGATCTCCCATGTCGACACGGGTAAAATTGTTCCTTCCCGTATAGGACCATTCCGGGGAACCAATCAGAACCACCGAGATATCATCGGGAATCGACAGGTTCCTGTCGCAAAGATACTGGACGCCGCCTTTCGCCTGCATGTTGAAACCGTAGAAAAGGGCGGTGACCTCGGGATGCTCCGTCAGAAGCTTCTCTGTCATGCGGTAGCCCGCCTCGGCGGAAAACTCGCCATCCTCGACGTACACGGACGCCTTGCCCGCGGCTGCGTCCAGCGTAGCCCGCTCACGAGCGTCCAAATCTGCGATGCCGGAATTCCAACCTATATACCCGATGGCGGTATGTCCCATCGAGACAAGATGCTCGGCGCCGACAAAGCCACAGCCATAGTTGTTCGTAGTAACCCAGCAATACTCGTCGACACCCTCCAGCGGACGATCCACTACGACCATCTTCATCCCCACCCGCCGCACGAGTTCCGTATTCTCCGCGCCTTTGACCGTCGGCGTGACGATGATTCCGTCCACACGCTGTTCCAACAGTCTCCTGATGATCGCCTTCTCCCGGCCCGTATCGTCAAATGTATCGCAGATGATCAAATCATACCCATGCTGAACGAACAACGCCTCGGCGGCCACGACTACCCGGGTAAAGAACTGATTCTCGAATTGCGGAACGAGGATACCTACGAGCTTCCGCTCCTTGCCTTTCAAGGAAGAAGCTCCGTTGCATTTGATATAGTTCAACTGGTTCGCCGCGTCAAACACCTTCTTACGGGTTTCATCGCTGATATACCGGCCGCTTTTGTTGTTCAGCACATAGGAGACGGTCCCCACCGTCGTTCCCGCAAGTTCAGCGACATCTTTCAACGTAGCGTATCCAGCCATACAAGCCCCCTTCCTCCGACGCGAAACAACAGGACGGCGGTCACTTGCGGATCATCGACAAATCGATACTCCTCCGCGACCTCTTACGAACTATTATTTTCAGCGCAAGCCTATATTACCACACGGAATCGACGGGGTGTCAACCCAACCGGCGGCGCATGGAATTGTCGTAAAAAGCATATCCGAGAAAATCCGAATCGCGGGCGAAACGCACTATGGCAAACATACCAACCGGGAAAACAATCAAAGGCTTTCTTCCTTTCAGCAATTCTATTCTTCTTCCTCGCCCCTACTATCTTGCTCCCCTTTTTATCCCGTTGCCCTGCCACCTGACGTATCTGGCGATACTCGCCGTTATCATCCCTCATCCCTCATCCGTAGGCAACGCAACGCCTGCTCCGGGTACAAGAATAAGGTATCCATCGAAAAACGGTTCTGTCGCGATACTCAATTCAGCGGGACACATGATCCAGATAGTCCGTCGGGGATATCCCCATGACCTTCTTGAATACAGCGGAATAATAGAGGGCGTTGGAAAATCCACAGGAATACGCAATTTCCTTCATGGACGAGCCCCCTTGCCCAAGCAGGCTGCACGACGCCTTGACCCTATGTTCGGTCAGATAATCCAACGGAGACATTGACATGTTCGCCATGAATGAACGATACAGGCAACTCCGGCTTACACCGACATAGGCAGCGATATCGTCCACGGTCAGCTTTTCCGTATAATGAGATGAGATGAAATCACAGGCGTGTCGGACATACTCGCTTCCGGGATTCGCGGGAAAGGCGTGCTTCGTCCTCCCCATCAGAAATGAAAAGCAAGTATACAGACGCGCCGTCATACCGACGACCTCCGCGGGCAGATCCCCCTTGTGGTCATAGATGTCCATGATCAGACCATAGATATCAGCTATGCCGGGCAACGACAATACAGGACGGAATGGAGAAAATCCGATGGCGTCGGTGAGCAACCGGGCGTCGCTTCCAGAAAAACCGACCCAAGAAAGTTCCCATGGATTCTGGTGGTCGGCCTTCGGATACACCTTCATGTTCGGATAGATCAGCAACAGGTCGCCAGGATGCACCGCATAGGTCTTGCCATTCAGCGTCAGCGTACCGGTCCCTTTCATACAATAATGCAATGTGTAGAACTTCCTCACGTTCGGGCCATGCACAAACCCCGGAGGACTTTGTTCACAGCCGACTGAGCATACGACCAACGAGGACATTCCATGGAACTGATTGTAGAAGTAATTCTTGTAGGGAACGAAACGTGCCAAATCCACACCCCCGTTGCGCTAAAGATCCGACGATTCACCGGACACGGCGGACCGACAGCAGTATATCATGCAGGAAATCCGGCGACAAGCCAACAGGTTCTTCCAACGACTTTCCCCACGATGGTCAATACTGTCTACGCACCACAGAACGGTCGTATCACCGCCATCAACGACGTATGATTTGTTTTTCATCTGACGAGCATTCCGCGCCCGTTACGTCACATGACCGACGACCAACCTGCACAACGGACCATGATGAAATACTCGAAAGACATGAATTTCCATCAAGGTAGGTCTCTCGTCTATCCAACCCAGTTGTATTATCGATATTTAATATTTACTTTTATAATCCTAATTAGGAATATTATAGTAATTATTCATAGTAAATACATCTACAATACCAGGAGGAATATGCTGCAAAATAGGAGGACACATTATGTCAAATTAAGTTTATTTCTTATATTATAATAAATAACGATAATATTTGCCATAGAAACAAAATGACAAAAACGATATACTTGAAATTATGGAAAAGCTTAATAGTCAAAAGTTGCGTGAATTGGCCCCGGAGGTCGATCCACTGAGAATCGGAACTGGATGGACGGTCGAGGATCTTTCAAAACCACAGATAATCATTGAAAGCACCTTTGGAGACAGCCATCCAGGAAGTGTACACCTTGACAGCTTGATCGAACAGGTTCGCACCGGGATCGCCGACGCAGGCGGGCATGGCGCCCGTTACTATTGTACAGATATATGCGACGGGGAAAGCCAAGGGACCGACGGCATCAATTTCTCTTTGGTCAGTCGGGAGATGATCGCCAACATGATTGAAATCCATGCGAATGCGACTCCATTCGACGCAGGGGTGTTCCTGGCATCCTGCGACAAGGGCATGCCGGGCAATATGATTGGTATGTGCCGTGTGAACATTCCTTCGATCGTGATACCGGGGGGAGTCATGCAGGCGGGGCCCAAGATGCTCACCCTTGAACAACTCGGAATCTACAGCGCACGGTATGAACGCGGCGAATGCGATCTTGATACATTGAACTGGGCGAAACAGAACGCATGTCCAAGCTGCGGTGCCTGTTCATTCATAGGAACCGCTTCAACCATGCAGATCATGGCGGAAAGTCTCGGCCTCGCCCTTCCGGGAAGCGCTTTGCTACCGGCGACTAGCCAGTATCTGAAGGACGCGGCATATCGCGCAGGGGGGCAAGCCGTACGCATGGCGACGATGGAACATATACGGCCAAGCGATATCGTCACCATGGAGAGTTTTGAAAATGCCATACTGATCCATGCGGCTATCTCAGGCAGTACCAACGCATTGCTCCATATTCCGGCGATTGCCCATGAGCTAGGCATTGAGATTACCGGCGACACTTTCGATCGTATCCATCGACACGCCCATTACCTCCTGGATATCAGACCGGCCGGTCGCTGGCCTGCGGAGTGTTTCTTCTATGCGGGAGGAGTCCCTGCGGTCATGGAGCAGGTCAAGCCGTTCCTGCATCTTGGAGTAATGACAGTCACGGGGAAAACGCTTGGTGAAAATCTTGAAGACCTGAAACAGGACGGCGGCTATTATGAACAGGCTGCCAAGGGGCTTGCGGAATTCAATCAACGATATGGTGTGAATGTTACGAAAGAAGACATTATCCGTCCGTTCGACAAAGCCATCGGCACACATGGCTCCATAGCCGTCCTTACCGGTAACCTTGCGCCGCAAGGAGCGGTCATCAAACATTCGGCGTGTCCGAAGGAAATGTTCAAAGCGGTTCTGACAGCTCGTCCGTTCAATAGTGAAGAGGAATGCCTGGATGCCGTATTACACCACAGGATTCATCCGGGAGACGCTGTGTTCATCCGTTATGAAGGTCCGAAGGGTTCCGGCATGCCGGAGATGTTCTATACCAGCGAGGCCATATCCAGCGACGGAGAATTAGGCAGGACGATAGCCTTGATCACCGACGGGCGTTTCTCAGGCGCTTCAACTGGGCCAGTCATAGGACATTGCTCTCCCGAAGCGGCTGAAGGCGGCCCCATCGCCTTGGTAGAAGACGGAGACTTGATCGAACTCGATGTCATGGCGAGGAAGCTCAATATCGTCGGCATCAATGGGGAGTACAAAAGCGAAGAGGATATCCAAAAAGTTCTTTCCGAACGCAAAACGAAATGGCAGGCCCCCGAGCCTCGTTATAAGAACGGAGTACTCAGATTGTTCAGGGAACATGCGACAAGCCCCATGAAAGGTGCGTATCTCGCCTATTGAACGGCGTTCACGAATTATCCAATCCCTTTTCAATGAAGGGACTGGATAAAAACTTGCGCATCTGATTTGGTATTCTCCCAAGGCAGTTGACAACGTCGGCCCTCTCCGCTATAGTACCGATTGCACGCCCAGATGGCGGAATTGGTAGACGCGCTAGGTTCAGGTCCTAGTGGTGGCAACACTGTGCAAGTTCGAGTCTTGTTCTGGGCATTCATAAAACCATTATAACATTATACGTTATAATGGTTTATTTTTTATATATTCAACAAATTGTCACAAAAGTGTCATAAATTCCCTGTTGCATTTTGCAAAAAACCATCATAGTCTAAATCCAACAGGAGAAAATAGATGTGGAACGACGGTGAGCTTTTCAAACTCCGGTGCCGTGAAGGTAGATGCATCGAGGTTCAATACCGGCACAAACCCGGATCGTGGTATTCAACTCACACGAACAACGAAAATCAAGCAGCGATTTTCGCCGACAAACATTTAGAGCAAGCAATAGGCATTAGATCATCTAGCCGGGCCGTCACATTAGGGGAATTTGCAAAAGATTTCTTTTCGATGCGGGATCCACATGGATGGCGGTTGAGAAACGAACGATACAACAAGCACTTTGATGCTGCTTATTATAATGCTCGACAGGGCTATCTAAACAATTACATCCTACCCCATTGGGAAGATATGTTGATAACCGCAATAACTGATGTTGCTATTGAAGATTGGTTCCTTGATCTTCATAGTGTGCAATCAGGCAAAATGCTTGCTGATAATTCCAAAAACAAAATTCTGATGGCGTTCCGCATCATACTACAAGAGGCAAAACGTCAAAGATTGATTAAAACCAACCCGGCAGCAGACGTGACAGAAATATCAGCGGAAATCAAAGCACGGGAACCCTTCAATACGATTGAGTTGTACAGAATGTTTCCGCAAAAGAAAAGTGATCTACTACGAATATGGGGTGATCCAGGTTGGGCTTGTTACTTTCTAGTTATGCGAGATACAGGCTGGAGACCAGGCGAAGTGGCGGCGCTGACTCGATCATGTTATTATAAAGCGTTAAGAGGTATCTATTCTGAGCGATCCATTGACTATAGGACACGGGGAGTAAAGCAGAGTATCAAGACGACAGCAAAAGGACAAAAATACAAAGTGGGAATATTAACCGCTCAAACTGCTATGTTGTTGGAAGAACTGATAGAACAGACACCCCGTCACGAACAGTTCTTATTTCGACTCTCGCCAAGAGGGATGTTGTTGTGCCCTGATGTTGCGAACAAACATCTCAAAGCATCATTACATAGAGCTGGCATAGAACCACAAGGGAGGACTCAATACAGCTTGCGCCATAGTTTTGAGACAGATATTGCTGGAAAAATTGAAGATAGCATTTTGCTGGAATTAATGGCACATACCGGGTACCGGGCCGAATACGACCACAGAACTCCTGAACAAATGCTAAAGCTATTGCAACCAGTTAGAGATGTGCTAGAAAATAGATAAGGCGAGGATTGCTCCCCGCCTGTTTTTGTCTATGTCACCATTCCCAACCGACCGAAGCCGTAAGCTGCAATTTGTCCAAGTCTGGCTTGATTGTAGGTGCGGACACAAAATCGCCAATCATATATTGTGCTCCGGCCTCAATGAGAAACCCTTTTCCAAAGCGGATACCCAGGGAAGAAGATACTCCCCATGTAGGCAAAAGGTCATTAAAACCAATCACTCCACCTACTCTGGCGAAGAACTTGGTTCCCTTCTCTTTTTTTAGTTCACTTTCAATCGCCGCCAAGCGATCAGCCTGTTCCGCATTCTTGACCAATACAGCGGAAAGTTGTCCTTGAACCTTATCAAGTTTGCCGGAATTATCGAGTGCAAGAGAATCTTCCGCGTCTTCTAAGACGACATAGGTCTGAAATGCCGCAATAAGATCGGCGAAATCATCTTTCATGTCCTGTGAAACTTTCTTCGAGGAGGTCAAAACCTCCTGTAAGGCGTTCAATTGCATTGCCAATTCGCTCGCGTTGTCTTTGCTGGAGGTCATTGATGGTATCTGCGGTACATTCTGTACCTGTACCGTCGATGGTACCGTATATACCGGGGATGCGACCGGTATCTTTTCCCTTCCGTCCGATTTGGTAGGCCACGCAGCCAATTGCGAGACCACCACACAGAGCAGCAATAAACCGACCAGGAGGACTTTGCAAAGCGTCCCGGAACCGAGTAAAGAATGATTGTTTTTCCACATTAGTTTGTCTCCTTTCGATTGGTTATGAGATTGTCGATATACTGATTGATCACCGTATAAGTAGAACTGTTATCGGTAGAATCAGATCGCTGTAAAAGTTCGTTGAGCGTGGCGAGGTCAGCAGTGAAAGGCTGGCCGACCAGCAGACGACCCGCCAGGCTATCGTCCTGCAACCGGCAAAACAGGGCGCCTTCGAGAGCGTCCCGCACCTCCGCATCGCTCATTTTGGGAAACTTGCGGGCGAGTCTCCGGTATATGATGCTCATTCGCATCACCTTGCGTTCATCATCGCTCATGAGTGACACCCTGTAGGCAAAAAAACACCACGCCAGAGTACCGGTGATAGCGGCCAACAGCAGGATGCTCCGTCCGAAAAGTTGTGGCCAAGTCGCACACCTGGCCAGGAATACCCACAAGAAGGCGCAAGCTACTACGAAGGCGGCAAGAACAACATATTGCCATGTGAATTGATCACGATGGTTGAACGTCTTATCGGCGATATCTTCTACCAGCAAGCCAATCGCCGTAAGAAACACTACCGCAGTGAGACCGTCAAGAAATTGCACAATGCTCAGGTAGCCAATAGAGTATGCGGTCCATAACACCACCATGACACCCAACGACATGGCATTCTTATAGAGAGTTTTGATCATTTGTCTCCTCCTTGCGAACCTTGCGATATTTGTATCCTCCATGCACTAAATCCCAGACATACACAGAAAGCCCCGCACTTATCACGCCATAGTTGAATCCGCGGCGAAAAAAGACTGCCAGCCAAAAATCCGGCGTGCCTCTAATACCCCAAAATTCAACCAAGCCCATCACTGACCAAATGATGTAACTGATTATCGTGATGATGATGCTTATGAGCTCGTTGCTTGTCCCCGTCCGATATTTGATCGTTGATCCAATGACAGCGAGAATAGCAGATACAGCAAGGACGCCTGTCGATAAAAATAGCGTCCACAGACTGTCCATAAATACCCCTACTTTTTGACCGACCAGCTACATGATAAATCAGGGTTACTGAATGGGCAAACGGTGCCGTTACTCTCCGGTGTGCAGATCGTGATACGTCACCCTGTCACAAAGAACGGCCATTTTATTGTATTGGTGGTTTGTCTTGACAAGATACGCTACGAAAGCCGTGGTTGAATCCCGCAGCTCCCGTAAGGATATCACCCCGGTTTGATATAGGTAGAGTTTCTTCGCAAGCCTTTTTTCGGATCGCTTGACAGTCGTATGCTTCGGTTCCAAATGATGAGGTGCTACGACATAGCCGCAGAATGTGTCCTTGCCTTTCCACGGCTTGGCCGTGGTCTTTCTTGGGGATAGTGTCAGGAGCAGCTTGCCCGCGCATAGATCATCCAGAGTTGACAGTATTTCCTTCGCCTGGTTCATATCCCTGCATGCGATGCGCATGTCGTCCATGTAGCGGATGTAGGTGGGGATTCCTAAAACATCTGTTACAAAATAGTCGATGGCTGTACCTATCAAGTTCGCTTCGTGTTGCGACGGGAGAAAGCCTATGGGGAGACCGATAGGTACGGAGTCTATGATTGAATCGAACAGCCAAAGTACAAAATCATCGGAAAACAGCCGGCGAAGGAGATACTTTATCGCCGCATGATCGATGGAGGCGAAATATCCTCTTATATCTAGGGATATGACGGAAAAGCCATTCCCGTATTTGCCAAATGCGGAGCGTATCATTTTCTGCCATTCCATGCATGCGGAAAGTTGCCCCTTTCCTTTCCGACATGCGAAACTGGCCTTGTGGAAGTATCGCTCAAAGTATGGAAGAGTCACCCTAATGAGTGCATGGTGTACGATGCGATCCCGGAGTTCTGGGCGAGTGATGTTCCGTAATTTGGGTTCTCGAATGATGAAGGACACTGTATCGGAAGGTCTATAGGTTTTCCATATCAGTTCATTCTGAATGGTTATCAGTTCCTCGTCGAGGTTAAGACAAAACCGCTGGAAATCGGGCTTGTACTGTTTTTTTCCATGGGAGACTTCCACAAAAGCCGCATAGATGTTGTCGAAATCGTAGACCGATGGCCCGATACCGTTGACTGTTTTAGGCATATTCCACCTTGAAAGCGCACCGATTCCCACGTTCCCGTATGGTACTTGCCGGAATCGGTACTATGTTTTCTCTACCGATGATTGATCCTTCACAAGGACATTTCGCTATGCTGTGTCTTACAATTTTTCCCCGTGGAGCGGCCCGCCCAGACCCATTGTTGTTTGCGTTGCCGAACGTCCAATTGTTGCCGTTGGAGTACCCGAAACCGCTATTCGACGCAGTGTTCCAGTACGCCCCGCCGCCAGAAAGAGCGTAAATTTCTATCTCTCACCGTTGCTGGTTAAATAGTTGAGCCAGCCACCCAACATTCGCCCCAGTTCAGCTGTCAATGTATACAAATGTCCCCGCTTTTTAGCAATGGCCTTGTGATACAGCAACAGTTCAAAATCAAACTTCACCTGCTGGAAGAGGCGGTCGGCTTCACGCGCCGACTTCACACGTTCGTATTGTTTGCCTTGCTTATTGGCATGATCTATAAGATATCCAACAAGCTTAAGCTCTTTCAGAATCTCTTCCCCTATGGAATATCGTAGATAATTGGGAAGGTCCTTGCTTCCGATAATTATCAGCGAATACCCCCATAGTTCCTTGAATTTAGTGAGTGCGTCCAATGAGTCCATACCAGCCGCGTTTCCTCCTGACCAACAGATGAATCAGAATCACATGAGTGAAGCGGCCCGCCCAGACCCAACGTTGACCGCGTAGCCGAACGTCCAATTGTCGCCGTTGGAGTACCCGAAACCGCTATACGACGCAGTGCCCCAGTACGCCCCGCCGCCAGAAATGAGCCTTGCGCCTTGGGTGTTCCTCATATAAACGGTGCCCGTTGGAGTACCGGTCAAAAGGGGGGCCGCCAGCATGAGGCGTAGGTAGAGGGGGATTGTCACCCCATCTCGGGCGGCCAAAGTCGTCAGCGACTGCGCTCCATATGGATCACCCGTAGTTTGCTGATGGGTAAGGGCTGTACATATTTCAAACCCTGCCGATCCAGTCGACGGAGGGGTAGCGGCATAATCGTACTTCATTGTCGCGCCAACACCTCCACGAGCTACGAAAGAACCATCCTCCAACAGTGCCTTGTACTCCTCACTCGTCTCCGCAAGTTGTGCCGCGGTCATAGTCGCGGCATCATTGTTCGGGATAAACAGGAGTTCTCCCGAATCCGTACAGAATCCATGTTCTATCATGAAGGTCGGCCCCCTCATGCCCCACACACCAAACGGACTGCCGTCATGATACCACGCCAGTGTACCGCTTCCCGTCTTTACATGGACGTACTGCCCGTTGTACTTGTAACCGCAAGGATCGCCTTGTTCCGACTGGACGAGATAGCTCTTGCCGTAGTAGTCAGCACCGCGGCATTGGAATCCCTCACGGGCGGCCAGGAGTCCGAGGTATGCAAACTCAGCCCTTGTGATGTTGTGAACGGAATTCCCTTCGGCAAAGGCTCCTGCGTTGATCCGGTCGCATTCAGCCGCGATCCCTGAATAGCTCTGCGTATGTCCCCCGCCACCGTAAGCGGGGTCGAGACCGTATAGGGACATATGGTAGTTCTTCTCCCCCACCCGCACATCGGAATATTTGCCAAGACGGAAGCCCCTAACGGCCTTGTTGCCGACGATGAATGCTGGGGCTATGTCGGCGAGCTTGGCATCCGCCGTGAACAGTCCCGACGTGGAGAACAGGATGCCGTTATTGGACAGATAGGTGAGACGAGCCTTGGCGTCGCAGAAGAAATTGACGAAGATCGACGGTCGGCCTAGTTTGTCAAAGCAAACCTCGTTCCGGCCTTTCGAAAGATCAAAGATTTCTAGGGACAGGGACCTGATATATGGCAGGTCCTCATCCTGCGGTACCATGTCGGTCCCTCGCAAACAACATTTTGTAATCTCGTATTCCAAGAACCGCATCCGGTTGTGAATCTGTTCTGTGCTATACATCCGCTTCCTCCATGATGGGCCCTAGATTCGTATCGTCCACAAAAAGGGCCGGGTTCTGATCTCGAAGGTCTGCGGCCGCGAAACGTAACGCTTCCGCAATGCCTTCATCCGTTCCTGTAACCTTGATCTGGCGGGAACAAATTTCCACCCCGTCACAGTTCCAGGCTACCTTGTACTTTCCGTCTCCAAGCGACGTACTTACAGTAATAAAAGTCTTCATTTTTCAATCACCCCCAGACGGACCGCATAGCCGCGGGACCGGGCGTACAACGATACGTCTTCCGTACCTGTAAAAGTGAACGTGATGGTCTGCCCCGGTTCCAGTGGGATGCCTTCTTCGTAGATCGACAGGTTGGAACTCTGGCCGATCATCGCCCGGACATCGCCGAAATTCGTCACCGTCAACGATTTCCTGCCCGTGGCCGGCGCACTGGACTTGGCGAGCAGGATGCTTGCGCCATAGGTCGCAGTCAGCACCGTATACTGCGGTGCTATGGCGATGGTCATGTCAGCCGTCAGACTGCCTAGCAGGCCTTCGGCGACAGCTGCCCTGATAGCCGCCATGTCGGACGTATCGGGCATCCCGGTTAAATTACTCATATTTTCTCCTCCTTAAACGCCAACCGGCGTAAGTTTCTGATATACCCTACCTCTGACGGAGTAGATTTCATGCGTGTATAGCACCCCGTCTAGAAGCAGCGTTGGAGTTGCAACCCGCGAGGCTACAGCAAGCATCTGGGAATACAAAGCGTCCGCATTGGCAAAGATGACCGCCGCATTGTCCTTGGCGGCAAGGGCGGCATCCTTGGCACTCTGAGCGGCCAGTTGCGAGTTGTAGGCCGCAGTCTTGCTGGCAGCGGCATCTTGCCGATTGACATCTGTAGCGACCTTGTTCTCTGCGGCATCCCGAGCCGAGACGAACGCCGCCTCTTTGGATTCTTTCGCGGCTTGAGCTTCGTTTGTAGCGTCTTGAGCCGCACCACTGGACCGGTTGGCCTCTTTCTGGCTTTCCAATGCCTTGTTTGTGGCCGTCATTGCGGCTTTACTGGCGTATCCCGCATAGATGTTGGCGTTGTCTTCTGAGTATTTGATACGGTCGGCAATGGCATCAAGTTCTATGGTAAGTGCTTCAGCGCGTTCCACCAAAGACAACAAACCCGCATCTTCCGCTTGCTCTATGGCTTGCAATACTTCGTTCTTTGCGGTGGTGATTTCATTCAATGCCAGTATGCGGATTTCATCAGCAAGTTCTGCGGACTCGGCTGCATTGGTAGCGGCCTGCTGAGCGCTTGTCAGTGCGGTGAGTGTACTTTCTTCCGCAGCAAGGGCGGCGGCTAGTTTCTGATCGATATCGCTGGTCAAAACACCCAATACATTCCCATTATCGTCGAAACCCAGCAACATGCCTTTTCGTGCTTGCAAGGGTGGAATGACTAGGGACGCCGATTCTGAAATCGGAATCAACACACACCTTTCAAGCTGTTCGTTTATCTGTTGCGCTATCGCCGTAATCCGATCGAATAATTCTTCCAATGTTTCAGC
The DNA here is from genome assembly GCA_023401595.1 of Spirochaetota bacterium. GTDB lineage: Bacteria > Spirochaetota > Spirochaetia > Sphaerochaetales > Sphaerochaetaceae > Spiro-02. Next base: position 13,079 of record JAEXDQ010000027.1, read on the forward strand.
GTCCATGACATCACCATTGCGCAAATCAACCAATTGCTCTATCGTCACCAATCTGGCGAGTGTCAGCCTAGTACTGCCCTCCGGATATGTATAAGTCGATACAAACTTCACAACTGGTGTTATTCCATTCGCAACGATGGAAAAATATTGGGAATCCACAGCGGACATGCCCGATGGATTGGTAATGTAGGCCTTTATTTCATTGCTGTTGAAAAAAGGAAAGGAAATCTCATATCCAGCGACAAGCGGTGTCATGGACAAGCTGATATCATACGTAATCTTATTGGCGACAGCACTTAACATTTCAGTCCTCCTTTAGTTTCTGCGTCCCAATGGAGCCAATGGGGTGTCAGTGAAAATTCTTATGGCTTCTTTCGTACCGCTGGTCGGTAGGCCAAGGAACAGTCCGAAACCCTCCGCAAGGTTGGCGGCCGCACCTGGAATGTTTCCGGCAACAGCTTTGTTTGTCGCCGAAAACATTTTGTCGATTGCAGGATACATGGTTGTAGTGGTATAGCCCGTATCTCCGGTCAGCAGGCGATGGGTCGCGTTGTCAACATAGTTACCAAGAAGCGGGAACGCACCGGTAAACTGCGTGGTTCCCCAATATAGAAGCTTGAGCATTTTATCCTTCAAGTCCTTGTCATCATCATCAAACCCATCAGATACCGCCCCAAGAATTACCCCGGCCAGTACGTACCCCGCAATGGTCCCGACAGCCTTGCTGTACTCGTGGTGACGGATAAATTGCGGAAGATCAAAAGCGATGTTGTTCCAAATGACGTTGAGCGCGGTCTGGAACTGTGTGAAAGCTTTCCACGCTTCTCCTTTCATTGTGAAAAGCGGAGCAAGTTCCGTCCGGTCCCCCGTAGGCTGGACACGCAAGACAAAATCGTCGGCGTATTGTATGGCTTTGACATCCGCCTCTGTGTCTGACAATTTCTCCTTGTTGACCAGCCGTGCATATTCCTTATCATAGGCGGCCAGCCACCCACCAGACACGCAGACCCGATCAGTGATCTCCAAACCCATCACCCCAACGTCATTGAATTTGTTCAAAGCCCTCTTCGCCTTGTTTTGAGTACCCGAAGCCATAGCCTTGTGCAGGTCATCGATTATCGTATTCATCGATCTGTCTTTCATCATCTGACTCTTTTTTACAATAAAATCCCAAGAACCGGCATAATTGCGGAAAAGCTTCAGATATCCAGATATGAGTTCCTTTGGGTTCAGTTCACTAAGAAACGGGGCTGGCGATGTAATCGCTTGAAGAACAACGCCGCTCATCTTCCATGCGAGATAAGCCGAACCAAGATTTCCACGCAAAGCTCTGAGAAGACGGTCATCATCTTTTATTTGCTTAAACTCATAGGGACGGTACAGATCGTTCACATATGCTTCTATGTCTTGTAAAAGTGAATCACCATAGGTTCCTCGTATATACGTATTCAAATCCCTCGAACCACGACCTTGAAACACTGTTTCGATATGTTTTATATACTCACCGAATTCTATGACATATTCCTGCTCCTGCACGGAGTTGTACCAGACCTGGAATAGATCAAGGTTTACGGGAAGCTGATGGTCAGGGGCCATCTCAATACGTTGGATAGCGGAACCTGTGTCGAGAGAAGATTTCTGTTTTCCTGTCGATCTGTTGAACAGGCTGGAACCGTTCAATTCCTCGATGTCCTTTCCGTTGCTTGCCAGACGGTCGAGTGGAAGATAGTACGCGACTTTCTCCATTGGATTGTTGAATATCTCTATCAGAATCCTCTGGTATTCATCGCTGCGTGATCCAAGATCGTTTTCTATCGCCTTGAATACAGGCATGAGACCAGAATCCTCAATACGGGTCTTGGCAATCTCCCAAAGCTGGTCGAACCGGGCATATCCTAAGCTTTCAATCTGCTCATCATCGTGGCCTATCCGTTCTTTTTCGGCATCGCTCACCAAATTCGCCCATGCGACCGCCTTCTGGTTCTTTGATTCGTTTTTGCTCGCATAGACGTACATAAGGTCGGCCAGTGTATATGTCGCCTTGAACCCCCACTGTAGTTCTACAGGAACCTGGGTATATAAATCGTTGACGGTCTTTCCAGCGTCTTGAAGAGCCTTGTAGATTGGCGCGGTACGTTTGTGCATGTTACGCCCCCAGGCATCGCGATGTTTGCGCTTCTCCGTCACAAGAAGATCATACACCTTGCCTTTCTTGTCACCATCAAGCAATTGCGCCTTGCGACTCATTGTCAGAGTGACATAATAGGCCGATCGACGCCGTTCCCTGAAACTCATCTTTTTCTTACGGGCTTCTATAGTGCCGACGGGAGCGGGGAAATCATATCCGTTGTAACCGGTGGACAGTTGAATAAACTTGCTTTTGGGAGTGGAAATCATGCTGTTTATGATTTCCAGCCGATCGGCATCGGCAAGAATCCTCTCCCTAATACGCTTGGATTCTAAGAGTTGCCGCCCTTCCTGGCGCAACCGCTGAACTTCGCTGGCGAGCCGCTCAAGCTCCACAACATCCCAGGATTCAAGGGCGTCATAACCATTCTCTATGGCCTTTGCCACACGGTTTTTCATTATGTCGTACAGTCGGTCTCCCAGACGTGTCCGGACATCATCCTCACCGACCAGTTTCACCAGCGCTTCATATTCGCCATAGGTGATGAACTTTCCAGTCTTACGATTCTGATAAATGAAGGACTTTGGGTCAATTCTAGCTTGGATGGCATAGATCATCGCCCGATGGCTATGGATGATGTCATCCCCAGGAGGTACGAAAATCTGCTTTTTAAGGGATTGCGCGTAATCTCGCAGCTGACGTGCCAGACGTTCCTGCTTCCACCGTTGGTTGAGTTCCGCTTTTGCACGGGCTATAGCCTCCGCTTGGTCTATGGCGGTTTCACGTGATAGTTTCTCCATCTGCTTCCGAGCGTCCGCCAATCGCCCTAGCAAAAGATTTACGTTCTTGCGGTTGTCCGCGTTGAGGTCCGCCCTTGTGGTTTCAATTTTGGCTTTTAGTTCCTCGACCTGCCGCGTCAGCTGTTTGATCCGATTATCCCGCCTGGCGGTCTTGTCCTGCTCATTTTTATATTTATTACGGTAATCCGTGAGCTTCGCAATCTGGCTCTGTAGAATATCTGCTTCGTGCTGGAGACTCCCCCTCATTTTGAGCTGGCGGTCTGATATGCGCGCTCCTTCTTCAAGTCTTTGGTTGATGAGTTTGCTGAGGTAGTTGAGCTTGTCGCGGACTGCGGCATCCTTCTCGAATAGCTTCCGGGCTTCCGTAGCCTCTTCTGCGTACCGGCGATCGGCTTTATCCAGTTCTTCTTTTAGCTTATTGATCTTTTTTTCGAGGGCTTTTTTTTCGTCTATTGTTTTGCGGAGTACCCGTTCGGCATTTTCTTCAAGCCCGCCCTTCCCCGACAGCACTGCGTCGCGGAGTTTGCCGTCCTCGATATCCTCCGCATATTTGATGCGCTCGGAAATGCTCATCCGGGAGACTTCATAATACTCCGGGGAGTCGATTTCGGGGAGATTCTCATCAATAATCTGAGCGACCAAGTCGGAACGATCCATAACCGCGGCGTACAAATCCCTGTAATATCGAACTTGACGCTCCTTGGACATGATTTTCCGAATGGCATTTCTATCATCTATGGTCAATGCATATTGATCCCTGTATACTTTGTTCGCCAATACTTTGATATTGTGGGCCGCCTCTGCCTTGAACCTGGCTTTTAGATTGTCTTTCGCCCGGGCCGCGTCATATTCTTCCTGGTCAGCGAACCGTCCTTGTTTGAATGTATCATCGTTCAGAATGTCGCCGACAGTCTCTATGAATCCATCAAGTTCCATATCATCGGAAAGTAGATTGATGAACTGAGTGTCTTTCTCCGCTTCCGTACCTTCTATGATTCTAGCAGGTTCCGGCATGGATTCGGTTATCTTATTTGCCTTTTCCCAGACGTCGATAAACCAAGAATCAGGGGGAAGCTCATTACTGTCAAAAACAAAGGCCTCGTAATAATTCTTGAACTCATCCCATGAATCAAAACCCTGGGCTTCATGTAATATTTCGTCGGCTACGCCATTCGCAGTCTGGAACAGCACGTCATAATTCCTGTAGTTGAAGCGTTTCGAAGGGGGTATGATGTTCCCCTCCTCGTCATGGGTGATGACGTCCAGCAACTTACGGTTGTTCCTGGTATTCCTATAGGCGTAGTTCTTCCCGTCATTATACCCCCATTCGTTGATGGAGTCCGCGTTCCCCCATGCATCGGAGGCTTTCACCGCCCGTGCGATGATCCTGTAGGGACCGTCGATGTTGCTCTTCGCATGTTCTACGGCATAGGTCTTGGACGGGGTTATCCAGTCTCCGTTCCTGAAGTAATCCTCCTTCACCGTGGCGGGAACCGCCCGGTAGAACCGGATGGAAGGCGACTTGCCGTTCCGTACCGAATCCATCGCCCTCTTGATCTTGTTGAACGACTCCCAGCCGCCCGTTTCATACTGTATTCCGTAGCGTTCAGGATGTTCCCAGTAGTCCGCAGGTACGAGATCACTTTCCGCTAGTGCAACAAGATTCACGTCAAGGTCGTTCCCCGCGGTAGGAGCATGATGCATCATGCGATAGTCATCATTGGACAAGTAGCCTTTCAGCCTAGCCTGGTCGTCCACTATCCGCTGGGCTTTCTCTATATCACCCTCGTCAAGAGCCTTGAAGTATTCATCGTCTACCTTGGCGGTCTGGAAGAGGATGTTCGGGTTCTCCCCGTCGAACGTCCCCCGATTGTCCGTGGCGGACTTGATCTGTGTGGATTCGAACACAACGAAATGGTCTGCGATATCATGTCCGTCAATATTGTCATCAAGATTCCTGACAATGATACCGTCATAGCCTGTGGCACTCATTTCTGCCAACTGTGAATCAAAGTGGGTGAAATCATCTCCTTTTGCATCCAGCAACAATGGATTCTTCATGCTCAAGAACAACGGCATGACAACCGCACTGCCTTGATTATCATTCAGCATGATTTCTTCAGCTCGCGACGAAAGGGCCTCCGCTTCGGACCATTTGCCCTGGCGTTCCAAGATTTCAGACTGGCGGAGCATTTCCCTGGCATTCTTTTCGGTGGACCAAATCCCATAGCCATTGGCGATATCGATATTATCGGTGAAAAAGAACCCAAGACGTGCTGAGCTGGCATCCGTTGAAGAACCAAGCTTGTTACGATCAAAGATGTTGAATATTTCAGACGTCCCGTGATAGACAACCTGCGGCTCGCCGTTTTCATCCACCACCTTGGAAGAATTGTCTTGCAAAATTTGGAGGAGACGTTTATCATTTAAATCAGAAAGGGAAGACTCAGAAGAAAAGCCTGGACTTGTTATCCAGTAGCGCTTCTGGAAGTCTTCCTTTTTTGTTAGTTTGTGGTCGTAGTATTTTTGGCCTTGCAGGTTCTCAGCAACAACGGATCGTACAAGATAATCTGTACCATCAATTTGTATCACAGACAAAAAATAATCGTACTTTGAAACTGCACTTCTCTGTGATTCGTTTGTACGCATATCCAGATGTACAGCCCTCTGAATGATTTCAGGAATATAGGCAACAGATTTCAATTGTGTATCGTCATACGTTACACCAGTATCATGATGCAATACCTCTGCAATACTCTTTCCCGTTACAGAAATGTTCGTTGCGGTATCCGCATTGTAGTAGTCTCCTCTAATGTTATCCTTCGCCCAATCTTTGACAGCCCGTTGGATTGACATGCGGTCTTGTGACCAATCAATCGGTATTTCATGTGTATCAATCGCTTCCGATTCCAAGCAACGGCGTATCTTTGCATCCTTCTCCCAATCTCCGAACCACTTCTTGAACGCCGGTGTCCTGACCTGCACCCACTGCTCGTAGGTGAGGTTGGAGGGCTTGCCGTTGGGAGCGAGATGGTTCCCGTCAGAGTCGAAGTTGTTCGGATTCGCCCGTAGCCGTGTTTCGGTATCGGTGTGTTCCAGCCTCACCTGGGACATGGAGGAATCATCATTTTGAAACAGCGTGTCCAATCCAGACCTTTCGGCTTGAGCTGTTCCTTGCCGGGGGGCTGCCATAGTACGGGCAAGGTCCGGGTTCGTTCTATAGAGGCTTTCAAACCCATTCGATATTCGTTCATCGAGAGGAACGGACTGGCGAATGGTACGGTATATTTTCTGCATGAACTTCGCAATCCGGTTGAATAGCTGTCGCAGTTTCGGAGAAGTGATTGCGGTCTTTCTATCAGCAAGCCACGCTTCATAGATTCTGGCGACGTTCTCTTCCTGGCTTCTCGTCCAGTCTTCACCAAGACTGGCGAGATCGGACAAGATTCCGTCCACATCGAAGTCATTACCCCACACTTCCGCATGGTCTGTCAGATACGTCTTGAAATCCGCGGATGCTGCAGCCTCTCTGACCGCCTGTGACAACTCATGCTTCTGATCCATTTCACGAACCGCCACATGGAATGTTTCGTGGACCCATGTTGAAAAATCACTGTTGCGAGACGCATAAATCAATGCCTTCGCATCGTCGCCGAACCTGACGGCCCCCCGATTGCCATCGAGTGCGATATCCCTGGGGTTGCCAAAAATCCCCTCACTGAAATAGGTATCCACATACTGTTTGCCGGTCATTCCTTTCGCTTCGGCCCGCAACATGAGTAAATCAGAAGCAACAAAAATTTCCGCCTCGGCAAGCCTGGGCATGTTCTTTCGGATTGCGGTCTGAATCATCATGCGGTCATCGACATCAGTGGACACCCCGTCATAATAGGTAAGCCCCTTTTCCTTGCCATTGGGGTTGTTTGCGACAAGTTCATCCTTGACCGACTGTAATTGTTCGGTTTGAGGGTTCCATTCAATCCGATATCCGGGATATGCTTCAGAAAGGTCTTTTATAGCTTCGCTTCTGATGGACTCGTATCCATAATCGACTCGCAGTTCATCTATCGTGATCTGGTTCGTCTTCGCATCGACAGAATAGTCCAGTACCCCGTATCGAGCCCCTGTGGAAGGAGACCCGAAACGCATCTCACGGCTTTGGAGGTTTGAGGATTCATTAGGAGTCCCGTTGTCAACGTCCGTATGATACAGTTTTCCATCCCGAAGACGCTGTATGCTTCCATCGTTCTCTGTAATGCGCTTTCCCGCGTCCAGTTCATTGGTGGCAATACCTTCCGATTCAACAACAGTTCCCGCATACTGGTCAGACTGAGCCGCCCTTGCGGCTGTAAAAATCTGATCACAGGCGATTTCATAGTCCTTCCTGGGTACTCCTTCCGGCTTCATGTCCTTGGTTCTTTTCATGAACTCTTCTTTGCTTTTCACCTCGTTGGCAATCATACGCAAAGTAATCGCTTCATCTTTGAGAGCCCTCATCGTACTGGGAATCTCCGCGAAGCCGTACACGGCACCGACAATGAAGCCATCAATGGCAGCGTCCCACGCCTCCCCTACCATTTCAGAGAAAGAAAAGTCTGAAGGAAGTCCTATGGATGACCGATAGGCAGCCTTGGTCAGGTAGTCGGATATCTGCTGGGGGAACTCATTCAAGAACGCTTCGTCGATACCACCGGAGAACCAATTCAAAAAGCCCTGGACCATCCGACTTGCATCTCCCGACGCATTGAGATTGACCAATGTTGACACCCCGAAGGTCTTGGGAAGTTTGCCGGACACAATGGCGACCCCACGGCTTGTAACACCATCAAGTAGCGCTTCGGTCAACCCTACGACCAGTCCATTGATATTCGCATAAAGGTTCGCCTTGACCGGATTCCGAAGTTCAGGATCGGTGGAATGCATCATGTCCCAGAAACTTTGAGCTGTGGCAAGTTCTTTAGATCGGGCAAACGAAGCGATCGTACCTGCCGCTATGCCCCAGGAAGCCGCAACAGCTGTAATCGGAAGCGCCGCAGTAGCGGCGATTCCAGTCAAAGTACCCAACGTACCACCGGTGGCCAAGGCGGAAGCCCCTATCGGAACTCCCAGTTTCGTAGCCACGCCAGCAGCGGTAATGACTCCGGCCTGAGCAGTCATGTTGGCCGCAGTAGAATGCATGAAGATATCGGAGATGTAGCCCAGGTTTCCCCATACCGCGGTACCGATCCTATCCAGCCATGATTGTGGGATTCCGGCTTGAATCCCTCCTATCTCATCAAGCATGTCCTGGATTCGGGTCTCCATAGTGGACATCTGCGCTTTGTCGCTGGAAAGAACCGCTTTGCGGTATTGTTCCATCAGGACTTGCGCCTCGACCGTGTTGAATCCAGCCTTGATCTTCTGCGCGAACGTGGCATTGTTCGGAATGTAACTATTACCAGTATAGTATTTACTTATATCATCAAGATTTGAATATACTGTACCGATATCGATGCCTGACATGGCGCTGATTCTCTGCGATGCCAGGAACCTATCCACTTCCGCGGCAGGATCATCGGCACCGTTCACTAGAGCCTGAATTGCCTTGGCTTCCTGTGGGAGGAAATGGTAGTCCTCACCTTTCCATAGGCGTACAGTTTCCAACGCTTGGGAAAGAACCTCTTCTACGGAGGAGTTTGTGTGTGGAGGTACAGGATGTACAGGATTCGACTTTGCCTCCGGCTCATGCCGTTCCTGCGTTTCGACAAGCTTTTCTTTCTGTTCGGCTTCTTTCTTCCTAATCAACTCAAAGGACGGAAACTGCTTGACCTGCGTCGCAGTATCGGTCTTTGCCATGTTGTAGAGATCACCAATCAACGCCGCCATCATTCACCTCTCTTGCTCATCGCCCGCCTACCGATTTCCGTTTCAAGACGTTTGCAGATAGTATTGACTGAATCAAATTCAGCTTGGGCGGGGCCGCCATCACCATCACGATATGGATTGCTCCTCATGGCGTCACGCTTTTCGGAATATTCCAGATACAGGGCATTCAAGTCGGTAGTATTGAAATTCGTCAAATTCTTGCCATTTTTAACAGCTTCCACGAGAGTGCTGGTCTCTCCCATGTCGGAAACGACCACGGATATATCGTCAAGGTGTTTGTCAGCTTCCGCGACCTTCTGCCAGAATCCATTCGAGTATTCCTGGATAGTTTCCCCTCTGAACCGGAACTTTCTCAGACCGTCATCGGTGCGGGCATAGAATACAGGCGCAGCCGAAAAATCACCGTCGTCATTCCTGCTGGGAGTAAAATCAATCAGATTTTCATCTACGCCACAGAGCGCGGCGATCTGGGTTCTGAGTACCGAACAGGTGTTGTACCATGTCTGCTCCCACCCATCCGACGCGAACTTGTACGAGGGAATGGATATACCGTCGGCGAAGCTTCTTTTCGCCGCATCGGCGTCATCGTCGTACATGATGTATTTTCCGATTTCTTTAGAAAAGAGAAGATCGTTGGCGTCCAGCGCTTTCTTGAACACTGAATTATAGGTAGTATCTTCTGGATCCTTGACGAAAGTCCCCTGCGCCATTTTCTTTTCTTCACTAGAAAGTCCTTGATACACAATCGTCCGCTTGATACCTTGGATGGCGTGGAGTACGTCTTCCCGTTTGACTTCCCCGTTTTTCGCAGAGAACAACAGATCGGCTATATAGCCGTAGGTATAGCTGTTCAATTGAATCTTCTGTATCTGCTGCTCTTCACTCAAACCAGCTGTCTTGTTGAGTCCGAGCGATGCATATATGACACTCAGGCCATCCTTCACATCCTGTTGATAGGCGGGCGGAATATAGTCATCGGCAAGGGTGTACAAGAATTGTTCGGCTGCCGCGGTCATGGCACCAAGCGTATCCACTCCGCTGATCATTTTAGCGGTTTCGTTGGCATAGCCCGTCACCATGGCTACGGCGGTATTCCCGTCGATCGTTCCGGTATCGAACAATGTCTTCGTGCTGTCAAGGTTCTTTTTGAATGTAGCCAGGGTATTCTTGTCGGCGGCTTCGATGTTCTTTTGTGAGGTCGCAAGCGCTGTGGCGGCATTATGTTCTTCTTTCTCGATCTGTGCCATGTACGTGCTGACCATCGCAGCCTTCTTCTCGGGAATCTCTGTAAAAAATGCGTCGTACTTTCCCCCTTCAAGGTCTTCTAATGTAGCCTGTAAGGAGTCCAGCCCATCGCGCACATCACTGTTGAACTGATTGTTGATCATCACCTGGACTATTTCCGACTGCTTGCCACGTGCCGCCGAGTATACGGCATCACGAACTTCAGGCGCTTCATTGGCGAACGTAGAGGCAAGGCTGGCATAAATCTGGTCGGGAGTGGAAGTGCCATCCACAAGGGCCTGCTCCATGTATGAAGAAGCGGTAGTCTGGAGGGAACTTGCTCTCTGGTTGAGGGCGGTGTTCGCAATGCTGTATGCGTTCTGCTTGTCCTGTATGGAAAGATTAGGCTGGGAATAAATGAATTCCTCGGCGGCCTTCATACCTTGGGTTCGGGCTATCTGTGAAGCCGTCTCCACCGCCGCTTGGGACATGACCGACTGTGTATAGGCGAAGCTTTTCGCCTCCTTTTTCGCGGTGGACCAGTCACTGCGCCCAGCGATCGTCGCGATACCGGAAAGAACCTGGCCTTCGCCAAGCGATCCACCGTTGGAAGATACAAGGGCGACATCATTCTTAAGGTTCTGTTCCAACGTGGACTGAAACTGATCGTTGAGGTCGGTATACGCCTGTGTGATTGCCTCACTGAACCCCTTGGCAATCAAATTGGAGCATGACGCCTCGAAACTTGACAATGCGAGTTCCTTTACGCTCGCCATCATGTCGCTTTCCTGTATCGTTTTCACATAGTCGTCATGCCATTGTTGGACACTGGGCGCTACGGAAAATTCCAGCTCACCAGTGTCAGGGTTCTCCTTGAAGGTCGTTGTGCCGTCAAAAATGGATCGGCTGAGAATCTGACCGCCCACATTGATCGCGACGGTGGAATTGTTGTTCGCTGTCTGAATCTGGTTGGACCTGACGATATTATAGATTTCAGACCCCGCATTCATGGCCGTCTGGAATGTACCCAGCACCATATTGAACGTATCGGCCATCGCTTGGCGTTCGGAGGCTTCCTGCTGATATTTGCGGGCGCCTTGCAGATTCTCCAGCGACTTGTCCTGCCGAGTCCGCGTAAGGGCCTCTTGTGCAGTGGCCAGAGCCGCATTGCTATTTTTCGTGTTATTTACGGCACTGTTCAAGGCACCGGTATCGATATCCCTCACCAATGCCATCATTCACCATCCCTTGGCGTAATTCCGGCCTGCTTGAACCTATCTTTCCAACTGGAAACAAAGGTATCGATTTCAGATGATGCTTTTCCTCTCTCCTTAGCCGTGGACGTCCACTGTTCAAGCTTCTGCATTGCGGTTTTCTGATAGTACTCAATCTGTTGTTTTGCGTTGCCGATCTGCTGTCGTAAGAGTTCCTGTTGTTTGGGAATCGAGGTTTCAACGTCGAATTGGTATTGTTCGGCGGTTTCCTTCCAGTCCTCTATCTGAGTGTCCAACTGTAATTGAGCCTGGGCGATCGCAACGGTGGCGGCTTCCAGATTCAGTTCGTTCGCCTCGACCTGCAACGCGACGGTGGATTGTATCGCCATGAGGTTCTTGGCGAAAAGTCCAATTTCTTCCCCTTCCTGAGTGCTATCGATGTCGAAGACCATATCGTTTCCGATATATTTTCTAATCTGTTCTTTGGTTCTTAGCGCAGAAGAACTCATTGCACCGACTACCGCACCCGTCGCACCCGATTGTACATTCGCCATCGCTTGCGATTGTCGGGCGTCGTTCAAAGAAGACCAACCGCTCTTGATCGCGGCTTCGATTTCCAAGGCGGAAGATTCGACATAAGCCAGATTCTGCTTCTTGACCAATTCTTCCTTCTGCTTAGCAAGGGAGAGGTTCTGATCAAGCAACTGCTTGGTCTGGGACAGGGTATCCGCACCAGTGCCTTTCAACATGTTCTGATAAGCCGAAAGCCATTCGTTGCGCTCTGTAATCTGGCTGTCCAGACTGTCCAGATTCAATTCCGCCTGGCCCAATGTAAGCTGTGCATTGGGAAGCGATTCAAACAGCAGGGTTTCCAATCCGGTCTGATGTTCGGTCAATAGATTGTCAAGCTGGAGGTTGTACTGTCTGGTAGCCTCTTGCCTGGCGGCTTGCTCACTCTTTCTCTTCTGGTCCCAGCTCGCCAGACCACCGATTACGGAAAGTCCCGCGCCGATGAAAGCCATCAGCCCCCAAAACATCATGATGCTATGCCTCCACTACAGAACGCTTGACGATGATTGCACACACGCACAACGGGAAAGGATCGTCGCTGGCGATGACCAGTCGGTCATCGGTGATATTCGATGTACGGAACTGCGTCGTCTTGTCACCTGTATATAGACGATGCCATTGTCCGTACTGATAGTCGCCGTACAATCGATAGAACATCTGCCTCATATCATCAGGGATTCCAACCGCCAACGTTTCGGAATTGTCAAAATCCGGGCGAGCGGCGATACCTCCACCAAGAGAACGATACAATCTCAGCGATATGTCAGATATTGCCCGTTTGGTGCCTTGGCTGGTCCCATTTGCTGGAAGTTCTGAACGTAAAGTACCGATAACGGATGCATATATGACACCGACATATCCATCACTGTTCAGTTTGCCGATTCCCGTGCCAGAAGGTATGATGGACGCCAGATATTCGTGAACTCCATCCACCTCTTTTACCCGTAGGAGCACCCCCGAACGTCCGAGATGGGACATGTCGGCGTCATCCCCGTTGGAGAAATGCCGATAACAATCAACATGAGGTTGTTCCCATATGTTCGCAGGAGCGACGATATCAAGAGTCTCTATGCACTTTTTCTCCCCCCGCAACATGACAATGACCAACCTGCATGTCCCGTCGTCATCCCCCTGCAGCGATTCTATCCACACGGGCGTATCTTCCCCGAACGTCATGACGCTCCATGCGACAATCCCGTTGGTCGCATCGAACAAGCATGACAACAGATTGCCATCCACGGTAAGCACCCAGACCAAGGACATCGGTCCGTCGGTAACGCATACGGTTTTGATTCCATTGCGCAGGTATCTCGCCACCGGTGCGGAGATGTCCATGCCGGAGTATCCTGCGTATTGCTGGTTGTATGCCGCGCACATCAGCGTCCGGTTGTCGGTTCCAGCGAAAAAGACATAGGACCCCAAGCTCACGACGCCTGTTCCTCCAGTTCCATACGTCATGGCAGGTGCCAGGGAAAATGGGGAATCAGTGGTGGCAGTGACCGCCGAACTCGACGTCGTGCCATAGATTGTTCTTCCTGTTCCTACCAAAAGACTCTGATGGGCGATCGCCCATCGGATGCGAGTGCCGTACATATCGCTGTTCAGATAAGCGAAAGCAAGGTCGGCGACAGCTAGTTCCTGTTCTTCTCCACTACCATTTCCATCCGGTATCCACTCAAAAACCCGCAAGGTGAAGTCATTATAGCGATATGCGCCAGTGACGGCATCATAGGTGCGGGACGCCCACACCATCAACGGATCGTTGTCCGTACCCATCAGATACCATCGCCCCCCCCAGAACAACTGAATGGAAGGAAAATTCCCAGACGTATCGAAGGTCTTGCAGATGGTTCGATCCACTCCGGTAGAAGCGGTTGAACTTTGGCTCTGGACGAACGAAACCGGCAAGGGAGGTTGAAGTTGACCGTTGGACATGCTCATCGTCATCGGAGGGTATTTACGATGTACGATGTAGAGTTTGTCTTGATTGGATACACAGGACAGCCCTGCGACGTCAACGGCGAGATAGGGTGTGGTGACCTCCGAACCTGTCACCACTCCGTCCTTATCCAGAAGTCTGGCAGATAAATTGGAGAATTCCACCATGTAAACCACTCCTGATACACAGAAAGGACGGACAATTGACTCAGACTTGGCTACACAGCCGAATTTCGTCCCATGGCGACGGAACAACCCGTATCCTGGGCCATAGAACACGTTTTCAGCGATGGAAAGTCCACCCTGGTATATGGAAGACCCCACCGCTCCCTCTTGAAGAGGGGAAATCAGACCGGCTGTAAAGTTGTACTGGATTGTCCTATAACTACTCATGGTCATCCTCTGTCCGTATAGGAAACGGTCTGCATGTAATCCCTCTGCATCTGGCTTGGAGCGGCGAATGTGATTGCATTGGCAAGTTGGCTCTGATATTCTGATGCCAAGCTGGATGCCAGCGACTGATTGTGGGATACGGGACTTGCCAGCATTGACGCGAGTTTCAGTACTACAAGTTCGCGGGCATAGAACGGCATGTCCTTTGGTTCGTTCGGAATCGACACATATCTGACCTTGACCTGCGTGGCGTCGGTAAGCAACAAGCCTTGGACGATCTGCCAGTCCATATCCACGGGGACGGTCAATACTTTGTTGATCCTTGTCGCGGATTCGGGCAGCTTGTAGGAAAAAGAATAGCCGGACGTCCCATCAGAAGGGACCAACGGCAAGTCCTGGACGCATGTCGTGTCATCGAACGGCAAAGATGCGTACACAGCCTCCAAAGCACTCGGCAACAGCACGTTCACATAGTTTGCTTCCAACGTGCCTTCATCCATCCGCGTCAGCAGAGAGGAGGATATGCGGGCGAGCGCCCTGTTGGAGATGTCCAGCCATTGTATCGAATATGTCTTCACACACCCTCCAGGTAATTCCCGCACGTTGGTCGGACATGCGGGAGAAAAAGGTCGGTCAGTCGTTTATCAGTTGCTGCCCCCCATCTCCAAATGAGCGGCAACACCGCCGGAGGTCGCCACACCACCGGCACGAACATATCTGGCGAGCTTCAAAGGCACGGCGAGTTCCACCTTCTCACCAATCGCAAGCGTAGCGACGGCGCCCCCCTGGGCATACACGTCAACGGGAGTCTCCGTAGCACCGGAATACAATTTAGGTGTAAAAGCAGTGGTCGCTTTGGTGGCGATGAACACGACCTTGCATTGGGTTCCAGAACCAAGGAAGTTCTGGTCAACACCAAAATCAAGCGTGTTCTCGCAGAAACTCTCGGCCGAAGAAGCGCCGAACGCAGACAAGACGCCAAAATCCAAAAGTTTGTCTTTCATTCTTACCTCCTCTTACGAAACCTTGGTCTCGCCAGTCTGCAACGCATCCATCGGCAGGATCGGGACGTTGACGAACATGGTGACAGGACCGTAGTTTTCGATTTCAACGGTACGCAAATTCGACGCCTTGTTAAGTATCGCGATCTCAAACATTGAAAGAAGGTCGGTATTGCAGAACAGATAGGAGCTGCGCCCCTTGTTCGGCAGTTTGTTCTTGCCCTTGATGACGGTCTGTAAAAGGGAATCAAAACTTGATGTGCTGGTGACGTCGATATTGCAGAACCGCTGTAGCGCACGCTCTTGTCGGACCGACAAGCCAAAACTGATTGCATAATGCATGACCCATCCCCAGAAATAAGACATGTCCGACAGGTAAATCTGATGCTGTCCCTTGTCCTCGGAGTGCAGTCCGGGCATAGAACCAGGAGTATAACGCAAGGAGACCGCCGTATTACCGAACTCGATCAGATATGCGGATGTCAGGTTGCTGGTCCCACCCAGACTGGTCACATTATCCATCGTGGCCTTGTTGCGCCGAGCGTTCAGACCGTCGAATCCTTTCTGATCCTTTGCGTTTCCGGTGATCAGAATGTCATTCCAACCATTGCCGAATCCAACCAGATTCATTGCATCCTCGCTCATGCGGGTAGCGAATGGATCCGGCGAACCTGATATCACCAGGTCGTCAACGACCGAATCACCTTCATACGAGACCACGGGGTCAGTCTTGATGTGGGTTTGCGACGCCATCTGGGAAATACCTTCGTTCGCCGCACGAACCGCACCCTTGCCGAGTTTGTCGGCGACAAGCGTCTCATGGATGGAACCTTTGTTCGCTGGAAGTACGGCTGCTACACGCAAAAAATCATTCTGCTGGACAAGCTCTCCAAGCAACTGATCGTAGCCCTCGTACTTTTCGCGTTGAAACGCCTGCTGGATGTTCAGACGTTCAGTGGAAAAGACTGTTGCCATAAATAAGACCTCCAAAAATTTTGGATGTACAAAACCAGCCATAAACGGAATTGCTTACATTCCCCTCTTCTGGAGGTCCTATATCGCTATCCTTCCCCTTTTCGGGTTTGCTGACGCTACAACGTAGCTGCATCAAGTATCAGCCACCCGACCAAGAAAAACAAATGGTGCCGTTACTTACCGTACAGGGCCCTGAATTGAGCCCCATATACATCATGGACATCTTTCTTTCCAACATCCCCTGGTTCTTGCTGAGAAGTATGCGGGGCATGTTCACCAGATGGCTTGGTCTGTGTGTTGGATTCAGATTCAGCAATGTTGATTACATCAAGTAAATCGTCAAAGTTTGTCATACCTTGCCTCCATATTTTTCAGCGAATTCCTTTCCATATCCCTTCTGATGCGTATTCCCCGACTGGACTGATGGGGTCGCATGGCTCTGCCCTGCATGGGACCTTGTGAAAGCGGCTATGCCTTTGATGATTTGCGGATTGTATGAAACTCCGTTCTGATCAAAGAGTTCCGCAAGGCCGGTTTCCTGGCAGAAAGCCTTAAACGCGGCCATATCACGCTCAGCTGATGACTTCCGGTCTATATCGGATTGCAAGTCCTTATAGCTTGCCTGCAAAGTAGCGTTTATGCCGGCTTTACGTTGTGCGAGTATCTGGGCTGCCGATTCCGCTCCATCCTGGGCAGCCTTGACAAGTATCTTGCCTACAGCGTCAGCCTGTCTTCTGGTCATCATGTACTTGTGGCACATCCGCTTGATTGCATCCACGGATTCAGCCTTGATCCCGGACTTGTCGTCAAGGGCAGGAATAGAATATCCTGTTGGGTCCTCCGGAACGCCCAGCGCAAGGGCGAATTTTTTGACCGCATCGGGATCCTTGCCGTCCGGAACGATGATCGCCCGCCCAAGCTCATTTTTTAACCGTTCATTCTCCGACTCCGCGGCAACGGTCGCATCGGCGAGATCATCAAGCTTCTGATACTTGTACAACCGCTTGAAGTCATCACCATCAGCCTTTTCCGGCGTAAGTTGCGCAAAATACTTGGGTTTCTCAAACTGTACAAAGTGTTCACCTCCCTGTCCGTCGCCTTCACCGCTGCCTGTATCGGCTTCGCCTCCTCCTGCGGTACCATCCACATCAAAGAATACCCTAATCCATTTTTTCTTCATTTTCAGTCCTCCGTTTCATTGGGGTTATATCCGCAAGGCTGGGCCCTGAGGTAATTCGCGTCACATAGTCCACGATACCATCCGTACCGAATGCACCCAATCTGGACAAGATTGTGTTCGCTACGGCGATGCACTTGGGTTCAATCCGATCCGGGATGTTGTTGCAGAAGCCAAGCATCGCCAGAATGTCGGCGAGAACCATGTTTCCATCCAGTCCTGAGAAAACTTTCTTGTACCTGAGACTCAACTCATGCATGTCATCCATTTATGCCTCCGAATTTCAAATTCTTGTATCGGTCACCCGCTTGCATTTGTGCAGGGCTGCCTTCTTCGGGAGCCTTGGACTCAGCATTGTATGTGGCCGCGTCAGCCTTTTGCTTTTCAATGGACAGAGCGGTTTCTTCCGCGTCCTTGGCGGCGCGTGCCTGGGTTTCGAGTATCTGCTTGGCCTTGTCATCAGACCGGATTACCCGGACATCAGCGCCGGTCGCATCCCGAACGATCTTCGCATACTCAGGCAGGTCCACGTAGGCCATAAGCGAATTGTCCAGTTGCATGTAGGGAAGGATCAGATTCATGGCGTTCACCGTGGGTTCCAGGGACACAGCCTGTCGTTGGATGCGGTACAAAGGTGAAATATAGTCGATATTCAGATCGTCATAGGCTATCGAATATCCGTCATTGAACATGCCGTCCTCGCCCATGGCATTCCAGGTCCATTCGATCAACGGTTCAAACAGAGAATTGGACAGCACATCGAGAAAGTACGTCATCATCTTTATCTGCTCGTTCTGCAACCCCTGCGCCAGCGTCGCTGTGTTGACCTGTCCGCTGTACTGGCTGAGCATGAGAAAGAAATCCACGAAATAGTCCGCTTTAGCCTGGGCGCGCAGGTCCTGGCGGGTCATGTTGTTCCAGCTCACATCGGCTCCCATCTGCAACGCCGCGATGTCCCCGCCTGGCGGGATATTGATGAATCCACCCGGCTTGATGTCAGCTATGAGGTTTTCAGTCTTTTTCAGCGGAGGAGCGGACATATACCGCGAGGCGTTCATCTGGTCGCGCATCATCAACTGCATTGAATGGCTGGATGTAAACTGCCGCATACCGGGGGCGCCGATTCCCCATGCCGTACCATCGAATGATTCGGCCCATGGGGTACAAATGAACCGCCGGAACTTCGTGCCTCCCTCGAAAACGGCCTTCTTCACGTCCTCGGCGCACCACACTACTTCTACGAATGGAGTATCAGCCTCGATGTCCAGGTCAAACCGTCCACGTGGTGCGAATACCTGGATGAATTTGAACTGCTTCATTTTATCAGTACATTTAAGTACGCAAGGCGGCAGATTGTCTTCTCCGAACTGCTTCCTGGCGTCGTAGGCGGTCAGCCAGAGCGTCCGGAACAAAGTATCGACGTCACCGTGGAAATTATCCTTGATTGTAAGGCACTGGTAGTTGGGGACATAGTTGTAATACGGTTTCAATGTATCGGGATGCTTGCCCATCACCATGATTGCGGTACCGAGATCGCCAAAGCTCTTCAAAAATGGGTGAAGAGTCTTGTACAGCTTGCTTGATTTGAATACCTGGTACATGGCGCGCGATCTCGCCTGTAGCATCTCGGTCAGTTCGCTATTCTTCTCCATAGTCTTGGGGTCCTCCGGCACGATGCCGAAGAACGCGGACTGACTCGAACAGGTATATCCCTGCAGCCCGGTGGTGAACACCTGGGAATAATAGGATACAGTGCTATCATAAATCGCACTGGATAGGGGCAGGTCATTCGCAGATGGAGCCGATCCCATGTCCATTCTGCCATACCAGGGGTCAATCCACTCGGAGACCTGCCGCCAGATTTTCAGATATGGATCGCGAGCCGAAATGAGCCGCTGGTACATGTCCTGTAGTTGTTCTATCTGTGATTTCTTCACCGCCATGCTTTTTCGTCCTCCTTGAACGGGTTTGTGTTGTACGTCTGCCTCTGCCCCTTATGTGTCGTTGGTCTGACAGAGAGCAGTTTTCGCGTATGCTGGGTGTACCAGCATGCCATCGCTGCCGTCACCACCATGTCGTCGTGAATTTCGTCATCAAGATTGCCATACTTGACGTATTTATCCTTCTCGTTAATCCTGCCTACGAAGTTCTGAAATTGCCTTCGGGATTCTTCCGCGAACGGCAAGCCTTCTACCTGACGAAGGCGACCTTGCTGCACATATACCTGCAACGCCCCCACAAGATCCGCCTTGGGAACAACGATGCCTGACACCTTGCCGAACTTCGATGTGACTGAGAATGAATTCCGGTCGGCCTGTATGGTCGGGGAATTGCCGGAACCGAATATTATTTTCAGGGGATCGAGCCCTGCATCGTCGTACAGGTCGTATACGGCCTCCCCTACGCCGGTTCCGTCGATCACAAGGGCGCACTGTCCCTCAAGCTCCATACTTTGCATCAGCTCCTTGGTATAGACTGGTAGCTGCGAATATTTCATCTGTCGCTTGTCACGAAAAACCACATCCTCGAAATAATAGACGCGGGACGTCCTAGAAGGACTGACAAGCAGTTCAGGGGTGATCCGGTGTATCTCGGTGGTCGTGTAGTCGAACTTTTTTGCAAGGTCCTGCACCACCACGTATTCAGTGTCGGGAAGGACTACCGTATCAACGGTTGCGAAATCTCCAAACATCAGAAAAAGGTCCCTCCCAACCGTTTTGGAATCAATAGACCGCCAGGAACCGTTGAAGGCACGGCAGCCGGTTCGGTTTGCTGTATCAGTTTCGAGGAAAACATTCTGTCCAGGTCCTCATAGGTGAAAACCGCGGCGTTCTGCTCCACGAATTCACAACAATACTCTTGGCGGTACTGAAGGATGCCCATCGACTGGAGGTGTTCTTCCTGCTCCTCTAAATTGAAATGCCGCGGCGAATAATATGCCCGGATATTCCGGGCAGCACATGCCGTCCTGAACTCATCTTCGGGCATGGCTGGCTTCAAGTGCCACTGGTCCACCGGATCGGTATCATATGGAGCCCTCACCTCTACTTTGGTCCAGACGTCCGTCTGATTCGTCCAGGATTCATAAAAAAAGCCTTCTCGACCAAAAGGTGTTGATATGAGCAACAGATTGCATTCGCTGTTGTCGGTCAGCATGGGACGGACACCTGATTTGTAAACGACGTCTGGGATACGACTGGCTTCGTCCATGATGATTGTCCTGGGCTTGGAATATCCACGAGCGCTCCGGTCGGTTGCCACAACGACAAGAATTCGACTGCCGTTCGCTAGCTGAATGAGACCGTCGGATTTCCTGATGATTTTGGGATACCGCCTGTCATGGGAGATGAAATCGTAGACCTTGATCATGTCCTCGACGCTCTGGGCTTCCGTAGGGGCAATGATGATATTCAGGCTCTTGGGTACGAATCTTGCGGTATGGCAGGGTATGGTGCTGACCATAGTCGATTTGCCGGACTGCCGGGCCCCGTTAATTATCTTTCGCCGTGACGTGGAACGAATTACATCGTCCTGCCATACAAAAGGATCAAAACCAATCCGGCGAAGATATGTCGGTATGTCCAACCCACAAGCGAAGTCGCAAAAATCATACCTCATCCCCTGCCTCACTTTCCATCTCCGGTACCAGGGCTGCGGCCAGCGCAACAAGGGCTTCGGGCCAAGGGGCCAGAGCCTTCCTGGCTATGTCAAGGATGTCTTCCAGCGATCCGGAAACGACGTTCACGGTGGTGCTTGTAATCATCCCCTTGGCCTTTGCCAGCAATTCCAGTTGCTTATTGAGTACCTCGGCGGTTTTTAGCATGGTATGACGGGGGTCGGCGAGTAGGAGGTTGACCGAAATCACATCGACGCCGGTCTTGTCCAGCAGATCGCACAACTTCGCCTTCCGGCGAGTGCGTTTTCCCCCTTGTTCATCATCGTAGATGACCATGACTTCGCTAGACCGGGGACAGCCACTGAACTTGGTGGGATCGTCAGGGTCGCTCATCCATTCGGAAACGCTTTGATAGAGCCTGTCCGTCCGTTCCAGATATTCATTGATTCTGTCGATCAGGCCGTCCACGGTTTCCAGCTGAGCAACCCTCATGATTGACGGGAGGTAGTTCCTTCGGTATCTCCCTACGCACAAAGCCGATAAATCGTAATCTTTCGCAATAGCGTTATCGGCGATGCCAGCTATAATCAACTTGTCAATCTCTTTCCGCTTGGGGTGTTGGAGGATTTTGTATACGTTCGCCATATTAGAGGGGCCTCCATGCCTTGCACGCATCAATGAGATGGAAATACTCCGTGAAACGGATGCTCGTCAGCGGCAGACCTGCGAATGTAAGGCGGTATCCCCCCTTCTCGTAAAGAATCTGCGCCATGACCTTTTTGTTGTTCCAGACCACCGGATACCTGTCCTTGGACAACGCCCGGTGCGTCCTGCTGTTTTCTGCCGCCCGGATGGGACTTTCGTAATACATGTCCATATAATCACCTCCAAACTTGCCATATATCAACAAGTGCCGTTACTCTCTGCCGTGACAGCCTCCAAAACATCAATTATCAGCTGTGGTGTTTTCCGGGACTTGGTGGGATTGCCGACCATTTCGTAGCGATAAGGAGAGTCTGCTGGCGTATCGAATGTGATATTCACATCGTCCTCCCAATACAGTGGATAGCCGGTCGCTACCAGACATTTAAGCGTGTCGTATCCAATTGAGTGGGCACGGGCACATTCGGAAATTCCATCCCATTGCCGATAGAACTCACCGTCATGGTATTCGTTGATAGGCACATCAGGAGTGTGGTCGGTCATTCTTGCGCCTCCAGTCATCACCGACGAGCGCGAAAGTCGCGCCACGTTCGACTAGGCGTGACCTGATCTTGTCGGACAGGTGGGCCTTGTATGCGTCGGCCGTCGCGTTGCTGATCAGGACCGTCCCCTTGTGCCTGGTGATGCGGTCGTCGATCAAATCCTCCATTATGGTCTGTTCAT